>DASYRJ010000048.1:0-26385 GCA_036004525.1 Gemmatimonadales bacterium | reverse complement strand
CACGATCAGGATGTGCGTGGCCTCGGGCTCCAACACGAGCCGCCCCGACCAGGTGCGGGCGCTGCCCTGTGCCGCCAACGCCTCGTCCTTCAAGAGCGTGCGGATCGCGCCCAACCTCTGCGACGGCTGCGGCGGCACGATCCTGTATGCGTAGGCCCAGAGACTCTTCATACACACAAACCTGCCTGTGCGTGACGCACACAAACATCGTCCGACGGGATGAAAAGCGACTTAGCTACTTGGGTGCAGTGGACTTGTGCGCGTGAGCAGCGATCTGCAGGCGGCTGTGTAAGGCGAGCTTCTCCAAAATGTTGTGCACGTGGCTCTTGACCGTGTAGGTGGCGATGTTGAGCCGTTGGGCAATCTCCTTGTTGCTCAAGCCCTCGGCAATCAAGCTCGTGATCTCCCGTTCGCGCTTCGTCATCTGTACGGCTTCCAGCACGGCCGCGGTGCTGCGTTGGACCGCTTGATCGACGATATGGGACAGGAGGGTTCCGGTGAGGGAGGCGGGGATCACATCCGCTCCGTCTGCGATCGATCGAATGGTTCTCACAAAATCGTCGATCGTGGCATCCTTCACGATGAACCCATTCGCGCCCGCTTGGATGAACGCAATGATGTCCTCGTGCGCCGGCAGCAGATCCATGACAATGACCTTGCTCTCAGGAACCTCTTTCCTGACGCTTTCCACCAGGCGGTGGCTGTCGTAACTCCCCAGGGTCGCGTCCACGAGCACGACGTGCGGCTTGGTCTCCCGGACCTGGAGCAGGCCCGCCTCTCCTCCTTCGGCAGCGGCGATCACCGTGAAGTCCGGTTGCTCGTTCAGCAAGGCGGCGAGGCCCTCACGCACCAGGCGATTGTCTTCGATCACCAACACCAGGATTTGTTTTGCCACGAACCGCCCTCCCAGGCTTTAGGCATGATGGCCCGGATCAGGTGACGGTGCAAGAGGGATCGAGAATCTCGGGAAAACCACTCGGGGGTGTCGGGAGAATCCCCGACACCCCCTTAGACTCAACGGCGTGTCTGCGCGTTACGGCTTCTTCGTCAAACGCAGCCGCTGAGGGTCCTGACGTCCGTCAACGTGACGGCGGCTTTCGCCAATGCTCGCCCAACGAAACTCCCACGGGTAAGGGTGATCTCTGCACCCGAGAGAATGTTGCCCTTGAGGTCCGAGTCCGTCTGCGTCGCGGCGGCCTCCGACCACCAGATTACGTTGCACGCCTGCGCGCCACCAGCCAGAACTACCGAGAGACTCGTGCCCGTGAAAGCACCGGCGACCTTGAACGTCCAGCTCGCGGTATCAGGCCCGTTGAGCGTCAACACGCCCGTCTTCGCCTCCGCACTGACGCAGTAGATACCCGGCGCCAGATTCTGGCCCGCGAGCGTACCCGTCAAGAGCGCACCGCTGCACGGTGTGGCCGCGATGTTGTTGTACGCGGTGAGGTAGTCATTGTACGCCTGCGCTGCGAAATCGTCCCCCGCGTGGATGTTTCCGGTAATCGTGCACCCGGTGTTCGTGAACGCGGTGGTGCTGGCGACGCCTACGTCGCCGGCGGTCGTGGACCTGGTACAGGTCACGGCCGGGCCGCCCAGTATTGCGAAGCGCAGCACGGCGTCTCCCGCTTGCGCGGCGGAGTCGCGGGCTGTGACCAGCAGCGCGCCAAACAATGCAACGACGGCCAACCGGCCCGTCAGTCGAGGTAGAGTAAACATGGTGTGTCTCCTAGCAGTAGTGTGAATACGGGGCGGGTCTCGTGATCCAGGTTCGATATGGGACCTCGCTCGCCTCGACAGGAAACCTGCCGGAGAGGGCGACGGGGGGGTATCACTCGGCGGGATGAACATCGACTTACCAACTGGAGTCCGATGAACTAGCTCCTTCGGTGCAGTCGTGTGCTTGACAGTCCCCTCCTGTCGGGACACTTTCGGCACGTCAAGCTCGGCGCCGGCGTGCGTACGATTTCCTGGTAACGGCATAGCACGCTTGTCCTTACTGCGAAGGTGGTGCATGCCGTGAGCTTCCGTCCTGGGATTGACCTCGGTGCCCGCGCGCTCCTGGTCACGCTGCTCAGCGCGCCCGTCCCAGGCGTCGCCCAGCAACAGCCGCCGCAGACCGTCCGCATCAATTACGTCAACGCGGACCTCAGCGACGTGATCCGCTCGCTCGCCACCGCACTCGGCGTGAACGTGATGCTGACCGAGGTGCCCACGCGGCGAATCACCTTCCAGGCCCCCCAACCGGTCCCGGTGCCCCAGGTCGGGGCGGTGCTGGAGGCGATCCTCGAGAGCCAAGGCCTGGTCGTCGTGCAGACCGGACCCGTGGCGCAGGTGATGCCCGAGGAGAGGAAGCCCGCCACCGGCCCCGTCCGCGTTGGGAAGGACTTCCCCTCCCCTCCGCCCCTCGGGTTGGTTACGCAGATCGTGCCGCTCGAGTACATCCAGGCGGAGGAAGGGGTGACGCTCCTCAGGCAGGTGGCGGGCAAGAGCGCGCGCATCGAGGTGGTGCCGCGCTCCAACGCCGTCCTCATCACGGACCGTGGCGTCAGCATCGCGCGCTACGTGGACCTGCTGCGGCAGCTCGACGTCAAGACCGGCGGGGAGGCGGGGCTGCGGACATACGTGTACCCCCTCAAGCACGCCAGCGCGTCGGAGCTGGCGGCGACGCTGGGCCAGCTCTTCGGCGCCGCCGTGTCGGGGCCGGCCGGCCGGCAGCGCGTGGCGGCACTGGAGGGACGCAGCCTCTCGGACGAGCTCCGCAGCATGCGGCAGCGCGAGGTCGAATCCTTCCAGCAGCGGGCACAGACCCCCCAAGTGTTCGCCGCGCCGCAGGCCGTGGCGGAGAGCGCCCAGGCCGAAGTTCGGGGGCTGGTGGGCCGGACCGCGATCGTCCCCGACCAGGCCACCAACTCGCTCGTGATCCGCACGGCTCCCCCCAACTTTCCGCTGCTCCAGGAAACGATCCAGCAGCTCGACGTCCGGCCGCCCCAGGTGTTGCTGGAAGTGCTCATCGCCGAGGTGACCCTCGACCGCCCCAGCCAGTGGGGGATCAACTGGCAGGTCTTCACGTCCGGCGACACCACACGGCGCGCCACCATCGGGCTCGGGCCCCAGACCCTCGGGGACACGCTCGGGCGGCTCCAGGGGCTCGGCGTCCAGATCATCCGGCTCGCCAATATAGACGTGCACGCCGTCCTCCAGGCATTGGCGACCACGACCAACGTGCAGGTGCTGTCCACGCCGCGTATCCTCGCCCTCAACAACGAGCAGGCGCGCATTCTCGTGGGCAGCGCCGTGCCCTTCACCTCGTCGACGCTCACCGGACTGAACGCCTTTGTGAACCAGGTGGTCCAGTTCCGCAACGTCGGGACGCAGCTCACGGTGGTCCCCACCGTCAACAACGACGGCTACGTGACGTTCCGCGTGCTCCAGGAGGTCAGCGCGCTGTCGGCGCAGACGATCGCGGCGGCGCAGAACGCGCCCGTCATCACGACTCGCGAGGCGGAGACCAGCGCCATCGTGAAGACCGGGCATACGGTCGTGATCGGGGGCTTGATCGGGGAATCGGAGCAGATCACCGAGAGCGGGGTGCCGATCCTCAAGGACGTCCCCCTGCTCGGGTACCTCTTCAAGAGCCGGCGCGTGGCTCGCTCGCGCACCGAGATCGCGATCTTCCTCACGCCCTACGTCGTCTACACCGATGAGCAGGCGGACTCCCTCATGCAGCGCGAGCGAGGGCGGCTCCGGGAGTCGAAGGAGAAGATCGACAGCATGTTGCCGCCCGTGCCGCCACGTAAGCCGTGAGCGTTGTGTGAAGCAGGCGCTAGCTGCTCCAGCGTCGGCACCGAGACCTTACCCGTTAACTCACCTGGTTCGAGTCCTACCTCGGGAGCTTCCCGCCGCGTTGCGCCTCCTCGTCGAGCACCTGCCGCACCCGGGCCAGCAGGGCGGCGCTGGTCCACGGCTTCGGCAGGAACGGCAGCGCCGGATCGAGCGGTTCGTCGCCGCGACGCCCGAACCCCGCGTACCCGCTGGTGAACAGGAACGGCGTCGTCCGCCCCTCGCTCCGGGCGGTCTCGTAGACCTCCCGGCCGCCCAGCCGCGCCATCACCAGATCGCTGAACACCAGATGGATGGGGTCGGGATGAGTACGCAGCAGCTGGAGCGCCTCCTCCCCGTCCGCCGCGGCGAGCACGCGGTAGCCCGCCTGCTCGAGGATGTGCACCGCCGCCCGGCGCAGCTGGGCCTGATCCTCCAGCACCAGAATCGTTTCGCTTCCGCCGGCGACGGGTGCCGCACCGGCGTCGCCCGCGGCGGGGACGTCCACGCCTTCGGCCGCCACCGGGAAATAGATCCGCACCCGGGTTCCCGCCCCGGGAGCGCTGTCGATGTGGGCGAACCCCCCGTGCTGCTTCACCAGACCGTACACCGTCGCGAGACCCAGCCCGGTCCCCTTCCCCAGCGGTTTCGTGGTGAAGAACGGCTCGAATACGCGCTGCCGCGTCGCCTCGTCCATGCCCGCGCCGGTGTCGTCGGCGGCGACGCACACGTACTCGCTCGCCGCCCCGGGACCCAGGATCGCCCGCTGCGCCTCGCTGATCCACGTGCAGCTCGTCTCGAGCCGCAGCACTCCGCCGTCGGGCATCGCATCCCGGGCGTTGTTCACGATGTTCAGCAGAATCTGCTCGACGGCCGTAGGGTCGGCGTGCACCTCGGGGAGATCTTCGTCGGCGAAGACGAGCAACTCGATGTCTTCGGGCAGCACGCGCCGCAACACGCCCGCGAGCTCGGTCACCGTGTGCCCCAGGTGCACCGGCTCAAGCGTCAGGCTCGAGCGCCGGGCGAAGCCGAGCAGCTGGTTGACCATGAGCCGCCCGCTGAGCGTGGCGGAGCGGATGTCGCGCACGCTCGCCTGCCCGTCCGAGGAGCCGGCCGGGAGCTCCTTGGCGAGCAGCTCCGCGTTCGCCAGGATGATGGTCAAGAGATTGTTGAAGTCGTGCGCGATCCCCCCCGTGAGCTGCCCGATCGCCTCCATTTTCTGGGACTGCCGGAGCTGCTCCTCGAGGCTGCGCTGCTCACTCACGTCTTCGGCGAACACCTCGTGACACTCGATGCGCCCGTCGTCGTGCCGCACCGCCCGGCCGTAGAGCCGGACCATGACGGTGTCGCCGTCCTGCCGCCGCCAGGCGACCTGGGCCTCCGCCGGGCGCGGGTCGCTGTTCAGCCGGGCGACATACTGCGAGCGCGCCTGAGGGTCGACGAACACGTCTCGGTCGAGGTGCGTGCGCATGAGCTCCGCTTCGGACCCGTAGCCGAGCATCTGCACCAGCGCCGGGTTGACGGCCAGGAGCGCTCCGTCCGGCGTGGCGCGGTAGATCCCGAACGGGGCATGCTGCACCAGGGCCCGGGTGGCTTCGTCCGAGCGCCGGAGTGCGGCTTCGGCCCGGCGCCGCTGCGTGATGTCGGTGGCGACGCCCACGACCCCCGAGACCGTGCCGTCGCGCTCCCGCACCGGCGAATACCACGCCTCGAACTCGAAGCCGAAGATCTCGACCGTGGAGGTAAAGGCCTCGCCCGCGAGCGCGCGCTTGAGCTCGGCCAGAGCCTGGGGCAGACCCGCCAGCAGCTCGAAGAACGACCGGCCCACGAGCTGGCCCGGGCGCACCCCCAGGGCCTGCAGCCCCTTCCCCTCCGCCATCGTGAACGTACCGTCCCGGTCGAGCGCGAAGAGCACCACCGGCGCGCCGGCGACCACGGTCCGGAGCCGGTGCTTGCTGGCGCGCAGCGCGTGCTCCTGGCGCACGCGCTCGGAGACGTCTCGCGAGTTCACCACGACGGTATAGGCGTTGGGGCGATCGAGCTTCGCCTGGCCGATGGACTCGAGCACGCGCCAGGACCCGTCGACGTGCTTGAATCGGAACGTCGCGCGCTGGGGGGTGCCGGGCCGCTCGATCGCGTTCCCGAGCGCCTCGATGACGTCCGCGAGATCGTCCGGATGAATCAGCTCGAATGCGCTCCGCCCCAACAGCTCGCTCGCGCCGTAGCCGAGCAGGCGCTGCACCGACGGACTCGTGTACCGAAGGATGCCGTCGTCGCCGACGATCGTGACGATGTCCGAAGCGTTCTCGATGAGGGAGCGGTAGTGCTCTTCGCTCGCCCGCATCGCGTCCTCCGCGCGGGCGCGCTCGATGGCCGTCGCGAGCACGTGTGCCAACGCCTGCACGAACAGGATGTCCGGAGCCGCGAAGTCGCGGCGGTGGGCGCTGTAGCCGCCCAGCACGCCCCAGGGGCGATCCCGCCCCTGGACCACCACGCTCAACCCGCTCACGATGCCATGGTCCACGGCGTGCGCCGGCCCCGTGAACCGCGTCTCCGATGGGAGATCCTCGACGACGAGGGGCCCCGGCGCCGTGAGGGCGTACCCGGCTAATCCCGTCGCATCCGCCGGGACGAGGGTGCGACCGACGCAGCCCTCGCGCCAGCCCTCGCCCGCGCGCAGCAAGAGACAGCCGCGTTCCGCCTTCAGCTCCAGCAGATCGCTGAATTCGACGTCGAGGCCCCGGGTGACGAGGGTGGTCGCAGTCTGGAGGAGATCGGCCAGGGGGGCTCCGGCGAGGGCGTGCTGGCCCAGGCGGGCGACGGCCTCCTGCTGCCGCGCGGCCGCCCGCAACTGTTGTTCGGCTCGACTGGGCTCGGAATCGCCCGGGGTCGGCCACGTCGACTTGCTGAGCCGCATTGCCGCCCCGTGGGAAAGGGCTCTCAAGTTCGCCCCCAAGTGGCCCACCCCGCGGTGACGGCGGTCACCCCGCGCCCAGCCATGATATAGATTCTGGTGCGATGGCTCAGCGGCGGCGCGCTTCCCCCTCCTCCCCCCCCTCCCCGGCCACTCCCGCACCGCCGGCCGGGGACGCGCTCACCGTCTCGCTGCTCCAGTCCACGCTGGAATCGACCGCCGACGGCATCCTGGTCGTAGACCGCCACGGCAGGATCGTCACCTGCAACCGGCGCTTCAGCGAGCTGTGGCGCCTTCCGCCGGCCTTGCTCGGCACCCGCGACGAAAAGCGTTTGCTCGCGCACGTGAGCGACCAGCTCGCGGACCCGCGGGCCTTCGCCGACAAGGTGCGGGAGCTCTACGCGCACCCGGAGGCCGAAAGCTCCGACGAGCTCCTGTTCAAGGACGGGCGCATCTTCGAGCGCTTTTCGATGCCGCAGCGGTTGGACGGCGCGGCGGTCGGCCGGGTGTGGAGCTTCCGGGACGTGACGGCGCGCCGCCGCGCCGAGCGCGTGGAGCAGGCCGTGTACCGCATCTCCTACACGTCCCAGACCGCGGGCAATCTGCAGGAGCTGCTTCGGGCGTTGCACGAAATCGTCGGTGAGCTGATGCCGGCGCGCAACTTCTACGTCGCGCTGTACCACCCCGAGGCGGAGCGGCTCAGCTTCCCCTACTTCGTGGACGAGTACGACGCGACTTGCGACGTGCAACCCCGCCCGCTGCGCAAGGGGCTCACCGAGTACGTCCTCCGCACGGGGAAGCCGCTGCTCGCGACTCCCGAGGTCTACGAGGGCCTGGTCGACGCCGGGGAGGCGGAGCTGATCGGGGCGCCCTCGATCGACTGGCTCGGTGTGCCGCTCCAGGTCAAGGATCGGACGATCGGTGTCGTCGTAACCCAGACGTACTCCGAAGGCACACGGTACGGCCAGGCCGACCTGGACATGCTGACGTTCGTGTCCGCGCAAATGGCCATGGCGATCGAGCGCAAGCGTGCGGAGGAGGCGCTGCGCCAGCAGACCGAACTGTTGGGGCAGATCGTGGAGAACATCCCGGTGATGCTGGCTTTCCTCGACGCCGAGGGCCGGCGCGTCCAATGGACCAACCGCGAATGGACGCGGGTCCTGGGCTACACGATGGAGGACACGCGCCACCGCGATATCTTCGCCGCGATGTACCCCGACCCCGCCGACCAGCAGCGCGTGCGCGAATCCGTCGGCAACCCGACGGGCCTGTGGACCGACTTCCGCACGCGGACGCGCGAGGGCCGCGTCGTCGATACGACGTGGGCCAACGTGCCGCTGGCGCAGGGCGGATGGCTCGCATTGGGGATGGACGTCACCGATCACAAGCGGGCCAACGAGGCGCTGCGGCAGAGCGAGGAGCGGTATCGCACCTTCATCGAGCAAAGCTCGGAGGGCGTCTCCCGACTCGAGTTCAATCCGCCGGTCCCGCTTACGCTGTCGGACGAGCAGCTCGTGGATCGGATCTACGAGACCGGCGTGCTCGCCGAGTGCAACGACGCGATGGCCCGGATGTACGGGTTCACCGCCGCCCGGGACATGATCGGGACGCGGCTCGCCGACCTGCACGACCGCACCGACGCGACGAACCGGCGGCAGGTCCTCGCCTTCGTCCGCTCGGGGTACCGCCTGACCGACTCCGAGACGCACGAGCGCGATCGCGAGGGACGCCCGCGGGTGTTCCTGAACAACGTGGTCGGCTTCGTGGAAGATGGGTGCCTGGTGCGGGTGTGGGGCAGCCAACGCGACGTCACGGAGCAGCGTCATCTCGAAGAGCAATTCCGGCAGGCGCAGAAGATGGAGGCGGTGGGCCAGCTGGCGGGGGGGATCGCGCACGACTTCAACAACCTGCTCACCGCGATCCTGGGCAACACGCAGCTGTTGCTGCGCGACCTGCCCCCCGGCGACGCCAGCCGCGCCGACGTCGAGGAGATCCGCAAGGCCTCGGAGCGGGCCGCCGGCCTGACCCGCCAGCTGCTCGCCTACAGCCGGCGCCAGTTGCTGCAGCCCGAGGTGCTGGACTTGAACGTGGTCGTGGCCGACATGGACCGGATGCTGCGCCGCCTCATCGGCGAGCACATCGCCCTGGCGGCGGTGCTGGCGCCCGGGCTGGGCCGGGTGCGGGCGGACCCCAGCCAGATCGAGCAGGTGATCGTCAACCTCGTCGTCAACGCGCGTGACGCGATGCCCGACGGTGGCCGACTCACGATCGAGACCGCGAATGTCGATCTCGACGCCCCGTCCGCCGAGCAGTACCTCGACGCCGCGGCCGGCGCGTACGCGATGCTCTCGGTGACGGACACGGGAACGGGCATGGATGCATCCGTCCGCGCCCACCTGTTCGAGCCCTTCTTTACCACGAAGGAGGTCGGCAAGGGCACCGGGCTGGGGCTCGCGACCGTGTACGGCATCGTGAAGCAGAGCGGCGGCCACATCTCCGTCTACACCGAGCCCGGCCACGGCAGCAGCTTCAAGGTGTACCTGCCGCGCCTCGCCACGCCCCCCGAATCCCCCTCCCTTCCCACGTCGGCGTCGCGCCCGGCGGCGACGGGCGGATCGGAAACGGTGCTCATTGTCGAGGACGACCAGGCGGTGCTGGCGCTCAGCCGCCGGGCGCTCGAAGGCCAAGGGTACACCGTGCTGGCCGCGGCCGACCCGGCGGACGCGCTCCGCCTGGTGGAGCGACACGGCGGGCCGCTCCATTTGCTCCTGACCGACGTCGTGATGCCCGGGATGAGCGGGCGAGAGCTGGCGGCGCAGCTCGCCGCCCGGCGGGCCGGCATCCGCGTCCTGTACATGTCGGGGTACCCGGGGGACGCCGTCGTCCACGGCGGCCGGCTCACCCCGGGAAGCGCGTTCCTCCAGAAGCCGTTCGGCCCGGAGAGCCTCGCCCGCAAGGTGCGCGACGTGCTGGACACATGACGCAGGATCTGCGCGCTGCGCTCGAGGCGGCCGAGCAGGCGCTGCGCGAGTCCCAGCGGCAGTACCGCGAGATCTTCGAGCTCGCGTCGATCGGCATCTTCCGGTCCACGCCCGAGGGCCGCATCGTCCTCGCCAATTCGGCGCTCGCCGCGATGCTGGGATACGACCGCCCCGAGGACCTGCGCGCCCTCGACCTCGCGCGCGACGTCTATTTGCACGGTGAGGAGCGCCGCGCCCTCGTCGCCCGCTACGAGCACTCGGACGCGCCCTGGACGGTCGAAGTCCAATGGAAGAAACGCGACGGCACGCCGCTCTGGGTGCAGATCAGCGCGCACGCGGCCTCCGGGTACTTCGAAGCCTTCGTGCAGGACATCACCGAGCGCCGCACGTCCGAAGAAGCGCTGCGGCGCAGCGAGGCGCGCTACCGCGCGCTGGTCACGAACCTCCCGGACACGTCCGTGTTCCTGTACGACCACGACCTGCGGTACGTGCTCGTGGACGGCGCCAGCCTGGAGCGCGTCGGCATGTCCAAGGAGGCCCTCGAGGGGCGCACGATCTGGGAGGTCCTCCCCGCCGACGTGTGCGAGCGGTTGGCCCCCTACCGTCGCGCCGCCCTGGCGGGGCAGGTCGTCAACTTCGAGGACACGTTCGGCGGCCGCGTGCATGCCGTGCACCTCCTTCCGATACGCGACGCCGCCGGCGCGGTCATCTACGGCATGGGCGTGGCCGTGGACATCACCGAGCGCAAGCGCGCCGAAGCGCGCCTGGCGGAGAATGAGACCCGGCTGCGGGCCATCATCGACGCGGAGCCCGAGTGCGTGAAGCTGCTCGATGCGGAGGGCCGGCTCCTGACCATGAACCCCGCCGGACTCGCCATGATCGAGGCGGATGCGCCGGAGCAGGTCGTGGGCGAGCGCGTGCTGGCCATCGTGGCGCCCGAGCAGCGCGACGCATTCTCCGCACTCACGCGCCGCGTCTTTCAAGGTGAGTCCGGCACGCTCGAGTTCGAGGTCATCGGTCTCAAGGGAACGCGGCGCTGGCTCGAAACGCACGCCGTGCCGCTGCGCGACCCGGGCGGCACGATCACCGCCCTGCTGGGCATCACACGCGACGTCACCAAGCGGAAGCTGGCGGAGCGGGCGTTGCGCGATTCTGAAGAGCGTCTGCGCCTCGTCAGTCGCGCGACCACCGATGCCGTGTGGGACTGGGACTTGCTCACTGACGCCCTGTGGTGGGGGGAGGGCGTTCAGACGCTCTTCGGGTACCCGCCCGAAGAGCTGGAGCCCGGGAGCGACTCCTGGCACAGCCGCCTGCACCCCGACGACCGGGAGCGGGTGATCACCCAGATCCGAAGCGTGATCGACGGAGGCGGCACCTTCTGGTCCGACGAGTACCGGTTTCGGAGGCGTGACGGGACGTACGCCGACATCTACGACCGCGGGTACGTGATCTACGACGCCGGCGGCCGGCCGGTCCGCATGGTCGGCTCGATGCTGGACGTCACGGAGCGGAAGCGCGTCGAGGCCCAGCTGCGCAACCTGGCCGCGCGCCTGGAGCAGATTCGCGAGGAGGAACGCAGCCGGATCGCCCGCGAGATCCACGATCAGCTCGGTCAAGCGCTCACCGCCCTGAAGATGGATCTCGCCTGGTTGGCGAAGAAGCTGCCCGCACGGCCGGCGACGCTGCGCCCCAAGCTCCAGAGCATGGAGGGGGTGATCGACGCCACGATGGACGCGATGCACCGCATCGTGGCCGAGCTGCGTCCCGGCGTGCTCGACGACCTCGGCCTCCCCGCGGCCATCCGGTGGCTCGCGGCCGATTTTCAGAAACGCGCCCACCTCCGGTGCGACGTGAGCGTGACCGGCACCGAGCCGAGACTCGACACCGCCCAGGCGACCGCCGTGTTCCGGATCCTGCAGGAAGCCCTGACCAACGTGGCGCGGCATGCGCGCGCGCGCCACGTCGACATCCGCTTCCACGTGGTCCCCACCGCCCTGGAGCTGGTCGTGACCGACGACGGCCGCGGGATCACCGCCGATGAAGCTCACAACCGCCGCACCCTCGGCCTGCTGGGCATGCGGGAACGGGCGCTGACCTGGCACGGGCAGGTCATCGTCCACGGCGCACCGGGACGCGGCACGACCGTGCGCGTGTTCATGCCGATCGCCGCATGATCCGGCTCTTCATCGCCGACGACCACCCGCTCGTGCGTGCGGGATTCCGCCAGCTCGTCGCCGAGGAGCCCGATTTCGACGTCGTCGGCGAAGCGGTCGACGGTAACGACCTGCTCGCCCGGCTCCCCACCACCCCGGCCGACGTCGTCGTCCTCGACGTGACCATGCCCGGGCCCGGGTTCCTGCCGCTCCTGGCGCGCCTCCGGGAGATCCATCCCGGCGTTCGCGTGCTCGTGGTGAGCGTCCACCCGGAAGGCGAGATCGCGCTGCGCGCCCTCCAGGCAGGGGCCGCCGGTTACGTGGACAAAACGCGGAGCGGCGCGGAACTGGTGGCCGCCCTGCGCAAGGTGCACGCCGGGGGGAACTACGTCACCCCAACGCTGGCCGAGCGGCTCGCCGCCGAGGTGGCGACGGGCCACTTCCCCCGCCCCCGCCACGGTCTCTCCGCCCGCGAGCACGACGTGCTCCGGTTTCTCGGCGCCGGCAAGAGTAATAAGGAAGTCGCGGCGATCTTCCGCGTCAGCCCCAAGACCGTCAGCACCTACCGGACCCGGATCCTTCGCAAGCTGCGGCTGCGCACCAATGCCGATTTGGTGCGCTACGCCTTGGAGCACGGCCTGATCGGCTGAACGCCGGCTGTCAGACACGACCGACACCCGGGTCACCGCCTTCGCACAGGGAAAACCGCTGGTCGTCGCTCGATGGTGCGCCACCTTGTGACATCATGCGAGGCGTGCGACGTCTTCGCGTCTTCGTCGTCGAGGACTCGGAGGTCATCCGGAGCCGATTGGTCGCGATGCTCACCGAGCTGCGCGGCGTGGTCGTCGCCGGTGAGGCCGGCAGCGTCGCCGACGCCGTCGCGCACATTCCCGGCCGGCTCCCCGACGCCGTCCTGGTCGACCTGCGCCTGCCCGACGGCGACGGGTTCGAGGTCATTCGAGCGGCCAAGGCGCTCAGGCCCCCGCCCGCCGTCGTGGTGTTGACGAGCTACGCCTACCCCCAGCTCCGGGCACGCGGGTTCGCCGCCGGAGCGGACTGGTTCCTCGATAAGGCGACGGAGTTCCCGCGAATCCCCGCGATTCTGGGAGAGCTGCAGCGGGCGTCGGCGGAGCGAGCGCGATGACGCTCCGGATCCTGCTCGCCGAGGACAACCCCGCCGACGCCATCCTGATCGAGCGCCAGCTGCGGGCGGAAGACGTGGCCGGCACGATGCTCCGGGTCGACTCCGAGCGCGCGCTGCGCGCGGCGCTGACATCGTTCGAGCCCGACCTCGTCCTCACCGATCACTCGATGCCGTCGTTCACGGCGCGCGACACGCTGCGAATCGTCCGTGAGGTGCGGCCCCTCACGCCGGTCATCGTCGTCACCGGCAGTCTCGACGAGGAAACCGCGGCCGAATACATGAAGTCGGGCGCCTCCGATTACGTCCTCAAGAGCCACCTGACCCGCCTGCCGGGCGCGGTGGCGAGCGCCCTCGAGCGGCGCCGGGCGCGCGAGACGACGGAGGCCGCCCTGAAGGCGCTGCGCGCCTCGGAAGCGAAGTTCGCCAAGGCGTTTTACGCCAACCCGTCGGGGATGGCGATCACGACGCTCGACGGCATGCTCGTGGACGTGAACGAGACCTTTCTCCGCACCCTCGGGTACGCGCGCGACGAGGTGGTAGGACGCAACACCGTGGACGTGGGCTTGTGGCGCGACCCGGCCGATCGCGTGCGCGTCCTGTCCGCGGTGCAAGCCGGCGGCCCCCTGGAGACCCTGGAGCTCGAGTTTCGGACGAAAGCGGGGGCGCTCCGCACCCTGCTCTACTCGGCCGAGCGCATCGAGCTGGACGGCGCGCCGCACATCCTGGCGCTCACCACCGACATCACCGAGCGCCGGCAGCTCGAGGAGGAGCTGCGCCAGGCCCAAAAGATGGAAGCGATCGGCCAGCTGGCGGGTGGCGTGGCGCACGACTTCAACAACATCCTCACGGCGATTCACGGCTACGCCGACCTGCTGGGCGACGCGTTGCCTGCGGGCGATGCACGCCTCGAGGACGTCGAGGAGATCCGCAAGGCCGCCCGCCGCGCGGCGCAGCTGACCCGGCAGCTGCTCGCCTTCAGCCGCAAGCAGGTGCTCGAGCCGCGGGTCCTGGACCTGAATGCCCTCGTCGAGAACCTGGACAAGATGCTGCGCCCCCTCCTCGGCGAGAACGTGGAGCTCACAACCGCGCTGGCGCCCGCCTTGAACGCCGTCCGCGCCGACCCCAACCAGCTCGAGCAGGTCATCCTGAACCTTGCGATCAATGCGCGCGACGCGATGCCCCAGGGCGGCAAGCTGACGATCGAGACCGCCGACGTCGCCCTCGACGAGCATTACGCGACCCGGCACGTGGGCGTCGCTCCCGGGCGCTACGTGATGCTCGCCGTGAGCGACACCGGCACCGGCATGGACGAGCAGACCAAGGCGCGGATCTTCGAGCCGTTCTTCACGACCAAGGAGCCCGGCAAGGGAACGGGGTTGGGGCTCTCGACCGTCTACGGCATCGTGAAACAGAGCGGCGGCAACATATGGCTGTATTCCGAGCCCGGCCGCGGCACGACGTTCAAGATTCACTTCCCCGCCGTGGACGCGACGGTCGACGAGGCGCCCAACGCGGCGCGCGCCGGTGGGCTCGACGGCGTCGAGACCGTCTTGGTGGCCGAGGACGATGAGCAGCTGCGCCGGCTCGCGCAGCGCGCCCTCGCCGGCCGCGGGTACACGGTGCTGGAAGCCGATGGGGGCGCAGCCGCGCTCGCCGTCGCCCGCCGCCACCCCGGACCGATCCACCTACTGCTCACCGACGTCATTATCCCCGGGATGGACGGCCGGTCGCTCGCCCAGGCGTTGCAAGCGGAGCGTCCCGACCTGCGGGTCCTCTTCATGTCGGGATACGCCGACAAGGCGATCGTGCACCACGGGGTGCTCGACAGCGGCGTCGCCTACCTGGCGAAGCCGTTCACTACCGAGGCCGTCGCCCGCAAGGTGCGCGAGGTGCTCGACGGCCGCTAGCCGCTTAATATGAAGTTCAGCGCAGCCCCCCTCCCTCTCCCGGAACGAGGGCGTCCGTCCGATGCCATGGCGTGTCTGGAACTGGTCGATCGAGCGCAAGCTCCCGCTGCTGTTCACGGGGCTCCTGGCCATCGTCGTTGCCGGGTTCACGTGGGCCGCATATCGGCAAGTGCGCGGTTCGGCGGTCAGCGGTGCGAACGAACGCCTGCAACGGGTGACCAGCCAGCTCGTTGACCTGCTGGGCGCCTCGGTCCGGCAGCTCGTGACCAACGCGCGGGGCGTGGCCGAGAGCCCTGCCGTCCGGAGCTACCTGCGCGCCCCGTTCGCGGGCGTGCGGGCGGACGCGCTCACCGCGCTCCAGCCACCCCCCGCCACCACGCAGATGGTGGTGGCGACGGAGCTGTGGGACGCGAACGGCACCCGCGCGTTGACCACGCGGGCGGATCTTCCGCCCCTTCCGCGTGAGACCGCGCAATCGCTGCTCCGGTCGCTCGACACGACGGCCACGCCCACCATCGGTGCGATCCGGCACCTGGGGGGGAGCGACACACTGGTCTATCCTGTCATCGCCCCGGTGCGCGACCGGGGCGAGCTGCTCGGCTACGTCGTGCGGCTGCGCCGCATCTCCGGCTCGTCACAGGGCGGCCGGCAGCTCGCCCAGCTGATCGGCTCCGATGCGGCGCTCTACTTCGGGAACGCCGACGGGGACCTCTGGACCGACTTCAGCGCCGTCGTGCCCGGCCCGCCGGTGGACGTGGGCGACGCCCATGGCCTCATCGAGTACCGCCGCGAAGGCGGGGCGCGCTACCTGGCGGCGCCGGCACGCATCCCCGCGACGCCCTGGATGGTCCTGGTCGAGTTCCCCCGAGCCCCGGTGCTCGCGCCGGCGCACACCTTCCTGCTGCGGATGGGCACCGTGGGGCTCCTTCTGGTCGTGACCGGCGCGGCCGCGACCTGGGGCTTGAGCCGCCGCATGCGCGCCCTGCAGGCGCAGGTGGCGGCGCGGACGCACGAGCTGCAAGAAAGCGAGACCCGGCTGCGCGGCGTGACCGAGACCGCGTACGACGCGATCATCGCCGCCAGCGCCGAGGGAAACATCACCTACTGGAATCCCGGCGCCGCGCGGATGTTCGGGTACGCGCCGAACGAGGTGCTCGGCCAGCCGCTCACGATGCTGATGCCCGAGCGCTATCGCGACCCTCACCGGCAGGGGATCGCGCGCTACGTCGCCACCCGGGACGCCCGGGTCGTGGGCCGGACGGTCGAGCTGGAGGGACGGCGCAAGGACGGAAGGGAGTTCCCCCTCGAGCTGTCGTTGGCCACCGCAGACACGCCGGCCGGCATCGCGTTCACCGGCATCATCCGCGACATCACCGAGCGCAAGCGCATCGAGGCGGCGCTGCGGGAGACGAACGCCGAGCTGGAGTCCTTCTCATATTCGGTGTCGCACGACCTGCGGGCGCCGCTGCGCGCCATCCACGGCTTCGCCCGCATCCTCATCGAGGACCACCGGGCCCAGCTCGATCCCGAGGCGCAGCGGCTCCTCGGCGTGATCGACGACAACACCAAGCGGATGGGCCAGTTGATCGATGACCTCCTGGCCTTCTCGCGGCTCGGCCGCAAGGAGCTGGACACGACCCGGGTGGACATGACGGAGCTGGTGCGCGGCATCGCGGACGGGCTTCGGCGGGCCGAGGAGGACCGGGCCCTCGAGGTCGCGGTCGACCGGTTGCCCCCGGCCCGCGGCGACCGGGACCTGCTGCGCCAGGCCATCACGAACCTGCTGCAGAATGCGGTCAAGTTCACCCGCCGCCGGCCGGCGGCGCGGATCGAGGTGGGCACCCGCGCCGACGGAGGTGAGACCGTGTATTTTGTGAAGGACAACGGGGCCGGATTCGACCAGCGCTACGCCGGCAAGCTGTTCGGCGTGTTTCAGCGCCTGCACCGCCTCGACGAGTTCGAGGGGACCGGGGTCGGGCTCGCGATCGTCCAGCGCATCATCCACCGCCACGGCGGGCGGGTGTGGGCGGAGGGGAGGGTGGACGAGGGCGCCACGTTCTATTTCACGCTGCCGGGAGCGCCAGGGGCATAATGCACGCACACGAGGTGGAGATCCTGCTCGTCGAGGACAATCCGCAGGACGCCGAGCTCACGCTGCGGGCGCTCAAGCAGCGGAACCTGGCGAACCAGGTGTTCACGTGCCACGACGGCGCCGAAGCGCTGGAGTTCTTCTTCGGCGAAACGCCGCACGGACTGCGTGAGATCGGGGTCGTCCCCAAGGTGATTCTCCTCGACCTCAAACTGCCCAAGGTGGACGGTCTCGAGGTGCTGCGGCGGCTCAAAGAGGATGACCGGACCAAGACGATCCCCGTCGTGGTGCTGACGTCGTCCCGCGAGGAGCCGGACATCGCGCGGGCGTACCGGCTGGGAGCGAACAGCTACATCGTCAAGCCGGTGGACTTCGAGGCCTTCGCCCGCGCCGTCTCCGACGTCGGCCTCTACTGGCTGCTCCTGAACCACCCGCCGCAATAGGGGCATGACCGCGCCTCTGCGGGTCCTGCTCCTCGAGGACCGCGACAGCGACGCGGCGCTCGCGGCACGGGAGCTCAAGCGCGCCGAGCTCGAGTGCGAGACCCGTCTGGTCCAGACGGAAGAGGCCTTCCGCCGCGAGCTGCGCGCGTTCACCCCCGACATCGTTCTGGCCGATTATTCGATTCCCGGGTTCGGCGGGATGGCCGCGCTCGAGATTCTCCAACAAGAGTCCCCCCTCACGCCGCTCATCATCGTCACCGGCACCCTCGATGAGGAGACCGCCGCCGAGTGCATCAAGGCCGGGGCCGCCGATTACGTGCTCAAGACGCACCTCGCGCGCCTGGGCCCCGCGGTGCGCGGGGCGCTGGCGATGGGCCGCAGCCGGGAGGAGAAGACGGCCGCGGAGGCGGCGCTCCGCGCCAGCGAGCAGCGCTTTCGCGCCCTGGTCGAGCACAGCTGGGACGCGATCGCACTGTTCGCGGCCGACGGCACGATCCTGTACGGCAGCCCGGCCACGAGTCGCATCCTCGGCTACGAGCTCCCCGCTTTCGTGGGGCGCAACGCCTTCGAGCTGATCCACCCCGACGACCGCGAGGCCGTCGTCGCGCGCCTCACCGAGGCGATGATGCACCCCCGGGTCCGCGTGGACGTGTCGGCGCGCGTGCTCCACCGAGACGGATCGTGGCGCTACCTGGAAGGGATCTTCACCAATCTGCTCGACGACCCCAGCGTCGGGGCCATCGTCAACAACTACCGCGACGTCTCGGAGCGGCGCAGCCTGCAGGAGCAGATCATCCAGGCGCAGAAAATGGAGGCCGTCGGACGCCTGGCGGGCGGCGTGGCGCACGACTTCAACAACATCCTGACCGCCATCGGCGGCTACACCGACCTGCTGCTCGCCGATCTGGCGCCGGACGACCCGCGGCGCCATGACGTGGACGAGATCCATCGCGCCGCCGAACGCGCCGCGGCGCTGACCCAGCAGCTCCTGGCCTTCAGCCGCCGCCAGGTGATGCAGCCCAAGGTACTCGACCTCAACGCCCTGGTGCTCGACATCGAGAAGCTGCTGCGGCGGCTGATCGGCGAGGACGTCCTGCTCACCAGCGTCTTGGAGCCCGGCTTGGGGCATGTCCGCGCCGACCCCGGCCAGCTGCAGCAGGTGATCCTCAATCTCGCCGTGAACGCCCGCGACGCGATGCCCGAGGGAGGCCGGCTCACGATCGAAACGCACAACGTGGAGCTGCGCGAGACGTACGCCGAGGAGCACCGGGCCGTCACCCCCGGGCCGTACGCGCTCCTCGCCGTGACCGACACCGGTGCCGGGATGACCGCGGAAACGCAGGCGCACCTGTTCGAGCCGTTCTTCACGACGAAGGGGCTGGGGAAAGGCACTGGGCTGGGGCTCGCGACGGTGTACGGCATCATCAAACAAACCGGCGGGCACATCTGGGTGTATTCGGAGCTGGGCCGGGGCACGACGTTCAAGGTCTACCTGCCGCGCGTCGACGAGCCCGCCGAACCGCTCGAGGCGCCGAGTACTGCCCGGCCGCAGAATCTGCGCGGCACCGAGCGGATTCTGCTCGTCGAGGACGAGTCCGCCGTTCGTGCCGTGACCCGCCAGCTGCTCCAGCGGAACGGCTACACCGTGATCGAAGCCCCGGAGGGGGGAGTCGCCCTCACGCTCCTCAAGGGCGGCCAGGTGAGCGTGGACCTGCTGCTCACCGACGTCGTCATGCCGGGGATGAGCGGACGCGAGCTCGCCGAGCGAGCCGTTACCGGGCGTCCCGACCTGCGCGTGCTCTTCATGTCCGGCTACACCGACGACGCCGTGGTTCGGCACGGCATACTCGAGGCAGGCCTGAACTACCTTCAGAAGCCGTTCCACCCGGGCGCCTTGCTGCGGAAGGTGCGGGACGTCCTCGATCAACCGCGCTGACCCGAAAATCAGCCGAAAACGCAGATATTTTGGGCATTATCTCGCGAGTGTGTACTCGCTTTGCGTCGTATTGCATTGTGAATACGGCATTTAGCTTGGCGCAAGGCCTGGACACATGTCCCAATGCGTTCCTGCTAAAGGGCTTATGCCGCGAATACACCACCGCAAACCCACCCCGGGGTAGATTTGAGCCATGCCTCTACCCCCCCTGTTCGGGCATGAGGGGCTGCAGAACCGGCTGGCAGGCGCCTCCGCCTCCGGCCGGTTGCCGCAATCGCTCCTGTTTGAAGGTCCGCGGGGCGTCGGCAAGCAGCGCCTAGCGCTTTGGCTGGCTCAGCTGTTGCTTTGTCGCAACAGGGGGAAGAACGAGCCCTGCGGGCAGTGCCAGGACTGTCGTCTGGTTCTGACCCTGCAGCATCCGGACGTGCACTGGTTCGTTCCGGTCGAGCTCTCGAGAAAAGGAGCCGACGCGGACAAGCAGGTGGACCTGGTCGCCGAGGCGCTCGCCGAGGAGATGGCGGCCCGTCGCGAGCAGCCCTTGTACCAGGCTCCGGGGGGGTTAGCGAGCCACGGCATCGCGGCCGTGCGGCTGCTGCTGCGGCGGTTGGCCCTGACTCCGGCCCTGGGCAGAGGCAAGGTGTTCATCGTGGGTGACGCGGAGCGCCTTGTCCCACAGCAGGGAGCCGAGGCGGCCGCAAACGCGTTATTGAAGGCGCTCGAGGAGCCGCCGGCCGATACGGTGTTCGTGCTGACGGCGGCCGATCCCGACGCCCTGTTGCCGACGATCCTGTCCCGCGTTGTGCGAGTGCGCGTGGCGCGAATCGCCGACAGTGCCGTGACAGCTTTCGCGCAGCAGGTACTTGGCTTGAAGGCAAAAGCCGAATTGACACAACGAGTTAGCGCTGCCGAGGGGTGTATTGGCAGGCTCCTTGCTACTGGGGGGGAGGCAGAGTCTGGGGGACGTGGCCCCGAGCTGGCGGACCGGCTCTTAAAGGGAGGGCACGCCTTCGCGCTGAGCCAGATGCCGTTTCAGGCGCGCGGCGGCTTCACCGAGATGCTCGACGCCCTGGCAAGCCGGCTGCGTGCGGAAGCGCGGCGCGGCGGGGAAACCGGAAAGCTGGTCGAGGCGATCGCCCGTGTGATGGACGCGCGCGAGATGGCGCAGGGCAACGTGAATCCGCAACTCCTCAGCGCCGTATTGGCGGAGGATTTGGCGGCGGCCTCATGAAGCTGTCGCATCTGGACGAGGCGGGCCGTGCCCGCATGGTGGACGTCGGCGACAAGCCGATCAGCGCCCGCACCGCGGTGGCCGCGGGCGCGATCCGCATGACGCCCGAAGCGTTCCGGCTCGTTGCGGACGAGGCGGTGGCCAAGGGCGACGTGCTGGCGGTGAGCGAGGTGGCGGGGACCCTGGCGGCAAAACGGACGGCGGAGCTGATCCCGCTGTGCCACCCGCTCGGTCTGGACCACGTCGCGGTCGAGGCGAGCCTGGACGAGACGCTGCCGGGGGTGCGGGTCCGGGCGTCCGTGAAGGCAGTGGGACGGACGGGCGTGGAAATGGAAGCGTTGACGGCGGTGTCGGTGGCGTTGCTCACCGTGTACGACATGGTGAAGGCCGCCGATCCCGCGATGGTGATTGCGGACGTGCATCTGGTGGAGAAGCAAAAGGTGCCGCGTCAGCCTTGAGCGGCGTTTGACGGCCGCACCGCAAGTTGGTGCGGGCACGGAGACTCACAAGCGAGGGGTATGGACACGAAAACTCAGCGTCTGATGCTGCGGGGCGGCATGATTCTGGTCGGCGCCCTGCTGGTGAGCACCGTCGGGGGGTGGGCCCGCGGCGCGTCGGCCGATGCCGACCGCACGCCGGGCGCAGGCTCCGGCACCGAGCTGTTGGGTGAGCTGCGCACGCTGCGGCAGCAACTCGACGCGAAGCAGGGCGAGTTGGAAGTCGCCCGGCTGCAGCTCGAGCGCGCCAACGCCATCATCCAGTACTCGGCCCATTACCGGATCCCCGCCGACCTGGCGACCGCGATCTACGACGTCGCGCTGAGCGAGGGGATCGACCCCGGCCTGGCCTTCCGCCTGGTCAAGGTCGAGTCCGGATTCACGCAGCGGGCCAAGAGCAAAGTGGGCGCCCTCGGGTTCACCCAGGTGCTGCCCAGCACCGCCCGGCTGTACGAGCCCGGCCTGACCGCCGAGCAGCTCTACGACCGCGATACGAATCTGCGGATCGGGTTCCGCTATCTGCGGGACCTGCTCGATCGCTATCCGAGCAACATGTCTCTGGCGTTGCTCGCCTACAACCGCGGCCCCGGAAAGGTCGAGGAGTTGCTGGGCGCCGGCCGCGACCCGCAGAACGGGTATGCGACCTCGGTCATGAAAGGGTTCAGACACCGCTAAACCCCGTCATACGACGCGACGACGCCACGTTGCACGATGATGCAGCGTGGCGTCGTTGTTTTCTTCGTACAACGTACCGTCGTATGACGTCCGACTACCTGCCCGGTATCCGCAGCACGTCTCCCGGTCGGATCACGCTCCCCATCGTCATCCCATTGGCATTGAGCAACGCCCCGAGCCCGACGCCGTAGCCGCGCGCGATCGAGCTGAGCGTTTCGCCGGCCCTCACGCGGTGCCGGGCCCCTCCCGCACCGACGCCCGCCACGCGGCGGTAGCGCGGCTCGGGCGGCGTGCTCCACGCCGAGGCCGGTACCACACGGCCGCTCATGGGGACGATGATGCGCTGACCGACACGCAGCGCCTGGGGACGCAAGTGGGGGTTCGCGCCCTGCAACATCGCCACGGTGACGCGATAGCGGCGCGCAATATCCGACAGCGTTTGTCCCGCCGCCACGTAGTGGTCGACGAAGGTGATCCGCTCGGTGACCGGGAGCTCGGCGTAGCGCTCCGCCACGCGCGCCCCGGTCCCCCGGGGCACCCGCACCAGCACGCTACGGCCCGGCGGCGTGATGCCGCGGACGAAGTGCGGGTTAAGCTCGAGCAGGGCGGCGACGGTCGTATCGGCCAGGCGCGCCAGCACGTCCAGCCCCGTGGCATCCGGGATCGTGACCTCGTCGAACAGGAGCGGCTCCAACCGCTCGATGTCGGTGAAACCGTACCGCGCCGGCTGCTTCGCGATCAGCGCGGCGGCGATGAGCTTCGGCACGTAGTCGCGAGTCTCGCGCCGCAGATAGCGGCGGTCGGCGATCTCGAAGAACGTCTGATCGCCGATCGAGTCCGGCTCGCCGGGGAGGCGGCGGATGCCGCGCTCGATCCGGCCCGCTCCGGCGTTGTACGCAGCCGCCGCGAGATACACGCTCCCGAGCCGCTGCACCAGATCCGCCAGGTGACTCACCGCCGCGTCCGTCGCACGGAAGGGGTCGCGCCGCTCGTCCACCCAGGGATCCACGGTGAGGCCGTACATCCGACCGGTGCTCGCCATGAATTGCCACATCCCCACGGCCCGCGCCCGGCTCACGGCGGTATTCGAGAGCCCGCTCTCGATCAGCGTCAGATACACGAAGTCCTCGGGGAGTTTTTTCGCCCGCAGGCGCTCCCGGATCATGCCTTCGTAGCGGCCCAGCCGCGACAGCCAGATGGCGAAGCGGTCCGGGGCGTCGTACTGGAAGAACTTGAGGTATTCGAGGACGCGGCGATTCCCGGAGAAGGTGGTGACGTCGATGTCGAACGTCGCACTCACCTCGTCCGACGCGCCGAGCACGGTCCGACCTTCCTCGCCGAACAACCGCTCCGCCTCCTGCTGCACTTCTTCGCCGCGCACGGGCGTCTCGGACGACGGGGACCCGTCGGCTGGGGGTGGGGTCACGGGAGCGGGGACCACCGCGGTGGGGGATGTGGAGGGCGCCGCCGGTGTCTGGCGGTGCAGGCTGTCCAGCGCGGTCTGATCGGCGGCGGAATCCTGCTGCACGCCGGCGAGCGCCACGCCGGCCTCCCGCGCCTGACCCAGCGCGGTCGTGTCGCGCACGGGAGACGCGAGCGGCCCGCTGGACGCGCGCGCGCCCGCGGAGGCGCAGCCGGTCACCAGCACCGCCGCCGCCACCATCCAGAGCCAGGTCATCCGCCGTCGCTTCATCGGGTCGCCAGGAAGTTCCCCAAGAGCCGGTTCGTCGCGTTCAACACCGCAAGCGCCGCGCCACGCGGCGGGTCCGTTTCCGTCAGCGCGGAGCCCACCAGCCGTGTCGCCTCTGCCGGTGCGCGCGCCGAGAGCGAAACGATCACCACCGTCGCATCGAAGGCGCGCACCGCCTTCACACCCAACAGCTCGAAGGCCAGCTTCGGCTCCACCGCCCGCTCGAGGGCCTGCACCGCCGCCGCCGCGCAGCAACGCAGCTCGCCCGTCTGCGACGTCACGCCGTCGGAGCCGCCCTCGAACCGCCGCCCGTCGGACCACGTCAGCACGACCTTGGCCCGGCAGCGCCCGTTGGGAAGCCGCTGGAACCCGAATTCCTCGAACCGCAGACGTCCTTCGCCCACCGGCACCCTCAGTCGAACCGCACTTCGATCTGGTGCTTCAGGCCCGCGTCCTGCGGGGCTTCCACGACGTCCACCTCGAGCCGGGGCCGCCCCTGCTCGTCCCGCTCCCCTGAAATGACGAGGATTAACCCACTTTCGAACTCCACCTTCACGTGGCGCACGTCCGATCGGACCGTCACGTCCTTCACCGTCTCGCCGCGGAGCCGCGCAACCGCCCCGACGATCCGGCGCAGGTCCTGCAGGTCCGGCGTGCTCACGCCAGGCGCTCGGCCAGCACCTGCGACAGCGCCGCGTCGGGGATGCGCTCCGCCTGGATGAACAAGGAGGACTTCGAGGTCGCCTCCAGCGGGTACGGCGTCCAGAACGATTGCCGCCGCCCGGGCTCCGACGCGGGCCGAAACGACAGCACCAGGTGCCAGGCCTCCGTGTTGGCGCGCCGCTCGGCTACGGCGTCCACGTGCCAAACCTGGTTACCGTAGGCGATCACGCGCCATGGCATAGATCACCTCGTCCTCGAGACCCAGGGGCAAAAGGGGCCCTAATATGGGCCTAAGTTCAAGTCCCGTCAATAGTTGAGGCGGGCGGACTAGTCCCCGCGGGTCACGTAGGCCCGGAATCGCGTCGCCAGGTCACGTGCCACGGGGCCGGCTGCGCCGGTGCCGATTGCGCGACCGTCCAGTTTCGAGACGGCCACGACCTCGGCAGCGGTGCCGGTGAGGAAGACTTCGTCGGCGGTGTAGAGGTCGTAACGGTTGAGGGGGAGCTCTTCGACGCCGTAGCCGGCGTCGCGGGCGATCTCGAGAACGGTGTCGCGCGTTACACCGCGCAGGATGCCGGCGTACGCCGGAGGCGTCCGCACCGTCCCGCGGGTCACGCAGAACAGGTTCATGCCGCTCGCTTCCGCGACGTATCCCGTCGCGTCCAACATGATCACCTCGTCGACGCCCGCCGCGATCCCCTCGATCTTCGCGAGAATATGGGAGAGGTAGTTGAGCGATTTCACCCGCGGTGACAGGCTTTCGCGGTGGTTAATGGGCGTCGGCGCCGTCAGCGCCGTCAGCCCCTTTTCGTAGCGCTCGGGGGACCACAGGGCGATGGTGTCGGTGATGCAGATGATGGACGGCTTGGCGCACTTGCGGGGATCCAGGCCCAGGTCGCCGACCCCCCGGGTCACGACCAGCCGGATGTACGCGTCCTTGATGCCGCTCTTCACCAGGCCCTCCTCGACCACGCGGCCGAGCTCCGCCTTGGGGATCGGAATCTCCAGCCAGATGGCCTTGGCGGATGCGTACAGCCGGTCGAGGTGAGCGCCGAGACGGAAGATCCGGCCGCCGTAGGACCGGATCCCTTCGAATACGCCGTCGCCGTAGAGCAGACCGTGGTCGTACACCGACACGACCCCGGTCGCGCGGTCGTGCCATTTTCCGTCGATCCAGACAGTGGAGGGCATCGGAGCAATTTGGCTCCGATGCCTTCCGCTGACAACTGCGCGTTGGGGGTGACGTGAGCCGGCTGGGAATCGAACCCAGGACCTACGGATTAAAAGTCCGTTGCTCTACCAACTGAGCTACCGGCTCGGTGTGCGAAAGATAGCGGCGGAGGCTAGCTTTTGCCCTATGAGACGCTCCGGCGTGTCGTTGCTGCTTGCTGCGTGCGCGCCCGCCCCCCAACCCGCGGCGCCGCCGTCCGCGAACGTCGTGACCATCACCGCGACCGACTACGCGTTCGCCGCGCCAGACACAATCCCCGCCGGGCTCACGACCTTCAAGATGCTGAACCAGGGCCGCGAGCCGCACCAGGCCGTGGTGATGGGCGCGAGCAGCAAGACGTGGGATGAGATCCGGGCCGCGATGATCGCCCCGGGGCCGCTCGCCCCGTGGCTGAGCCTTCCCGGCGGCCCGGGCGCCGTCGCCGGTGACGACAGCTCCAACGCCACGGCGCGCCTCGAGCCCGGCAACTACTTCATCGTGTGCTTCATCCCGAGCCCCGACGGGCAGCCGCACGTGGCGAAGGGGATGGTGCGGCGCCTGGTGGTTGCCCCGGCCCCCCTGAGCGCGTCACCCCCGCCTGCCGAGCCGCACGCGGAGGTCGTGGTGACGCTGTCGGATTACGCCTTTACGCTATCGACGCCCCTCACCGCCGGGACGCACACGATCCGCGTGGAGAACACCGGGCCGCAGCTGCATGCGCTCAGCATCGAACGGCTCGCGCCCGGCAAGACGGTCGCGGACCTGCAGCGTTGGATCGCCGGTGGGATGAAAGGCGAGCCGCCCACGCGAGCGGTCGGGGGCTTCGAAGGCCCCGACGTCGGCAAGACCGGGTGGTTCACGGTCACGCTTGCGCCGGGGAAGTACGTGCTGAGCTGTTACGTCCCCGACGCGAAGGACGGACAGCCGCATGTGATGCATGGGATGGTACAGGAAATAACAGTTAGTTAGCCTTTTAGAAGACCCACCTCACTCCCGCTTGCAGCTGTCTCGGATCGCCCAGGCCGCTGCGGATCGT
>DASYRJ010000047.1:0-16349 GCA_036004525.1 Gemmatimonadales bacterium | reverse complement strand
CAGTCGAGATGTTGAAGGTGGGTACGACGCCACCTCCGGTGCCGCAGGTATCCACCAGGTGCTCCTCCGCGCCGCCCCCGGTCTCCACGCGCACCATCGCGTCGCGCAGCGCGCGGGCCGCGCCGGCCACCTCCTCGGCGGTCTCCCCCTTTGTGCGCAGCCCCATCAGCAGGGCGGCGATCTGGGCGGGGGTCGCCTCGCCGCGCATCACGACGCCGAAGACCTCGGCGGTAAGGGTCTCGGGCAGCGACTGGCGGTTGGCGAGCGCGGCGAGCGCGCGGCGGAGCGGCGAGGGAGCGTCGGACATCGGAGCCTCAGGGGCCGGGCAAAGCTATCCCGAAGGCACGGCCCTTGTCAAATAGTGACAACGGGTTGCATCTTTCGTCGCGTGACGAGCCGCCCCTTCCTCGCGGTGGTGCAATACGACGGGGCGCGGTTCGCGGGGTGGCAACGGCAGCCCGAAGCGCGCACGGTGCAAGCTGAGTTCGAGGCCGTGCTGGAGCGCTTGATGGGACGGCGAACGGTCGCGACGGGGGCGGGCCGGACCGACGCGGGCGTGCACGCCTTAGGTCAGGGCGTGGGCTTCACCGCCACCGAACGCTGGGACGGCAAGGCGGGCGACCTGCGGCGCGCGCTCAACGCGCTGTTGCCGCACGACGTCTGGGTGGAGCGCGTCGACGGGATGCAGCCGGGGTTCGACGCGCGGCGCAGCGCGACGGCGCGGTGTTACCGTTACCTGATCGCCACGGACGAGGCCGGCGCGTCGCCGTTTCGCCGCCCGTACGAATGGGCCCTGGGTCGGCCGCTCGATTTGGCGCTGCTCCGGGCCGCGGCGGCGGAGTTGATCGGAGAGCATGACTTTCGCGGTCTGGCCGCGGCGGGAGCGGCTACGGCCCACTACCGATGCCGCGTGGCGCTTGCCGAGTGGGCGCCGCGAGCGGACGGAGCGGGCGTGACCTTCACGATCGAGGCCGATCGGTTCTTGCATCACATGGTGCGCTTCCTCGTCGGCGCCATGGTGGACATCGCCCTCGGCCGGCGCCCGCCGCCCGATTTCCCCCGTTTGCTCGCTGCGACCGACAATCTGGCGGCCAGCCCGCCCGCCCCGCCCCAGGGCTTGTACCTGGTGGCGGTACGGTATCCCCCGGACCTCTACGCCGAGGCCTGAGCCATGAAGTTCTTTCTCGACACCGCGAGTCTCAAAGACATCAGCTGGGCGGCGCAGGCCGGTCTGATCGACGGCATCACCACGAATCCGTCCCTGCTGTCGAAGCAGGCGGGGGACCTGGACCCGAAGGACGTGTTGAAAGAGATCTGCTCGCTCGTCGAGGGCCCCGTCTCGGCCGAGGTCGTGGCGGTGGACACCGAGGGGATGGTGAAGGAGGGCAAGGAGCTCGCCAAGATCGCGGACAACATCGTGGTGAAGATCCCGATGCTGGAGGACGGGATGGTCGCGGTGCGGCGGCTCAGCACGGAGGGGATCAAGACGAACGTCACGCTCTGCTTCTCGAGCGTCCAGTGCCTCATCGCCGCCAAGGCGGGCGCGGCGTACGTCAGCCCCTTCATCGGGCGCCTCGACGACGTGGGCCAGGAAGGGATGGACGTGATCCGCGAGGCGCGGGTGATCTTCGACAACTACGGGATCGAGACCGAGATTCTGGCGGCGTCCATCCGGCACCCGCGCCACGTGGTCGAGGCGGCGATGATCGGCGCCGACGTCGCGACGCTGCCCCCCGACGTCCTCAAGAAACTGCTGCTGCACCCGCTCACCGACCGCGGCCTCGATCAGTTCCTGAGCGACTGGAGCAAGCTGGTCGCGCGGGCGAAGGCCTCGGTTTGACCTGGGTCTCCCCGCTCTCGACGCGCTACGCGTCCCCGGCCATGCAGGCCCTGTGGGGCGAGCGGCGTCGCATCGGGCTGTGGCGCCGGCTCTGGCTGGCCCTGATGGCGGCTCAGAAGGACCTCGGCCTCGATATCCCCGACGCCGCGCTCACGCAGCTGCGCGCCCACCTCGACGACGCCGACCTCGACCAGGCCGCCGAGTACGAGAAGCGGCTGCGGCACGACGTGATGGCGCACATCCATCACCTCGGCGATCAGGCGCCGGCCGCGCGCCCCTTCCTCCATCTCGGCGCCACCAGCGCCTACGTGACCGACAACACCGATCTCGTGCTGATGCGCGAGGGCCTACAGCTGCTGCTCGGCCGGATGGCGGCGGTGCTGGTCGCGCTCGGCAAGCCGGCGCGGCGCTACCGGGCGCTCCCCTGCCTTGCCTACACTCACTTCCAGCCGGCGCAGCTCACGACGGTCGGCAAGCGGATCACCCTGTGGATGCAGGAGTTCGCGCTCGACGCCGAGGAGCTGTTGCACCGCATCGAGACGATGCGGTTCCGCGGCGTGAAGGGCACCACGGGAACGCAGGCCAGCTTCCTCGAGCTGTTCGACGGCGACGAAGCGAAGGTCCGCGAGCTCGACCTGCGCGTGGCCCGGGCCATGGAGTTCTCGGCGGTGTTTCCCGTCACGGGGCAGACGTACACGCGCAAGCTCGATGCGCAGGTTCTCGCGGGGCTGTCCGGAGTGGCGCAGTCGGCGGCGAAGTTCGCGACGGACTTGCGCCTGCTGCAGCACGAGGGCGAGGTACTGGAGCCGTTCGAGAGCGAGCAAGTGGGCTCCTCGGCGATGCCTTACAAGCGCAACCCGATGCGGGCCGAGCGCATGACCGGCCTGGCGCGGTTCGTGATCGAGCTCGAAGGCAACGCCTGGCACACGGCGGCGGAGCAGTGGCTCGAGCGGACCCTGGACGACAGCGCCAACCGCCGGCTGGTGCTCCCGGAGGCCTTCCTCGCCACCGACGCGATCCTCGTGCTCGCGACGAACGTGGCGGCGGGGCTCGAGGTGCGCGAGCCGGTCATTGCGCAGCACGTGGCCGAGGCGATGCCCTTCCTCGCGACCGAACGCCTGTTGATGCGGGGCGTCAAGGCGGGCGGCGATCGCCAGCAGCTGCACGAGGTCATTCGCAGCCACAGCTTGGGCGGCGGAAGGGACCTGCTGGAGCGTCTGGCCCGGGACCCGGCGTTCACGTCGCTCGGGGTCCGGGCGGAGTCACACGAGCTCGACCCGGCGGCCTACGTGGGGCGTGCCCCCCAACAGGTGGACGAGTTCCTGGACCGCGTGCTTCCCGAGCTCATGGTCGAGATCCAGGCGGTGACGCCGGCCGCCGCGGCCGCGGAGGTGACCGTATGACGGGAGTCCTGGTACAGAGCCGCCTGCCGCTGCCGCTGCTCCGGCGGGGCAAGGTGCGCGAGGTGTACGCCGTGGACGACGCGACGCTGCTTCTCGTGGCGAGCGACCGGGTGAGCGCCTTCGACGTCGTCCTGAACGAGCCCGTTCCGCACAAGGGCGCGGTGCTCACCCAGCTGAGCGCTTTCTGGTTCGCGCGGCTCGGGAGCGTGATGCCGCATCACTGCCTGGCTGCCGACGCGGACGAGATCGTGGCGCGCGTGCCCGCGCTCGCGGCACACCGGCACGAGCTGGCGGGTCGCGCGATGCTGGCGCGCCGGGCCGCTCCTGTGCCGTTCGAGTGCGTCGTGCGCGGCTACCTGTCGGGCTCGGCGTGGGCCGAGTACCGCCAGTCGGGCACGCTCGCGGGCGAGCCCCTGCCGGCGGGCCTCGTGGAAAGCGCGCGGCTCGACCCGCCGATCTTCTCTCCCGCGACGAAGGCCGAGCAGGGGCACGACGAGAACGTCACGCTGGAGCACGTGGCGCGGGCGCTGGGCCGGGCGCCCGCCGAGCGGTTGCGGCGCGCCAGTCTCGACCTCTACGAGGCCGGACGCGCGTACGCCGCCGAGCGGGGGATCATCATCGCCGACACGAAGTTCGAATTCGGAACGGCCGGCGACGGGACGCTGCTCGTCATCGACGAGATCCTCACACCCGACTCCTCGCGCTTCTGGCCCGCGGACCGGTACCAGCCGGGGCGCGGGCAGCCGAGCTTCGACAAGCAGCCGCTGCGCGATTATCTGGCGGAGCTGAAGCGGCGGGGCGCCTGGAACGGCGATCCGCCGCCCCCGCCGCTCCCGGCCGAGGTCGTCGCGGCCACGAGCGAGCGGTATCGGGACGCGTATCGGCGGCTCACCGGGGAAGAGCTCGGAGGGCGCTCTTGAGCCCACCCTTGAGGGTGGGAACACGATGAGAGTGGCCCCCGAGGGGTGGCCGTTCATCGCGATCGCCTGGACGCTCGCCGCCGGTGCCGGGCTCCTCGCCGCGCGGTGGGGCGGCGGCTGGTGGGGGCTCACGGCGGGGCTCGGCCTGCTGGCGGTGTGGGTGATCGCGTTCTTTCGGGATCCCGTCCGCCCGGGACCGCGGGGAGAGCGCTACGTGCTCGCCGCCGCCGAGGGGAAGGTCGTGCACGTGACCGAGGTCGACGAGCCGATGTACCTGAAGGAGCGGGCGGTGCGCATCTCCGTGTTCCTGTCCGTCTTCGACGTCCACGTGAACCGGTATCCGGTAGACGGGACGGTGGAGCTGGTGCACTACAACGCCGGCAAGTTCCTGCACGCGGCCAAGGAGAAGGCGAGCCTCGACAACGAGCAGGCGTCGATCGGCGTACGGGGGCCCCGCGGGCGCGTGCTCGTGCGGCAGATCGCGGGGTCGGTGGCCCGCCGGATCGTCACCGACGGGCGGCCGGGGGCGCGCGCCGCGCAGGGCGCCCGGCTGGGGCTGATCCGGTTCGGCTCGCGCACCGACATTTTCCTGCCGCTGTCGGCCCGGGCCGAGCTGATGGTGAGGCCCGGCGACCGGGTGCGGGTCGGCGGCAGCGTGCTCGCCGAGTATCCACGATGAGACCCCCGGTGCTCCAGATGCGGCGCGTCGTGATCGTCGTGCCCAGCCTGTTCACGCTCTTCAATCTGTTCTTCGGCATCTGGGCGATGGTGCTCGCCACGCGCGGCGACTTCTACCGTGCGGCATGGTTCATCGTGTTCGCCGGCATCCTCGACACGCTCGACGGCCGCGTGGCGCGGCTCTCCGGGACGGGGACGCGCTTCGGCGCCGAGCTGGACAGCCTGGTGGACATCGTGAGCTTCGGGGTCGCCCCGGCGTTCCTGATGTACCAGATCGAGTTCGCGAGCGCCGGGGCCGCCGCGTGGATCTTCTGCTACTTCTACGTCATGGCCGCGGCGATCCGGCTGGCGCGATTCAACGTCACGCAGGCGGGCCGGGCCAAAACGCACTTCATCGGGCTACCCTCGCCGGCGGCCGGGATGACGCTGGCCACCTACTACCCGTTCACCCAGACCGCGCTCTACCGGTCGCTGCACGCCTTGCCCTGGCAGTTGTTGCTCACCTTCCTGATGATCGCGCTCGCGATGCTGATGGTGAGCAACGTCCACTACGCGACGCTGCCGCGGGCCGGCTTCCGTACGGTGCGCGGGCTCTTGGGCCTTGCCTTGATCCTCGGGATCCTCGTGTTCGGCATCTGGCAGCACGACGTGTTCCTCTTCCCCCTGGGCGTCACCTACGCCTGTTACGGCGTGCTGCGGGCCGTGCTGCTGGGATTCTTCGCCGCGCCGGCGGAAGACGAAGAGGCCGAAATCGCCGGCCCGATCGTGATCGACGAATCGGATCGCCGGTCATCGAATCGCGGAGAGATCGCGTGAGCGCGTTTACGGTGGAGATCCGCGTGATGCCCCGCGCCGCGCTCCTCGATCCGCAGGGCCAGGCCGTCCAGCACGCGCTCCACGCCCTGGGGTTCACGGATGTCGGCACCGTGCGGGTCGGCAAGCATCTCGTCGTGGAGGTGCAGGCCGCCACGCGCGAGGAGGCGACGGCGCGCGCGCGGACGATGTGCGACCGCCTGCTCGCCAATCCCGTCACGGAGGACTATCACGTGGCCCTGGAGACCGCCTGATGCACCGCGTCGCCGTGGTGGTCTTCCCCGGCTCGAATTGCGATGCCGATACCCTCGACGCCGCGCGCAGCGCGGGCTCGGACGCCTATTACGTCTGGCACCGCGACACCGACCTCCGTCAGGCCGACGCCGTCATTCTGCCCGGCGGGTTCAGTTACGGCGATTACCTGCGCTCGGGGGCGATCGCCCGGTTCTCACCGGTGCTCCAGGCCGTCGCCGCGCACGCGCGGGCCGGCGGCGCCGTCCTGGGCATCTGCAACGGGTTCCAGATCCTGTGCGAGGCGGGCCTCTTGCCCGGGGCCTTGATGCGCAACACCCGTCTCAGATTCCTGTCGCGCCCCGTGCGCGTCCGCGTGGAGGCGACCGACACGCCCGTCACCCACGCGTACCGGCGGGGTGAGGAGCTGACGCTGCCCATCGCCCACGGCGACGGGCGCTACGTGGCCGACGCCGAGACGGCCGCGCTGCTCGAGGCCGGCGGGCAGGTCGTGTGGCGCTACGTGGGAGACAACCCGAACGGCTCCACGAACGACATCGCCGGGGTCTGCAACGCCGGCCGGAACGTGGTGGGGATCATGCCGCACCCGGAGCGCCGCAATGCCCCGGTCCTGGGCGGTCAGGATGGCGCCCGCGTTTTCCTCTCTCTGGAGGCTCGCCATGCGACGCAGCACGCTGACGCTCTGCGCGCTGTTGACGGTCGCCACCTTCGGGTGTGACAAGCTGAAGCTGGCATACGACAAGGTTCGCGCGAAGGTGACGGGCACGCAGAGCCCGCCACCCGTCACACCGCCCCCCCCTGCGCCGCAGGTCGGGGGCGATACGGCGATCACGCGCCCGCCCGCCACGCAGCCGCCGGCGCGGCAGCAACAGGCGCGGCGACCCCCGCCCCCTCGCCCACCCGCCCTGCCGCAGGGCCCGGGCACCCTCCGCGACGTGCCCTTCGTCTCCAGCGACACCGGCACGATCGCGCCGGGGATGGGAGAGCGCGAGATCTACGCCCTGTGGGGCGAGCCCGCCGCGGTGCGCCGCGTGGGCGACTACAGCTACCTCTTCTTCCAGAACGGGTGTGAGTACACCTGCGGGACGATGGACGTCGTCACGCTCCAGAACGACTCCGTCGTGGACGCCATCGTCCGGTGGCCCGGCCACCGCTATGCCGGCGAGTCGTCGTCGCCGCCCGGCAAGAAACCCGTCCCGAACCCCGGCGGCGACACGCTGCGGGTGGTACCGCCCAATGACTGACAAGCCGAGCAAGAACGAAGACGAGTATTTCGCGCGGCGCGACGCCGAGCTGCTCCGCCAGCAGCGCGCGTCGGCGCAAAAGGCCGCCGCCGAGGCGGAGCGGAAGTCGCACTACATGAAGTGCCCCAAGTGCGGCTACGACCTGATCACGGGCGACTGGGATGGGATCCAGATCGACCAGTGCACCCACTGCCACGGCATCTGGTTCGACGCCGGCGAAGCAGAAGCGCTGCTCAAGTCGCCCCATCCCAACCTCCTCGCCCGCGTGTTTCGTGCGGTGATCAAGGGCGTCTCCGGCGCGCGGGCATCCGACTCGTGAGGGGGCCCACCCCCGCTCCCTTTCCGGGAGACCCCCCCGTCACGGCGCAGCTCGCCCTGGAGCACAATCTCACGCCCGAGGAGTACCGCCGCATCGAGGCGCTGCTCGGCCGCCCGCCCACCTTCGCCGAGCTCGGCATCTTCTCGGCGTTGTGGAGCGAGCACTGCTCCTACAAGCACTCGAAACCGATCCTCAAAACGTTCCCGACCACCGGCCCCCAGGTGGTGCAGGGCCCGGGCGAGAACGCCGGCGTGCTCCGGCTGCCGGACGGCTGGGCGGTCGCCTTCAAGATCGAGTCCCACAACCATCCCTCGGCCGTCGAGCCCTACCAGGGGGCGGCCACGGGCGCGGGCGGCATCCTGCGCGACGTGTTCACGATGGGCGCGCGTCCGGTGGCGCTGCTCAACAGCCTGCACTTCGGATCGCTCGACGAGCCGCGCAACCGCTACCTGTTTGCGGGCGTGGTGCGGGGCATCGGCGACTACGGGAACTGCGTCGGTGTCCCGACCCTGGGCGGCGAGGTGGACTTCGCCCCCGGCTACGGCGGCAATCCCCTCGTCAACGCGATGTGCGTGGGCGTCCTCAAGGAGCAGGATCTCATCACGGCCGCCGCCCACGGCGTGGGGAACGTGCTCCTCGCCGTCGGCTCGCGGACGGGCCGCGACGGCATCCACGGCGCCTCGTTCGCCTCCGAGGAGCTGACCCACGAGAGCGAACGGCGCCGCCCGCAGGTGCAGGTGGGCGACCCCTTCACCGAGAAGCTGCTGCTCGAGGCGAGCCTCGAGCTGATCGGCTCAGGGCACATCGTCGCGATCCAGGACATGGGCGCGGCGGGCCTCACGTCGTCGTCCGCGGAGATGGCGGCACGCGGCGGCGTGGGCGTCGAGCTCGACCTCAGCAAGGTGCCGACCCGCGAGCCGGGGATGACGCCCTACGAGATCCTGCTGTCGGAATCCCAGGAACGGATGCTCGTCGTGGCGAAGGCCGACCGCGTGCGGGAGGTCCAGGCGATCGCCGCCAAGTGGGAGCTCGACGCCACGCCCATCGGCCGGGTCACGGATGACGGGATGTATCGCTGCACCTGGGGGGAACAGGTGGTCGTCGAGATCCCCGGCCGCCGGCTCATCGAGGATTGCCCCGTTTATCACCCGGAAGCGAAGGAAGACCCGGCGATCGCCAAATTGCGGACGGAGCAACCGGTACCTGGTACCGGGTACCCGGTACCGGGTGATGCGCTCCTGAAGCTCTTAGACCACCCGTCCATCGCCAGCAAGCGCTGGGTGTTCGAGCAATACGACTCCACCGTGCAAGCGAGCACCGTCCTCGCCCCGGGTGGGGACGCCGGGGTGCTGCGGATACGGCACACCGACTTCGGGATCGCCGTGACGACGGACTGCAACGCGCGCTACGTGCTGCTCGACCCATACGAGGGCGGCAAGGCGGCCGTCGCCGAGGCGGCGCGCAACCTCGCCTGCACGGGCGCCCGACCCCTCGGCATCACCGATTGTCTCAACTTCGGCAGCCCCGAGCGCCCCGCGGTCTTCCACCAGTTCACGGAGGCGTGCCGCGGCATCGCGGACGCCTGCCGCGCCTTCGGCACGCCGGTGACCGGAGGCAACGTCTCTTTCTACAATGAGAGCCCCACGGGCGCCGTCGACCCCACGCCGGTCGTCGGCATGGTGGGGCTGCTGGCGCGGGCGGACCGGGCGGTGCCGAGCCACGCCCGTGCCGCCGGGGACGTGGTGTTCGTGCTCGGCGAGACGCGCGCCGAGCTGGGCGGGTCGGCGTTCTGGGAGGCCGTGCTCGGATTCGTGGGCGGGCAGCCACCGCGGGTGCAGCTCGAGGCCGAGCGCCGGCTCGTGGACCTGCTGGTCGCGGGCGCCGAGCGCGGGCTGGTTCACTCGGCCCACGACTGCTCCCACGGCGGCCTCGGCGTCGCCCTCGCGGAGGTGGCGATGGGCGGACCGTACCAGGACGCTGGCTTCGGCTTGGATGTGGACTTGACCGCCTACTGCGCACCGCTCACCGCGCACGAGCTGTTGTATTCGGAGTCCCACGCTCGTGCCGTGATCACCTGCGCGGCCGAGCGGGCACCCGCGGTCGAGGTCCTCGCCCGCGAGCTGGGCGTGCCCGTCCACCGCGCCGGCACCGTGGGGCCGCGGGACGGCACGTTCCGCGTCTCCCTTCGAGATGACACGATCGCGGAGCCCGTGGCCCGGCTCCGCGAGGTATATTTCAGCGCCATCCCCCGGCGCATGGGAGACTGACGCGGCATGTGCGGCATCATCGGCGTTTCCGGCGTTCCCGAGGCGGCCCGCGTCGCCCATTTGGGGCTGTACAGCCTGCAGCATCGCGGCCAGGAGTCGGGCGGGATCGTCGCGCTGGACGGCGCGGGCGTGGCCCGCTCCCACCGCGGCATGGGGCTCGTCTCCGACATTTTCCCCGACGCGGTGCTCGCCGGCCTGCCGGGCGACGTGGCGATCGGTCATACGCGGTACTCGACCGCCGGCTCGTCGGTCCTCGCGAACGCCCAGCCGATCCTCGCCGGCTACCGCGAGGGCCCCCTCGCGCTCGCCCACAACGGCAACCTGACCAACGCGGAGCAGCTGCGCTCCGACCTCGTCGCCAAAGGATCGATCTTCCAGACGTCCTCGGACAGCGAGGTGCTGATCCACCTCATCGCCCGCTCCGAGGCGCGCGAGCCGGAAGACCAGCTGCTCGACGCCCTGGAGCGCGTCGAGGGGGCCTACTCGCTCGTCGTCACGATCGGGCGAACCCTGTACGCCATCGTGGACGCGCGTGGCTTCCGGCCGCTCTGGCTGGGGACGCTCGGCAATGCCGGACACGTCGTGGTCTCGGAGACGTGTGCGCTCGATCTGATCGGGGCCACGCCGGTGCGCGAGCTCGAGCCGGGCGAGTTCTTGCGGATCCAGGGCGGCGACGTCGATCGCCTCCCGTCCCTTCCCTCCAAGCCGCACCGGCGCTGCATCTTCGAGCTGGTGTATTTCTCGCGGCCCGACAGCACCATCTTCGGCCGCTCGGTGGATCGGGTGCGGCGGGCGCTGGGCCGCGAGCTGGCCCGCGAGCAGCCGGCGCCCCCCGGGGCCGACTGCGTCTTCTCGGTTCCGGACTCCTCCAACGCCATGGCCCTCGGATTCGCCGACGAAGCGGGGTTGAAGCTCGAGCACGCCCTGATTCGCAACCATTACGTGGGCCGGACGTTCATCAATCCCACGCAGGCGGGGCGGAACGCGAAGGTCAAGATCAAGTTCAACCCCGTGCGGGAAGTCCTCGCGGGGAAGAAGGTCGTGGTCGTGGACGACTCGCTGGTGCGGGGCACCACGAGCCGCGGCCTGGTTCAGATGATCCGCCAGGCGGGCGCCGCCGAAGTGCATTTCCGGCTCGCTTCGGCCCCGATCACCGGGCCCTGCTACTACGGGATCGACACGCCGACCAGGAGCGAGCTGATCGCCGCCAATCATTCCCTCGAGGAAATCCGCCGTCACCTGGGCGTCGAGACCCTGGGCTACCTCTCGCTCGACGGGATGCTCCGGGCCGCGGGCGGCGACCCCGCGGAGTTCTGCCACGCCTGCTTCTCGGGCGAGTATCCGACGCTCGTGCCGAACGAACCTGCAGGGGCACGGCGTGCCGCGCCCCTACAGCCGACGATCGCCGTGTAGCCGTACCCGATACCCGGCACCCGATACCCGGTACCCGCCTCCATGCCGTCTCTCGAACGCTGGGTCTATTTCTTCGGCAACGGGCGCGCCGACGGGTCCGCCGCCATGCGCGACATCCTCGGCGGCAAGGGCGCGGGGCTCGCCGAGATGGCCAACCTGGGCCTCCCCGTCCCCCCCGGCTTCACGATCTCCGCCAAGCTGTGCCTCACCTACCTCGAGCAGGGCACGTTCCCCGACCAGCTGCGGGAAGAAGTCGATCGCCACCTGAAGCAGCTCGAGCGGGCCACCAAGAAGAAGTTCGGCGATGCCCGCAATCCCCTGCTCGTCTCCGTGCGCTCGGGGGCCGCCGTGTCGATGCCCGGCATGATGGAAACGATCCTCAACCTCGGGCTGAACGACGAGACCGTGCAGGGGCTCATCGCCGGGTCCGACAACCCGCGGTTCGCCTACGACTCGTATCGGCGCTTCGTCCAGATGTACGGCGACGTGGTGTTCGATCTCGGCAAGGAGCCGTTCGAGGAGGTCCTGGGGGAGGTGAAAGGCCGCCGCAAGGTCAAGCGCGACATCGATCTTCCCGAGGGCGATCTGAAGGCGCTGGTGCGTGAGTTCAAGGCGATCATCCAGTCGCGTACCGATCTTCCCTTCCCCGACGAGCCGCAGCAACAACTCTGGGGCGCGATCGAGGCCGTGTTCAAGAGCTGGCGGACGCGCCGCGCCATCGATTACCGGCGCGTGCACGGCATCCCGGACGACATGGGAACCGCCGTGAACGTCGTCGCGATGGTGTACGGTAACATGGGCGACGACTGCGGCACCGGCGTCGCCTTCACGCGCGACTGCCGCACGGGCGAACGCGTGCTGAACGGCGACGTCCTGACCAACGCCCAGGGCGAGGACGTCGTCTCGGGCGCGCGCACCCCCGAGTCGATCGCCGGCATGAAGCGCGGCAAGCTCGCCAGGGTCCACCGCGAACTGGTGCGCCTGGCCGACAAGCTGGAGCGGCACTTCAAGGACGTGCAGGACATCGAATTCACCTTCGAGCACGGCAAGCTGTACATGCTGCAGACGCGCCGGGCGCAACGCACCGGCCTCGCGGCGGTGCGGGCCGCCGTCGAAATGGTCTCCGAGGGCCTGATCAGCGAGGATGACGCGGTGCAGCGCGTCCCGCCCCACGATCTCGACCAGCTGTTCCACCCGATGGTGGACCCGCGCGCGGCCGTGACCGTGCTGGCCAAGGGACTCCCCGCTTCCCCCGGGGCCGCGACGGGTGAGGTGGTGTTCGATGCCGACGAGGCCGACGCCCTGAACAAGAAGGGCCACGACGTCATCCTGGTGCGGCCCGAGACCTCCCCGGAGGATTTCCACGGCATCGTCGCGGCGCGCGCCGTGCTCACGGCGCGGGGCGGCATGACGAGCCACGCGGCCGTGGTCGCCCGGGGCATGGGCAAGACGTGCGTCGTCGGCGCGAAGGATGTCGAGGTGGATCCCGCCGCCGGCCGGTTCCGGGCCAACGGGCGCGCCGTGAAGCGCGGCCAGGTGATTACCGTGGACGGTACCACCGGCCGCGTGATCCTGGGCGCGGCGAAGCTGGTGGAGCCGAAGATCGGCAAGCACTACGACAAGCTGATGAGTTGGGCGGATGCGCGGCGGCGGCTGCGCGTGCGAGCCAATGCCGACACGCCCGCCGACGCGCGCCGCGCGCGCGAGTTCGGGGCGGAGGGGATCGGCTTGTGCCGCACCGAGCACATGTTCTTCGAGGGCGACCGCATCACCGCGATGCGGGAGATGATCGTGGCTCCCGATGAGGCGGGCCGCCGCCGAGCCCTCGCCAAGCTGCTCCCGATGCAGCGGGCCGACTTCGAGGGCATCTTCGAGGCGATGGCGGGTCTGCCGGTCACCATCCGGCTCCTCGACCCGCCGCTGCACGAATTCCTGCCGCATACCCGCGAGGAGATCGCCGGGCTCGCCAGGGTCATGAAACTGCCGGTGCCCAAGCTGCAACGGCTCGTGCAGTCGCTCGTCGAGGCCAACCCGATGCTGGGGCACCGGGGCTGCCGGCTGGGCATCACCTACCCCGAGATCACGGAGATGCAGGCGCGGGCGATTTTCGAGGCGGCGGGCCGCGTGGCCGGCGGCGGCGGGGGCAAGAAGGTCACCGTCGAAGTGATGGTGCCCCTCGTGGCGCACGTGGAGGAGTTCGCACGCCAGGCCCAGATCATCCGCCGCGTGGCGCAGGAGGTGTTCCACGCCGAGGGGCGGGCGGTGCCCTACCTGGTGGGGACGATGATCGAGCTTCCCCGCGCAGCCCTCACCGCCGACGACATCGCGAAACAGGCGGAGTTCTTCTCGTTCGGGACGAACGATCTCACGCAGACGACGTTCGGCCTGTCGCGCGACGACGCCGGGCGGTTCCTGCCGTTCTACGTCGAGCGCGGCATCCTGGCCGACGACCCGTTCCAGGTGCTCGACCAGGACGGCGTGGGCAAGCTGATCCAGCTGGCGGTGCGGCTCGGCCGCAGCACGCGGCACGATCTGAAGATCGGCATCTGCGGCGAGCACGGCGGCGAGCCGAGCTCGGTGAAGTTCTGCCACCACGCGGGGATGAACTACGTGTCCTGCTCTCCCTTCCGCGTCGCGATCGCCCGCCTCGCCGCAGCGCAGGCGGCACTTGAGGAGGCAGGGGTCACCAACCGCACGCGAGCGACCGTGTAGCAACCGTCTCCCCTACGCAGCCTCCGATCCGCGTCCGCTGCAGTGCCGCAACAACGTTCGTCCCCTTCCCGATCCCGAACCGATTCACCACGCCGCGGTATACAACGTGCTGCCTGCGTGGAAACCCAAACAGCGCCCGAGTACGGAGGATACCGCTATGAAACGCGCACTCTTCGTTCTCGCTCTCGGATTGACCGCTTGCTCGGAGCAGCCGGTACAGCCGAGCATCGAGCCGCGGCCCCAGCTCGTTCCGACGACCGGCGGCCTGTACTGCACGGAGCCCGACGCCCGGCTGAGCTCCGGCGCGCTCTACAAGGTTTGCGTCAACCCCGACAAGTGGAACCGCGATCTCGTAGTCTTCATTCCCGGGTACCACGATCCTGCAAGCGCTCCGAAGCTGCCCGACGATTTCTCCGAGACGCCCGTGTCCCTGCTCTTCACCGAGCTCGGCTACGGCTTCGCGAGTACCAGTTTCCGGGGCACCGGCCTGATACAGCCCGAGTGGATCAGTGGGGACCTGCTCGAGCTGGTGGCGACCGCCAAGACGCTCCTCACGAACACCACCGGCCGCACCGCGCGCTACGTCTATCAGACGGGCGGCTCCCAGGGCGGTCTGGGCACGGTGCAGGCCGTCGAGCGGTATCCCAACGTATTCAGCGGCGGATTGGCCGGCTGCGGGCCGATCGGTGACTACCGCAGGCAGATCGCCTACGTCGGGGACTTCCGGGCGGTGTTCGATCAGTTCTTCGAAGACGCGATTCCGGAGTGGCCGGTGTGGAGGCAGGACCTGAGCGCAGGCAACCCGGGGTACGTCGATCCGGACTCCTGGCACACGGCCGAGCAAGCCGCGGGAGCGGCACTCGACGACGCGAGCAATGCCGGGAGGATCGGGCAGGTGTTGACCGTGACTCGCGCCCCGATCGATGCCGCCGATCCGGCGACCATCAAAGGAACGACGCTGGGAATCCTGTGGTACAGCTTCCGGGGCACGAACGACGGTATCGCCAAGCTGGGCGGCATGCCGTTCGGGAATCTCGATCGCGTCTACAGCGGCTCGCTCGATGATGCCGGGCTGAACGCCGGCGTCGAGCGCTTCCAGGTCACGGCGGATCCCGCGAGAGTCGCCACCCTACAGACGTCCGCACGTCTGCAGCGGCCCCTCGTCACGATTCACAATACGGGCGATCCGATTGTGCCGATCTGGCACCAATCACTGTACCGCAGCAGGCTCTCGTTCTTCGGCAAGTTGTTGCACACGCCGATTACGATCGACCGGTACGGACACTGCAACTTTACCGACGCCGAGACGCTGGCCGCGTTCGCCGTGCTGGTTCTCAAGGTCAGCGGCTACAACCTGCTGGTCTCGCGGAGCGTGCTGCCGCGCGCCGAGGCCCGGGCGGAGTTCCTGCGGCTCGCCCGGCTCCACGGGGCGAGTCCGGCCGTGACGCCGTGACGGCCTGCGTCAGCCGGTCCGGCCGCCGAACAACGCGCCGAACGCCCCGGCGATGAGCAGTCCCAGGACGAACGCCGACGTCGCCACCACGTAGCCGCTGCCCTTGGAGAGGCGGTGCGTGGTGGAGACGCCGATCGCGGTCAGGACGAGGCCCCAGATCGAGAACGGGTTGATGCCCTTGAGAACGGCGCCGAGGAACCCTTTCGCGCCGGGGGCCAGCAGGTCGAGGCCGAGCGCGGGCTGGAGATCCTGCGGGGACGTGATGTTCGCGGGCCCCTGAACCTGGAGGACAATCGCCCCGACGATGCCGAGCACGACTACCGACGGGACGGCCGCATACGCCGCCACGCTCAGCAACGTTCCGAACCTCGCCTCGCCGCCGACCAGCGACACGAGCACCCACAGCACGAAGCCTATGATCAGTAGGACAAAGGCGATGCCGATGGGCACGAAGATCAGGCCGATGGCGGCGAACTTGGAGGGGTCGGGCGCGCCTGCCGGCGCCTGGGCGGCCTGCGCCTGCATCGCCACCTTGAGGAACGGCAAATTGACGGCGCTGATGAGCATCTGGACGACCGAGATGCCGATGAACGGCATGAGGAACGCGGGCTTCTCCGTCACGCGCTGAAAGACCGCCCCAGGGTCGTACAGGACCTTCACGAGATCGAGTATCGCGCCCATCCCGTCCTCCCGCTCGAGGGTTCGCCATCCCGGACATCTGGACGGCGCCCAATATAGAGCGGGACACGAGAAACGGGAAACGGGAAACGTACGGCGCGTTTGCCGTCTTACCTTAGGTCGCGCCGGTGCTTCTCAGGGCGCGGTTTTGAACTCGATCGGCATCTTCATCAGCGCGCGGACGGCCCGTCCGTTGGCGCGCGCGGGCCGGAACAGCGCCCGCAGGACCCAGTTCGTCGCGGACTGGTTGAACCCGGGGTTCGGGCTCTCGATGACCTTCACCGACGCGGGTTCCGCGCGCCCGGTCGTGTCGATGATCGCCTGGACGATCACGCGTCCCTGAATTCCGGCGTGGCG
>DASYRJ010000046.1:0-7583 GCA_036004525.1 Gemmatimonadales bacterium | reverse complement strand
CTTCACGCCGAGGTATCCCATGCGCATCGGGTTCTGCACCACGATGCCGTCGAGCTGTCCTGCCCGGATCGCGTCGAGCAGGATCCCACTGGCGTCGAACCCGACGAACCGCACCTTGCCGGCCAGGCCGATGTCCTGGAGCGCGAGCAGCATCCCGATCGTGGACGACTCATTGGGCGTGAAGATTCCCTGCAGGCCGTTGCCGAACCGGTTGAGGAGGTTCTCCGAGGCCCGCTTGCCCGTCTCGCGCGTGGGTCCGGCGTACTGATCAGACGAGACCACCCGAATGCCGGGATACTTCGCCTTGAGCTGCTCGAGAAACCCGCGCTCCCGAGCCGTCGTGCTGGCCGATCCCTCGGCATACCGCAGCAGCAGGACGCCGCCCTTGCCACCGAGGAGCACGCCCAGCCGGTCGGCGGCCATCTGCCCGCCCTTGTAGTTGTCGGTGGCGACGAAGCTGACCGTAGAGTCCGTTTCGAGGTCCGAATCGATGATCACGGTGGGGATGCCGGCTCGGCGCGCTTCCTCCACGGGACGCACCAGGGCGCGGTCGTCGAGGGGCGCGAGCACGATGCCCTGGACTCCCTGGCTCGAGAATCCCTCCACTACCTGGACCTGCTGCTCGCGGTCGTCCTCGCGCAGCGGACCCTTCCAGATGATCGTGACGGGTGTGCCCTGAGCAGACAGCTCCTGCGACGCCTGCACGGCCCCGGCGTGGATGCTCTTCCAGAACTCGTGCGTGGTGCCCTTGGGAATCACCGCGATCGTGAGCCCGCTCGGCCGCGAACCTCCCTTGCACCCGACGATGAACAGGGCCGCGGCCAGAACGGCGAGAGCCTTCCTCATTGTGCTTCCTCCTCGAGCAGCAGGACATGGACCGTCTGCGGACCGTGCACTCCCACCACCAGGGTAAGCTCGATGTCCGAGGTGCGCGAGGGTCCGGTGATCAGCGTGATGGCGTGACTGGCGACATCGACCCGCGCGAGCGCGTCGCCCAACGACTCGCAGATGCACCTGGTAGACAGCAGCGCCACGTGGACCGGCGGCACGAGCGACGCGAGCCGGCTCCGCTCCCGCGTCGACTCGAGCACGAGCGTGCCCGTCTCGGCGATCCCCCACTGCGCGGTGGTCACGCCGGCATCGCACGCGAACAGCTCATCGCGCGACAGGCCCCCCCCCGTGAGGCGCTCCGGCAGGAGACGCGCGACGAGCGGCGCGTCCGAACCCGCCACGCGCCTGGCTCCGGCGTCGGCCAGGATGCGGCGCAGCGCGCGCGCCGCCTCGGCCTCGCCCCGCACGAGCGTCCACTGGGCACCGACGGCCTCGAGTTGCGTCGTGAAGCGCGTTGTCAAATCTGGGGCCTGGGGATCGGGGACCGGGGCGGCGCGTGGAGAGACGCTTCCCAAGGCGTGCGTCATCGCGTCCAAGGGCGCGCTGGCCGCCAGGTTCTCGCGAATAGCGTGCAAGATCTGCTCTCGGGCCGGGTTCGTCATACCGTCTCCTGAAGGAGCGGCTCGGCGAAATCACGCGTCCTTAAGGACGCCCGTTTTGGCCGAGCCGGCGCTTCAGCGCACGGAAAAACCCACGCGACGTCCCCCATCACTCCCTCTCTCCCTGTAGCCCCCTGCGCCACTCCTCCCGGAAACTCCTTCGCGCCAGGGGCCGCAAATCGCGCCACTTGGTCCAGGCCCGAAGCGGCGGTGTGATGTGCAGCGCACGGGCGACGCGGAGGACCGACTCATACAAGCGCGGCCGCGTCATGACCGCGGCGTAGGCCCGGAACGCCAGTCGCTCCAAGAATCTGCTCTTGCCGGCACGCCGCTCGATCACCTCGGCGCGCAGATGGAGCAATACCGCCGGGATATCGATCTTGACGGGGCAGACGTCGCGGCACGCGCCGCACAGGCTCGAGGCGTACGGCAGGTGGGCCGACCGCTCGATCCCGAACAGCTGCGGCGTCAATATCGCGCCGATGGGGCCGGGATACACCGAGCCGTACGCGTGACCGCCGATCTGCCGATAGACGGGGCAGGCGTTCAAGCAGGCACCGCAGCGAATACACGCCAACGATTGGCGTGTAATGGGCGCCGCCAGCATGCGGGAGCGCCCGTTGTCGAGCAGGACGATGTGCAGCTCCTCCGGTCCTTCGTCTTCCGGACGCCGCTTGGCACCGGTGAGCAACGACTGGTACGCCGTCAGCACCTGACCCGTCCCCGAGCGCGGCAGCAGCTGCAGGAACACCTCGAGGTCGGCGAACCGGGGGATCACCTTCTCGATCCCCATGAGCGCGATGTGCGTGCGGGGCAGGCTCGTCGTGAGCCGGGCGTTGCCCTCGTTCTCGAGGATCAGAATCGTTCCCGTCTCCGCCACCGCGAAGTTGACGCCGCTGATGCCGACGTCCGCCTCGGCGAAGCGCCGGCGCAATGTCTGTCGCGCCGCGGCGGTCAAAGCCGCCGCATCGTCGGACGGCGCGATCCCGAGCTTCGCCGCGAACAACGCGCCGATCTGCGCCTTGGTCTTGTGGATCGCCGGCGCCACAATGTGAGACGGCATTTCACCGGCGAGCTGGATGATGTACTCACCCAAGTCGGTTTCGATGGGCTCGATGCCGCGGCGCGCCAGCGCGGCGTTCAGGTGAATCTCCTCCGTCGCCATGCTCTTGCTCTTGACGACGGTGCGCGCGCCACGCTGCTCGGCGATCCGGCCGATGACCTCGCACGCTTCCCCTGCGTCGCGTGCCCAGTGCACCTGCGCTCCGGCGCGCTCCGCGTTCGCCGTGAACTCCTCCAGATACCGGTCCAGATGGAGCAGCGTCTCGTCCTTGATCGCCCGCGCCCGGGTACGCGCCCCCTCCCAGTCCGGCGCGGAGGCGAGGGCCGTGCGTCGCCGCTCGCCGAACAGCGTCGTGGCCTGGCGCAGCGCGCCGCGCAGCTGCCCGTCGGCGAGCGCCGCCCGCGCGCCGCGCTCGAAGCTCATACGGTGGACGCCAGCACGTCCGCCAGGTGCAACGCGCGGACGTGCGATCCCCGGCGCGACAGCCGGCCGCCGATCTGCATCAGACAGCTCGCGTCGCCCGACACCACCGCGTCTACTCCAGCCCGCTCGATCGCCTCGACCTTCTCGTCGAGCATCGCCACCGAGATCTCCGGGTGCTTTACCGAAAACGTCCCACCGAAGCCGCAACACGACTCGGCATTGGGCAGCTCGACCAGCTCGGCGCCGCGCACGTGGCGCAGCAGGCGGCGCGGCTCGCTCTTCAGGCCCAGGTCGCGCAGGCCGTGGCAGGCGTCGTGCCAGGTGAGACGGCCGGCAAACGTCGCCCCCACGTCCTCCACGCCCAGTCGATTGACCAGGAAGGCGCTCAGCTCATAGGTCCGCGCGGCCAATGCCCGCGCCCGGGCGCGCCACGCGGCATCCTCGAACAGCTCCTCGTAGTGGTGCACCATGGCGGTGCACGATCCCGATGGGCTGACGATCGCGTCGGCCCCGCTCGATTCGAAGATCTCGATGAACCGCCGGGCCAGGGCGCGCGCCTCGGGGCGGTATCCCGTGTTGAACGCCGGCTGCCCGCAACAGGTCTGCCGCTCGTCGAAGTCCACGGAGCAGCCTACGCGCCGGAGCACGTGCACCGCGCCCACCGCCGCCGAGGGCCAGACCTGGTCGGCGAGGCAGGTCACGAACAGGGAAACGCGCATACCCCCTTTACGTAACCCGGCGCCTTGTGCTCGCCGGCGAAGGCGCGGACCACGGCGTCGAGCGATGTGTAGCGATGGGTGATCATGGAAGCGACGTCCACCTGGCCCTGCTCGATGAGGCGCAACGCGCGCACGTACGTGGTCGGCCGGCCGTCGCCCTCGTGACCCCCGGAGGCTCCCACGGGCGAGAGCAGGGTGGGCTCGAGGAACTGCAACGGATTCAGCGCACTCAGATCCACCCCCGCGTGCCCGTGTCCGTACATCAGGACCGTTGCCTGCTTGCGGATGAGGCTCGGGATCATGGTGAACGCCTGGCCCGACCCCGTGGCCTCGATCAGGAGCTCCGCCCGCCGCCCGCTAGTCGTCTCCTCCACAACCTCCACAACCTCCAGATCGGTCTTTGCGTCGATCGTCTCCGCGCCGAACCGTTTGGCGAGGGCGCGCTTCTTGGCGTTGGGCTCGCTGACGAGCAGCAGTCCATCGAACCGGAGCACCTTGCGCAGGTACTGCACGAACAGGAGGCCGCCGGGGCCGGCGCCGAGGATCACGATGCAGCCCGGGTGCGCATACCGGGCCGGCGTGCGGCTCAGCACGTCCGACGCGTGCACCACGCAGCCCAGCGGTTCGGTGAGCGCCAGGGTGGCCGCGTCTACGTCGGACGCGACCCGCACGGCATTCACAGCCGGGATCGTCAGATGCTCGGCGAGCCCCCCCGGCAGTCCGGTGATCCCGTGCTCGCGGTAAAACTCGCACTGGTGGGAGTCGCCGCTGGCGCAGTACTCGCACAGGGGCGAGCGCGCCTCGCTGACGCAGCTGCGTCCCTGATCGACCACGACGCGGTCACCCGGCGCGAGGTCGCGAACCTCGGGCCCCACGGCCTCCACCACGCCCACGATCTCGTGCCCCAGGATCTGCGGCGCCTCGCCGAGGGGAATCGGCCGTCCCCGGCCGTCGCGGTTGTAGTTCGCGTGCCCGGCGGCGATATGGAAGTCGGTGCCGCACAGGCCGACCGCCGCGACGCGCATGAGAACGTCACGCGGTCCGGGGTGGGTGCAGGGAACGTCGCGCAGGCCGATCCGTCCGACCCCTTCCAACACCGCAGCCCTCACGGGAGGGTGGTCGAGGATGGTGGAGGAGAGTGGAGGTTGTGGAGGTAACCACCTCCAGAACCTCCAGAGCCTCCAGAACCTACACCAACCTCGCCTACCTCGAGCACCAACACCGTCGCAATCGTGCTGGGCGGCACCTTGGGAAGCTGCACCGCGAACCCCGAGTCGGCCTGCTCGACGGCGATCGGCTTCCCGTCGGTGAGGAGGTACGCACGCAACGGCCGCTCTTTCACGCCGGTCAGCGCGAGGCGGCCGTCCTTCGGCCAGTCGAACACGATGGCGTACGCCTTGCCGCGCTTGGCGGTGTAGCGACCCCACTCCGGCATCCCGTACGGGCTCACCGTCGTGCCGTAGATCGCATCGCCGTTGACGCGCATCCAGTCGCCCATCTCGTGCAGCCGCCACACGATCGGCTGGGGGATCAGTCCCTCGGCCGTGGGCCCGACGTTCAGAAGGAAGTTGCCGCCCTTCGAGGCGACGTCGATCAGCGTGCGCAGCAGGGTGCGCGTGTCCTTCCAATCGTCGTCGTACGACTTGTAGCCCCAGGTGTCGTTCATCGTCATGCACGTTTCCCAATCGACGCCGGGGAGGCCCTCGGGGGGTACGCGCTGCTCGGGGGTGCCGAAGTCGCCGAGCCCGATCTGGCCCTGCTGGTTGAGCCCGGAGAGACCCTGCCGCGTGTGGCCCACGCGGTTGTTCACGATGAGGCTCGGCCGGATGCCACGGACAAAGTTGTACAGATCGCGGCCCCGATCGTCATTCCAGTCCGCCACCCACTCGCCGTCGAACCAGAGCACGTCGATGTAGGGGTACTGCGTGAGCAGCTCATTGAGCTGCGGCTTCATGTATGTCTCGACATAGCGGCCGAAGTTCGGATTGCTCCACGTGCGCGAGTTGTAGTCGGGGAAGTTCGGCCCCTCGGCGTCGGGGTGGTGCCAGTCCATGATCGAGTAGTAGACCCCGAACTTGAGGCCGGCCCGGTGGGCCGCTTCCGAGAGCGCCCGGATCGCGTCCCGCCGGTACGGCGTCGCATCGACGATGTCGTAGCTCGAGACCTTCGAGTCGAAGATCGCGAAGCCGTCGTGGTGCTTCGAGGTGATGATGATGTACTTCATCCCAGCGTCTTTGGCGATGCGCACCCACTCGTCGGCGCTGAACTGCGCGGGGTTGAAGCGGCGCACGTACTGCTCGTACTCGGCGATCGGGATATGCCCCCGGCTCATGATCCACTCACCGATCCCGGCGATCCGCTCGCCGTTGTAGGTACCGGCCGGCACCGCGTACGCCCCCCAGTGGATGAACATCCCGAACTGCGCGTCACGCCACCAGGCCATGCGCGCGTCGCGCTGGGCAGGGGCTTCCTGGGTGAAGTCCTGGGCGGGCACTTGTCCCGCGGCACCGACCGACAGGATCAGGGTCAGCTGGACCACTGCGCGAGTCGACATAGCGATCCTCCTCTACGTGTTCCCCCTCTCCCGAAGGGAGAGGGAGTCAGGGGGTGAGGCCCACGCCGCCCCATCGGGATACGCGTACCTCTTCAGACTTTCCGGCCGCATCGTGATGCTGTACCCCGGGGCCATCGGCGGCATGTACCGGCCGTCCTCGATCACCACGGGATCGACGAAATGCTCGTGCAGGTGGTCCACGTACTCGACGACGCGGTTCTCGAGCGACGCGCTCACGCAGATGTAGTCGAAGATCGCGAGGTGCTGGACGTACTCGCACAAGCCGACGCCGCCCGCGTGCGGGCACACGGGAATGCCGAACTTGGCGGCAAGGAGGAGCACCGCCAGCACTTCGTTCACGCCGCCCAGCCGGCAGCTATCGATCTGGCAGAAGCGGATCGCGCCCGCCTGCATCAACTGCTTGAACATGACACGGTTGTGGCACTGCTCTCCCGTTGCCACGCCGATGGGGGCGACGGCCTGCGCGATCGCGGCGTGCCCCAAGACGTCGTCGGGGCTCGTCGGCTCCTCGATCCACCAGGGATCGAACCGCGCCAGCTCGCGCATGCTCGCGATCGCCTCCCCGACTTCCCACACCTGGTTGGCGTCGAGCATGAGCTTCCGGTCCGGCCCGATCTCGGCGCGGACGATCGCGGCCCGCCGCAGGTCGTCCTGCAGGTCGCGGCCCACCTTGATCTTGAAATGCGACCAGCCCTGCTGCACCCCTTCGCGGCAGAGGCGGCGAATCTTCTCGTCAGGGTAGCCGAGCCATCCCGCCGACGTCGTGTAGGCGGGGTAGCCGCGGGCGCGCATCTCCGCCTCCCGCTTGGCCCGGCCAGGCTCGTGCTTCCGCAAGATGTCGAGCGCCTCCTGCCGCGTCAGCGCGTCGGTCAGATAGCGGAAGTCGATGCACCCGACCAGCTCCTCGGGAGAGAAGCCCGCGAGGAGCTGCCACAGCGGCTTGCCCTCCGCCTTGGCGTAGAGATCCCAGACCGCGTTGACCACGGCGGCCGTCGCCAGATGCAGGACGCCCTTCTCCGGTCCGACCCAGCGGAGCTGGGAATCGCCCGTCAGGCGCCGCCAGAAGTGTGCCATGTCGGCCTTGATCTCTTCGAGGGTCAGTCCCCGGACGAGCGGCGCGAGCGCCCGCACCGCGGCGACGCACAGCTCGTTGCCCCGGCCGATCGTGAACGTGAGGCCGTGCCCCTCGAGCCCGTCCGGACGGTTGGTGCGCAGGATGACGTAGGCGGCCGAGTAGTCCGGGTCCGGGTTCATGGCGTCGGAGCCGTCGCGCTCGCGCGAGGTGGGGAACCGGATGTCGTACGTGTCGACGG
>DASYRJ010000045.1:0-63995 GCA_036004525.1 Gemmatimonadales bacterium | reverse complement strand
CTATGGGAGGGGGACTCGACGCGTCTGTACTATATGCGCGCACGGTGGTACGACCCCTCGACCGGACGGTTCGTATCAGAGGATCCTCTGGGGTTAAGCGCTGGCCCGAATCAGTACGGGTTCGCTGGAGGAAACCCGGTTGATGGCAGAGATCCCTCCGGACTCGGGATGCTTCCCGAAGGGTGCTTTGTGAACTACGGTGTTGAGCATTGGGTGACGTACCCCGATGGTCATGTCGATCACTACATCTGGTGGTACTACACCTGCGTCGGTGGTGAGGGGGGCAGCTTCGTCAGTAGCGATGGTGGTTTCGACCCGGCCGGTAGGGTTGGTGATGGCGGTAGCGCCGGGCCCGGCCCTGGGGCACCGACGCCCGCGGTAGGCGCGCAGGGCCAGCCCGGGCGGCCGCAGCAGCCTCAGAGTCTCCCTGGTCGTAAGTGGGTATTTGACCCGCCGACGTTCAACAAGTGCCCTCGCCACGTTGTCAGAGAGTTGGAAGGACACATTTTTGATCCCAGCACCCATAGGCCTATCGGGCTTGTCAGCGGTCTGTTGAGGGTCGACCGCGAGACAGACAAGGCTCTCCCGTACATATACGTCGGAAGGGCGCTCTACCAGGGGACCGCCTGGACGTACTTCAGAGGACAGACGATCGGTGGGCACGTCGAAGGATGGGCGACCTGCGCAGGAGGCGGTGCGGAACTTACCGAGGTAAGTCGCAACTAGGGGCAGTCCAGGTGGAACAGGAGAGCCCGAATGAGACAGGAGCACACTGCTACCGCGCTATTGGCAGGCTGTGAGGTCTGTCGCTCTGGCCTCAAGCTGACTAGTTTCGTCTATTGGCTAGTTCTGGTGAATCCAATGACAACACCGACCGACGCGAAGATACAAGAGGACAGAAGCGCTCGTGCCGCTTTGCTCGTCCTACGCGCGACCGTTCACGATGGAGCACTGTTGAAGGACGCTTACCTCATGCTGCCCTCAACAAACGTGCTTAACCGAGACGAGGCAGTGAGATGGCTGGTAAGGTTGCACAAGCCCGTATCATGCTACGCCAGTGTGCGGGATGGGTTGCTCACTGTGCGCTGCCAGCCACTGCCTGATGCGCTGCGCGAGGCGCGCGACAAGGCGTTACCGCAACTGCGTGGTGGGCTCCGGTCCGTGGTGGCGCGGGCCGTGGACGTCGCGAGCGATCCTTTAATCCTGTTGCGCGGGGGCGGGGAGTCTCTGCTGCTGCACCTCAGCGAGTTCGAGCAATACCTTACTGACTACCGCTCTGTTGCAGCCTCAACCTTTGACACTGCAGATGAGGATGCTCGATCAATGGGGGCAGTAGCCGTTTGGGATGTGCGGCCTGCTGGGGATTGGCGCTCCGAGGGTCCTGAGGGGCTGATTGTTAGCGGGCCGCCCCGCTAGGTAGGGTGCTCCCAGGGTCCTTAAGATGCTCCGTTGCGTTCGGGACCATCGGGGGCTCTGTCGCTGTAGCCTTGGCTTCGGAGCTGGCAAAGAGATGCTACCGCATTAAATGGGCACACTGCTGCTTAGCGAAGCGGCCCTTGCTACGCGAGGGTCGTCTTCCATAATTGTCGTCTTCAAGAATTGATGAAGAGGCAGGTCTCCTACTTCAACGGCATCGTCACCCCGAACATCACCCCGACGATGTTCTGCGCGAGGGGGACGTTCTCGCGCTCCTTAAAAACGGTGTAGTTCATCTCCACGCGCCCGCCCAGCGCAGCGATGAGTGGGAACCGGTACCCGGCTGCGACGTTCGCCCCTGTGAACGCGAAGCCATCGGCGCCGCTCTGTTCGATGTACTGCAGGTCCCCACCGCCGGCCGCGTACCACCCGCCGTGCAGCGTCACGTCGAGACGCGCGGAGAAGTGGCCGTCGAACACTGTCGTGTCGTTTGCCTGCGTGCGATGAGCGTCGAGGCCGGTCTCGAGCGCGAACCTTCCTCCCAGCGGAATGATCGCAAACAGTGTCGCCGGCGTTGTGGAACCGGAGCCTGGAAGCGCGATCACGGTCTGGTCAGCGATGACTGGAAAGCCGACACTGCCGGACAAATGGGTGCGCGCGTACCCCCCCGCGATGCCGAGCCCGAAGCGCCACTGGTGGGGGGGTGCGGTGCGCTCGCCCCTCACCCCCCGGTTCCCCGCTCCCGCGGAGATGCCGAGCAGCAGGGCGTACACGTTGAACGGCGGCGTCAGGTCGGTTCGACGCATGGACGTCCCCCGCGCCTCCAGGCGCGCGGTCAAGCCAGGACCCACGCGCGCACGGTAGCCTACCGCTGCCACGATGCCCAGTTGTGTCTCGTGCACGCCGCCTGATTCGCGATAGAGCGCCGTTCCACCAGCAGCGGCGTACAGCCCCGACACGAGGGAGAAGGCGTCCCGAACGGTCAGGTCCAGGCTCGTCCCCGCGACGAAGGGGAGCAGTCCGCCGGCTTCGCCCAACGAGAACTGCGCGGCGGACAGACTCGGCTCGATAGCGAACCGGTCCGTCACCGGGATGATCGCGAACAGGCTGGCGTAACTCGACCCATTGCCCGGGACGTCCCAGAGGTCAAAGTGATCGCTCGCGTTTGTCCCTGTCGGTTTGACGCGTGCGATGCCTCCTTGAATCCCGATTTCCGGGACCCAGGGTGTTTGGGCGTGGGCGGCTGCGGGAGTCACCGCCGTCAGGGCCAGAACGATAGACAGACTCCGCACGTGAGGTCTCCGCTGTCTCGAGTGGTGCCGGAAGCTCGTCAAATCGGCGCGAAACGCCAGCGCCGGTCGGGTCTCCCGTTTTCTGGGGCCCCCTCTATATTGTGAATACGTTCACAAGCCCCCCAGCCCCACGTATCCGGAGGAATTCCGCAATGCGCTTCACTCTGCTGACGACGATCGCCGCGCTCGGCGCCCTCGCCTGCGGCGGCGGCAAGCAGGCCGACCAGACCCAGACCGCGGCAGCGCCGTCCGGCGCGGCGCCGGCTCCCACCGGCCCGGTCGTCGAAGTCAAAATGACCGGCAACGGCAGCACCGTGGCGGCGTTCGAGCCCAAGACGCTGACGATCGCGCCCGGCACCACCGTGCGCTTCATCAACGTCTCGGGTGGGCCCCACAACGTCGCCTTCTGGGGCGATTCGATTCCGGCGGGCGCCGCCGCGGCGCTCACCGCGGGCATGCCGAACACGATCGACAACCTGTCCGGCGCCTTCCTGACGCAGCCGAATGAGACCTACGACGTCTCCTTCGCCAACGCACCCAAGGGAGCGTACAAGGGGTACTGCGTGCCCCACGCCGCGCTGGGGATGAAGCTGACGATTACGGTGCAGTAGTAGGACGCCCGTCGTAAGACGTACGTCAGACGTCGTACGTCGTGCCTCACTGCGGCCTCGGGATTGCCCCCGGGGCCGTTGCCTTTACATTCGCCCGCACCCGCCATGCCCACCCTGCTCGAACGTCTCCGCGCCGCCCTCGCGCCCGAGTACGAGGTGGAGCGTGAGCTGGGAAGCGGCGGCATGGGTATGGTCTTCCTCGGGCGCGACCGGCGGCTCGACCGCCCCGTCGCCATCAAGGTCATTCATCCCGAGCTTGCCAGCGCGCACGCCGCCGAGCGGTTTCAGCGGGAAGCGCACGTCCTCGCCAACCTGAATCACCCGAACATCGTCCCCGTGTTCGACGTGGGTACTCGCGCGGGTCTCTTCTATTACATCATGCCGTACCTGGACGGCGAGACGCTCGTAGCGCGCCTCGAGCGGGGCCCGCTTCCGCTCGCCGAGGGCGTGCAGATCGGTCGCGACCTGCTCGACGCGCTGCAGGCATGCCATCGCCGCGACGTCGTGCATCGCGACATCAAGCCCAGCAACATCCTCCTCGTGGACGGACGGGCGGTGCTCATCGACTTCGGGATCGCGAAATCGACGTCCGATCCCGCCGCACCGCCGCTGACCGCGCCGGGGCAGCTGGTCGGGACCGTCGAGTACATGCCGCCCGAGCAAGCCGCGGGGCGGGACGCCACTCCGCAGACCGATCTCTGCGCGCTCGCGATGGTGTTGTACGAGGCGATCACCGGTCGCCCCTGGACCGACGTCGCGACATTGACCGGCATGCCACGGCACGTGGCCGGCGCCCTCCGGCGGGCGCTCCAGACCGATCCCCGGGGGCGCTGGGCGGATGCGGCGGCGTTCCGTCGCGCGCTGTGGGCCCCGCGCCCCCGCTCGGTTGTGTGGCCCATCGCGGGGATCGTGATCGCGGGCGGGATCGCGGCGCGCGTGTTCTGCGGTCCGCTCGGTCTGTGCGCCACGGCTCCGCCCTACGAGCTGATGGTCGAGCCGTTCCAGGTCGAGGGCACGAGCGACCCGAGCCTCGGCATGGAGATCGCCTTCCTCGTGTCGGACATCCTGGAGCGGTTCCCGCGCATCCGGCTCGTGCCGCCGAGTTACGCCCTCGAGCGTCAGGAGGACTCGGCGGCAGGCCGCCGGGCCCCGCCGCTGCATGTCGTGAATCGGCTGGTGGGAACCGTAACGGAGCGCGGGGACTCGGTGGATGTGCGCGTCGAGGTGCGCGACTCGCTCCGGCGCCGGCTGCATGCGGATCGGCGGACCGGCGCCGCCGGCGACAAGGTGGAGCTGGCCCAGAACCTCGCGTTCTGGGTCGTGCAAGGCATTCGCCCCGACCTCGTGGACTCGGTGTACGTGACCGACAACACCCTGCGGGGACGCAACGTGGGGGCGCTGGAAGAATTCCTGAAGGGGGAAGAAGCGTTCCGCCAGGACGCGTGGAGCGCGGCCGAACGGCACTTTCGGGAGGCGTGGCGCCTCGATACCAACTTCGCGCGCGCCGTGTGGCGCCGCGCCAACGCGCAGCGGTGGCAACGGGTCGCGTCCACCGTGGATCTCCGCAAAACGCTCGCCGGCAAGTGGCGCTACTTGAAGCCCCTCGATTCGCTGCTCATCGCGGCGGAGCTGGCGCATCAGGGAGCCCCTCGCTACCGGATCTACGAGCTGGCGCTCGCCCGCTTCCCCAACGACCCGTATGCCAGGCTGCTGTACGGCGCGGAGCTGATGCACCGCGGTCCGCTCGCCGGCATTCCCCTCGATAGCGGGGCGGCCGTACTGGAGGAAGCAGTCGCGCAGAATCCCTCCCTCGCCCCGGCGCACGATCAGCTCGTGTGGGCACTGATCCGGTTGGGACGCCAGGCCGACGCGCGGCTCGCGCTCGATCGGCTGGAGCAGATCCGTCGGGCGCCGGCGGCGCCCGACCTCGACATCGTGGCCACGCTCGAGGTGGCATTCACCGCGCGGTTCCAGCCCGAGAGCCTGCCGCAGCTGCTGTCCGGTATGGACCCGGGGGGTCAAAGCGACGTGGCACGGACGCTGCGGTTCGCGCTCGGGTTCGATGTCCCGGGCACGCAGCTCGAGGTGGGCCGGCGCCTCGCCGCGGGCGCGGAGAAGCCGGCGCGCCGGGCGTCGGGCCACGAAGCCCAGGGGCTCGCACTCGTGGCACTCGGCCGGCCGGCCGAGGCGCTCGGGCAGTTCGACTCGGCGGCGGTCCTGTTCGGCACCGCGTCGGCGGGCCTCGAGGCGCTCGAATGGCGCATCCTCCCTGCCGCCATCGGCGTCCCCGGTCTTCCGGCGGCGGAGGTGGACCGGGCCCGCGACGCCCTCGCCCGGTCGACCGGCCGGCGCGCCGCTTGGGCGCTCGCCGTGGACGCCTACGCGCGCCATGACCTGCCGTCGGCGCACGCCTGGCGGATTCGATTCCAGCAGCGGGCCACGTGGGACGGGCCGCAGCGGCAGCTCGATGCGCTACTCGCCGCGCTGGACCTGGCGGCGCGCGGCGACACGGAGCCGGCGCTAGCCCTCTCGGCGAAGCTCCTGCCGTTCGACGAGTCCGACTACTGGGCCGATCCCTTCGCTCGCGCCCTCCTGCACGTGCGGCGGGCCGAGTGGCTGGCGGCCCTGGGCCGCCGCGACGCCGCCGACCGCGAGTGGCTGTGGTATGAGAACTCGGACTTCGAGGGATGGCTCACGGGAGAAGTGGAGGCGGTGGAGGTCGACTGGGCGCTTGGGGTGTGGGCCCGGTGGCGGCGGGGTGCCGCGGCTCCCTGTGACGATCGGCGCCGCGTGGTCGAGCTGTGGGAGCACGCGGAGCCGGCCTACGCGGGCCTCGTCGCCGAGGACTGCGGGCGGTGATCCGATGTCGCACGCTGGGCTCTGCGGACGTGAGCCTGGACAGCGGCCCCGCGCCGGCGGAGCTGGGGTGGCGCAAGAACCTCGCGTTGCTCGTCTACCTGGCCCGGTCTCCCAAGGGCGCGCGCGCCCGCGACCATCTCATCGGGCTACTCTGGCCCGATAAACCCGAAGCGGCCGCCCGCCATTCGCTGAACGAAGCCCTGCGCGTCCTGCGCCGCTGCGCGGGCGACTCCGGGCTCGAGACGCACGCCGACCGGATCCGGATCGCCGCGGACGCCGTCGACTTGGACACCGACCGGTTCGAGGCGTTCGCCGCGGCGGGCGACTGGGCGAGCGCCTGCGGGCTCGTTCGTGGGGAGTTCCTCGAGGGGTTCGCGGTGCCCGGGGCAACGGAGTTCGAGCACTGGCTCGCCGCGGAGCGGACGCTGTGGCGCGCGCGCGCGGTGGACGCGTTGACGCGGCAGGCGGAAACGGAGCTGGGCCGCGGCGGCGCGGCGGAGGCGGTGGGACTGGCGCGGCGTGCGCTCGCGCTCGATCCGACGGCCGACGTGGCGGTGCGCGCGTCGATGCGGGCGCTCGCCCTGGCCGGCGAGCGGGCTGCGGCGCAGGCGGCGTTCGACGCCTTCGCCGCGCGTCTGGCGGCGGACGTGGGCGGCGCGCCCGACGCCGAGACCGCCGCGCTCGCGCGGCGGATCGCGCGCGAACGGGCAGGACCGCCGCGAACCGTCATCGTGCCGTCGGTCGGCGCCGAGTCGCGGCGCGCTCCCCTCGTCGGCCGCGCGGCCGAGCTGCAGCAGCTGGTGGGGGCGTGGGAGGCGTGCCGCGCGCGGGCCCGCGCGGCCGTCGCGATCGTGGTGGGCGACGCGGGCACCGGAAAGACCCGGCTCGCGGAGGAAGTAGTGGCGCGCGCCCGGCTGGATGGCGCGGCGGCCGCGATCGTTCGCGCCGTCGAAGCCGACGCGGCGGAGCCGTGGAGCGGCGTCCTCGGGATCGCGCGCGGCGGCCTGCTCGAGGTCCCAGGGGTCACGGCGGCTCCGGCGCCGGCGCTCGCCGCCTTCGCCGCGCGGCTCCCGGAATGGGCGGAGCGGTTTGGCGCGGCGGTGCGGGGGGTGGACGCCGACGCGCCGGGCCGCGCCCTGCGTGACGTGCTCCGGGCCGTCACCGCGGAGCAGCCGGTGATCGTTCTCGTGGACGATGCCCATTGGCTCGATCGGGATTCGCTGCTGGCCCTGGTCGCGGCGGCGCGCGACCTCGGCGGCGCACCGTTCCTGTGCCTCCTGACCCGCAGCCTCCACGCCGACCGGCCGGAGCTCGACGAGCTGCAATCGCGGGTGGGCCGCGACGTTGACGGCGCGGCGCTCCGCCTCGGGCCGCTCGCGGCCGACGCGCTCAGTGGGTTGGCGCGCTGGGCGCTGCCGCGCTATCGGGACGAAGAGATCGCCCGCGTCACGCGCCGTGTCGCAACCGACTCGGCCGGCCTTCCGCTGCTCGCGGTCGAGATCCTCCATGCCGTGGCGCTCGGGCTCGATCTCGACAGGACACCGGCCGCCGCGGCGTGGCCACGCCCCCTCCAGACGCTGGACCAGACCCTCCCCGGCGACCTGCCCGAGACCGTCGTGGGCGCGGTCCGTGTGGGATTCCGCCGCCTCTCGCCCGCGGCCCAGCTGGTGCTCGCCGCGGCGGCCGCGCTGGGAGGCGGGGAACGCGTGGCCGCGCCGGCGCTGGGACGAGCAACCGGGCTGGAAACCGGTGCGCTCGCTGCGGCGCTCGACGAGCTGGAGTGGGAGCGGTGGCTCGTGGCGGAGCCGCGGGGGTATGCGTTCGTGGCGCGCATCGTCCGGGACATCGTGGACCGGGATTTCGTCACGCCCGGCCAACGCCAGCGCTTCCGCGACACGGCGCCTTGAGGCCTGAACCATCGGAGGTGTCCCATGTCATCGCGTTTTCTCCTGCTCGTGTTCCTCGGTCTCGGCGCCTGCAACGTCGCCGAGCCCGTCGCCGCGCCGTCCGCCGAGCGCTTCGGGCGGCCTGACATCGTCGTCCACGCGGGCGCATCGATCCAGGACGCCCTCGACGCCGCGGCGCCCGGGGCCGTGATCCACATCGAGCCCGGCACGTACGTCGAGGCGGTCGCCGTCTCGAAGCCCGGCATCAAGCTGGTGGGCTTGCGTGGAGAGGCCGGCGGCGTGGTGATCCAGAATCCCGGCACCGCAGAAGACGGCGTTCGCGTGACGGGCGCCGGCGACGGGTTCGCGCTCCTGAACGTCACCATCCGCGGATTCGAAGAGAACGGCGTCTTCCTGGTGGGTGTCGACGGCTTTCTCCTCTCCGGCATCACCGCGGAGAACGACGGTGAGTACGGCGTGTTCCCCGTCCGGTCGAGCCACGGCGTGATCGAGCGCTGCACCGCATCGGGGCACAGCGACACGGGGATCTATGTCGGCCAGTCCTCGGACGTCGAGGTTCGTCACAACGTCGTGTTCGCCAACGTGAACGGCATCGAGATCGAGAACTCGTCCGACGTCAAGGTGATCGCGAACGAGACGTACGACAACGTCGCAGGCATCCTGGTCGTGCTGCTCCCCGGGTTGAGCGTGAAGACCTCGACGGGCGTCCTGGTGGCCGGCAATCAGGTGCACGACAACAACCGCCCGAACTTCGCCGAGCCCGGCGAGATTGAAGCCGCGGTGCCGACGGGCTCGGGGATCCTCGTCGTCGGCGTCGACCGCGCGCTCGTCGAGCAGAACACCGTCACGGGGAACGAGTTCACGGGGATCGCGGTCGGCAGCACGTTGCTGCTCGGGATGCTCGCGGGCCTCCCGCCCGAGGCGTTCGCCGACATCGAGCCGAACCCGGACGCGGCGCGCGTCCGCGACAATGTCGCCACCGGGAACGGCTCGGCGCCGTCGATTCCGTTCCTCCCCGGCGTCGACCTGCTGTGGGACGGATCGGGCGTGGGAAACTGCTGGCGCGGGAATACGTTCACGTCCAGTGCGCCGGACCCGCTGCCGGTCTGCACCTGACGACCGCTTGACGTTTGCGCGGGAATCCGGTACCAAGGACGTCTTATGACGCGGGGCTGGGATCTGATCGTGGTCGGCACCGGGTTCGGCGGCAGTATGGTCGCGCTCTCGGCCGTCCGCGCGGGGCTGCGCGTGCTGCTGATCGAGCGCGGCCGCTGGGTCGATCGCGACGACTCCGCCTGGGATCCGCGCGCCATCCTGATCGACCGGAAGTACCGGAGCGCTTCGCCGTTCGAAACGCCGCGCTACGGCTTCGGGCGGACCCGCTTCTATCCGGACGAGGCGGTCGGCGGCAAGTCGGTGTTCTATGGCGCCGCCTCCTTCCGGCTGCGCGAGGCCGACTTCCGGCTGCGCGAGCGGTTCCCGGACGTCTGCCCGGAGTCCGTCGACTGGCCGATCGACTACGCGGAGCTGGCGCCCTTCTACGACGAGGCCGAACGGCTGCTCGGCGTCGCGGGCGTGCCCGGCGTCGATCCCACGGAACCGCGGCGCGCGACCGGCTACGGGGCTGCGCCGCCTCCGTTCTCGGCACCGGCGCGCCGCGTCGCCGACGCCGCAACGGCCCTCGGCCTGCACCCGTTCCCCATTCCCCTGGCGATCAACTTCGCCTCGACCGACGGGCGGCAATCGTGCGTGCAGTGCCTCACCTGCGATCTCTTCCCCTGCAAGATCGGAGCGAAGAACGACCTCGCCGTCACCGTATTGCCGGCGGCGGTCGCGGGCGGGGCGACGGTGATGCACAGCACCGTCGTCGTCCGTCTCCGGCTGGAAGAACAGCGGGTCGCCGGCGTGGAGTGTGTGGACGTCGCGACCGGCGAACGATTCTTCGAGCCGTGCCGGGTGTGTGTCGTGGCCGCGGGCGCCATCCCGTCGCCGGCGCTGCTCCTTGCCTCGGGCCTGGGGGCCGTCGAGCCCAACGGCCGCTGGGTGGGCCGCAGCCTGATGCGCCACTGCTCCGGGATCGTGGTCGGCCTCTTTGGGTCGCGCACCAATCCCGAGCGCGTGTTCCACAAACAGATTGCCCTCACGGATTTCTATTTCGGCGACGGCACCGGGCGCGGGCCGGCCGGCCCGTGGGGCATGATCCAGGGACTGCAGGTGCCCCCGCCCGAGTACATCGCCGAAGAAGGCGGCTTCCCCCTAGGCAGCGTGGGGGCGCGGAGCGCCGACCGCATGGTCTTCCTGCTTTGCATCGCCCAGGACCTGCCCGATCCCGCGAACCGGGTGGAGATCGATCCCGCCCGCACCGATCCGTACGGCGCGCCGATCCCGCGGGTATTCCACCGCTACACGCGCCGCGACCGCCAGGCCCGGTCGGCGCTGTACCGGGAGGGGGCGCGGATCCTGCGTCGGGCCGGCGCGTTGATCCGGGTGCGCAAGCCCATCAACACCTTCTCGCACGCGGTCGGGACCTGCCGCTTCGGCCACGATCCCGCCACGGCCGCGCTCGATCCGTGGTGCCGCTTCTTCGGCGTGCCCAATCTCTACGTGGTGGACGCGAGCTTCCTCCCCAGCTCGGGCGGCGTGAACCCGAGTCTCACGATCGCCGCCAACGCGCTGCGCGTCGGGCAGCACATCGTGACAGCGTGGGGGGGGGAGGGGGGCCGTTGACGGCAGTACGCCTGTGCCTATTGGGGTGCGGGGCGGTGGCCCGCACCCACAGCCGGGTCGCGCGCTCGCTCGGCCGGATCGACCTGCTCTTCGCCAGCCGGTCGCGCGAGAAGGCGGAGGCGTACAACCGGCGCTTCGGCGGGATCGGAGCGTTCGGCGGCTACGAGGAAGCCTGCGCCGACCCGCGCGTGGACGCCGTGTTCGTGTGCACGCCCCAGGCGTTCCACGTTGAGCACGCGACGCTCGCCGCGCGGCACGGCAAGGCCGTCCTGATCGAGAAGCCGGTGACGCGCACGCTCGCGGAGCTGGAGACGATCGCGGCGGCCGTGGACGCCGCGGGCGTGATCTGCATGGTGGCCGAGAACTATCACTTCAAGCCGGCGCTGCGCGTGCTGCGCCGCCACCTGGATGCGGGCGACATCGGCCAGGCGCTGTTCTTCGAGTTGAACCGGGCCGGGCGCCAGCGACCGACCGGTTGGCGCGCCGACGCCGGGTTGATGGGCGGGGGCGCCCTGCTCGAGGGGGGCGTGCACTGGGTGAACTACCTGTGCGGTCTGGGCGGCGCAGTGCGGGAGGTGTGCGCGGCCCGGCCGGAGACCGGCCGCCCCCTCGTCGCGCCGTTCGAGGACGGGTTGGAAGTGCTCGTGCGGTTCGAGACCGGTGCCGTGGGGAAGCTGCTGCACGCCTGGAGCGTGACCAACCGCCTCGCGGGGCTCGGGCTCTCGAAGATCTACGGGACCGAAGGCAACATCACGTTCGAGAGCAACGGCCTGTTCGCGCTCGTCACCGGCCGCCGCACCAGGTTACGTTTCCCGGGCGTGCGGGACCTGATGGGATACCGCGCGATGCTGCGCCATTTCATCACGTGCGTCCGCGAGCGGCGCGAACCCGACGTGTCCCTGGCCGTGGCGCGCCGCGAGCTCGCGGTGGTGCTCGCGGCGTATCGTTCGCTCGAGACCCGCCGCTTCGAACCCCTTGTGACGGAGGATTGAATGCAAGCCGGCCACATCCCGCTCGCCCTCGCCATCGCCACCTACGACTGGAATCCCAAGACCGCCGTGTTCGTGCTCGGCATGCACTTCCTGCCCAACGCCGACTCGCTGGTGGTCCGGGCGGGGTTCGCGAAGCCGGAGTTTCACTGCACCGTGACGCACAGCATCCTGTTTGCCGTGGTCGTGAGCGCACTCGTGGCCCTGTTCTCCCCGCACTACGCGATCTTCGCGCTCGTGGCCATCCTCGCCCATTACGCGGCCGACATCGGCAGCACGGTCGGGTTGCCGCTGCTCTGGCCCTTCTCCAAACGCAAGTTCACGCTCGCCTTCTTCAAGGACACGGGCTACTGGGGCTGGGACATGCTGATCGGCTACTACAAGCAGCCGATGGCATGGGTGCTCGAGGGCGCGGTGATCGCGTTCTTCGCGTACCGTCTCTACGTCGTCTCGGCCTAGCCGGCGTGCTCCGCCGGGTCTGGCGCGCGCTCGTCCGACGGCGCGGCACGCCGCAGTGGGACGCGGTGATCCGGAGCACGGGCGTGCTCGCGCTGCTCGCGATCTATCCCACGATCCGCTGGCCGCAGCTCGCGGGACTCATCGCGTTCGGCATGATCACGATCGTGATGAACGGGCCGATCTCGCCGCTCTTTCCCGCGAGCTACGAGCCTGTGCTGATGCTCGCCGGTCGGACGTACCCGCCGATCGCCGTCGCTGTGATGGCCACGGCGGGAACGCTCTACATGGAGTACATCAACTACTACCTCTACCGTTATGCGGTCTTCCATCCGAAGTTCGACCGCGCGCGCGAGAGCTACTGGGTCAGAAAGAGCGCCGAGCTGTTCGACTGGAGCCCGTTCTGGGCCATCATTATTCTCGCGTTCACGCCGCTGCCGTACTGGGTGGCGCGCATTCTCGGGCCCCTGACACGCTATCCCATCAGGAAGTATCTGTTCGCCACGTTCGTCGGGCGGTTCCCGCGCCTGTGGCTGTACGCCGCGTTCGGCGCGTGGTTGCCCGTTTCGACCCCGGTGCTGCTGCTCGGCACCCTGGCCGTGACCGCCGCGTTTCTGGTGGCCGCCGCCGTGCAGCGGCGGCGAGTGCGTCCCCCCCCCTCCCAACGCCCGGCGCCGCAATAGCTTGACTCGCCCTTGGGCCGGGACCATAGTCTTCTGGTCGTGCGCACCCCCTACGCCCTTGCACTCGATGGTCCTCCAGCCGCGGCTTGCCTCACCGCTCGCGAGCGGCGCATCTGCGCCGCCCTCCCGAGCGCAGCGCGTCGCCGCGATTGGCGGGCCGGGCGCCTGGCCGCGAGGCGCGCCGTCCATGCCGCTGGCCTGCCCGCGGCCCGGTTGACCCTTTCCATCTCTCACGTCGCGGGGCGCGGGGCCGCGATCGCGGTGCCCGCCCCGCACCGCGTCGGAATCGACCTGGAGCGCGCGGGGGCCGTCCGGCCCGCTCAGGCGCGCTACTTCCTGACGCGCGCCGAGCGGCGGCTCGCCCGCCGCCTCGGCCTCACGGCGCTGTGGACGCTCAAGGAAGCGGCCTGGAAGGCGCTCGGTGCCGACGCTGCCACGCCGTTCACGGCCCTCGAGCTGCACGCCGATCGGAGCGGGCGCCTCGAGGCGGTATCGCTGCACGGCCGGCGGACGCGCGCGCGGGCTGTGCGGGCCCGGCCGTGGGGGGGGGAGTTCGTCGTGGCGGTCGTCTGGCTCGAGGAGGACGAATGACCAGCATCGCGGGGATCGCCTACGCCTTCGCGGAGGAGGCGCGATCGGTCGCCGAGCTGGGCGCCGCCGGGCTGCTCGCCAGCGACCCCGCGGTGCTCGAGGGGTTCGGGTTCGCGCACGCGCACGTGGCGGTGGCGGAGAGTCCGTATCAGCTCGCGCTGGTCGCGGCGCGCCGGCTCCTCGAGGAGCGGCGCGTCGCTCCGGAGAGCGTGGACGTGCTGCTGTATGGCGGCACCCCCGGTCCCCTGGCGCAGCAACCGGCGGACGTGCCGTGGGACGGTGGGCTGCTGCAGACCACTGCCCGCTTCAAGTATCCGGCCGCCCGGTTGCAGTACGAGCTGGGCTTGGAGCGCGCCACGGTGCTGGGTCTCGACCAGCTCGCGTGCGTGACGCTGTTCGGCGCCGTGCGGCTCGGCCGGGCCCTTTGTCTCGCCGAGGGTGTGGACCGCGTGTTGTGTGTCGCGTCGGAGTTCTTCCCGGCCGATGCGGGGCGGGAGGCGATCTTCAACTGCACTTCCGACGCGGCGGTCGCGCTCCTCGTCGAGCGCGCCGGCGCCCGCAACCGGATCGCCGGCGCCGCGCAGGTCACCAAGGGCTACTATTGGGACTGCGACGCGCTGCGCGACGAAATCGTGGCCTCGTACTTCCCGACCGCCGTCCACGTCGTGGAGCGGGCGCTCGCGGCGGCGGGATGGGGGCCCGGCGACGTCGACTGGGTGATCCCCCACAACGTCAGCCGGACGAGCTGGGACATCCTGATGGGGCTGCTGGGCCTCCCGCGCGCCCGGCTCTGGGCCGGCAACATCGCCCGGCGCGGTCACGCGCTGGCGGGCGACAACTTCATCAACCTGCGCGACGCGCTGGACGGCGGCGACGTGCGGCCCGGAGAGAAGCTCCTGCTGTTCGCCTACGGCTACGGCGCCCATTGGACGGCGCTGGCGGTGGAGGCCTGATGCTCTTTTTGACGGGAGCAACCGGTCTGGTGGGCGGCGGGGTGCTCGCGCGGATGCTGCGCGCCGACCCGGCGCTGCGCGTCGCGGTGCTGGTGCGCGACCCCTCGCGTTGGCCGGCGATCGACCGGGTCACGCCCGTCGCCGGCGATCTTTGTGCGTCCGGCCTCGGCCTGACACCTGACGTGCGCGCGGCGCTCGCACGCGAGGTGCATCTCGTGGTGCACGCCGCGGCCGACGTCGTCTTCTCGCGGCCCCTCGACGTCGCCCGGGCCACCAACGTGCAGGGCACGCGGCGCGTCCTCGATCTCGTCCACGAGTGGCCGCGGGTGGGGCAGGTGGTGTACGTGAGCACTGCGTTCGTCGCGGGTCGCCGCACGGGGTCGGTCGCGGAGGCGGAGGAGGACGGCGCGGCCGGCTGGGTGAACGCCTACGAGCAGTCCAAGTGGGAGGCGGAACGCCTGGTGCGTGCGGCAACGCGGCCGTGGTTGATCGTGCGTCCCAGCACGATCGTCTGCGACGATCCCGACGGGGGCGTGGTCACGCAATACAACGCCGTGCACCATGCAGTACGGTTGCTGCACCGCGGGCTGGTGCCGATGATCGCGACCGCACCGCAGGCGAGTGTCGATCTCGTCCCCGCGGACTACGTCGCCGGAGCGATCGCGGCGCTCGCCGTCCGCCATGACCTCGCAGGGCGGACGCTCCATCTCTGCGCCGGCGCCGGTGCGCTGGCCGTCCCCGACCTCCTGGAGAACACGTGGGAAGTATTCGCGCGCAATCCCGCCTGGAGGCGCAAGGCGCTGCCGCGGCCCGTACTCACCGACCTCGCCACGTACGCGCTGCTCGAGCGGTCGATCGATCAGACGGGGGACGAGATGTTGCAGCGGGCCGTACGCGGGCTGTCGCACTTCGCGCCCCAACTCGCGCTGCCCAAGCGGTTCGAGACCGCCGGGGCCGATGCGCTCCTCGGCGCGCCGGCGCCGCCCGTGGGTGCGTACTGGGCGCGCGTGGTCGAGCACCTGCTCGCGGTGCGCTGGGGCGGGGGGATGGCGGCATGAGCGCCCCGGCCGCGCGCGAGCGCTTCGTGGCCGAGCTCGTGGCGTGGATCAACCGCAAGCTCGCGCCCCCGGGAACGGTCGTCGATGGGGCGACGCCGCTGTTTGCCGGCGGCCTCATCAACTCGATCCGCATCCTCGAGATCATCGCGTGGGTCGAGCGGGCGATCGGCCGGCGCGTGGCGGACCCGGAGATCCGTATGGACAACTTCCGGACGGTCGAGCGCATCGCCCAGGTGTTCGTTGCGGAGGCGACCCATGTGGACGCCTGACGACGTGGTGGGCACGCTGCGCGAGCGGGGCGAGCTGTGGGAGGCGGCTCCCGGCCTCGTCGGCCTGCGAGGCGACGTCCTGCGCCTGCACCAGGCGGTGACGCAGGCGATCGCCCGCCTCGCCGCCGCGGAAACGGACGACGAGTGGCTCGTGCCTGCGGGCCTCGGCTTCGACACGCTGGTACGCGCGGGCTACTTCCAATCGTTTCCGCAATGGCTCACCGCGGCTTCGCATCTCTCGGCCGACCCAGGCGTGCTCGAGCGGGTCGCGACGGATGCCGACCCGGCGGCGGCGGCGCGCCGCGCGCTCGCGCCTGCCGACGCAGCGCTCGCCCCGGCGGTGTGCTACCACGCCTACGCACGGCTCGCCGGACGCACGCTGGAGCGGCCGGAGGTGCTGACGGCGCAGGCCACCTGCTGGCGTCACGAAGGGGAGCGGCTCGCGCCGCTCGGCCGCGGCTGGGCGTTTACGATGCGCGAGATCGTGTGCGTGGGGTCACTCGACGCGGTCGAGGCGTTCCGGCAGCGCGGCAAGCGACGCGCCGCCGCGTTGGCGGAGGCGCTCGCGCTGGCGGGCACCCTCGTGCCGGCGAGCGACCCGTTTTTCGCGCCCACGGCGCGGGGCAAGGCCCTGCTGCAGCAGCTCAAGGTTCTCAAGGAGGAGCTCATGCTGGGCGGCCTGGCCGCGGCGTCGTTCAACAATCACGAGACGTTCTTCGGCGACGCGTTCGGGATCCGCCTGGAGGGGGGCGCCCCCGCCGCGAGCGCCTGCGTTGCGTTCGGGCTCGAGCGGTGGACACTCGCGTTTCTCATGGCGCACGGGCCCGACGCCGCGCGCTGGCCGGTGGTGGACTAGTGGCCGCCCCGCGACTGTACGCGCGCCACGCCCGGGCGGCCGACCGGGGGAGCTGGTCGGCGGAGCGCGACGTCCCATGGGACGCGATCGACGCACGCCTCGCCCGCACGCAGCCGGAGATCCTCGCCGGGTTGCGCGACGCCGCCCTGATCGAGGCGTTCCATCCGGTGAATCTGGCGCGCCTGTTGAAGCTCGCGTGGGACGACGTCGACGCGTCGGCGGTCTTCTCGCTCGAGCTGTTCGAGGGGTTCAAGCACTTCCTCGTGCTGCGGCGCTACCTCGACGCGGCGGGCTACGCGCCGGCCATCACCGATGCCGAGATCGTCGCGATGCGGCGGCCGGGGGCGGCCGTGGAGGCGCAGCCCGCCGAGCTGGTCGGGCGGCTGGTCGAGTTCATGCTCTCGGAACACCTCGCGGCGTACTTCTTCCGCCGCACCGCCGAGCGCGCGCGCGAGCCGGTGCTGGTCCGCCTGCTCGGCTACCTCGCCGCGGACGAAGTCCGGCACGCGCAAAACGCGTCGGACCTCTTGGCGAAGCGGATCGCGGCCGACCCCGGCATGGTGTCGCAGGTGCTCGACGCGGCGGCGCACTTCCAACACTTCGGGGAGGAGGCGATCGGCGCGGTGCCGGTCGCGTTCCCGGGCGATCCGGTGGCGATCCGGAGCTTCGCCAAGCGCGTCGAGCGGCTGTGCGGCGTACGGCTGGTGGATCACTTGAAGGCGAGCCTATGAAGGAGGACACGATGGAGATCACCACGCAGGAGCTCGAGGCGCTCAACTTCTACCGCGCCTCCGAGCTGCACGGCGGTCTGATTCTCGGCGCGCTGGTGCGCCGCGCCCGGGACCCGCAGCTGATGCTCGACCTCTCCCGGCACGCCGCCGAGGAAATCGTGCACGCGCAGCTGTGGACCGAGACGATCCTCGCCGTGGGCGGCCGGCCCTGGCCCACGCGCGACACCTACCAGGCGCGCTACGCAGCGGCGGTGGGCACGCCGTTCACCATCCTCGACGTCCTGGCGCTCACCCAGGTGTTCGAGCGACGCGTGTACCGGCACTTCACGGCGCACCTGAAGCGCCCGGGCACCCACCCCGCCGTCGCAGCCACGCTGGCGCGGATGCTGGAAGAGGAGAAGGGCCACCTCGTGTGGGTGAAACGCTGGCTCGACGCGCAGGCGGCGACCCGGCCCGACGCCGTGCGCCAGGCGATGCGGCGCTACGCGGCAGCCGACGCGGTCGTGTACCGGGCGCTGCTCGCCGAGTTCGGGTGGAGGCTCGCGGCGTGAACGCCGCCGGTGTGGTGCTCGTGCTCCTGAACTTCGCCGTGGTCGGCCTGCTGCCGCTGCTGTTCTTCCGCCGCGACGGGCGGCTCAACGCCCGCTGGTGGCTCACCGCCGCGCCCCTGTTCGCCGCGCCGCTGGTCGTGCTCGCGGCGGCGGCGGGGCTTGTCACGCCGGTGACGCACCGGCTCGAGCTGGCCGCGGTGCCCCTCGCCGTCTGCTCGATCGCCCTCATCGCGTACGCCGCCGGCGTGCACCAGGTGCGGATCGCCCTGTGGCACCAGGAAGGAGACGCCCCCGAGCAGATCGTGACGTGGGGGCCGTATCGCTGGGTACGCCACCCCTTCTACGCCGCGTTCCTCCTCGCGCTGGCGGGCGCGGTCGCCCTGTGCCCCCACCCGGCGACGCTTGGCGCCTGGCTCTACGGCCTGGTGGCCCTCCAGCTCACGGCGCGGCGGGAGGAGCGGCGCCTGTTGGCGTCGCGTCTTGGGACGTCCTACGCGGCGTACGCCCGGCGCACGGGACGGCTCTGGCCCCGGTTCGGGAACTCGCCGTAGCGCCCCTACGTTTGGTCTGGCAGCCTTCACCCTATCGGCGCCCATGACCAAACGCATCCTCGTCGTTTTCGGAGCCCTCGTCGTCGTCGCAGTTTCCTACTCCACCTGGGCCCCGGCCCGCACCGACGCGGCGCCGGTCGTCTCGGCGTTGACCGGGTTGCCGAGCGCCCAGGTCACAGCCGATCCCCACCGGGGCGAGATCGTGATCGAGCTGCCGCCCGCGGACCTCCCCGCCGGTGCCGGCCATCACTTCCTGGGGCAGCCGCCGGTGGCGCTGGCGCGCATCCCGGTCGGCGGATCGATCTATGGTTTTCGCACCCAGCTCGTCGATGCGGCCGGGCGGCAACTGCCCCCCGGGTTGCTGCACCACTTCAACCTCCTCGAGCCGACGCAGCGAGAGCTGTTCCTGCCGATCGCCCGGCGGGTGGCGGCGGCGGGCAGCGAGACCGGCGCCGTCCGGTTCCCGCGGCTTTTGCTGGGTTCGCCCGTCGAGCGCGGGGAGCAGCTCGTGGCCAGCGTGATGCTGCACAACCCGACGCCGGAGAGCTACCGCGGTGTGCGCGTCCGGCTCATCATGAACTACGTTCCCGATCGGCGTCCCTGGCCGTTGTTCCGGGCGTTTCCCTGGCAGCTCGACGTGGCATTTCCCGTGGGCGACAAGTCGTTCAACCTGCCGCCGGGGCGAAGCGAGCGCGTCTACGAGGGGAGTCCCGCGGTCCCCGGCGACATCGTGGCGATCGGCGGCCACCTCCACGAATACGGCGTGAGCATCGAGTTCTCGGACGCGACGACGGGTGAGATGATCTGGCGGGCGCAGCCCGTGCGCGACGAGCACGCCAACGTCGTCGGGATGCCGATTGGGAAGTTGTACGGTCCCACGCGCCTCGGCGCGCGCATCGTGCCGGCGCACCGCTACCGCGTGCGGGTCGTGTACGACAATCCGACGGGCCGCGTGCTCCCCGGGGCGGGGATGGGGGTCGTCGCGGGACTCTTCGTGCCTGCCCGCAACGTGGCCTGGCCGGACGTCAACGCGGCGGATTCCCTATACCAGCAGGACCTCCGCCACTTTCTGCGCCTGCACGGCGAGTGGCTGGCGGAGCGCGAGACGGACGGCGCGGACCACGCCGCGCACATGCATCACTAGGCGCTCTGCTCCGGCTCCGCGCCCAGCTCGGCGACCGGCACGCGCTGCGGCACCTCGGCCTCGGCGGTTTGCATCGCGCCGAGCATCAACGCCGCCACCACCAACCCCGCCAGCGCGTCCACCGCGTAGTGAAACTGTCCGTACACGACGGCGAGGATCAGGCCGGCGGTGAAGGGCAGCAGCACCAATCCCAGGGTACGCCAGTAGCGCAGTGCCATGCCCGTCGCCACGACGGACGCCGCCACGTGAGAGGACGGGAACGCCGCCCCCCACGAGTCGCCCCGGTCGAGCAGCCACTGCGCGAAGCGCGCCGGCCACACCTCCGTCGCGGCGTTGTGCGCGGCGTCGAAGGCATAGCGTGGGCCCGCCACCGGAAAGAACAGGAAGGCGATGTAGCACAGGTAGAACGTCGCCATCACCGCGAAGATGGTGTGCCGGGACGCGTCGCGGCGCCCCACGAGCCACAGGCCCAGCGGTGACGCGTACAGGATGGGATAGTACGCCAGATAGCAGGCGTGCAGGATCCAGGAGAGCGCCGGGTTCGGCAGCTCCCGGATCCAGCGGTACGCGACCTGCGACCCGAACACCCACGCCTCGAGCCGCTGAATCGGCAGGTCGTTCTGGAATCCCGCGTCCAGCGTGAGCACGCCGATTTCCCCGTACAGCGCCGCGAGCAGCAGCATCGGGTACCAGTCGCCCAGGAAACGACCGGTGGGGCCCGCCGCCCGTGCCCGCGGCGCGAGCAGCACCAGCGCTACGAGCAGGGCGTGGGCCAGGAACAGCCACGGCCATCCGGGGATCACGTCACCACGGAACGACAGTCCCAGGGCGACGGTCGCCACGCCCGCGTAGGTCAGCGTGGCAAGATCGATCACGGTGAACCGCGCCCGGCGCCAGCTCATAGCCACCCCTCCCGGCGATACCAGGCGGCGGTGCGGCGCAGCCCCGTGTCGAGGTCGATCGTGGCGCGCCAGCCGGTGTCCCGCGTGAGCGCGTCGGCCCGGCAGGTCCACGCCGGCGCGAGGTACTCGTTCGCCTTGTCCGCCGAGAGGAACGTGGCGCGACCGGCGAGGTGCGCCAGCGACCCCACCGTCCAGAGGAAGCCGCGCGCGATGAGCGGCGGCACGGGCACGGTGCGGGGGGTGCGCCCCAGGACCCGGCCGCACGCGAGCAGCAGGTCGCGGCTCGTCGTGGTCGCGGGGTGCGCGGCGAAGTAGATCCGTCCGGCGGCGGCCGGGGCCGTGGCGGTCGCGATCAGCGCCCGCGCCAGGTCGTCGGCGTGGATCACCGACAGCTCCTGCGACCCGTCGCCGAACACCGGCGCCACGGGACGCCGCGCCAGCCGGAAGATCTGGAGCGTGCCCCGGTCCCACTCGCCGTACACGACGGGCGGCCGCACGATCGTCCAGGGAAACTCCATCGCGCGCACTAGGACTTCGGCCGCGAGCTTCGAGCGTCCGTAGTCGGTGACCGGCTCGGGGCGGCGGCTCTCGTCGATCGGCCGGCCGGGCACGGTGGGCCCCGCCGCCGCGAGGGAGGAAACGAGCACGAAGCGCGTGACGCCGTGCTCTTGCGCCGCCTCCAGGACGTTCCCGGTGCCGTCGCGGTTCGTCGCCATGAACTCGAGGGCGCTCCGGGCGACGATCTTCCCGGCGACGTGAAACACCACGTCCGCGCCGGCGCACCCGCGGCGCAGCGCGTCGGCGTCGTCCAGGTCGCCCGGCTCGAGCCGTACGTCCCGCCAGCCCAAGCGTTCCGCGAGGGCGGGGCGGCGCACCAGGCAGGTCACCCGGTCGCCCCGCGCCTGGAGCGCCTGGACCAGGTGGGCCCCGACGAAGCCGGTCCCGCCCGTCACGAACACGTTCACAGCGCCTTGTCGTAGACGCGGTACGTCTTGTAGCGGCGGAAGCCGAGGTGCAGGGCGGCGTTGTTCATCGCGGCATTGTCCTCGAGCATCCACCCCCCCTCGCCCCAGTGATAGCCCAGGGCGCCGCCTTTGGTCCAGATCCAATGGTACATGAGGGCGTCCACCCCGAGGTGGCGGTATTGCGGCAGCACGCCGAGCAGCAGGATGCGCAGCCGCCCGATGCGACGGGCGTGCCAGAGGACCTTGAGGATCCCTGGAAACAACCGGCCCGAGGGATTGTGCCGCAGGGCGACGTTCAGGTCGGGCAGCGCGACCGCGAACCCGATCACCTCGCCCGCCCGCTCGGCGAAACAGACGACATCGGGAACGACCACCGGCTTGAACTGTTTCGCCAGGTGGTCGATCTCGGCGTCGGTGAGGGGCACAAAGCCCCAGTTCCTCTCCCACGCGGCGTTGTAAAGGGCCTTGACGAGGTCTACCTCGGCGGCGAAGCGCTTCATGTTCAGGGGTCGCAGCACGATCCCTTTGCGCTGGGCGATGAACCGGGCGGCTCGGACGATGCGCTCGGGCGGCCCCGCTTCGCCGCGGCCCTCGTACACCCACAGGTCCTTCGCCTTGGCGAAGCCGTAGCGCTCGTGCAGCGCGACGTAGTAGGGCGGGTTGTGCGGCATCATCAGCGTCGCCGGCGTCGTGAATCCGTCCACCAGCAGACCGCACTCGTCGTTGATGGACGGGCTCATCGGCCCGCGCATGGTATCGAAGCCGCGCGTGCGCAGCCAGGCCGCCGCGGCGTCGAACAGGGCGTTCGCCACCTGCTGGTCATCCACGGACTCGAAGAAGCCGTAGAACCCGACCCGGTCGTGGTGCTCGCGGTTGTGCGCGTCGTTCCTGATGGCGGCGATCCGTCCGACCGTCCGCCCGTCCACCCGTCCGACGAAGTACTGCGCTTCGGCGTGCTGGAAAAAGGGATTCTTCTTGGGAGAGAGCAACGTGCGGACGTCCATCCGCAACTGGGGCCCCCACAGCGGGTCGCCGCGGTAGTGGTCGTAGGGAAAGGCGATGAAGCTGTCGAGACCGCGCCCGTCGGAGACGGGCACGATCTCCGCTCCGCTCAGACGACCCCCAGCTCTTTCCCGAGCCGGGCGAAGGCGCCCAAAGCGAGATCGATCTGCTCGGCGGTGTGGGTCGCCATCAAGCTGGTCCGGAGCCGGCACTGCGACGGCGGCACCGCGGGCGGCACCACCGGGTTGGTGAACACGCCGGCGTCGAACAACTTGCGCCAGAAGAGGAAGGTCGTCTCGAGCGGCCCGATCAGCACCGGGACGATCGGCGTCTCGGTCGGGCCGATGTCGAACCCCAGGTTGCGCAACCCGTCCTGTAGCCGGCGGGTGTTGTTCCACAGGCACTCGCGGCGCTCCGGCTCGCGCTGCAGCACGTGCAGCGCCGCCAGCACGCCGGCGGTGTTCGCTGGCGGCAGCGCGGCGGTGAAGATCAGCGGCCGGCTGTGATGCTTGAGGAAATGGATCACGCTCTCGGAACCCGCCGCGAACCCGCCGATCGACGCCAGCGATTTCGAGAAGGTCCCGACGATCAGGTCCACCTCGTCGACCAGGTCGAAGTGCGCCGCGGTGCCGTCGCCCTTGGGGCCCAGCACGCCCACCGAGTGGGCGTCGTCGATCGCCAGGGCGGCGCCGTACCTCTGGGCGATCTTGAGGAGCGCGGGGACGTCGGCGATGTCGCCTTCCATCGAGTAGATGCCGTCCACGATGATCATCGTGCCCGTGCCCTCGGCGACTTTCTGGAGCTTGCGCTCGAGCCCTGCGAGGTCTCCGTGGTTGAAGCGCAACGTCTCGCCGTGCGACATCTTCGCCCCGTCCACGATCGAGGCGTGGTCCAGCTTGTCCAGGAACACCACATCGCCCCGGCCGACGAGCCCGGAGATCAGCCCCAGGTTCGCCTGGTAGCCGGTCGAGAAGACCAGCGCGGCTTCCTTCCCGAAGAACTCGGCCAGTTCGACCTCGAGCTGCTCGTGCAGATCCAGCGTGCCGTTCAGAAAACGGCTGCCGGTGCACCCTGAGCCGTAGCGCTCCAGCGCGGCTTTTGCCGCGGCCAGCACCTCCGGATGATGCGTGAGCCCCAGGTAGTTGTTGGAGCCCATCATGATCCGCGGCTTCCCCTCGATGATGACGACGGTGTCTTCGGAATGAGAGATCGGCTTGAAATACGGGTACAGCCCGGCAGCCTGGATTTCGCGCGCCCGGGTGAAGGTCTTGCACTTGTCGAACAGCGCGATGTGCTGCAGGGTCTCAGTGCGCACGGAGCCTCGAAGCCTATGTGGTTAGCGGTGGTACAGCTTACGACGGGCGCACGAAAATGGCAAGGGTAAGTTCTATTTCTGCACATGACCCCAGCCGCCCCGTCTTCCTCCCTCCCGCGCGTCATGACGCTGCGCGACGTCGTGCTCTTCAACATCACGGCGATCGTGGGCCTCCGCTGGCTCACCACGGCGAGCGCCTTCGGCCCCGCGAGCCTGCTGCTCTGGCTCCTCGCCATGGCCACGTTCTTCCTGCCCTCGGCCGCCGCGGTGCGCGAGTTGGCCGATCAGGACCCGGGGGAAGGGGGGATCTACCGCTGGGTACGCACCGCGTTCGGGCCGAGACACGGGTTCGTCGCCGGGTGGGGGTACTGGGTGAACAACCTGGTGTACTTTCCCTCGCTGCTGCTCACCACCGCCGCCATCGCGGCGTACGCGGGCGGCGCCCGCTTCGTGCACCTCGGCGAGAACAAGGTGTTCGTGGCCGCGTTCTCCCTGGGGATCCTGTGGGTCGCCCTGGGGATGAATCTGGTGGGGCTGCGGGTGGGCAAGTGGGTGCAGAACCTGGGAGCGTACGGCACCTGGGTGCCGGCGTTGATCTTCGGGCTGCTCGCCGCCTGGTCGCTCGCCCGCTTCGGGAGCGCGACGTCGTTCGCGCCCGACGCGCTCCTGCCCGCGCACTTCGACTACTCGCTGGTGAGCTTCTTTGCCACCATGACGTTCGCATTCGCCGGCCTGGAGCTGGCGCCGACGTTGGGCGGCGAGATCCACGATCCCGCGGCGACGCTCCGCCGCGGGATCCTCGTGTCCGGGGTCGCGATCGTGGCGATGTACATCCTGGGAACGGCGGCGCTGCTGGTCGCCCTGCCGGCCGAGACGGTGAGCATCACGAACGGGGTCCCGCAGGCTGCGGCGGCGATCGTCGCCCGGCTCGGGAACCCCGTCGCCCCCGCCTCCCCCCCGGGGCTCGCCGCGGTGCCCGCGCTCATCGCCGCGCTGCTCGTCGCGGGGAACCTGGGGGGCGTGGGAGCGTGGCTCGCCGGCACGGCGCGCATTCCGTTCGTCGCCGGCGTGGACGCCGTCCTCCCTCCGGCCTTCGGCCGGGTGCACCCCCGCTGGCAGACGCCGTACGTCGCGCTGCTCGTGCAGGCGGGCGTGGCGACGCTGTTCGTCGTCGCCGGTCTCTTCGGGTCCACGGTCCGCGACGCCTACGTCGCGCTCACCGACACGACGATCGTGTTGTATTTCATCCCCTATCTGTACCTGTTTGCAACCTACCTGCGACTGCGGCGCGCACGCACCTGGCGCACCGCTCTCGCCGGCTGGGTGGGGCTCGGCGCCGTTGGGCTGTCGATCGTGCTGGCGGTGGTGCCTCCCGGGGTGGCCTCCCCCTGGCTGTTCCGCGCCAAGGTGCTGGGTGGGGTGGCCGTTTTCATGGCAATCGGATGGTGGCTCGCCGGGCGAGGTGTGAGCCCCCGCACAGCTTCCAACCGCCGGGGTACCTAGCGTAGATTGGACATCTGCGCCCCCCGGCTGCCGGAGGTTCCACTTTGTGAGGTTGCCGTCTGCCTTACCCGCGGCGCTTGCCGCGCTGGTGCTCGTGCCGGTCGCGGGTGCCGCCCAGAGCGAGTTCCACCCCCGCTGGGAGATTCCGGGCTTCGACTTCCGGGAAAACGGCGCGTGGCGTGTCCGGGCGCGGCAGGTCAGCGCGCTGCGGCGCCAGCTCCTGAGCCAGGGCAAGATTCGGACACTGAATGCCCCGATGCTGGTGGCGGGCGGCCCGGCTCCGTCCGCCGCCTCCGTCACGGGCACCGTGGCCGTCCCGGTGCTGCTCTTCAGCTACAACGGGACCCCCGCGCAGTTCAAGCGCAGCCCGACGCAGTACACGAACGTGCTCTTCTCGGCGTCTCCCCCCGGTGGCAACCCCTACACGCTGCGAACCTTTTACGAGGAGATGTCGAACGGCCTCTTCGGCATGACGGGGACGATTATGGGGTGGGTGGAGCTGGACAGCGCGGAAGTGACATACACCGGCCCCCCGCCGTGCTCGGGTAACCCGTTCGGCAGCACGGGTTGCAACGGGCTGTTCACGTACTCCGGGGGGCAGGCGGGCCCGAACCCGATCGCCCGGATGCAGAACGGATTCCGGGAGGCCCTGGCCCGCGTCGACGCCTCCGTGGACTTCAGCCAGTTCGACAACGACGGCCCCGACCTCGTCCCCAACTCGGGCGACGACGACGGCTACGTGGACATGATCATGTTCGCGCACGCCAGCAAGGACGGGGCCTGCGGCCCCGCGAGCTCGTCCAACAACCACATCTGGTCGCACCGCTTTGTCCTCGCGAACGCCACCCAGACCTTTTTCCAGGACTACTTCACGAACGATGCGAAGTTCGGGGGCGGCTCCATCAAGATCAGCGACTACTTCGCCACCAGCGCGCTGGGCGGTCCGACGGCGTGCGATAGCACGCAGATCATGCCGATCGGGACTGCGGCCCATGAGTTCGGCCACGCGCTGGGCCTGCCCGATCTCTACGACACCCGCCAGGTGACCCAGGGGATCGGCGAGTGGGGTGTGATGGGCTCGGGCAACTTCACGAGCCCGTCCAGCCCTTCGCGGATGGAGGCGTGGTCGCTGAACGAGCTGGGGTGGGTGACCCTGGTGCCGCTCACCGCGTCGGGCACGTACTCCTTCGGCGCCGCCCCGGTGTCGGACACCGCCTTCTATGTGAGGGCCCAGGGCTCGAACCCGCGCGGCGAATACTTCCTGATCGAGAACCGCCAGGCCTCCCAGGCTGACACGGCGCTGATCCGCATCCATTGTGCGCGCAGCTTCAATCCACCGGGATGCGGCGGCGGGATGCTCATCTGGCACGCCGATTCGGTGGAGATCGCGAACAACGGGTTCCACAGGGGTAATCACGTCAACGCCGACTCGATCCACGGACTCGTCGTCGAGGAGGCGGACGGACTGCGGCAGTTGTGGTGTGGCAGCGGTTGCAACCGGGGCGACGCCGGGGATCTCTACCCCGGGGTCACGGGCAACACGGCCTTCACCCCGACGAGCAATCCCGCGGCCGTGCGCAACTCGGACATGCAGCCGGCGGGCTTCGTGCTCGATCAGATCACGCAGGTCACGCCGGGCGGCACGATGTCGTTCCGCCTCGCGTTCCCGGTCTGGATGGTTCGTGCGACGCCGGATACGGCGGCGTTCATCCAATTCGACGGGACCGACTATCGCGTGTTCCGTGGCATCCTGAGCCAGGGCTCGACGCATACCGTGGGCGTCGCGGACACCCAGTACACCGCAGCGGGCCGCACGCGGCAGGTGTTCGTCGCGTGGTCGGACGCGCAGTCCCGGATCCACACCTACACGGCTGGGGCGGCGCCCGAAACCCTGACGGTGTCGCTGGCGCGCGCCCACCGCCTCGACTACGGGGCAACGAGTGGGGGCAGCGTGGCCGCCGACACGGCCGGCACGGCGGTGTCGAGCGGCTCCTTCTTTGCGAACGGCACGCCGGTGACGCTCACGGCGACCGCCGGATCGCTCCCCTTCACGTCGTGGGGGGGCGACACCGTGTCGAAGAACGCCACGATCACGCTGCCGATGCGCCGGCCCTACAACGTGCGGGCGGTGTTCCTCGAGCCCATGGCAACGGCGAGCGTCGTCTCCCAGCTCTTGACCGGCACCGGCCTGACCTCGCAGCAGCAACTCGAGCTCGATCAGCTGGGGAACAACAACGGCGGATTCGACCTGGGCGACTTCCTCGCCTGGGTGCAGGCCACGGGGGCGACGCTCGCCGCCGACCAGCGGGCGCTGGTGCCGGGGCTCGCAGTGCACGGAGCGAACCGATGAGGCGTGTCCTGGCGTTTTGCACCCTCGCGCTCAGCGTCGTTGGCGCGGGAAGCTGCGGCGATGGAGCCGGACCGGTCGCCGGCCTGATCACGGTGTCGCTCACGACGCCGAACCCCGGCGGCGACGGCGCGATCCTGCTCACCGTGGCCGGACCGGCGACGCCCACGAGCGTGAGTGCGGAGCCCGGGCTGCGCGTGTTCTCGATGGCGCTATCTACGACCAACCAGTTCGCGGTGACAGGGTCCCTGGCGAACGGCGCCATCCTCCGGATCGGCGTCCCCGACGTGCGGCGCGCCAACCAGTACGTCGCCACCGTCCAGGGCGTGGCCGCCAACGACTACAGCCTCCGCACCGCCACCTCCACGTACAAGCTCACGGTGGTCGCGCCCTAGCCGGGCGCGCTTTCGTGCACGCGCGCCAGTTCTTCTGCAAGCCGCTGGCGCATCTCCTGGTAGACCTGCAGCAGCTCGCGGCACTCCTCGGTGAGCGTCGATGTGCCGCCTCCCGGGCCCCCGGCCCGGGAGGCCACCACGGGCCGGCCCAGCCCCCGCTCCATCTGCTGGATCGCTCCCCATGCGGTGCGGTAGCTGATTCCAGCCTGGCGCGCCGCCTCCTTGATCGAGTGCACGCGTTCAACCGCCTCCAGCAAGCGTGCTTCCCGCTCGCCAACTACCGGAATCCCTCGTCGGACGAGGGTGACATTCGCCTGGGGGATCAGATCAGTGAACACGATTGCGTCCTCCTCACTTAGGGCACGCCAGCCGCGGGCGGGTGGGGGGCGCAGCCACCTGCCCGCGGCGCAAACGCCGCGGTGCCATCTGATAACCGGAGTGCCAACAGACGCTCGCGCCACTCGCCGAGCGCCCACGCGCCGAAGCGCGCGGCGGCCGGGTGTGAAGCGGCGGAGCGGATCACGTACAGCGTGTAGGGATTCACCAGGGCGGTGTCGGCCGTGAACAGGACGCGCAGCTCGACCCCCGGAAGACGCGCGAACGTCGGGAGGTCGGCGAGCGCGTAGGTCCCACGCTCGTCGGCCAGGCGCAGCGTCGCCGCCTGATCGGCGCCGGCCTGCACGTACCACGGGCGGCCGATCGGCGCCACGCCTGCCGCCTCCCACAGCGCCACTTCCTTCACGTGTGTCCCCGACGAGTCCCCCCGCGACACGAATCCCGTCCCTCGCCCCTCCCCCCCTCCCCCGGCCGCCGCGATGCGGCGCATCGCGTCCGCCACACTGACGGCCTGGGCCACGTGTGCCGGATCGGCGGGGGGACCGACGATCGCGAAGCGGCTCGCCACGAAGGGGCAACGCAGCTCCACCCGGCCCGGCGTGACCAGCAGCCGCTGCTCCAGTGTGGGGGCGTGCGTGAGGACCAGGTCGAGATCGCCCGCGGCGGCGGAGCGGAGGATCTGACCCGACGGGCCGACGACGACGGTCACGGGCGCGGGGGCGGAAGCGTGGAGCGAGTCGAGCAACGCCAGCGCGCCCGACTGCTCGACGGTGTACGTCGTGCCAAGGCGCAACGCCGCCGCCTCGCTGGTGCATGCCGCCAGGGCCGCGCAGATTAGCGCCACCGACAGGAGCCTCGTCATGTCTCGCGTCACGTACCTCGCCATCGCCATGGTGTTCTCACCGTATCCCGCAACGGCGCAAGGGTTCCCGCTTACGGTGGAGACCATCATGCGGGGACCGGAGCTGGTGGGGACCGCTCCGTCCAATGTTCAATTCGGGGCCGACGGGCGCTATGCGTATTTTCACTGGCGCCAGCCGGGTGTGGATACCCTGGACCAGGACTACCGGATCGCTGTTGCGGGGCCTCCACAACTCGAGCGACTGCCGCGCGGGGCCGTCGACACGATTCCCCTGGCCGACGGCGCGTGGTCCCCCGACCGCCGGCGCGAGGTCGTGACGCTGAAGGGCGACCTGTGGGTGGTCGAGCGTACAGGAGCCAAGCGGCGGCTCACGCAGACGCCGGGAGCGGAATCGGCGCCATCGTGGTCCGCCGACGGACGCACGATCTACTTCACGCGCGACAACAACGTTTGGGCGCTCGATCTCGCGGGCGGCCGCTTGGCGCAGCTCACCGACATCCGCCGCGGCCCCGCGCCCTCGCGAGCGGCCGGGCCGGTGGGGCAAAAGGCGTTCCTGCGCGATCAGCAGCGGGAGTTGTTCGACTTCATCCGCCGTCAGGTGGCGGAGGAGCGGCTGCGCGCCGACACCGACACGGTATCGACGATGAAGCCGCTGTACCTCGCCGAGCGGCAGAGTGCGACGCGCCTGCAGGTGGCGCCGGACGGACGGTTCGTGCTGGCGACGATTACGGAGCGGTCCCGCGGCGACACGGTCGAGGGCCGGCAGGTGCAGATGCCGCTCTGGGTCACGCAGTCGGGCTACGTCGAGACGCAGCAGATCCGCACCAAGGTGGGTGACGCCCAAGCGCGGCAGAAGACCGCGCTGATCGAGGTGGCGACGGGGCGCGTCACGTGGATTGATACGACGGGCCTGGGGACGCGCGAGGCCGACGTGTCGGGAGTCGGGATGGCCTCGAACGCGCGCCATGCCCTGATCCGGATCGCGACCACCGACTACAACGACGCGTGGTTGGTCGTGGTGGATCTGCCGTCGCTCGAGCGGCGCGTGGTGGCGCACCTGCACGACGATGCGTGGCTCGACGGACCGTTGGCGTTCACCGGCGGCTGGATCCCCGGCAGCGAGACGGTCTACTACGGCAGCGAGGAGACCGGCTACGCGCATCTGTATGCTGTCCCGGCGGCCGGCGGGCCCGCCCGCGCGCTCACGGGTGGGAAGTGGGAGGTGCAGGAGGCGGAGCCCTCACCCGACGGTCGCAGCTTCTATCTGCACACCAACGAGGGCGACTTCGGGCAGGTGCATTTCTCCCTGTTGGACGTGGCCTCGGGCCGGCGCACCCAGGTCACGACGTCGGAAGGCCGGCAGGATGTGGTCGTCTCGCCCGACGGGCGTACGCTGGCGGTCCTCCACTCCACGGCCAACCACCCCGCCGAGCTGTACTTCCAGCCGGCCCAGGCCGGCGCCGCGATGCGCAAGGTCACGGAGAGCACGAGTCCCGCGTTCCGGAGCTACGACTGGATCAAGCCGGAGATCGTGATGATTCCGGCGGCGGACGGCGTGCCGGTGCCGGCCCGGCTGTACCGGCCCCGCGGGGGGCCCTCGAACCGGGCCGCGGTGATCTTCGTGCACGGGGCGGGCTACTTGCAGAACGTGCACAAGTGGTGGTCGAGCTATTACCGGGAATACATGTTCCACCACCTGCTCGCCGCCCACGGGTACACGGTGCTCGACCTCGACTACCGGGGGAGCGCGGGGCAGGGACGCGACTGGCGCACCGCCATCTACCGGTACATGGGCGGCAAGGATCTCGACGATCAGGTGTCGGGTGCCCGGTGGCTGGTGCAGCAGCTGGGGATCGACTCGACCCGCATCGGCATCTACGGCGGCAGCTACGGCGGATTCATCACGCTGATGGCGATGTTTACCCGTCCGGGCGTATTCGCGGCCGGCGCGGCGCTGCGGCCCGTCACCGACTGGGCGCACTACAACCATCCGTACACGGCGCGGATCCTGAACGAGCCCCAGGCCGATACGGTCGCCTACCGGCGCTCCTCGCCCATCTATTTCGCCGAGGGATTGCGGGGTCGCCTGCTCATCTGCCACGGGATGGTGGACGACAACGTGCATTTCGAAGACACCGCACGGCTCGTCCAGCGGCTCATCGAGCTGGGCAAGGACGGCTGGGAGGTCGCCGTCTATCCCGTGGAGCCGCACGGATTCCGGCGCAATGACAGTTGGACGGACGAGTACCGGCGCATCCTCAGGCTGTTCGACGCGACGCTGCCTGCGGGGCCCGGCGCCTCGAGCGGCCGACCCTAGAAGGGGCCGATGTTGAAGGGGGTGCTCTCCGCGCTGGTCGCCCCCGGGGCGCTCACCACGAGGGTGTAGCCGTTCCCGACCTGGTCGATGCTCAAGTCCGAGAACCTGGCGACGCCGTTCGCCACGGGGACGGTTTTCGTCCCCGAGAGCGTCCCAGGCAGCAGCACGCCGCCGTTGTGCCCGATGGTGATCGATGCGGAACCGGTGAAGCCCGTGAGCGGATTACCCTGATCGTCCACGACGGTGACTTGCACCGCCGGCGTGAACGTCATGAAGGGCGGCGTGTTACCCGGCTGGACGGTGAACACGAGGTGTGTGGCGGCCGGGTTGAGCGTGAGCGCCGTGGCCAGCCACGTGCCCGGCGTGGCCTGATCGAAGAACCAGGTCCACTGCGGCTCGGCTGGGCCCGCGGCGCTGCCCTGCACGACGTACTCCGCATCGCCCTTCATCTGCGGGTCTTCGGCTTCGTTGACGTTGGTGAAACCGGGCGGCGTGCCGAGGCCGGCCAGCCGGTCCGACATCGTGACGCCGAATGCCAGCGCGCCCGCGTTGACGGGAATGGCGCCGGGATCGGCGATCGTGGGCCCCGTGCCGGAACCCGATGCCGAATGGTGCGTGCCCACCGCCTCAGCGTCGACCAAGCTCACCCCACTCCACGCCGAGAGCAGCACCCCGCCGTCCGCGATGGGCGTCGAGAAGATGGCGTGCACCGCCAGGATCGAGTCGGTGGCGGTGCTCGCGTCCGCAAAACCGCGCACGTTCGTGGCGACATAGGTCGCCATCGAGATGCCGCCGAAGGTGACGTAATCGATCAACGTGTAGGTGTTACCGACGGGGGTTTGCGCAGCGTCGCTCAGATGGTCGGTCACGGTAGTGATGGTGTTGGTCGAGCCGACCCAGAAGAACGTTGCCACGATCGCGTCGCCCACATGAGGGTTCCGCGGGTTGAACCCCTTGCCGACGTGGGTGCCCCCGTTGCCCCAAGGGATCGCGTCGCCGAACGTGCCGTTTTGTTGGTCAAGCGTAATGCCCGACCCGGCTGTGGCCGCGAACGTCGGGGCCTCCAGGCTGCGCGGCGGGGGACTGACGGCGTCCCGGCATCCGACGCCGAGTATAGCGATGGCTACCAGCGAGGGCAGAGTAGCCGTTGTTGTTCTGTGGAACACGATCCGCCCCTGTGTAGGGTGACCACCACACGTCGAGACTCAGCGCTGCACTCCCTAGCAGAGCAAGGGTCGGGCCAAGGCGTCGGGGTTTCCCGTCCTGCGCACTGCCTCCCGGTGCACCAAACCGCGGCATCGGGGCGTGGCCCGGAGAGATACTGGTGCACCTTCCGGCCGTGGCGTTTAAGTTGTGAACGGCAGGATTTCGGGGCGGTAGCTCAGCTGGGAGAGCACCTGGTTTGCAACCAGGGGGTCGTGGGTTCGAATCCCATCCGCTCCATGTGACGCCATCGCCGATGCGCCCGACGGCTCTGCTCGCCTTTCTGACACTGCTCGGCGGGCGCGGCGCGGGGCAGAGCATCCCCCGCAGCCAGCATGGGAGCGTGTCCCAGCGCGTCGGCGTCACCGACATCACCGTCTCTTACAACCGGCCGGTCGCGCGCGGGCGAACGCTGTTCGGGGACCTGGTTCCCTGGCGGCGTGTGTGGCATCCCGGCGCCGATTCGGCGACCACCGTGACGTTCAGCCGCGACGTCGTCGTCGAAGACAGGCCGCTCCGGGCCGGGAGCTACACCCTGTGGGCGATTCCCGACACGGCGCAGTGGACGATGATCTTCAGCAGCGCCGTGCACGTCTATCACGTGCCATACCCCGGCGAGTCGCGAGACGTGCTGCGGTTGACGGTCAAGCCCGAGGCGGGGAGCCACATGGAGGTCCTCGCCTACTACTTCCCGGTGGTCGGTCCCGATTCCGCCGTGCTCCGGCTGCACTGGGGATCCACAATCGTGCCGCTGCGCATTCGCACCAAGTAAACGAACCGCGGAGGAGATCATGTCGCATCGCTTCGCCCTGACCCTTGCGGCGGCGCTCGCCGCTGGTGCACGGCACGCCGCCGCGCAAGCGCCCCAGACCCCGACGCCGCTGCGCATCGCCGCGAGCAGCTTTGCCTCCGTCGAGGTCCATCTCAATGCGCGCCGCATCGGGTCGCAATGGTATGAGGAGGACGCGAGCCTCTCGGGCCCCTCGCGAATCGCGATCAGCTACGGCCAACCGCACGCCCGGGGCCGCCGCGTGGAAGGCGGTCTCGTGCCGCTCGACACGGTCTGGCGCTTCGGGGCGAACATGGCCACGACCCTCCACACCGACCTCGACATCACGCTCGGCGATCTCAAGCTGCCGCGCGGCGACTACTCGTTGTTCGTGCTGTATTCCCGGGCGGGATGGCAGCTGATCGTGAACCGCGGTACGGGGCAGTGGGGCACCGACCGCGATGCAGCGCGCGACGTCGGCCGCGTGGCCCTGGCGAGCCGGACGCTCGCCGAGCCCGAAGGGTCGCTGACGATCTACCTGGTGCCCGACGCTCCCCAGCCGACGAGCGGATATGCCGAGCTCCGTGGCACCCTGCGGATCAAGTGGGGCACCACGGAGCTCAGCACCGGCTGGCGGATCGAGCCCTGACCTATCGTCCCTTCAGCCGGACGTCGATGTCAGCGATGATGTCGCTCGGGGGGCCGCGCTTCTGCCACCCCTTGTGCTTGCCGCGGTCGTGGCCCCGCCCCCGGTCGCGGACTTCCCACAAACCGCGCACCACGACGCGCTCCCCCTGCGGCGTCGCGAAGATGCGGACGACCTCGTCGTCCCCGCGGCGCGCCCAGATGACGCGGTTCGGCCCCGAACGCTCCACCCGGTAGACGACCCAGCCGCGGGTCACGAGGACCTCCCGCGTGACCACGACGACGCGATCGACCGGAACGACGTAGGCGTACTCGGCAGGCTCGCCGTAGACGACCGTGGCGCTCGTAAAGCCCCCCGCGCAGCCCGCGAGACTCAGCGCGCTCGCGACGAGTAGGGTGGTGCACTGGAGCATGGTTTTCATCGTCGCCTCCTGTTCGGAGTCACCGCACTCCTGAAGACACCGCGGGCCTCGAGATGTTTACGCGGCGGCGTGATGCGCATCACACCGCCACGGGTCGCGAATCGGTCGCGCCGTTCGTATCTTCGTGGCGACACAACCTCCCGGAGCTTGGATGACGCACCACCGTACGCTCATGACCCTGTCACTCGCCCTGGCGTTTCTCTCCTGCAACCCGGGCGACGGCGTCGCCCCCCGGACTGCCGGCCGGTGGTTGCAGGCGGACGTGTCGGTAGCAGCCGACCTGCCGGCGGTGCGGATCAGCGAGATGCATTACGACAACACATCAACGGACGTCGGCGAAGCCATCGAGATCTCCGGGCCTGCCGGCACTGATGTTACGGGCTGGAAGATCTACCTCTACAACGGCGCCGACGGAAAAGTCTACACCACGCCGGTTCCGACCGTCACGCTGACTGGCACGATCCCCGCGACCTGTTCCCCTCGCGGCGTCGTCGTAGTGAACTATGCGACCAACGGCATTCAGAACGGTAGTCCCGATGGGATGGCGTTGGTCGACGCGGGCAACAACGTCGTCGAATTCCTGTCCTACGAGGGCACGTTTACGGCTCTGGATGGTCCCGCTGTGGGACGCCTCTCAACCGACATCGGTGTGCGCGAGGCCGGCACGGAACCCGTCGGCCACTCGCTCCAGCGCAGCGGCGCGGACATCTGGAGTGGTCCGAGCCCGAGCAACTTCGGCGCGTGCAACGACGAGCCGCCCCCGCCCCCGCCCCCGCCCCCGCCGCCACCCCCGCCACTCCCGGAGACCCGGTTCGCCGAGCTGCACTACGACAACGACGGCGTGGACATCGCGGAGGCGATCGAGATCGAAGGTCCGGCGGGCGCGGACCTGACCGGCTGGCAGGTGGAGCTGTACAACGGGAGCGGCGGGGGGGTGTACGACACGCGCGTGCTCAGCGGCGCGATCGTCGGGCGGTGCGCCGGGCGCGGGGTCATGCTGCTCACGTACCCCAGCAACGGGATCCAAAACGGCAGTCCCGATGGCCTGGCGCTCGTGGATGCGGCGGGCGCGGTCGTCGAGTTCCTGTCCTACGAGGGTGCGTTCACGGCGACGAACGGGCCGGCAGTGGGCCTCACCTCCATCGACATCGGCGTAGCCGAGGGATCTTCCACGCCCCTCGGCCGCTCGCTCCACCGGACGAGCGCCGGGGCGTGGCAGGCGCCGGCTCAGGCCACGTTCGGGGCGTGCAACGAGGGGGACGCCGGGCCCCCGCCGCCCCCGGTGCTCACCATGATCTTCAGCGGCCGGACGGCGAGTGACGCGCCGCTCCCCGTCGGCTTCCAGGATCAGCTCTTTGCCGCACTGGTTGACCCGACGCGCACGGTGGTGCCCACGGCGTTCAGCTGGACATCCGACACGCCGAACGTGGCCAGCGTCGACCAGAACGGCGTCGTGACTGCGCTCGGCCCGGGCACGGCGATCCTTCGCGCCACGGGAGACGATGGGAGCACGGCGACGACGTCCCTCCCGACGCGCGTGGCCGTGGCGAGCACGACCGCGCAGTACGTCGGCAACACGGAGTTCGGACAGCCGACGGACGCGGATCCGAGTGATGACTTCATCGTGCAGCGCGCGCAGTACACCGCGTCGTACAACCGCAATCGCGGCACCCCCAACTGGGTGAGCTACGACCTCGAGGCGACCCATTTCGGCCCCGAGGACCGGTGCGATTGCTTCACGTTCGATCCGCTGCTGCCCGCCGAGTTCGCGCACTACACGACCGCCGCCTACACCGGCGCCGGCACGTTCCACGGCTACGGCATCGATCGTGGACACCTGGCGCGCTCGTTTGATCGGACATCGGGGAGCCTCGACAACGCGACGACCTTTTACTTCACGAACATCGTCCCCCAGGCGGCCGATTTGAACCAGGGGCCGTGGGCGGCGCTGGAGACGTATCTCGGTGATCTGGCGCGCTTCCAGGACCGGGAGGTGTACATCGTCGCGGGCGTCGCGGGCAGCAAGGGCACCGTGAAGGACGAAGGTACGATCACGATCCCCGCGAGCATGTGGAAGGTGGCGCTCGTGCTGCCCCGCGATCACGGAATCGCGGACGTTCACACCTCCGCGGACGTCGAGATCATCGCGGTGCTCATGCCCAACGATTCCGGCATCCGGACCGTCGACTGGGCGACCTACCGTACGACCGTCAATGCGATCGAGGCGCTGAGCGGCTACGACCTCCTCGGGCTGCTGCCCGACGACGTGGAGGCGATGCTCGAGACCGGCCTGCAACGGGCGCAGGCGCTCGTGGACGGGCTCGCCCGGGAGGGTGCGCTCGCGAACGGGGACGCCAGGTCGCTGACGGTGAAGTTGCGCGCCTCGGCGGACCAGCTCGAACGGGGGAACACCACCGCCGGCGTCCGCCAGCTCGCGAGCTTCCTGAACGAGCTCGATGCTCTCGTGCGGTCCAATCGTCTTTCGGCGGCGGACGCGGAGTCCCTTCGTGCCGCCGCGGAGGAGGGGGAGCCATGACCGACCTGCGGTATCCGATCGGCAAATTCACCCGGGTGTCGACCCTGACGCCCGAGCAGCGCGCCGCGTGCATCGACGAGATCGCGGCCGCGCCGGCACACTTCCGCCGGGCCGTGAACGGTCTCACGCCGGCGCAGCTCGATACGCCCTATCGCGACGGCGGCTGGACCGTGCGCCAGGTGGTGCACCACCTTCCCGACAGCCACATGAACGCCTACATCCGGTTCAAGCTCGGGCTCACGGAAGACGCGCCGGCGATCAAGACGTACGAGGAGAAGGACTGGGCGAAGACCGCCGAGGTGGCGGCGACGCCGGTCGCCGTCTCCCTGACGTTGCTCGAGGCACTGCACCAGCGTTGGGTCGCCCTCCTCAAGGCGATGACGCCGCCGCAGTTCGCCCGCACGATTCGGCACCCCGAGTGGGGCACGCCGGCGCTCGATGCGATGCTGGCGCTGTACGCCTGGCACGGCCGCCACCACACCGCGCACGTGACGGCGTTGCGCGAGCGGATGGGGTGGTAGCCTTGGTCGACTTCGCCGACGACGATCTCGACGAGGAGTTTCCGCTCGGCGACGGCGCCGCGGAGACGGAGGCGGTCGTCGTTTGCCCGTATTGCGGTGAGGCGAACGAGATCGCGCTCGACGCGGGAGGTGGCGCCGTCCAGGAGTACGAGGAGGACTGTCAGGTCTGCTGCAGGCCCTGGCGCGTGACGGTCAACTACGACGAGGCGGGCAGCGCCCACGTCACGGCGGTTCCGCTGGACGACTGAAACGCAAGGGGCCAGGACGTTGAGCCCTGGCCCCTGATCCCTCGCCAACCACTCGGCGTCTCCGGCGTCTTGGCGTCTTTCTATTTCCTCGCCGCCTCGTATCTCCTGTTCACTTCAGGCCAGTTGACCACATTCCACCACGCCGCGACGTAGTCGGGCCGCCGATTCTGGTATGTCAGGTAGTAGGCGTGCTCCCACACGTCCAGCCCCAGAATCGGCGTCTTGCCGTCCATGAGCGGGCTGTCCTGGTTGGGCGTGCTGATGATCTCGAGCTTGCCCCGCGCCAGCACGAGCCACGCCCAGCCGCTGCCGAACCGCGTGGCGGCCGCGTTCGCGAAGGCCTCCTTGAACGCCGGGACGCCGCCGAACGCCTTGGCGATCGCCTCGCCGACCGCGCCGCTCGGCGCGCCGCCGCCACCCTTGGCGGGCGGAGCCATGAGCGTCCAGAACAGCGAGTGATTGTGGTGGCCGCCGCCGTTGTTCCGCACGGCGGTGCGGATGTCCTCGGGCACAATGTCGATGTCCCGCAACAACTGCTCGAGCGACTGGGCGAACAGCTCAGGGTGCTTCTCGAGCGCGGCGTTGAGGTTGTTGACGTAGGTCTGGTGGTGTTTCCCGTGGTGGATCTGCATCGTCTGCGTGTCGATATGCGGCTCGAGCGCTGCGAAGTCGTAGGGCAAAGCGGGGAGCGCGTGACGCGCCTGCGCGCCGGCCGTTCGCGTCTTCTGCTCTTTCACTTGTGTCATCGGCATATCCCATGTCGTGGGGTTCACCGTCTCAAACCCGCGACGCTCCCGGCAGGTTCCCGGCTTGCCCCGTGGGAGCGCGGCGGTATCTTGCTCCCCGGAAGGTGCGCGACTTCCCACTTCCGGAGGCTCTATGACGGAGCTGCTCCTGCGCTGGCTGCATTTTCTCGCCGGCATCACGTGGATCGGTCTCCTCTACTACTTCAACTTCGTGCAAGGTCCGTTTTTCGCCGAGGCGGACGCGGCCACGAAGAGCGCCGCCACGCAGAAGCTCGTGCCGCGGGCGCTGTGGTGGTTCCGCTGGAGCGCGTCGCTCACCTTCCTCTCGGGCGCGGCGATCATCGGCAAGCGGATCGGCGAAGCGCCGCCGGATGTGTCGGTCATGACGAGTCCGTGGGGCGAGGCGATTCTCACCGGCGCGCTGTTCGGGACGGTGATGCTCGCGAACGTCTGGGGCGTCATCTGGCGCAATCAGAAGGTCGTCATTGCCTCGGCCGTGGCGGCGGCGTCGGGCGGGCAGGCGAATCCGGCGGCGGCGGCCGCCGGCCGGCGGGCATTCCTGGCCTCGCGCACGAACGTGGTGTTCTCGATCCCGATGCTGTTCTTCATGGGCGCCGCGACCCACATGCCGCCGAGTCCGATCACCCACTCCACCGCGTACTGGGTCGGGTTGCTCCTCGTCGTGGCGCTGCTGGAGGTCAACGCGCTCGTGGCGACGACGGGTCCTACCACGAAGCCGATCGAGAAAATCCCGGGCGTCATCACCACGGGGTTCGTCGTGTGGGCCGTGGTGTACGCGCTGGTGCAGTGGGTTCTGACGGGCTGACCACCACGCGGTAGGGCGATGGCGTCGGTCACGCTCCGCGGGCTCAGCAAGACGTTCGAGGGCGCCGCGCAGGCGGCCGTGCGCGACCTCTCACTCGAGGTGCGCGACGGCGAGCTGCTCGTCCTGCTCGGGCCGTCGGGGTGCGGCAAAACCACGGTGCTGCGCTGCATCGCGGGCCTGGAAGATCCCACGGCGGGAGACGTGCTCCTGGGCGAGCGCGTTGTCACCGACCTGCCGCCGGCCGAACGCGATGTGGCGATGGTGTTTCAGAGCCACGCGCTGTATCCCCACCTGACCGTGCGCGAGAACATTGCCTTCGCGTTGGAGATGCGCGGCGTCGCGTCCCCGGAGATCACCCGGCGCGTGAGCGAGACGGCCGCCCGGCTGGCCTTGGACGGCCTGCTCGACCGGCGCCCCCAGCAGCTGTCGGGCGGCCAACGCCAGCGGGTCGCGCTCGCCCGCGCGATCGTCCGGGCCCCGCAGCTCTTCCTGTTCGACGAGCCCCTCTCGAACCTCGACGCCCCTCTCCGAATCGAGCTGCGCGCGGAGCTGCTGGCGCTGCACCGCGCGCTCCGCACCACCACGGTCTACGTCACGCACGATCAGGTCGAAGCGTTGACGATGGGACAGCGGATCGCGGTGCTGCACGAGGGACGCCTGCGCCAGCTGGGGACCCCCGCGGACGTGTACGAGCGGCCCGCCGACGTCTTCGTCGCCCGGCTCGTGGGCAGCCCTGGGATGAACGTCCTGGAAGGACGGGGACGGGCGAACGCGAAGGCCAAGCCGGGGGATGAAGGCGGGGGCCGAGTCGTCGAAGCCGGGAGCCTCGTCGTGCCGGTCGCGTTGGCCGAGTACGAGGGCCAACTGTTCCTCGGCGTCCGCCCGGAGCATGTGGGCCTGTGCGGCGTGGACCAGGGCGTCGGAAACGGCGACGTGCTGATCGTCGAGCCGCGCGGCAACGAGACGATCGTGCACCTCAACGCCGGGGGGCAGGGGCTCGTGGCGCGGCTGCCGGGTCTCGTGGACGTGCAGCTGGGAACCCGCGTCGGCGTGAAGCTCGACCGGCGTCGCCTGCACCTGTTCGACGCGGCGGGGATGCGGATCGCGTGATGGTCGCGCGCCGGTGGGTCATCGCCGCCACCGCCGTCGCCGCGGCGGGAGGCGCGGCTACCGTGGGCGTGGCGCGTTGGGCAGAAGGGCGCTTCGAGCGCGCCGGAGCGCTCCGCATCGCTGCCACCACCGCGGCCTACCTCGCGGTCGTCGTCCCCGCCGGCGCCGACTCCAGCGACTTCGATCTCGCGAAGCTCCTCGTCCAGGCCCGCGCGCTCACCACGCTCCCCGGCCGCACGTCTGCTGTGGAGGTGTACCATGGCACGGCGCCGCTCGTGGACGCGACGGCCGCGCCCCTGCCGGCGGCGGAGCTGGCGAGCTTGCGCCGCGAGGCCGGAGGCCGTTGGCAGGACGGCCGGGCGCTCATGCCGCTCATCGACCCCGGCTGTCGCGAGGTCGTGGGCGCTGTGGCGATCCGCGTCGTGCGGGGGGGGAGCGTGGGGGACGCCGCCGCCCAGCTGCTCCGCTGGGCGTTCCCCGCCGCGCTGCTGGCGGTCGTGGTGGCGGCGGGCGCGGCGGCGGGGCGCCGGCCCCCCGGGCACTATACCGTGGCCGCCCTCCTGCTCGGCCTCGCCGCCTACGCGGACGTGCGCGGCGCCGCCCGCCGCGTCACCGACCGTTGGCTCGCCGAAACGCGACTGCTGTTGCAAGAGGCCGCGACGCGGCTGCCCACGCCGCGGACCCGGGTCGCCCTCTCGGTCCTCGCGCCTCTCGCCGCCGCGGAGGGAACGGGGGCAGGGAGGGGGGGGGGGAGGGGGAACGCGGACCTCGTCGAGGCGGACAGCACCACGCCGACACCGCGCCGCGTCCGGGTCGCGGGCGCGCCGTACGCCGTCGTGGCCGCACGTCTGGGAGCCGGTCGGTGGGTCGAGGTCCGCGCCGCGCCGGCAGAAGCGTCCACCGCGGGGTGGCTGCTGTTGCTTACCGGTCTTGCGCTGTGCGGTCCGCTCGCGCTGCGCGGCCTCCGCTGGGTGGAGCTGGCCGCGCACCGGCGGCAGGAGCTGCGCGAGACGGCCACCGCATGGGCGTTCCTGGCACCCGCAGGTCTGCACCTGGCCCTGTTCTCGTTCGGGCCGACGCTGTACACCCTCTATCTCTCAATGCACGCCGGCGGCTTCGCTAATTTCGCGGCGGTCCTGCGCGACCGCCTGCTGTGGATCTCACTGCGCAATACGGTTGTCTACTCGCTGTACGTCCCCGTCTCGATGGCGATTGCGCTCGTGATCGCGCTGCTGCTCAACCGGGCGGGGGGAGGGGCGAGGCGCGCGGTCCGGCTGCTGCGCGCGGCGTTCTTCCTGCCGTGCGTCGCCTCGGTCGTCGGCGCGGCGCTGGTGTGGCAGTGGATGTACCACCCGGATTTCGGGCTGGTCAACTACCTGCTCTCGCTCGTCGGCGCCGGCCCCTACGACTGGCTCGGGCGCCCGCGGACCGCGCTCATTGCGCTGATGCTGCTCTCGATCTGGGCGCAGGTGGGCTATCAGATGGCGGTGTTCCTCGCCGGGCTGGAGGGAATCCCACAGGCGTACCTCGACGCCGCGCGCGTGGACGGCGCCACGGCGTGGCAGCGGTTCCGGCGGATCACCCTGCCCTTGCTCCGGCCCGTGCTGCTGTTCGTGCTCGTGACGGGCGTCATCGGGGCGTTCCAGCTGTTCACCTACGTGTACGTGCTCACGCGGGGCGGCCCGTTGCACGCCACCGAGACCGTCGTGTACCGCATTTACCAGACGTCGTGGGAATTCCTGCAGTTCGGCTCCGCGAGCGCGCTGTCGGTATGCCTCTTCGCTCTTCTGTTCGGAGCGACGTGGCTGCAGTTCAAGCTGCTCGGCCGGGCGGTGGAGTATGCGTAGGAGGCGGGGGGGGCCGGGGGGACTCGCGCTGGTGAGCGTTCTCGCGCTCGTCATGGTCGCTCCTTTCCTCTATATGGTCTCGACCTCGCTCATGGATGAGTGCGAGGGGCTCCAGTGGCCGCCCCGGCTCTGGCCTGCCACACCACATCCCGAGAATTACACCGCCGCGCTCACCGCGCTGCCCTTCGCCCGGTTTTTCCTGAACAGTGCGATCTTCGCGGTCTCGGTGGTCGTAGGCCAGGTGCTCACGAGCGCCGCTGCGGCGTATGCCTTTGCCCGGCTCCGCTTCCCCGGCCGGGATCGCGTGTTCCTCACCTTCCTGACCGCGATGATGGTGCCCGCGATCGTGCTCCTGATCCCGCGCTTTTTGATGATCGACGCCCTCGGTTGGGTGGACCGCTACGCCGGTCTCATCTCCACGGAGCTCGTTTCCGTGTGGGGCATCTTCCTGCTGCGTCAGTTCTTCCTCACCCTCCCGCGGGAGCTCGAGGACGCGGCCCGGCTCGATGGGGCGGGCGAGTGGACGATCTTCTGGCGTGTGGTCCTGCCGCTCTCGAGGCCCGCCCTCGCCACGCTCGCCCTGCTCGCATTCGCCGACCAATGGCGCAGCTTCCTCTGGCCCCTCGTCGCTACCCGGTCGACCGAGATGCAAGTCGTGGAGGTCGGGATCGCGAGGCTCCATGGGCTGTACGGCACGAATGGGCCCTATCAGATGGCGGTGGCGGTCACGGCGACGCTTCCACTGATGGTGGTGTTTCTGGTGGCGCAGAAGTACTTCATGCGGGGGATCCAGGTCACAGCACTGAAGTGATCAGGTGGCGCCTCCTTGTGGCTATCTCCTACTCACGGCTCGAAAGCTCAGGGCCCAGTTGATGTCGCTGACGTTCCCCGACCCCCATTCGATCACCGCGTGACCCGTCTGCAACCTGCGCACTGTGCAAGGGATGTCTGCCTTGCACACGGAGGCCCGCAACCCCCTCGGCACCGCGACCGTCACGGCGTACGCCCGTCCGTCCAGGTTCACCGATTTCCCGGCCAGCGTCCGCGTCGCGGCGTCCCAGCGCTCCTCGGCGATGTCGATCGCCCCCTGGATCACGTGGCGCGTCGTACCGATCAGCTGCGGGCGGGCGGCGGCCGCGCGAAGCGCCACGGTCAGCGTGGTGTGCGGGGCGAGCGTGGCTTTGAGCGTCTGCTGCACGTCGGGGAGCGGGTGCTCCGCCCAGACGTCGTAGGCCGCGAGCCGGGCCCCCGGAATCTCGAGCGTCGCGAGTGGGTGCGAGACGAGCTGCGGCTCGTCCTCCCAGTTCACGAGCACCACGGTCCACCAATGCGGCGCGCCCTCGACCACCCACGCCCCCGCCGGGCGGTCCCGGCGCACGCTCCAGAGGCCACCGCCGCCACCGCCGTCGGTCACGCGCACCGCGAGCACGTTCTCGCCCCCCCAGTTCAGGGCCTCGGGAGGCACGGGATAGCGGCGGTAGGTGAGCCAGCCGCGGGTCTCTCCGACCTTCAGGCCGTTGACGAACGTCTCGTCGGCGTCGTCGACTTTCCCTAGCTCCAAGAACACAGGCGGCCCCCCAATGTCCGTCCGCCCGTCCGCCCGTCCGCCCGCCCGCCCGGGGAGGGTGGGCGGGAGGGTGAAGTGGGTGCGGTACCACGCGACGCCGTTGTAATCCGGATGGCCTGCGCGCTCCCAGTTTTGCGGGACGGGTATCGTCTCCCACGCGTCCTCATCGTAGTCGCGCGCGGCGTAGCGCGCATCGTCGCCGGTGCGAAAGCGCCAGGGGCCGCGCAGCGGCGCGACGTCGTCGCCCCACGCCAGCGCCGGCGCGACCTGGCGCTCTGCCACCTGCGTTCCCACCGGCCGGCCCGCCGCGGCTGCGACCGGGAGCGTCTTCTGGAGGAGGGGAATCCGGTCTGCGGGTAGCTTGGGGAGGTTGTCGGACAGCAGGTTGATCCCGCCCGACGCCGCGACCACCGATGCCCACACCTGCGCCTCGGGGACCGTGAGCGGGGGCCGGACGACGAGGCAGTCGGGGTCGTTGAGCCATACTCCCCGATGGTAGAAGCTGCGCAGCGCCGCGGCCTGGGCCGGCGCCTGAATCCCACCCCAACTCGCGTCCACATCGCCGCCGACGCGCATGCCGTTCACCAGGCCAGCGGCGTGCTGGAGCGGAGCGCCGCACCCGAGCAAGAACGCTTCAGTGCCGAGGCCATCGCGGATCGCCGAGAGCCCCCGGCGGTAGGCCTCCGCGTGCGTGAGGCCCCCGTAGTGCACGGCCTCCGCCCCTCCCCCCGTGGCCCAGTGGAGGAAATCGATCTTGAGGTAGTCGTACCCCCAGTCGCGGACCACGCGCCGCGCCAGGTCGTACAGCCACTGCGCCACATCCGGGTGGGCGCCGTCGAGCGCGTAAATGCGGCCGCCCCAGTCGTCGCGCGTGTCCATGACGAGCGGCCCCCCGTCGGTTCCTTTGAGGAGCCAGGCCGCGTGCGCGGCGGGTAGTCCGGAGCGCTCCGACACGGCGAACGGGGCGATCCACAGCCCCGCGAGGAACCCGCGCGCGTGGATCTGGTCGGTGAGTGCGCGGTGGCCGTGCGGGAACTTGGCGTTCGCCTCCCAGGCGCCCGTAGCGCGTTGATAGCCGTCGTCGAGCTGGATGTAGCGGAAGAACCGCCGGTCGAAGTGCGCCGCGCAGAACTCGAGGTTCGCCAACACGTCGGCCTCGGTGACGTTCCCATACAGCTCGTACCAGGAGCACCACCCGGCGGGCGCCGCCAGTGTGGCGACCCGTTCGCGATCCACGGTGGAAGCGGGCGTCGCGAGCGCACCGAGGGCGGCGAGCCCGTCGCGATCCGGGAAGTAGGCGAGCCGCATCGTCGACCCGTCGCCCGCCGGCCGCAGCGGCCGGGCCGGCAGCCAGTCGCTCACAGCCTCGAGTCCGGCCCCCGACAGTTTCACTTTGGCCTCGCCCGGTTCGCCCGGGTCGAACATGGCTGCCAGGCCGCGGCCGCCGCGCGTCAGGCCGATCGCGCCGTGGCTCGCTCGCTCGGCCGGGTCCGGACCCGAGGCCACGGCTTCGACCCGGCACTCGCTCCACGACTGGTACCCGTTGACGAGTGCGACCAGGGGGCCGGGGCCGGGGAGCACCTGCGGCTCGGGGGTCGTGAAGAAGCGCACGCCGCGGATGGTGGCGAGTACGCGGTCGGGGTAAACGTTGACGGAGATGCTGCCTTGGGCGGCGGGGCCCGCTTCCCAGGCGGCGAATTCGGCCTCGATCCAGACTCCGCCGTCCGCGGCCGAGCGGCCCCGGATCGCCAGCGACTCGCCGCCCGGTGGGCGCCGGTTCGCCACGTTGATATCTTCCAGGTCCGCGAGCGTGATGAGCGCGTCACCTACCCAGACGCCCAGCGTTGCGTGGCGAATCAGGGGAACGGGCTGCCCGTCGGCGTGGTACCACAACGACCAGCGGCGCTGCTCGTCGAGGTCGAACCGCAAGCCGCCCGCCCCCGGCCGGCGGGCGCCGCTGGGGGGGTGAGGCGGGAAGCGCCACACGGCGGCGGAGGCGGCTCCAGTGAGGAGGACGAACGTGCGTCGGTCCATAGTCTCAATGTTGGCCGTGCTGGGGGCTTTGTCCACGCCGCTCGCCGGGCAGGCGGGGCCGACGCGGAGTCCGGCCGCGATCGGCCTCGGCTTCGCGGCGACGCTCGGCGGCGGGTGGCAGATCGAGAGCGGGGAGGTCGGCTACGTGCGGCGACTCGGCCGCGGACCGCTGCGTGCTCTGTCGGCCAGCGTTCGGATGGGATCGTTCATCGACGAGGGCGCGATCCTCGGCGGATCGCGCGGCTTCGTGGTCGCGGGCACGTTCGGCGCCCGCACACCCCCGCTGCCGCTCGCCGACTTGGGCGACGAACAGAACATCACCAGCATTGGATTGGACGTCACCCTCGAAGCGACGGGCTACCTGACCTCCAACTCACCGCTGCCGCAGGGGTCGCGGTGGGGGGCCGTGGCGTTCCTTCCCGGCGTGCGCGTGGGAGGCGGCGACGGTCCCCAGTACAGCATTCTGATCGGGCCGACGGCGTTTTTGGGGTCGAAGACCGACGTGCGCGGCCTGCTCGCCTTCCGGATCGAGGCGCCGCTGGCGCGCCGGGAGCGGCATCCCTAGGTTAGCGGCCAATGGCCGCCCCGCAGCTCGAATCCGACCATCCCGGCCTCGCCGTCCTGGCGGAGGTCGCCAACCTGCTGGCTGCCGGCCCTCCCGTCGACGAGGCGCTGGGCGGCGTCGTCGGCGCGCTGCGCCGGGGCCTGGCGTTGCGACGCAGCCGTCTGTGGCTCCGCTCCGCCGACGGCGCGCGCTACGTCCCCATCGCGGGCGCGGGGGACGAAGCGCAGCTGCCGGGCTTCGCCGCTCCCGTCGCCGAATGGGTCGCCGCGGGACCCCACGAGGAGCCCGTCGCGGGGGGCACGTTGCTGCGCCTGCCGCTGGTGCACGAGGACGAGCCCCTGGGCTGTATCGAAGTCATCATTCCCGAAGGGCGCTACCAGCGCATGGCGCACGACGTGCTCCTCGTGGTCGCGCAACTGCTCGCCCCCGTCCTCGCCGCCACGGAGCTGTCGCAGGACCTCGCGTCGGAGGTGGCGCTCCGCACCCGCGAGCTCGAAGCGCAGCGCAATTTCGCCGCCCGGATCATCGACTCGCTTCCGGTCGGCCTGTACGTGATCGACCGGGGCTACCGCATCCGGGCGTGGAACCGCAAGCGGGAAACGGGCACGCAGGGCGTGTCGCGCGAGGATGCGCTCGGCCAGGAGGTGTTCGAGGTGCTCGACCGGCAGCCCCGCGAGCTGCTGCGGCGGGAGTTCGACCGCGTCTTCACGACCGGCGAGATCCAGCAGGTGGAAATGGAGTCCCAGGCGACGGGGGAGGCGCGCTACTACCGGATCACGAAGATCCCGATGCGGCTCGACGACGATGAGATCTCGCACGTGATCACCATCGGCGAGGACGTCACGGAATGGCGCCACGCGCAGCAGCGCCTGACGCAGACCGAGAAACTCGCGGCCGTCGGCCAGCTCGCCGCCGGGGTCATGCACGAGATCAACAATCCCCTCGCGACGATCCTCGCATGTTGTGAGGCGCTGGGTCTTCGCCTCCCCGACCTGCCGCCGGCCGAGCGCCAAGCACAGGAAGAGTACCTCAAGATCATCGACTCCGAGGTCCAGCGGTGCCGCCGCATCGTGGACGGCCTGCTGGACTTCTCCCGCCCCAAGACGGGCCACAAGCGGCCCGTGGACATCAACGCGGTCATCGAGCAGACGTTGTTCCTGCTCAAGCACCACGACCGGTTCAAGTATCTCACGGTCGACCGCCAGCTCGCCACCGGGCTCCCCGCGCCCTCGGCCGACCCGGAGCGGCTGATCCAGTGCTTCATGGCGCTGATGCTCAACGCCCTCGACGCGATGAACGCGCGCGGTGTGCTGACGGTGCGCACATGCGTGAACCCCCACCGGGGCGACGAGATCCTGGTCGAGTTCATCGACACGGGCGCGGGCATCCGCCAGGAAGACCTCTCGAAGATCTTCGAGCCCTTCTTCACGACCAAGCCGCAGGGGCGGGGCACCGGGCTCGGCCTGTCGGTCGCGTACGGCATCGTCGAGGAGCACCGGGGCCGCATCGAAGTGGAATCGCAGGTGGGTGTGGGGAGCGACTTCAAGGTATATCTGCCGGTCGGATGAAGATCCTGGTCATCGAAGACGACAAGACGGTCGGCGAGTACGTGCGGCGCGGTCTGGACGAGGCCGGCTACCACGCCGAGCTCGTGGGCGACGGCGCCGAAGGGCTCCGGCTCGCCACCGGCGGACACTACGACCTCATCGTCCTCGATCTGCGCCTGCCGAAACTGAGCGGGATCGACGTGTTGCGCACGCTCCGGGACCGGGGGAACGGCCTGCCGGTGCTGGTGCTCACGGCCCAGGACGCGGTGGACTTCAAGGTGCAGGCGCTGCGCATGGGCGCCGATGATTACGTCACGAAGCCGTTCGCGTTCGAGGAGCTACTGGCCCGGGTGGAGGCGCTGGGCCGCCGGCCCAAGGAGATCGCGCCGCCGGTGCTCCAGGTGGCCGACCTGGCGCTCGACACGGGGAGCCGCGAGGTGACGCGCGCCCGCAAGCGGATCGAGCTCACGCCCAAAGAATACGCCGTCCTCGAGTATCTGATGCGGCACCGCGGCCGCGTCATGTCGCGCACGCTGATCACCGAGTACGCCTGGGACTACCACTTCGATCCCGGGACGAACATCGTCGACGTGGTGATCACCCGGTTGCGGAAGAAAATCGATCAGGGCCGGGAGCCCAAGCTGATCCATACCGTGCGGGGCGTGGGCTACGTGGTCCGGTCCTAGCGTGGGGACCATCCGCGGGCGCCTGACGCTCTGGTACGCGACGGCGCTCATCCTCAGCCTCGCGGTGTTCGCGGTCGTGCTCTACTTCGCCCGGCGCCGGGCCTCCTTCCAGGATCTGGAGCGCCGCATCCAGTCGGAGGCGGACCTGACGGCCGGCATCCTGGCCGAGAGCTACCGCGCGCGCGGCGTGCTGGTCGAGCAAGACACCGCCGGCCGGCCGGTGCTCACCCCCGAGGTCGCGGCGGTGCTCGAAGTCGTGCCCGACTTCCTGCTGGTCACGAGCCGGGACGGGCGGCTGCTGTTCGCGTCGCCCGACGCCCGCGCGCTGACGTTCGCCGAGTTCGAGCAGCTGCTCCGGTTGGCCGCGGCCGGACCGGTGGGCCGGGCGCAGGGCGTGCACCGCATCGTCCCGAACGGACCCACCGTCCACTATCTGGTCCGGTCCGTTCCCGAGGCCGGCGGGCAGTTCGGCGCCATCCTCGCGGCCGCCGGCACGCGCAGCGCCGAGCTCGGCCTCGACCAGCTGATCTCCACCATCGCGGTCGCGTTCGTGCTCGGCATCGTGCCCGCGGTGTTCGTGGGGCGGTGGATCGCAGGCCGCGCGCTCGAGCCGGTGGCCCGGATCATCACGGAAGTGCGTGAGATCAGCGACGGGCGGAGCCTCCACCGGCGCCTCGCCCTCCCGATGGAGAGGGACGAGCTGGGCCGCCTCGCCGAGACCCTGAACCAGATGATGACGCGCCTCGAGCGCAGCTTCGCGGCCCTGCGCCGCTTCACGGCGGACGCGAGCCACGAGCTCAAGACGCCCCTCACCGTGGTGCGCGCGGGCGTCGAACGCGCCATCACGCGGCCCGATCTCCCCCAGGAGACCCTGGCGGCCCTTGAGGAGACGCTCCAGGAAGTGAACCGCATGACCGAGCTGGTGGACGCGCTGCTGATGCTGGCGCGCATCGACGAAGGGCGCGCCGAGCTGCACCGCGAACGGGTGGACCTGCGGGCGATCGTGGACGAGGCGCGGGAAACCGGCGAGCTGCTCGCGGAGCAGGCGGGCGTCGTCATCGAGGTCCACACGCCGCCCCAACCGGTCGTCCTGGCCGTGGATCGGCGGCGCATCCACCAGCTGGTCCTCAACCTGGTCGAGAACGCCGTGAAATACACGCCGCGCGGCGGCAACGTCGTGCTCCAGCTGAGCGCCAACGACGGCCGCGTGCTGCTCACCGTCGCGGATAGCGGCATCGGCATCGCTCCGGGCGACCTGCCGCACATTTTCGACCGCTTCTGGCGCGCCGACTCGGCGCGCACCCGCACCGGCGAGCGGCCGGGCACGGGCCTGGGCCTCGCCATCTGCAAATGGATCGCCGAGGCGCACGGCGGCAGCATCGAGGTGCAGAGCCGGCCGGGGCGAGGCACGACGTTCACCGTCACCTTCCCGCACGGCGACGCCTAGGTCTCACCCGCGCGTCACCAAACTGTCATCCATCTTCCACGGGGCGCTCAGGCAGGAGTGGCATCGTGTTGGGGAACGCCTTTCCCCGGAGGACACGTATGCGCGCCGCCAGTGCAGGGCTGTCACTCACCGTTCACGTGGCGCTCGGCGCCGGGATCGTATGGGGGAGCCTCGACCTCCGGCCGCCGCAGCCGTCACGACCCACGATCGTGGTGGTTCCGCCATACCGTGGGATGTCGTCCGGCGCGGCCCCGGCAGGGCCCGGTACGCCGATCATCGGCGAGGGCTTTCAGGTGCCTGTGATCGAATCTCCCACAATCGTTTCCCCCCTGCCGGGTGTGGCGTTGGTGCGAACCGACTCCGACGTGCGGCCGTGGGCCGGTGCGAACTTTGCAAGGGGCGTAGGGGAGGGACCGATCGATGTCTCGCTCGTCGAGGAGCCGCCGGCGATCCTGGCGGGACCTGTGCCCGCGTACCCGGAGCTGCTTCGCCAGGCGGGCATCGAGGGACGGGTCGTCCTCGAGGTGGTGGTGGACACGACAGGTCGGGCCGAGCAGGGCTCGGTGACCGTGGTGTCGACTTCGCACCCCGGTTTCGTTGCATCGGCGCAGCGGGCGCTCGCGGGCACTCTGTTCCGGCCTGCCCGGATGCACGGGCGCCCGGTGAGGGTGCGCGTCCGGGTACCGATAGACTTCGTCCTGCGGGCGCGCAGCGGAGCAGGCGGATGACGAAAGCTCACGGGGCTGTCATCGTTTTGTAATCTTGGTCCCACTAGCGGGCTAGCCGCAGAGCGTACTATAAACAGTACCAACGAGCTCGGGAGACGGGCGTGTTCGACAACCTGATCGAGTCGAAGAGGAAAGCGGACAAGAAGAAAGCGTTCGGTCTGGGGTTCGTGTCGCTCGCGGGGCACAGCGGGATCGTGCTGCTCGCCGTCATCGCGACGCTCTCGGCCGGCCAGGCGGCGCAGGATGTGATCGTGGATACGACCATGGTCTTCCTGAATCAGCAGGAGCAGAAGCAGGAAGAGCAGCCGCCGGTGGTCGACATCCCGCAGCTCAAGGGGTTCCAGACGGTCGTCGCGCCGACCGACATTCCGACGAACATCCCGCCGATCAACCTGCAGGAGCACTTCGATCCCAAGGACTACACGGGCACCGGCGTGGAGGGTGGAATCGGCACGGGCGTCGCACCCGACCAGGTGTTCATGGAGTCGGTGGTGGAGGAGCGACCCGAGGTGTTGTCGGGGCCGCAGCCGCAGTATCCGGACCTGCTGCGGCAGGCGGGCATCCAGGGGCGGGTGATCGTGCAGGCGATCATCGACACGTCGGGCCGCGCCGAGCCCCCGTCGGTCAAGGTCATCCAGAGTCCCAACCCCGGATTCGATCAGCCCGCGAAGACGTACGTGCTGCGGGCGCTGTTCCGTCCGGCGCGTGTACACGGGCGCGCGGTCCGTGTGCTCGTGAATCTCCCGATTGACTTCAAGATCACCGGCAGACGCTAGGCACGAGAGGAGCCAACGCCAGATGAGTTACGCCGATCTATGGGCATCCATGGGCTGGTTTGCACGGTCCATCGTGTTCATCCTGTTCTTCATGTCGGCATGGTCATGGGCAGTGACCATCTCCAAGTGGCTGTACCTGCGGAAGTCGCAGCAGGAGACCCGGAAGTTCGCGCCCGAGTTCTCCCGCTACCTGCAGGAGGAGCAGCTCGACGGCGCCATCGCCCTGGCGGAGAAGAACAAGAAGAGCCACGTCGCGCGCGTGCTCGGCGAAGCGCTGTCCGAGGTGAAGCCGCTGCTCCGTGACCGGGCCACGATCACCGCGGCGGACATCAATTCCGCGGAACGCGCGGTCGAGCGGCAGATGCTCATCATCACCGCCGAGCTGAAGCGCGGGTTAGGCATCCTGGCGACGACGGGCGCGACCGCGCCCTTCGTGGGTCTGCTGGGTACCACGATGGGAATCGTGACGGCGTTCCAGGGGATGTCCGCTTCGGGCGGCTCCGGCTCGCTCCAGGCGATCACGGGCGGCGTCGCCGAGGCGCTGATTACCACCGCGTTCGGCCTCCTGGTCGCGATCCCGGCGGTGTGGCTGTACAACTACTTCGCCACCAAGATCGACTTCCTGACGGTGGAGATGACCTACACGTCGAAGGAGCTGATCGACTATCTCATTAAGAGCGTCGGCAGCGAGTTCGGCCGCTCCATCTTCACGAAGGAGTTCCAGACGCAGAAGACGTCGCAGTCGAGCGGCCCGATCAGCCGCTAGCGATGGCCATCGCCGCGCGCAGCTCCAAGGGGTCGGGGGTCGCAGCCGACATCAACGTCACGCCGATGATCGACGTGATGCTGGTGCTCCTGATCATCTTCATGATCGTCACGCCCGCGATCACGGCCGGCTTCCAGGCCAGCATTCCGCGTGCCAACAATCCGGAGTCGCGAGAAGAGGCCGACGGCGAGATCCGCCTGGGCATCGACAACATGGGGAAGTTCTATCTCGAGATCACCGGACCGGACGGGAAGTATACCGGCATGCGCTATGTCGGTGACGAGGACTTGCAGGCACGCCTCACCAACCTGTACGCCGCTCGGACGGTGGACAAGGTGCTGTTCCTCAAGGCGGATCAGGGCGTCGAGTTCGGGCGCGTGCAGCAGGCGGTGGAGATCGCCCGCAAGGCGGGGGTCCGCGTGCTCGGCGCCATCGCCGACCAGGAGCGCCAGCAGCGCCCGGGAGAGCACTGACCTATGGCCATGGGGTCCGGGGGATCGGGAGGCGGGCTCGCCTCCGACATCAACGTGACGCCGATGATCGACGTGCTCCTGGTGCTGCTCATCATCTTCATGATCACGCTGCCGCTGTCCCGCCGGGCGTTTGACGTCCAGGTCCCCACCGAGCAGCGGCCGCAGCAGAAGCAACAGACGAAAAGCGACCAGATCGTGCTCGAGCTCCGGCCCGACGGCTCCTATGCGATCAACACGCAGCCGGTGCCGTTCGAGCAGCTGGACGCCAAGTTCCACGAGTACTACGACCAGCGGCCCGTCAAGCTGCTGTTCATCAAGGCGGCGCCGAACCGTAAGTACGGCGAAGTCGTGCAGGCCATGGACATCGCCAAGGGTGCCGGCGTTCAAGTGATCGGCTTCACGCCCCTCGAGCCCGCGAAGGCCGGCGGGCGCTAGCCCCGAGAGGGGCAGGGGTGAGGGGAGAGGGGCACGGCGACGTGCCCCTTTGCCGTTGCGGTGTATGTATAGACCGTGTCCGGCCATCGAGCTCCGTTTACCGCGTACCGCCTGCCGCTCCCCCGACGGCGCCAGGGGCCAGCGGCCATCGTGTCCCTGCTTCTCCATGGAGCGGTCGCGCTGGCGGTGTTGTGGCGCGGCGCGGTGTTGTTCGCGGGCAGTGGCCGCGGCTCGGGCCCACCGGGGGGAGGGGGGGGCCGGCCGCCGGTACGCTGGTTCACGCTCCCGGCGGCTTCCGCGCCGCAGACACACGAGGTCCCCGCGGCGCCCGCGGTGTCCCTCGCCACGTTGGCGCTCCCCGACCCGGCCAAGATCGACGTGCCGCAGCTCCAGCCCGCGCCGCCGGTCGTTGTGACGCCGGCGGCAGGTGCCGGCGAGGGCAGGACCGGCGGGCCGGGGCAGGGGCAGGGCCCGGGGTCGGGCGCTGGCCAGGGGAGCGGGACCGGCACCGACGTGGGGCCTGGCTCGGGCGGGGAAGGTGGTTACATTTTCCCCGCCTCGCCGCGGTGGACGATTTTCCCCCCGCCCGGCGCGCCCGCGGAGGTGCGGGGGCGACGGTACGAGGTGCGGTTCTGGGTCACGGCGGAGGGACGGGTCACGCGGGTGGTCGTGTCTCCACCGATCAAGGACGGCGCGTACCGCCGGGAGTTCGTCGAGCGGATGATGGGGTACCTCTTCAATCCGGCCACGACCCGCGACGGGCGGCGCGTCGACTTCGTCGCCACCGTGACCGTCATCCCGTAACGACAACGGTCTCAACCTGAAGGCAGGTCACACACCATGCTGCTGGGCCTGGTTCTGGGATTCAGTGTGTTCGCGCTCGCGGTCGCCGTCGGGCTCGCCCGTTGGGTGCTGCGGCAGGATAACGGCACCGCCGAGATGCGGACCGTCTCCGACGCGATCCAGGAGGGCGCCCAGGCGTTCCTCCGCCGCCAGTACAGGACGATCGGGTGGCTGAGCGTCGTGCTCGGCGCCGTCATCTACGTGCTGTACGCGTTCTTCCGGCAGCCCCACGGCGAAGAGCCGGCGGCCGCCACGCTCGCCCTCACGACCACGATCTCGTTCCTGTTCGGGGCGCTGTGCTCGGGCGTCGCCGGTCTGGTCGGCATGTTCGTAGCGGTGCGCGCGAACATCCGCACCGCCAGCGCCGCGCGCTCCAGCCTGAACCTGGCGCTCCAGATCGCGCTGCGGGGCGGCGCGGTGAGCGGCCTGTTCGTGGTTGCGATGAGCCTGCTCGGCGTGGGCGGCCTCTACACCGTGCTGGAGCTGTTCGGCTTTCCCGTCACCAAGATCCCCTTGATGATCGTGGGCTACGGCTTCGGCGCCTCGTTTGTGGCGCTCTTCGCGCAGCTGGGCGGCGGGATTTACACCAAGGCGGCCGACGTCGGCGCCGACCTGGTCGGCAAGGTCGAGGCGGGCATTCCGGAGGACGACCCCCGCAACCCCGCCGTGATCGCGGACCTGGTGGGGGACAACGTGGGCGACTGCGCGGGCCGCGGCGCCGATCTGTTCGAGTCGACGGCCGCCGAGAACATCGGCGCCATGATCCTGGGTGCGACGTTGGCGCATTTCAATCCGGCCTCGTTCGCGGGCGCGCAGGCGGTGGTGGGCGTGATGCTCTTTCCGCTCGTCGTCCGCGCCTTCGGGTTGCTGGCCTCGATCGTCGGCATTCTCAGCGTCCGCGCCCGCGAGGACGAGGATCCCATGCGGGCGCTCAACCGCGGCTACATGTGGGCCGCGGTGCTCGCCGCAGGGGGATTCGTCTTCGGGACCTGGTGGCTGCTCAATCCGGCGAACGCCCCCGACGCCTGGTGGCACTTCGGCCTGTGCGGCGTCATCGGGATCGCCACGTCGATCGCCTTCGTCTACATCACCCAGTACTACACCGAGTACCGCTACCGGCCTGTGAAATCGATCGCCGCGGCCTCGGTCACCGGGCCCGCGACGAACATCATCGCCGGATTCGCGGTCGCGCTCGAGTGCACCGCCCTCCCCACGTTCACCATCGGCACCGCCATCATCGCGTCCTACAAGCTCGGCGCCTCGAGCGGGCTGGAGCACGCGGGCCTGTTCGGCACCGCCGTGGCCACCATGGGCATGCTCGGCACGGCCGCCTACATCCTGGCGATGGATACGTTCGGGCCCATCACCGACAATGCCGGCGGCGTGATCGAGATGTCGCACCAGCCCGACCACATCCGCCGCCGGACCGACCGCCTCGACGCCGTCGGCAACACCACCAAAGCCCTGACCAAGGGATACGCCATCGGGTCCGCGGCCCTGGCCGCGTTCCTCCTGTTCTCGGCCTACCTGGACGAAGTCGCGGCGTTGGGCTCGCCGCTCACGGCCGTCGACATCTCCAAGCCCGAAGTCTTCGTGGGCGGGCTGCTCGGCGCGATGCTGGTCTTCTGGTTCTCCGCGCTCGCCATCAGCGCGGTCACCAAGGCCGCCGTCAGCGTGATTCAGGAGGTGCGGCGCCAGTTCCAGGCCGACCCGGGCATCCTGAAGGGGACCTCCAAGCCCGACTACGGGAAGGCCGTGGACATCGTGACGATCGGCGCCCTGAAGGCGATGGTGCCTCCCGGGCTGCTCGCCGTGGGCATGCCGATCGCCGTCGGCCTGTTCTTCAAGCTGTTCCACGTGGGGGCGGAGACGGTGGCGGCGTTCCTCATGGTCGGGACGATCGCGGGCATCCTCCTCGCCACGTTGCTTAACAACGGCGGCGGCGCCTGGGATAACGCTAAGAAGTTCATCGAGACCGGCGAGTACGGCGGCAAGGGCAGCTTCGCGCACAAGGCCGGGGTCGTGGGCGACACCGTGGGTGATCCATTCAAGGACACCGCCGGCCCGTCGCTGCACGTGCTGATCAAGCTGCTGAGTACGGTCACGCTGGTGCTCGCGCCGCTGTTCGTGTGACCGCCGTCCGCCAGCTGTTCCAGCGCAAGCCGATCGCGCAACTGCTGGCGGACAGCGAGTACTCCGGTGGCCTGAAGCGCGCGCTCGGGGCCGGCGACCTGATCATGCTGGGGATCGGCGCCGTCATCGGCGCCGGCATCTTCGGCGCCATCGGCACCGCCGCCGCGGGGCAGTACGACGCGGCGGGCCACCTCGTCCGGAGCGGGGCGGGACCGGCGCTGGTGCTCTCCTTCCTCTTGCTCGGCGTCTGCTGCGCCCTGGCCGGCCTGTGCTACGCCGAGCTGGCGTCGATGATTCCCCAGGCGGGCAGCGCCTACGCCTACTCGTACGCCACGCTGGGCGAGTTCGTCGCCTGGATCATCGGTTGGGACCTGATCCTCGAGTACGCCGTCGGTAACGTGGCGGTCGCGATCTCGTGGGGTGATTACTTCAAATCGCTGCTGGGCAGTTTCGGGATCGACCTCCCGGTGTGGATCACCACGGGGTACCGGACCGCGCTCCTCAGTCCCGACCCTGCGCTGCACGGCCTGCTCGACACGGCCCCCCATGTTCTCGGCCTCCCCATCCTCCTCAACCTCCCCGCTTTTTGTATCGTCGCGTTGATCACCTGGTTGCTGCTGCTCGGCGTCCGAGAGAGCGCCACGGCGAACAACATCATGGTGACGATCAAGCTCCTCGTCCTGGGGTTGTTCATCGTGGCGGGGCTGACGCACATCAACCCCGCCAACTACCACCCGTTCGCGCCCAACGGATTCCGCGGCATTCACCAGGGCGCCGCAATCGTGTTCTTCGCCTACATCGGGTTCGACGCCATCTCCACGGCGGCCGAGGAGACGAAGAACCCGCAGCGCAACCTGCCGCTCGGGATCCTCGGTGGCCTGGCGATCTGTACGGTGATCTACGTGATCGTGGGCGCGGTCCTGACGGGGATGGTGCCGTACACGGAGCTGGGCGTGGCCGACCCGCTCGCCAAGGCGCTGAACAGCGCGGGATTCACGACCGTGGGGTGGATCGTGGCCCTGGGAGCGATCATCTCGATGTCGGCGGTCCTGCTGGTCTTTCAATACGGGCAGCCGCGGATCTTCTTTGCGATGGCGCGCGACGGCCTGCTCCCGCCGTGGGCGGCGAAGCTGCACGCCAAGTATCGCGTTCCGCACGTCACGACACTCATCACGGGGATCTTCGTCGGGGTCTGGTCGCTGGTGGGTGATGCCGGCGAGACGTACAACCTCACGAACATCGGCACGCTGTTCGCCTTCGCCCTCGTGTGCCTCGGCGTCCTCGTGTTGCGTTACACCGATCGCGATCGCCCGCGGCCGTTCCGCGTGCCGTGGGTCTGGCCCGTGGCGGTGTCGGGTGCCGTGCTCTGCGGCCTCGTCATGTACGGGCTGCCCGGCGAAACGTGGGTGCGGTTCGGCGTCTGGCTCGCGATCGGCCTGGCCTTGTACTTCTCCTACGGCTTCCGCCACAGCCGCCTGCGCCAGGCGAGCGCCCCGGGGGCCACGTGAAGCTCCACACCAAGATCATCATCGGTCTGGGATCGGGCGCCACGGTTGGCGTCGTGGCGAACGGCCTCGCGACCGGCGCTGTCTGGACCGGCTGGCTCGTCGGCTGCCTGGCGAACGGGCTGACGACGGGCGCGAGTTGGATTGGTTGGGTCCGCATTCCAGCGGAGGTGGCCGAGCCCGTGGTGCGCTGGATCGGCGCCAACATCGCCGGGCCGGTTGGCCAGATCTTCCTGCGGATGCTGCTGATGACGATCGTGCCCCTCGTGTTCGCCTCGCTGACCCTGGGCGTCGCGGGGCTGGGCGATATCCGCCGCATCGGCCGGGTGGGTGCGCGGACGATCGCGTATTTCCTGGTTTCGACCGCCATCTCGGCCACGATCGGCCTGATCCTCGTGAACCTCGTCCGTCCGGGCGAGGGGCTCGATCCCGCGATCCGGGAGCAGTTGATGACCACCTACCGCTCTCAGGCCGAAGGGCTGCAGGCGGGCGGCGGGGGCAAGTTCGGCGTGGACATGTTCGTGAACATCGTGCCCCGCAATCCGATCCAGGCCGCGGCGTCGCTCGATATGCTGGGAATCATCTTCTTTTCCCTGGTTTTCGGGGCGGCGTTGACGCTGTTGCCCGAAGAGAAGACCAAGCCGATGGTGCGCGTGCTGGACGCGCTGGGCGAAGCCGTCGTCAAGATCATCGACCTGGCCATGCGCCTCGCTCCCTACGGCGTCTTCGGGCTCATCTTCGTGGTGACGTCGCGCTTCGGCTTCGTGTTGCTGCAAAAGCTGGGACTGTACGTCGCCGTGGTGCTGGCGGGCCTGATTCTGCACGGCGCCATATCGATCTCCGCCCTCGTCAGAGTGTTGGGCGGCCTCTCGCCGCGCGTGTTCTATAGCCGCATCCGCGCCAGCATCGTCACGGCATTCTCGACCAGCTCGAGCAACGCGACGCTCCCGACGAACATCGCCGTCGCCGAGCAGGAGCTGAAAATTCCGCCCCACATTGCGGGCTTCGTCCTCCCGCTCGGCTCCACGATGTGCATGAACGGCACGGCGCTGTTCGAAGGCGTGACCGTGCTCTTCCTCGCCCAGGTGTACGGGGTCCCGCTCACCCTCTCCACGCAGGTCGTCGTCATCATTCTCAGTGTGATCACCGCCGTCGGCGCCGCGGGTGTTCCCGGCGGATCGCTGCCGCTGCTCATGGGGGTGATCGCGATCGTGGGGGTCGACCCCGGCGCGATCGCCATCATCATCGGCGTGGATCGGATCCTCGACATGTCGCGGACCACGCTCAACGTGATCGGCGATCTGAGCGCGGCGGTCTACGTCGCGCGCGCGGAGAGTGACTGGGATCCGAAGACGGTCGACGCGGGCGGGCGGCTGGCCGCCGCGGCCTAGAGCAGCCGCGCCGCGAGGTGCAGGGCCCCGGCCGGGGCGTCCACGGGCTCGTTGACGAGGCGGGCCCGCGGCACATCGGCCGCCAGCACGCCGCGCAGCGCCGCGACGAGCGGCGAGCCCGGGTGGAGCAGGCCGCCGGCGGTGGCGACGCGGATCGGCTCGGGGCCTGGAAAGTGGCGCGCGAGCAGGTCCACGAGCCGAGCCAGCTCGACGGCCGCGTCCGCGAGCGCCCGCTGCGCGACCGCCTCGCCCTCGCGAGCCGCGTTCAACACGTGCGGGGCGAGCGCCGCGACTTGCGCCGGGCTCGCCGTCGCCGTCCACCGGATCAAGTCGTCGAAGTCTTTCAGGCCGAGATCTACGAGGAGCCGCTCGAGCAGGGTGGACGAGTCCTCGCCGCCGTCCTGCGAACGTGCGGCCGCCGCCAACGCCCGCCGGCCCAGCCAGTAGCCGCCCCCTTCATCGCCCAGCTGCCACCCGTGACCTCCCGCCCGGTGCATCCGGCCGTCGGGTGCGCGCGCGTACGCGATCGAGCCCGTGCCGGCATTGATGAGAATCCCGGGCTCGTCGCCGAACGCCGCCGCGAGGCCGACTTCGCTGTCTCCCATCACGCGCACCGCGCGCGCGACGTCGGCGGCCATGAGCGCGGCGGCGAGCGCGCGCTGCTCGGGCTCGCGACCCGCGCCCGCGGCGCCCACGACCGCCGCGTCCGCGGGGAGGGCCACGCCCGCCCGGGCGACGGCGCGCCGGGCGGTGTCCGCGATCACGGCGGCGGACGCGCTGGCGGCGCCGGGCCGCATCGCTGAGCCGGGGCCCTCGGCGCGGGCGAGCACGCGCCCAGCGGCGTCGCCGACGACGACGGCCGTATGCGAGCCACCGGAGTCGATGCCGAGCAGGACGGGCGGACGGGCGGACGGCCCGACGGCCGGATCCGTCATTGGATTGGTCGTCCGGCCGTCAGGCCGTCAGGCCGTCGTACGAGCGATGACAGCATCCCCACCGCTACCGTCACGCCAGTTCCCAGCGGCACGTACCACGGCCACGCGAGGCCCCGGAGCCAGTGCAACGGGAATCGCGGGATGACCGCGCCGAGCACGACGGGCGACATGAGGACGACGCTCGCCACGATCGCGACGATCACGTCGATCTGGCGCGCGCGCGGCCAGGCCCCGCCGAGCACGTACGTCCCCAGCAGCCCCCCGTAGGTGACCGACGCGATGCTGAGCGCCAGTTGGACGACGGGGGTGTTCTGGTTCCGGAACGCCATCGCTCCGGCGACGAGCACGGCCGTCCAGAGCAGCGTGAGCCAGCGGCCTACCCACAGCAGGTGCGCGGGCTCCTGGCGGCCCGTGAGCGGCGCATAGAAGTCGTGCGTGGAGGCGGAGGCGAGTGAGTTGACGGCCGATGCATGGCTGCTCATCGCCGCCGCGAGGATCCCGGCGACGACGAGGCCGGCGAGACCGGCAGGGAGGTGCGTGATCACGAACGTGGGGTAGATCGCGTCGCTCCGCATGGTCGGCTGGTCCGCGCCGGCCAGCCACAGGCTGGTGCCCACGAGCAGAAACAGCGCGAACTGCAGGATGATGACGACGCCGGATCCGATCAGCGCGCGCTGCGCATCCCGGAGTCCCCGCGCGGCGAGCAGCCGCTGCACGATCAGATGGTCGGTGCCGTGCGACGCGCCGGCCAGGAGGGCTCCGCCCACGACGCCGCCCCAGAACGTGTAGAGGGTCGTAAACGAGAACCGAAAGTCCAGCGTGGCGAGCTTGCCTTGCGCCCAGGCCCGCGCGAACGCACCGGCGCCGCCGGCGAGGTGGGTGGCGACGACGAGCGTCGCGATCCCGCCGATGAGGTAGACGGCCAGTTGGATCACGTCCACCCACACGACGGCCCGCAGGCCGCCGACCCACGTGTACACCAACGTGACCACGCCGATCGCGAGGATGCCGGCGGCCAGGTTCCAGTGGGTGATGATCGCGAGCGGGATGGCGGTGGCGAAGATGCGGACGCAATCGGCGAGCGCGCGCGTGAGCAGGAACAGACCCGAGGCCGTGCGCCGCGCCACGGGACCGAAGCGCCGCTCCAGCCGTTGATAGGCGGTGTCCTGCGTTCCCTCGAAATACCCGGGCAACAGGAGGGCAGCGACGCCGATCCGGCCCACGAGGTAACCGAACGACAGCTGGAGGAACGTGAGGTCGCTTCGGGCGGCGATGCCGGGCACCGAGATCACGGTGAGGGCCGACGTCTCCGTCGCGACGACCGAGAACATCAGCGCCCACCACGGCAGCCCCCGGTGGCCGAGGAAGTAGTCGCTGGCGTCGCGCTGGCGCCCGGCGAGCAGGAGCCCCGCGGCGATCACCGCGGCGAAGTACAAGACGATGACGGCGACGTCGAGGGGCCGCACCGCTCAGACCACCGGGCAAGCAAAAGGCCCGCACGACGGGCGGGCCTGTACCGCTGTGCGAGCCGGGGTCAATGGCTCAGACGGTGAAGGACGACCCGCAGCCGCAGCCGCCGGTCGCGTTCGGGTTCTCGAACGCGAAACCGGATTCCTGGAAGTTGCTCTTGAAGTCGATGACGGTGCCGTTCAGGTACTGCGCGCTGAACTCGTCCACGAACACGCGGACGCCGGCGCTCTCGACGACGAGGTCGTCACTCGCGGGCTGGGGCTCGATGTTGAGGCTGTAGCGGAACCCCGAACAGCCGCCTGGCAGCACGGCGACGCGCAGGCCCGCCGCCTCCGGCGCCACCTTCTCTTCCGCCATGAACTTGCGGACTTCGTCGCCGGCGCGGTCGGTCAGCGTCAGCGTGATCGTCGGCTTTTGTGTGGTGCTCATCACATCCTCCGGTCTGGCAGCAACTTAGAAGGTAGCTGAAGCGCTGTCAACGGCCTCCCGCGCGGCCCGCTTGCCTTGGCGCACCGCGTCCCCCCAATTGGAGGCCCTATGCAACTCACATTCGCCGACTGGCTGATCATCGGTCTCTACTTCGCGTTCAACGTCGCGATCGGGTTTTACTACAAGGCGCGCGCGGGCAAGAGCACCGCGGAATTCTTCCTCTCGGGGCGCAACGTGCCGTGGTGGCTCGCCGGGACATCCATGGTCGCGACGACATTCGCCGCTGATACGCCGCTGGTCGTGACGGGCTTCGTGGCGCGCAACGGCATCGCGGGCAACTGGCTGTGGTGGTGCTTCGTCGCGAGCGGCATGCTGACGGTGTTCTTCTACGCGCGGCTGTGGCGGCGCGCTGGCGTCATGACCGACGTTGAATTCGCCGAAATCCGCTACGCCGGCAAACCGGCGGCGTTCCTGCGCGGGTTCCGCGCCCTGTACCTGGGCATCCTGATCAATTGCATCATCCTCGGCTGGGTCAACCTGGCCATGGTGAAGATCCTGCAGCTGATCTTCGAGATCGGGAAGTTCGAAGCCCTGGTGATCGTGCTCGGGATGATCGCGCTCACGTCGGCGATCTCGACGCTGTCGGGCCTCTGGGGCGTGCTGGTCACGGACATGTTCCAGTTCGTGGTGAAGATGAGCATGGTGATCATCCTGGCCGTGTTCGCGGTGCAGGCCGTGGGCGGGATCGAGATGATGAAGACCAAGCTCGTCGAGGGTGGGCGCAGCGACGTGCTCAATTTCGTACCCGACATGAACTCGGCGTGGATGCCGATGATCACATTCCTCGTCTACATCTCCCTCAACTGGTGGGCGACGTGGTATCCCGGCGCCGAGCCGGGAGGTGGCGGGTACGTGGCGCAACGGATGTTCAGTGCCAAAGACGAGCGCCATTCGCTGCTCGCCACGCTCTGGTTCAATATCGCGCACTACGCGATCCGGCCCTGGCCCTGGATTCTGGTGGCCATGGCGTCGTTGATCCTGTATCCGGGCCTCGCGGATCCGGAGACGGGCTACATCCGAGTCATGATCGACCATCTGCCCCCGGCACTGCGCGGCCTGATGGTGGCGGCGTTCGCGGCCGCGTACATGTCCACGATCGCGACGCAGCTCAATTGGGGGGCGAGCTACCTCGTCAACGACTTCTGGCGCCGCTTCGTGCGGCGTGACGCGGACGAGCGGTACTACGTGACGGCGTCGAAGCTCGCGACGTTGCTCCTCACCGTGGTATCGGCGGTCGTGACGTTTTACATGGGATCCATCGGCGGCGCGTGGAAGATCTTGATCGTGACCGGCGCCGGCACCGGGGCGGTGCTGCTGCTCCGTTGGTACTGGTGGCGCATCAACGCGTGGAGCGAAGTATCCGCCATGGTATGCGCCTTTGTGGTGTCTGTCGCCTTACAGCTGGTATTCGGCATGGACACCGACCAGCCGAAACAGTTCGCCTGGATCATGATCATCACCGTGGCCATCACGACCATCGTGTGGCTGGCGGTCACGTTCCTCACGGCGCCGGAATCGCGCGACACGCTGCTCGCGTTCTACCGGCGCACGCGGCCGTCGCGCTCCGGCTGGAGGCCGATCGCCGCTCTGGCGCCGGAGGTCCAGGTCTCGGGTGGCGGCCTGTCGAACCTGCTCGATTGGATCGCGGGGTGCGTGCTGATCTATGGCGTGCTGTTCGGCACGGGGAAACTGTTGCTCCACGAGACGGCCCCGGGGCTGCTGCTCCTCGCCTTGGGTGTCATCG
>DASYRJ010000044.1:0-6915 GCA_036004525.1 Gemmatimonadales bacterium | reverse complement strand
TCCGTGAGAGCGGTCCCGGGACTCGATACGAACACCCCCCCATGACCGATCCGCGCGGCGGTGCTCCACACGAGCTGCACCACTTCGGGCGCGGACGAGAGGGAGTAGCCCTCTTGCGGAATCTGGAGGTCTTTGTCGCCCACCATGTCGAATAGCACTGCGTACAGCGGGGGATAACCCGCCGGCTGGTGGGCGGCGAACCAACGGGAGCCGATGAGCACATCGGCCGAGTCCGCAAAGGTACCGTAGTCCTCCCCATCCACGAACAGAAGGTCGACACCGACGGCCGGCGGCCGCTTCTTGAGGACGTCGGCCACGCCGAGCAGCACCGCCACGCCCGAGGCGCCGTCGTTCGCCCCCGGCACGGGGAGGCGCTGCTGACCCAGGTTTTGGCTCTGATCGGCATGGGGGCGCGTGTCCCAGTGGGCCAGGAACAGCACGCGCTCGCTGGCCGCGGGGCGGAAGCGCGCGAAGAAGTTCCGCAGGTGCAGGGTTTCGCCCCCTCGGGTGACGTGGGTGATCTCCTGCACGATCACAGTGTCGGCCCGCGCACGTAGCTCCGCCAGGAGCCAGTCCCCCGTCTGCCGGTGGGCCGGCGTCCCGGGGATGCGGGGCCCGAACGCCATTTGTCGCTCGAGATAACCGAACGCCGTGCGGCCGTCGAACTCCGAGGCGCCGCCGGCGCTGTGGCAGGACGCCGCCACCGCGGCGACCGCCATGACGGCCCTGACCGCCCTCACCGTTCGCGTCATCGGAGCTGCCCCACACTCGTCTGGAGCTGCACGAACGCCGTGATCACGATCTGCCGCACCTTGCGGTTGGTCTGCCGCTCTTCGTTCAGGAGGTACGCCATCTGGAACCCCGCGCTGAGGTTGGGGGGCAAGTCGGTGTCCATGGTAAGCTGGGCCTGGACCTGCCGGCTGTCCACGTACGACACGCACGCCGCCTGCCCCGCGCTCTGGAGGCAGCTGGTGTTGTCGGTGACCGAGTACCGGGCCGTCGTGCGGATGTTCGACTGCCAGCCACCCCCTCCGCGCACCCACCTCGGCGGCCGGAAGGCGAAGGTGAGGCTGGCGTTCTGCTGGTCGTGCGCGCTCTTGAAGAGGTTCCCGGCGGCGAGCTGCTCGGTCCGGCCCATCGAGGCGTCGAACGTCGTCAGCACGCCCCCCCCCCCCGCCCAGGCGAGCGAGACTGAGGGAGTCAGGGCGCGCTCGGTGCTGCGGGTGACGGCGAGGGTCGTCGATCCGAAGCTGGGTTGCTCGTTGCTGCTTTCCGTGCGCCGGTAGCCGACCTGCGCGGTGAGGCTCGAGAGCACGCGGCCGAGGTTGCGGCGGGAGGGTGTCAGCGCCCAGCGGAGGCTGCCGTTGGGCCAGTCGCGCGTGCGGGTTCTGATGCGGACCTGCTCGTCGGCCCGGAGCGCCCACGAGACGCCACGGGACCGGCGGTACGCCGTGGTCACCCGCATGCCGAGGAGCAAGGTGGCGGTCCCCCCGACGTTCATGGTGGCGTTCTCCAACGCCGACGCGGCGAGCAGGCCGCCCACCGCGCGGAAGCCGTCCAGGCCGCCGAGCCCGAGCTGGTAGCCGAACGGCGGGAATCCGCCCGCGCGGTTGAAGCTCGACGCCCGCTGGCGGGTGTAGGCGAGGTCCACGTTCGCAATCCGGCCCAACCAGCGGGCCACCGCCGCCGAATCGCCGAACGCCGCCTGGGCCAGGCGGCGGGGATCGAGCTGAGCCCCCGCGTCGATCCGGCGGGTGTTGCTGAACGCGGCGGGGACGCGGAACGCGCCCGCCGTGTCGCCGACGTCGCGCACCGGCTGGCGCGCGTTGGGATCGCGCGTGAATGAGAAGCCGGAGGTGAGCGAGGCGCGCGGCCGGATCCACGTGCCGAGGCGCGGCGTCAGGGTCACGAGGGTGTTCAGCGTGCGCTGCGTTTCGACGCCGACGTCCTGCCCAAAGATGGAGGCACGCCCCTGCTGCAGCAGCCGGCCGATGGTCGTAGAGTCGCCGTAGTCGCGCAGGTCGCGCAGCGACGCCGCGTCGAGCCGCAGCTGCACGCCCGTGAGCGGGAGTAGATCGACCGCCGCGCTGTTGCGCCACAGGCGGCTGCGGGACAGGCTCGGCGGGAGCGTGTCGCCCGGCCGCGGGATGGGCACGGCGTACGTGAACCGGGAACCGTCGGACCCCGCGAGGCTCGACCGCAGCCGGATCGCGGTCGGGTTGAGGCGGACGCGCCGGCCGCCGATCCGCACCGCCGCGACGCCGGGATCGAGCGAGTAGTCGAGGTTCAACCCGTAGCTCGACGCCGTGGCCTGCGAGAGGTCGGCGCGGGCGTCGCCGCGCGTGTAGGTCCCCGACAGGGCCACCGGGTCGAGCAGCCAGCGGCCCAGGGAGCCCTGGGCGCGCGCCACGCGCCGCGCCGCAAATCCGTAGCTCGTGGCCGACGTCCGCGGCGTCCGGAGGCCGGTGAGCGCGTCGGCGCGCAGGTCGGTCCGGTTCAGGTAGAACGGATCGCTCGCCGTGAGCGTGTGGCGGACGGTGACGGGGACGGAGAGCCCCCAGCGCTCGGGGAGGAAGCGGTCCACGCGCACGGTCCCGGCGAAGGAGGCGGCATCATCGGTCACGTACGACGGATCGTCGCCGAGCTGGCGGAACTGGCCGTCGCGCCGCGACAGGCTCACGGCCAGGTCGGCCACATCGGCGGCGGAGAGGGTGAGATCCACGGCCCCCGCCATCCCGACGTCCTGCACCACGTCGCTCAACCGGATGTCGTCGACCCATACCTCGGCCTGGTCGATGAACACCCGGTCGTTGACCCGCCACATCCCCGCCGCGATTTCCTGCACCCGGGCGAGGTTCGGAGGGGCGGTGCCGGGGTCGCGAATGTGCACGGTGTAGGAACCGTCGCACATGACGTACGAGGAGTCAGGAGTCAGGAGTGTGGAGTCGGGGCAGCCGGGGTAGATGCGCGCGCTATCGCCGCGCAGCCAGGCCTGTTCGATCTGCGCGCGCAGCGCGAGCCAGGGCGCGAAGTCCACGACGACCTCGGGCTCCCAGGAGATGGTGCGCGCCGGCGCGTGGTACAGATAGAAGTTGTCCTGATCCTTTCCCGCCTTGACGAAGAACTCGAGGTCGCCGTCCTCCCAGCCGGGGCCGCGGCCGCGCGCCCACACGCGCAGCTTCTTGTATTTGAGAAAGTTCTTGTCGCCCTCGGTGGTGAAGCGCAGGAAGGCCTCCGCCCGTTCGCCGCGCTGCAGGCCGCCCGCGAGGAGGCGCATCGCGCGCTCGTTGATCTGCGTGGCGCCGAGCTGGAAGCCGGCGTCGCGCCGTCCCGCCGCATCGGTCACCCCCGGCGGGGGCGTGTACCCGAGGTCGCGATTCTCGGTGCTGACGACGGAGGCGACGACCGTCCCGGACCCCACGCCACGGTCGCCGCCGATCCCGGCGATCGGCGTCTCGGCTCGCTTCACCCACGAGCTGCCGACCAACCGCACCCGCGACAGGGCGAAGTACACCTGCGGGTCGGGATCGGGTGCGACGATCGTGATGCGCAAGGCCTGGACCTGCCGCAGGCTCGGCTCGCCGATCTGCAGCGTGTCGGTCCGGAACGGAATGCGGTACAGCCGCCATCCGGCCGTTCCACCGGCGGGATCGGGGGTCATCCCGCCGTCGCGGACAAAGTACCGCTCGTCGCCGACGGGGAACGCGTAGCGGACGAAGTTCTCCGAGCGCTTCACGCCGATCGCCGAATCGAGCGCGAAATCGCCGTCCTGATCCTCGGTGTCCACGAATCCGTTGTGGCGCCCGCAGCGGGAGCGGATGTCGCCGAAGGGGCGGGGGATGAGCTGCCCGTTACGGGTCGCGCTGCAGAGCGGCAGCGTGTCGATGACGGCGCCGCGCGTCGAGTCGGCGATGCTGTCCACCACGCGGTCGGAGAGGATCCCTTCGTCGTTGAGCGCCGCGCTCCACGTCTGCGTGCGGGGATCGCGCTCGGTGTCGAGCCGCCCCTCACCCACGCGCCGGACTCCGTGGTACGTGGTGTCGCCGCTCGCATCCACCGTGAGGTACGCCGGCTCGAACGCCAGCCCGTCCTCGAACAGGGAGCCGAAATCGAAGAGGACCAGGGTGCGGTTCGCCTGGGCGACGCGCCTCCCGTCCTCCCACACCCAGAACTCGAGGAATTCGACGCGGGACAGATCGAGCCCGGTGGGCGAAAGGGTCTGCGTGATCGAGCGCCAGCGGGGTCCGCTCTGGGACGGCCGCACCCAGTTCGCCAGCCCGAGCAGCGAGTCCGTGGGCCCGTTGTGCGCCAGGCCCAGCACCGTGTCCGGCTTGAGCATCAGCCAGAGCACGGGCTCGGCGGACTGCGTCTGGCCGGCGAGCCGGATCGTGGGATCGATTTGCTGCGGCAAGAACTGGATCGGCACGAACTCCCCGTTGCGGATGTTGAACGGCAACCCCTGCCAGGTGAGGAACGCAGCGTTCCCCGCATTGAACGCGCCCGCGATGCCGTACGTCTCGGCGCCCCGCGCCGACGTCGGGATGCTGCCCCAGTGCCACGCGTTCTCGGCGAGCGACAGGAAGCGCGCCGCCTCGGTCTCGAATTCCTCGAGGTAGGCCTGGCCCAGGCGGTTGGGGCTGGGCTTCGACACGGCGACCTCGGCCGAGATGTTGAGGAACGACGGCGCATCGGTGCGTACCCCGGGGAGGGCGTCGGCGGCCCGCGTGATCCACGCGGGCTGGAAGCGCAGCTCCGTCGAAAGGCCCCCGATGAAGCTCGATGACGGCTCGAACCCGAGCGGCGGGCGGGTGAACGTGCTCTGTTCCTTCTGGAACATGCCGGTGAAGTTCACCTGGCCGGTCGTGCCCAGATCGTACCGTGCGGCGATGCCGTAGATGGACGTCGGCGCGATGCTGAACGCGGCGCGCTCCTCGAATTGGGCGCGGACCTGCGCGCTGCCCCCGAGGAACAACGAATCGGGGTTCTTGAACTGTACCTGACCGGTCGTGTAATCGATCGTATAGTCGGTGCCCCGCGTCAGCAGGGTGTTGCGCACATAAATGCGCTCGCTCCCCTCGCGGATCTGGAAACTGTTGAGCGCCAGTACGGACCGGTCGGCGGAGGCGCCGGCATCGGCGTGCAGCCGTAGCGCGAACACCGAGGGCGGCCCCTGGGTGGCGAGGTAGGCGCGCGGGGTGCGGTACAGCGAGTCGTTGCGCTCCGCCGGCGCGAGGCGGGTGGAGTCGGCGAACGGCGTGAGCTGTGGGAAGATCGCGAAGAGGTCGCGCACGGGGGCGCCCTGGCCCGGGTCCCGGGTGCGCGGGAACAGCCGGTTGTACTGATCGAACCGGTTGGGGTCGCTCTCGAGCGCGAGGCCGAGCAGGGCCAGATAGGTCTCGCCGCCGGGCGAGCGCTCGCGCCGGTTGACGGTCAGCGCCAGGTCCACCGACTCCCGGTCGATCTCGGTCCCACCCACCCGGTAGGCGCTGCGGATCTCGAACCGGAACGACGGCGACGCCGCGGTGACGCCCGGATTGGGGTCGTACACGAGCCGCAGGGTGTCGATCACCGTCGTGTCGGGGTCGGCGACGGCCGGGAAGGTGCCGACGGTGTCGGCGCCGCTCGCGGTGACGTAGGAGACCGCCAGGTAATCGCTCTGGTCGAGCCGGTTCGCGAGCGCGAACCAGGTACCGCTCGGGTCGACGTAAAAGTCCTTGCCCTCGTCCAGCCGCTGCCACTCGAACGGGCCCTCGCGCTGGCTGCAGTCGACCGGCGCGGCGCCGACGCCGCAGGCGACGGCCCGCAGCCCGCCGGCGTTCTGGTTGGTCGTCGATCCGGGCGCCACGGCCCGGCGCCGGTATACGCGGAGGGCGCCCACGGTCAGGGAGTCGGGCCGCGGCGTGTCCTGCAGCGCGAGGATGTCCACCGCGGGATACCCGGCAAGCGCCGCCGGATCGACGACGAAGAAAAACCGCCCCGGCTCGTAATCCAGGTCCCGCGCCTCGCGGTCGAGCGGCTGGCTGGTCACGTCGCCCACCGTGTAGAAGCGGTCCTTCACCACGTTGCCCTTCTGCTGGGCGAAGATGCCCCGCAGTTCGACGGGACCCACCTGCGCGATCGCCTGGACGCCGAAATTGTTGGCCGGAATCGCGGCGCTGATGAAGCGCGAGGGCGGCGCCTGGAAGGTGACGTTCCCCGCCTCGACGCGCCGCAGGATTTCGTCTTCCAACCCCTCGTACCACACCTGGAGGTTGTTGTTGGCGTCGAACTCCCGCTGGCTGTCGAAATCGACGTTGATGTGCAGCCGCTGCCCCACGACGCCGGCGGTGCGGATCGCGTACTGCGGATTGGGACTGATCGTCGGGAAGCCGCCGCTGCAGCCGGAGATCGCGAGCTGCCGCTCCGGTGCGGTGCAGCGCAGGTTGCGGAACTGGTCGGCCTTCAGCTCGAACCGGAGGTTGAGCTGCATGCCGATGTCGGCGTACGGGTTGACCAGGGGACCGCGCGCCGGCGGGCCCGCCGGCTCCGCCGGCGCCTCGGCCACGGGAGCGGGGGCCTCGGGCGTGGCGGGCGGGGCGAGATTCGACACGAGCGCCGGGCGGCGGGCGGCGAGCAGCGCGTCGGCCCACGCGGCGGCGACGAGGGCGGGCGGCACGCGCGGTCCGAGGCGGCCGCCGGGCGCGAGCGCGGGATTGCGCGGTGCCGGGAGCGGCGGCTGGCCGAAGCTCGCGCGGAAGACCGGCTCCTGCCCGCGGGCCTGGGGTATGACGAGCGTGAGGGCGAACAGAGCGATCAGGGCGGTCCGCCGCATCCCTTGTAGAGGCGGGGAGCGCCGAATATAATGGCGCGACCGACCGTGCGCATCCTCAGCCGCTACATCCTCGGGCAGCACCTCGCCCCGCTGGGCTTCGCGCT
>DASYRJ010000043.1:0-91832 GCA_036004525.1 Gemmatimonadales bacterium | reverse complement strand
ACGTTCCCCACCGGCACCGTGCTCCCTTCGGCGGCCATCACCTTGATCAGCTGCCCGTCCGCCCGGGCCACGAGCTCCATCACCGCCTTGTCGGTCTCCACCTCGGCCAGCGTGTCGCCGGTCTTCACGACGTCGCCCTCCCGCTTCGTCCATTTGACGAGGCGGCCTTCCTCCATCGTCGGCGACAGCGCCTCCATGTGGACCTTGGTGGCCATTCCGGGAGGGCTACTCGAGGTAGAGGACGCGCCGGGCCGCGGCGACGACCTTCTCGGGCGACGGTTTTGCCGCGCGCTCGAGGTGCTTGTTGTAGGGCATCGGGACGTCGGCCTGGGTCACGCGTTGCACCGGCGCGTCGAGCTGGTCGAAGGCGTCCCGCTGGATGATGTCCACCACTTGCGCCCCGACGCCGCAATGCGGCCACCCCTCTTCCACCACGACCGCCCGGTTCGTCTTCGCGACCGACTCGAGGATCGCCGGCTCGTCCATCGGTCGCAGCGACCGCAGATCCACCACTTCCGCGGACACGCTCTGCTCGGCCAGCTGCTCGGCCGCCTTGAGCGCGACCGTCACGGTCTTCGAGTGACAAATCAGAGTGACGTCGGTCCCCGCGCGTTTCACATCCGCCCGCCCGATCGGCACGAGGTGCTCACCCTCCGGCACGTCGCCCTTCACATTGTAGAGCATTTCCCCTTCGAGGACGATCACGGGATTGTTGTCGCGGATCGCGGCTTTGAGCAATCCCTTGGCGTCGGCGGGCGTGGCCGGCGCGACGACCTTGAGCCCGGGGATGTGCGTGAGCCAGCTCTCCCACGCCTGGGAGTGCTGCGACGAGAGCTGCAGGGCGGCGCCGTTCGGGCCCCGAAACACGATCGGCATTCGGAGTTGCCCCCCCGACATGTACAACATCTTCGCGGCCGAATTCACGATCTGGTCGAGCGCCAGCAGGGCGAAGTTCCACGTCATGAACTCGATCACGGGGCGGAGGCCGGCCATGGCCGCGCCCACGCCGATCCCCGCGAACCCCAGCTCCGCGATGGGCGTGTCGACGACGCGCTGCGGCCCGAACTCCTCCAGCAGGCCGCGGCTGACCTTGTACGCCCCCTGGTACACGCCGACTTCCTCGCCCATCAGGAACACGTCGGGGTCGCGCTGCATCTCCTCGCGCAGCGCTTGGTTCAGGGCGTCGCGGTAGGTAAGGGTCGGCATCGCCTAGTCCGCCAGCACGTCGTTCATGAGCTCGACCGGATCGGGGTCGGGGCTCTCGTCGGCGAACTGCACTGCCGCATCGACCTCGGCGTGGATCTCCGCGTCCAGGGCATCGAGCGCGTCCTGGTCCAGGACGCCGTCCTCTTTCAACCGTTCGGCGAGCTGGGTAATCGGATCCCGCTTGCGCTGCTCCTCCACTTCGTCCTTGGTGCGATAAACGCCGTGCAGCGGATCGGACATCGAATGGCCCATATAGCGGTAGGTGCGGACCTCGAGCAGCGTGGGATGTCCCCCTTTACGCGCCCGCTCCACCGCGCGCCGGGTCGCGTCGTAGACCGCGAGGGCGTTCATCCCGTCCACGACGTCGGCCGCCATGTCGTAGCTGCACGCGTGCTCCACGACGTCGGTCACCGCCGCCACCCGCTCGAACGCCGTGCCCATGCCGTAGCGGTTGTTCTCGCACAGGAAGATGACCGGCAGCTTCCACACCGATGCCATGTTCAGCGCCTCGTGGAAGGCGCCGATGTTCACCGCCGCCTCGCCGAAGTAACAGAGGCACACCTGGTCGCCGGCCCGGTATTTGACCGCGAAGGCGATGCCGGCGGCGAGCGGAATGTGCCCGCCGACGATGCCGTGGCCGCCCAGGAAGCGCCTGCCCGCGTCGAACAGATGCATCGAGCCGCCCTTCCCCTTCGAGCAGCCCGTTGCCTTGCCGAACAGCTCCGCCATCACCGCCCCCGGGGGGATGCCCCGGACCAGCGCCTGGCCGTGCTCGCGGTAGGAGCAGATGACGTAGTCGTCGTCTCGCAGGGCGGCGAGGCTCCCGACCGCCACCGCCTCCTGGCCGATGTAGAGATGGCAGAAGCCGCCGATCTTGCCGAGCGCGTAGGCCTCCGCCGCTTTCTCCTCGAACCGGCGGATGAGCAGCATCTGCCGCAGCATGCGGCGGTGGAGCTCGGCTTGCGTTTGATCTTTCGTCGACTGAGCCGTCGCGGTGGCCACCCTAGCTCCCGTGTCTCACTTGGATGCGGTCGCGCTCTCGACCTGCTCCCACGCATGGTAGCTGGAGCGGACGAGCGGGCCCGATTCGACGTGCCGGTATCCCAGCGCCAGGCCGAAGCGCTTCAGCTCGGCGAATTCGTCGGGCGTATACCAGCGTGCGATGGGCAGATGCCGGTCGGAGGGACGGAGATACTGACCCAGCGTGAGGATATCCACCTGCCGGGCGCGCAGGTCGCGCATCGCCCCCAGGAGCTCGTCCCACTCCTCCCCCAACCCGCAGATGATCCCCGACTTGGTCAGGAGACCGGCGTCCAGCTCCTTGGCGCGCTGCAGCAGCTCGAGGGCCCGCGGATAGCGGCCCCCCGGCCGCGCGATGCGGTACAACCGCTCGATCGTTTCCAGGTTGTGGTTCAGGATGTCGGGTCGCGCCTCCACCACCAGGCGCAGCGCTTCGGGATTCCCCTTGAAGTCGGGAATGAGCACTTCGACCGACGTCTCGGGGAGCCGGCGGCGGATCTCCGTGATGCAGGCGGCGAAGATCTCGGCGCCGCCGTTCGGGAGGTCGTCCCGGTCCACGCTCGTGATCACGACGTGCTTCAGGTCCATCCGGGCCACCGCGTCGGCCAACCGCGCCGGCTCGTCCACATCCAGCGCCTTCGGAGTCCCGTGAGCGACGGCGCAATAGGCGCAATTCCGCGTGCACACGTCTCCCAGGATCATGAACGTGGCGGCCTGGTGCTCCCAGCATTCTCCGATGTTGGGGCAGTGCGCCTCCTCACAGACCGTGTGGAGCTTCAGGTCGCGCATCATGTGCTTCAGGGCGACGTAGTTAGGGCCGCCAGGGGCCTTTACCTTGAGCCAGGGGGGCTTTCGCTCGAGCTCGACGAGGGAGGGAGCCATAGAGCCTCGAAGATAGTGGCCGCCGGGAGGCTGGGGTAGGCCAAAATTCAACCGGACGGTTGATCCCCTGCGTTGCGTTTCAGACGGCGGAGTTCCTCTTCCAACTGCGCCGATGTGCTCAGGGTTCCGTCGGCAATGTCGGCGATCTCCTCAGCCTGGCGCCATTGGCGCTCCAACTCTTCGAGCTCGGCGCGCTCGTCCACCGCCATCTCGAGCGCCAAACGCCGCTCCGGTCGAAGCGACCGCAGGGTGAGTTCCCGCCGTGCCACATCGCGCAGTAGCCGGTCGGGGCCGCCCGCGCTGTCCACGACGCGTGCGGCGTCCTCGGCGCGCCGCCGGCCGGTGCGGGTCACGTTCAGATAGGTGAGTCCCTGCCGCAGCACCTGCACGGCGTCCGACCCGACCAGCTGCGCGCCTTCCCGCCGGCATCGAGGGCAGCTCAGGACGACGGCGAGGTCCGCGTGCGCGTCGGGGACGACTCGGGCGTGCTGTACGTGCTTGGCGCGGAGCTGCATCAGGGTGCCGCAGCGCTCGCAGATCGGCGGTTCGCTCAGCGACACTTTCCGGTTCCCCACGATCGCGATGTACAGCCCGTCGGCGACGCGGTGCAGGTTCCACACGAACACCCCCAGGCCCCCCCCGGCCACGACGTTCGCCGCGATGCCCAGCCCGACGGCGGCGATGCTGAGCGGGATCACGACTTTCATGCGCTCCCGCTGGCGGGAGCGCAGCCGCTCGCCGTAGCGCCACGTCGCGAGCTCGACGCGCGGCGGCTTGCCCACGCGGACGAAGTCGTAGCGCTGCCAGCGGATCAGCGTCACCTGGTCGGTGGCGGCGGCGACGCGCCCCTGCCGCGCCGCGCGGGCGACGGCGTCGATCTGGTCCAGCCGATCGTCGAGCGGTGTGAGGTTCCAGCGGCTGCACTTGGAGCAGATGACCCAGAGCCGCCCCTTCCACTCGTCGAATGCGAGCCGCCGGCCCACGCCGAGTCCGGAGGGGCCGCCGTCGCCGTCGAGCGGCGCGTTGCAAAACGCGCAGGTGCGGAACATCGGCCTCGGGGCTAGGGGCTGGGGACGAGCGAGGCGCGCCCCGGTTGCAGCGCCGTGATGTCGAGGTCGGTCTCCCCGTTGGTGAGCAGGTCTGCGATGATCTCGCCCGTCAGCGCCGCGAGCAAGACGCCGTTGCGGCCGTGGCCCACTGCGTACCACAGGCCGGAGACCACGGGATCGGCACCGACGATTGGCCGCCCATCCGGGGTCATGGGGCGCAGTCCCGCCCAGGTGCGCGCAGGAGGGCGGTCGGCCGCGGCCGGCAGCAGGCGCGCGGCGCCCTTCAGGATCCGCGCGATGCCCTCCGTCGTGGTCCGGGCGTTGAACCCGGCGCGCTCCATGGTGCTGCCGAGGAGCGCCTCGCCGCCGCGCGCCAGGACGTAGCCGTGGTCGTCGTACAGGATCGCGGGGGGCGTGCCGCTGGGCCACGGGGTTGCAGCCATCTGCCCGCGCACCGGCTCGACGGGCAGCGGCCGCGGCAGCCCGGCGATTTGCGGCGACCACGCGCCGGCCGCGACGACGACGTGCTCCGCGGTCACGGTCGCGTTCCCGGTCGCCACGCCGGTAGCCCGGTCGCCGGTGGTGACGATCCGCTTGACCCGCGTCCGCCGGAGGGAGGCGCCGAGGCGCTGCGCGTCGGCGAGCAGCGCGCGGGTGAGCGCCGCCGGGTCGACCGCGCCGTCTTCGGGTGCGAACAGCGCCCCGTGGCACCCGGGCGCCGCCCCGGGGAACCGGTCCGCCACGTCGGCCGGCTCCAGCCAGTCGCACCGGAGCCCGGCCTGCCGCTGGCGGGCCACGGCCTCGTGCAGCTGCTCGGCGCTCACGTAGTCGAACGCGATGGACGCAATACCCGCGCGCCAGAAGCCGATGTCCACCCCGGTCGTCTCTTGCAGGGCGGGAGCGAGGGCCTCGTACAGGTCCCGGCCGCGGACGCCGAAGGGCCGCAGCCATTCGTCCGTGGGCTCGACCTGGGCGGCGAGCATGCCGGCGGCGGCGGGGGAGGCGGCAGCGGGGTCGGGACCCGGTTCGCAGACCACCACCCGGAGGCCCCGGCCCGCCGCCGCCCGGGCGCAGGCGGCGCCGATGACGCCGCCGCCGATGACGACAACTTCACAAGCCGAAACTTTGTGCGACATTTAGGCGTACACCGCTGGAGACGTACCGGACACCACGGAGGGTACCATGTTCCGGAGCATCCTGGGCTTCGCGATCCTCGCCGTCGTAGCGTGGCTCGCCCTGGGCCTGATTCTGAACCTCTTCGGGTTCGTCGTCGGCCTGGCTATGAAACTCCTCTGGCTCGCGGCCGTAGGCTTCCTCTTTTATCTCGCCCTGCGGTTGATCTCTCCCAGCACGGCGGACAAACTGCGCGACATGATCAAGGGGCGTCCCGCCGACGCGTAAGGGCACGGCATGCCGTGCCCCTACCGCTCCCAGGGCAGCAGCTGGCTGGAGTGTACATGCACGATCTTCCAGCCGCGCTCCCCCGGCCCCGCCCGGTACTCGCAGACGAACGTCGCCCGCCCGGCCTCGGCCAGGCGGCGCGCTGCATCGACCCACTGGTAGTCCACCATCACCCACGCGAGCCGTCCTTCGACGGTCGCCGTCGCGGCCGCGACGGTGACCCGGCCGCCGAGGCTCACGCCCGCGAATCGCGGGGCTGCGAGCCGCGCCCGGGCGTTCGCGACGACGATCGCGTCCGCGGCGTAGAGCGTGTCGGCCGCGCGGTCGGCGGCGGCGTCGAGCGTGAGCGCCAGACGCACCAGCGCCTGCACGTCGCCGGGCAGCTCGGGGGCGGGCCCGGCAGCGACGCGCGGCGCGCCCGGCCGCGAGACGCACGCGGCGAGGACGGCCGCGGTCCACACCGCGTTAGCGCGCATCGAGCCGCGCGAGCACGGCCCAGCTGAGCAGCGGGAACAGCAGCTCGTGGTGGCCGGTGAGCTGAACGCCGCGGCCGCCCGCCAGCGTCGGCCGCTCGACCACATTGACGCGCGGCCGGTAATGGCGCTGCATGTCGCAGTCGCAGGCCGTAAAGTTCGTCGGCTTCCCCCCGTGCAGGTTGCGCGCGATCGTGAGGGCCTTGAGGAAGACCTCCGGCATCATGACGGCGCTCCCGAGGTTCAGGACCACGCCGCCGTCGTGCAGGTCGGGCAGGCCTCCCGCCAGGCGCTTGAAGTCGCGGTGGCTCGTGGCGCCGAGCGCCGCGCCATCGGCGCTGGGGTGTTGGTGAATGATCTCGGCGCCCACCGCGGCGTGCACCGTCACCGGCACGTTCAGCTCGGCGCAGGCCAGCAGCACCGAGACCTCCCGGCCCGGCAGGTCCTTGCGGGCGCGCAGGTATTCGGACAGCGCCTCGCCGGCGCCCCGGTTGCCGCCCGCGCCGCGCGCCAACGCCGCGTTCATCTCCCTCCCCGTTTCCTCCGCCATCCCGAAGGTGCCGTCGCCCAGGCCGGCGGCGACGTCCTCGCTCGTCCCGCCGTAGGCGGCGAGCTCGAAGTCGTGGATGGCGGCGCTGCCGTTCATCGCAACGTGCGTCACCGCCCGGCGCCGCATCAGCTGGATGAGCAAGGGGCCGAGCCCGACCTTGATCACATGCCCGCCCAGCATCGCCACCACGGCGCGCCGCCCCGCCGCGGCGACGATTCGGTCCACGACGTAGCGCAGGTCCTTGGCCGCGAGGATCGCGGGCAGCGCGTCCCAGAACGCGGCGAAGGAGCGGTCGGCGCCGGGAGGATGGGCGAGCAGGGAGGGATCGACTTTGTTGGAGCGCCGGGCGATGGGGACGGTTTTGAGACGGGCGAAGTCGGCTTCGCGGTAGTCCGTCATGGCTGCTCCGGAACGGAAAGCTCCTTGAGCTTCAACGTGACTTGACCGAACGAAAAGTTGGACTGGATCGCGAGGACGATGCGGCGGGCATCGTCCGAGATCCAAATCCGCGTTTCCGACTTCTCCGCGAAGATGCCGCGGGCCTGGGGAATCCTGGGGCGCACCACCAGGGCGTCCCACTTGCGCCCCGCGACGCTCACCCGCTCCCGGCGCAGCACCTCGATGATTACCGGGTTGCGGTCGGGCCGGAAGTACCGCGCGTACTGGTAGCGCTTGCCGATCTCGAGCGGGACCGTGCGGATCCAGTAGAGGAACGCCGCATCGTCGAGCGGCTCCGCCACCGTCGCGAGCGTCGTGTCGCGGCCCTCCTCCCGGTAGAACCCGGAGTCGGGGTAGATCTCGTAGCGGTGCTCGCGGTGCCGGTCGCGCTCGTCCTGGACCGAGACGAACCGGCGGGAGCGGAAGTCGTGGCGCCCGACCCACGACTCGAGCGTCTGGTCGAGATGGTACCACAACGCGCCGCCCGTGATGCGGAACCGGAGGTGGACCGCCTCCGCGCCCCGGATCGTGTCCATCCCCGCCACCTCCATGATCGCCGTTCCGACGCTGAAAATCCCGTACTTCGCTCCGTAGGTGAACCGCTCCCCCACCGGGAATCGGACCGCCACGGAGGAGGGGTGGGGCAGGCTGGCGTGAGCGGAGTCCTGGCCGAAGAGCGGCGGTGCCATCAGGGCGACCGCCGTCACGACGCTGCGGGCTGCGCGAATCACGCCGCGCGCGCGCCAGGCCGCGACCAGCTGCTGCCACGGCCTGACCCGGGACGGCCGCTGCTTCAAGTCGTACCGCGCGGCGGTAGGCACCGTTTCGATGCGCCGGGCGTGCGGCACGAGCCGCGCCAGGAGCTCGGCGTTGGCGCACCAGCCGTCGGTGGTGAGGAGCGGCGCGCCTCCGGCAGGCGCGCCCCGGGTCGCCTGGCGCAACACGATCAGGCGCAGGGCGGTGAACCCCGAGACGCTGTCCCGGACCCCGGCGACGTGGAGCAGCCACGGGGCCCAGCGGCGTGCCCAGCCCCCCCCCCTCCCCCCCCGCGCCGCTTCTCCCACCACGAGGTCCGCCCCGGATTCGAGCCGCTTCACCATGTCCTCCATCGCCTCCGGCGCGTGCACGAAGTCGGCGTGAAGGGTGACCGCGCAGTCGCGTTTCGGCCGGTCGGTCCGCTGCAGTGCGAGGCGCAGCAGCTCCTCGAGGCTCCGCGCGTACCCCTGGCGCTCCCGGTGGGTGACGATCGTGAGCGGCAGGACCCGGGCATACGCGGCCAGTACCTCTCCCGTGCCGTCGGTGGAGGCGTCGTCACACGCGATGATCTGGTATTCCCGCGCGAACGTCGTGAACACCTGGCGCACCTTCCAGAGCACGAGCCCCGCGGTGCGCGCCTCGTTGTGGATCGGGACGCAGACGTAGATCATGGCCCTGCAATCTAGAGGAGAGAGCGATACACGGCCAAGACGCCCTGCGCCATGGCGGAGGCGGTGAACTGCGCGGGAAGCGGGGTGCGGGATGTGGGATGCGAAAGGGCGTCAACCACCTTGCTGGCAAGCGTCTTCGCATCCCCCACGGGCACCAGCGCTTCGGGTGGAAGGATCTCGGGGATCCCCCCACCGGCCGTGGCCACGACCGGTTTCTCGAGCGCGAGCGCGTGGAGAATCACGCTTCCCAAGCCTTCTTCTTTGGACGACATCACGAACACGTCGGCCTCCCGAATCAGGGCATCGGCTTCCTCTACATACCCCAGGAGGTGGACCCGATCGGTTAACTCGAGCCGCGCGATCTCCCCTGCGAGGGACCCGCGGAGCTTCCCCTCGCCTGCGATCACCCAGTGGAGGTCGGGACGCAGCGCGCGGGCGTGGTGAGCGGCCTGGATCAGCGTGCGCTGGTCCTTGTGGTCCACCAACGCCGCGACGTTGCCGGCGACCGGCGTGCCCGGCTCGAGGCCGAGCCGGGCACGCACGTTGAGCGGGAGCCGCGCCGCGCGGCGGACTTCGTCGGGGTCGATCCCCGACGGCACGACCGTGACGGCATGGGAGCTGATGCCGTCGGCGGCGAGCACGCGCTTCACGGCGTCCGAGATCGCGATGATGCGGTCCACGCTGCGCCAGGCGCTCCAACGTCCGATGTGAAAATCGACGCGCCGGGTCGCGACGATGCACGGTGTCTCGAAGTCCGGCGCCACCTTCCGGAACAACACGCGGCGCCGCCAGCGTTCGGCGGTGCGAATCGCCAGGACGCTGAGGGTCAGGGCGTGGCTGTCATGCGCGTGGACGATGTCCGGGTGTGCGGTCAGGATATAGAAGACGAGCTGCCGGTAGGCTCGGGGATCTAGGCCGATCCACCAGCCCACCTCGGTCACGGCGAGTCCCGGCCTGTGGCTCCCGGCGTCGCGCACGCGCCGGGCGAGTTCACTCCCCCGGCGCGTGATCAGGCGCTGTGTGACGTCCTGCTCCGCGGCGAGCTCGCGGCACAGCAACCGCACCTGGTTCTGGCCGCCCCGCCACTCGCGGCCGGAGTCCACCTGGAGGACGCGCAACCGCCTCCCCCCCTACGCCGGAGCTTTGACGACCGCTGCGAGCACCCGGCGCAGCTCGTCCAGCTTGAAGGGCTTCTGGAGGAAGGGGCGGCCCAGCTCTTCGAGGAACGCGAGGGTGTCGCCGCGGACGGTGTCGCCCGTGGCGAAAATGATGCGGTCCGCGACGGCAGGGTGCATTTGGGCCAGGGTGTGGTACATCTCGCGGCCCCCCAGCCGCGGCATCCGCAGGTCGCAGATGATCAAATCGAAGTGCTGGGTCAATGCGCGCTTCAGCGCCTGGCTGCCGTCCCGCGCCAGCTCGACCTGGTGTCCCCAGCTCTCGAGCGTCGCCTCCATGTAGTGGAGAATGTGCGGCTCATCGTCCACGACGAGCACGCGCAGGCGCTCGGCGGGCGTCGCCGGCTCCGCCGCCGGCGCAGTCGCCGGCGCGGCGGCGGCGCGGGCCCGGGTGCCGCCCGGCAATTCCACGGTGAACGTGGCGCCGCTGCCGGGCCCGGGGTCCACCGAGATCTGCCCGCCGTGCTCCTTCACGATGCCCTGGCAGATGGACAGGCCCAGGCCGGTGCCCTCGCCCTCGGACTTCGTGCTGAAGAACGGCTCGAAGACGCGCTGTGCCACAGCCTCGGGGATCCCGGGGCCGTTGTCGGAGATGCTCACCGACACGCCGTCCAGCCAGTTCTTGGCCGTGATGGCGATGCGGCCGCCGGCCCGGCCGGCGCCCAGGATCGCCTGCGCCGCGTTGTTGATGATGTTCACGAACACCTGTTTGATCTGGTTGGCGTGCAGCTCGACTTCGGGCACGCCGGGTTCGACCTCGAGGGTGAGCTCGATCTTGTGCGCCATGAGCTGGTTCTTGAGGAGGCCGAGGATGGAGTCCAGCACCGGCCGGATGGACTGCAGCTGGCGCTCTCCCTCCTGGCGGCGCGCGAACGAGAGCAGGTTGCGCACGATCCCCGAGGCGCGCTCGGCCTCCTGCCGGATGACGGCCAGCGGCTCGGCGAGCCGCGGCGGCACATCGGCCGCCTCGCCCAGGAGGTCGCTGAACCCCACCACGGAGGCCAGCGGATTGTTCAGGTCGTGCGCCACGCCGGCGATCAGCTGGCCGATCGCCGACATTTTTTCCGACTGGAGGAGTTGATCCTGGAGCCGGCGCTTCTCGGTCTGGTCCTCGAACAGGAGGACCACGGCGCCCGGCTCGCCGGTGGGGATGGCCGCGACCACCAGCGTGCGTTCGCCCACGCGCACGTCCGCCGGCGGGGTCTCGGGCGCGCGCAGCAGCCGCGCGACCGGCTCGGCCCACGCCGGCGGGAGCAGGGTGAGCCACGGGCGCCCGGGGATGGCGGTGACGGGGAGCTTGATCAAGTCGGCGAACACCCGGTTCGCCCGGCGGACGACGCCCTGCGGGTCGACGAAGCAGATCGCCTGGGTGATGGCGTCTACGGTTTGCTCCCACTCGCGCTTGCCGCTCGACAGGAGCTCCACGAGCCGCGCGTTCTCCAGCGCGATCGCGCCCTGGGCGAGCGCGGCGCGCACGAACACCAGGGCGGTGTCGTCCAGGGCGCGGGGCCGCTCGCCCTCGAGCGCGACCGCGCCGATCGTGCGCCCGACGGCGACGATCGGGGCGCCGAGCCAGCTGGCGGGCTGTGGGGGGACGACCGTGACCCCCAGCTCGCCGGCCCGGGCCGCGACGCGGTCGGGAAAGACGAGCGGTCCGCGGCGCAGCGCGAGCTGGAGCAGCGGCTCGTCGGTGGTGGCGGGGCGCGGGCCGTTGTGGTAGGCGACGACGAGGCCGTTCGTGCTCGCGTCGAGCAGCATGATGGACAGCCGCCCGGGGGCGAGCTGCTCGGAGAGCGCGCGTGCCAACAGCTCGGCAATCGTCGCCGGCCGGAACGCCCCTGCAAGCTCCTGGGAGAGCGCGGTGAGGCGGTGGAGCAGGTCCATGACCGGCGGAGACTGAGTCACTCGTCGAGGAAGCGGGTGGGCACCGTGGTCGCGGCCTCGACCAGCGCCTCGGCCGACTTGATGAACCGCACCACGATCGGCAACGAGCCACGCAGGGCGACCTTGCGCTGCATGATCCCGGCGATCGGGCCCAGCTCCTTCCGGATGATCTGCTTCCAGTAGCGGTACTCCGCCGTGAGCACGAACGCGGCCCCCTGCGCCTCCTCCGACGATACGACCTTCGCCTCCCGGCAGGCGCCGCGATCCAGGTCGAGCCAGATCCCCACGGCCTCCGTCACGCCGATGTCGGACTGCGCGGCGACGATCAACGCGACGGGTCCGTGCGTCCACTCCACGGAGGCGGTGCGGTAGACCTCGCTCGCGTTGATGGCGGCCGCGTACGCAGCCACCCACGCGGCCGAAGGGAAGGAATGCCGGTGCGGGCTCAGGCGACCGCCCGCGCGAACCCGTCGAACAGCGGGAGCGTCACGAAGTCGCGGGCGGGGTGGAGGGGGAGGGGGAGGGGGGGGAAGCGGAGGGCGGGGCGCCCAGCAACGGGCAGCGCGGGTTGCTCACGCTCGCCCAGTCGACGCGGACGCCGTACAGGTTGAGCGTGGCGCCCCCGCCGGTGACGCTGCCGAGACGGGGATAGTCTTTCGGCTCCTGGGACTCGTAGATGATGACGCCCATCGCGCGCTGCGACGTGTCATCCACCACGAGCAGACCGTACCCACCGCGCGTGGGAAAGCCCAACCCCGCGTACTCCATGACAATCCGCTGGTCCACGTCGTAGCCGACGCGCACGTTTGCCTGGCGCTGCTGGATGACCAACGCCGGGAGCAGCTCGGGCAACCCGCGCGGCGCTTCGGACATGACGGCGCGCGCGTTGAGGAGCTGTTGCTGAATGAGCGTGGGCCCCGCGATGAGGGCGAGTCCGCATGCGGGCGAGTGTGCCGCGTCGCCGCCACAGGCCGCGAGCAGGGTCGCGAGGAGCGAAGGCCAGGCACGCATGGGGTCCAATCTAATATGCCCAGACCGCGGTCACCGACAGGGTGCGCACGGGCGCCAGGGTCTCAGGCACGAGATTGTAGATGTAGTCGAGCGCGTTGGCGACGAGGACCCGCACGTCCAGAGGCCCGTGGGCCCACTCGGCGCGGAGGTCGAGCACCTTGACCGCGACGCGGCGCGGATCGACGAACCCCTCCAGCTCGATCCGCTCCGGGCGGCTCGCGTACCGGAAGTCGGCGCCCAGGCCCAGCCCGGCCCACCCGACGGTCCAATCCGCGCTCAGCGTGAGCAGGTGACGGGGCCGGAAGGCCAGGGTCGGGCGCGTGTCGAGGTAGGTGTAGGCGAGCATCGCCGTGAGGTGCTCTGGGATGGGCGCGGCGAGCAGCGTGGCGTCGAGCCCGACGATCCGGGCGCGCGTCACGTTCTGCAGCTGAATCTTGGGCGTGGTGTCCGTGGTGATCGTGTCCACCACCAGGATCAGCTGCGGCTCGATCAAGTCGCGAGCCTCGGTCCAGAACACCGCGGCATCGAGGCGGGCGGCGCGCAGCATGGGTGTCGTGAGCCCCACTTCGCCCGACCAGCCGGTTTCGGGGCGGAGGCCGGGGTTCGGGATCACCTCGAAGCCCAGGGCGTAGGTGTGCACGAAGCGCTCCGCCATCGTGGGCGCGCGGAAGCCCCGGCCCAGCGACGCGCGCAGTGTGCCGGCGCCCGCGGGCAGCGTCCCGCCGATGCGCGGGCTGAGCACCGCGGTGAGCGAGCCGCCGTCCACCGCGAGGAAGTCGAGCCGTGCGCCCGCAGTCAGCCGGCCGGCGCCCATCCGCTGCTCGCCCTCGCCGTACGCCCCGAACTCCGACTGCGAGTGGGCGCCCACGGTGCCGGCGACGGCGGCACCGGAGAAGATGTCGCTGGTGACGCCCGAGAACGTCGCCTCACCCCCGACCAACACCGTCCGGGCGGAATCGGGGTGCGCCTCAGCGCGCACCTCGGCGCCGAACCGGTTCGCCACGCCGAACTCGCTCGTGGTGTCGCGGAGGTCGGTGAAGTGGGTGCGCAGCCACGACGCGCGCGCCTGCCAGGCGAACCGTTCCGACGCGACGGTGCGCACCTGCGCCGCGAGGTAGCCCTTGCGGGAGTCGGTGCGCGCGCCTTCCCCGGCCGTGTCGACCTTGAACGGCTGGTACACCTGGCCGCGGTCGTCGCACCCGGTCCGTTTGCACCAGCTGAGCGGCACCTGGTAGCGGTCCACCGCCCACGCGCCCGACAGGTCGAGCCGGGTGCGGGGCGAAGCCTGCCACCGGCCCTTGCCCGCGAGCTGCCAATGGTCGCGCTCGTCCTGCTCGCGGTAGCCGTCGGAATGCCGCGCGCCGGCCGCCACGCGCCCACCGACGGTCTCGGTCCCGTACGAGCCGCTCGCGTCGAAGCCGCCCTGGAGGCCCATCCAGTCGCGGAACCGCCACTCGTCGTGGGGCGGATCGGCGTACGCGCCGCCGGTGAGGCGCAGGCGCGCGTGGACGCCCGTGGGCACGTCGCGCGTCGTGAGGTTCACCACGCCGCCGAACGCCGCCGACCCGTAGAGCGACGAGCCCGCCCCCTTGAGGATGTCCACGCGCTCGATCTGATCCACGGGGAGCAGGTCCCAATTGATCCCGCCGCGGTCGCCCTGGTTCATCGGGACGCCGTCGACCAGGAGCAGGACGCGCGAGTTGAGGCCCTGGATGTAGCCGGTCGAGCCCCGGATATTGATCTGGCCGTTCAGGATCTGCACGCCCCCGGCCTTGTCCACCGCCTCGTCCACGGTATTGACGGCCCGGTGGTCCAGGTCCTTCTCGGTTACCTGGGCGACGCTGGTCGCCCCGCGCTCACCGAAGCGAGGCAGCTTGGTACTCACCACGTCGAGCGGCGCCAGCTCGAGCGGCGCGGGCTGCAGCGTGAAGTCGGCGGCGGCGGAATCGGGGGGCGGCGGGGCGGCGAGCGTGACCGTGGCGCTCGCCGGAGCGTAGCCGATGGCGGCGGCGCGCACGCGTACCTCGCCCGCGGGCACGGGCGCGAGCCGATAGCGGCCGGCGGCGTCGGTGACGCCGTACAGCGTCGTCCCGGGGATGCCGACGACGGCGCCGCGAATGGGCGTGCCGCGCGGATCGCGCACCGCGCCGTGCACCACGCCGCCCTGTGCCGCCGCCGCGACGGGGAAGAGAACGAGCAGGGCTACCGTGCGGTACATGTGACGAAATCCGTCGCCGGTCGCATGTGGTCGAAGTCGACGACGATGTCCACACTGTCCGTCGCACTGCCGGAGGACACGGGCACCACGCCCGGCTGCGTCGTGTCGGCGGCGTCGCGGAAGTACCCTGCCTCGCGCAGCAACGTGGTGTCCCCGGCATTCCCGTGGAGCGTGCCCACCTTCTTCCAGACCGCCAGCACCCACTCGTACTGCCCCGGGGGCAGCTCCAGGCCGTAGGCGGCGATCGAGTCGGTGTAGGGAACGGAGGGCGGAAGGAACGGCTGGCGGTTGAAGATCAGATCGTTGCAGGTGGTGGGGAAGGTGGCGTAGGCGGCGACGAAGACGTCGTCCGTGCTGTCGGGGATCGTGCCGCGAAAGCGCACGGTGCCGCACAGCCCGACGAGCCCGCCGGCGCAGATCGGCTCGGGCTCGAGGCCGGCGTCGCACGCCAGAACCGCCGCCAAGGTGGCCGCCAGCGCCGCCGCACACCGGGGTGACATACCAGCAATCTGAGCCCATCGGGCGGCGCGTCAACTTGACCGCGGTTTCAGGTCGGAATAACGTTGCGGGGCCATGCCGATCTACGAGTATCGTTGCACGGCGTGCAGCGAGCGCTTCTCCCGGCAAGAGTCGATCGAGGACCACGGCCGCCAGATCCGCCCTCCCGCGTGCCCCCGGTGCAAGGGGGAAGCGGTGGAGCCCGTCTACTCGCCGTTCTTCGCCAAGACGGTTCGTAAGAGCTGAGCGGCGGGGCCACTCCCATGTTCGAGCGCCTGCGGGACGCCTTCCGCGCCGCCCTCGAGGCGGCGACGCCGCCCGGGGACTTGCGCGACCTGGCGCGGCAGATGCGCGAGGCCGTCGTGGAGGCGAAGGTCGCGGTGCAGGAGATGCGCGAAGCGCTGGGACGCACCGACGGGGAGCTCGCGCTCGAGCGCCAGCGCCTGGCGGACGCCGAGCGCCGGGGGCGGCTGGCCGCGGAGATTCAGGATCACGAGACGGTCGCCGTGGCCGAGCGCTTCGCGGCGAAGCACCGCGAGCGCGTGGGCGTGCTCGAGCGCAAGCTCACCGCTCAGCGGGAAGAGATCGCGCTGGCGGAGCGGGACCTGGTCGAGATGCAGGCCCAGCTGAAGCGCGCGGAGCGAGACCGCCCCACGGTCGAGGCCGAACGCAGCACGGAGCGGGCATGGCGCGACGTGCAGGCCGCGGGCGGCGCGCGGCCGGGGACGGATCTGCAAGACGAGCTGCTCAAGGCGGACATGGACCGGGCGGCGCGCGAGGCGGCGGCCCAACGGCAGCTCGAGGAGCTCAAGAAGAAAATGCGAAAGGACTGACGCCATGCTGCTCCTCGCCCTCCTCCAAACCCTCCACCAACCTCCACCCGCGGACTTTCTCAAGCGCGCCCACACGTACAGCATCGTCGCCTACGACTTCGCCACCGGCGATCTCGGTATCGCGGTCCAATCGAAGTTCCCCAACGTGGGGGGGATCGTGCCCTGGGCGCGGGCGGGCGTGGGCGCCGTGGCGACCCAGTCGCTGGGCAACACCGACTATGGCGACAAGGGTCTCCAGCTCATGGCCCTGGGGGCGGCGGCGCCCGAGGCGCTGCGGATCGTGATGCGCAGCGACCCCAGGCCCGCGCAGCGCCAGGTGGGGATGGTGGACGCGCACGGCAACGCCGCCAGCTGGACGGGAGACTCGACGTTCGACTGGGCGGGCGGGCGCGTGGGCGGGCAGCCGGGGGGGCGCCCGGGCGGCAAGGGCGAGGTGATCGTGGGGCGGGGCTATGCGGCCCAGGCGAACATCATGGTGTCGGATGCGACGGTGCGCGGGATGGCCGATGCGTTCGAGCGCGCCCGCGGCCCGCTCGCCGACCGCCTGCTGGCGGCGTTGGTGGCGGGGCAGGCCGGGGGCGGGGACAAGCGCGGGATGCAGTCGGCCGCCCTGCTGGTCGTGCGTGCAGGTGCAGGGTATCTCGGGCTCAACGACCGCTACATCGACATCCGCGTGTACGACGCGCCCGACCCCATCAAGGAGCTCGAGCGGCTGTTCGAGCTGCACAAGTTGTATTTCTTCGCGACGGATTCGGCCGATCTGCTGCCGATCACGCCGGCGCTGCAGCGCGAGCTCGAGGCGATCCTGCTGCGCGAGCCGGCCACCCAGGCGCAGAAGTGGCTCACGGCGCCCCAGCCGTCGCTGAACGAGACGTTCCTGAACGCCCTCGCGAACTTCATGTATTGGGAGAACTACGACGTGCGGGTGCGGATGGACGGGAAGATCGATCGGGTGGTGCTGGAGGACATCCGCAAGAACCGGCGGTCGCGGAGGTAGCCATGGACGTGAAGCGGGGTCGAATGGTGTTCCTCGGCTACGGGAAGTACTGGCGGTCGGACGCGATCGTGGGGCTGATGCCGATCGAGGACGACCGCGGCCCGGGGCGCCGCACCAGCGTGTTCATCGAGGGCCGCGCGGAGCCGGTGGTGGCCTCGCGCACCGAGCAGAGCATTCTCGAGGACATGGGGGCGACCGATTCGGGCTTTCAGCTCCAGGCGTTGCGGGAGGCGACGAGCGAGCTGCTCGAGGCGTTCCACGAGTTCTCGCCGGTGCTGCGCCGGGCGCTGCAGAACGAGCACCACTTCGACGTCGAGAAATGGGAGCTGCGCCTCGGCGTGCTGCTCCGGCCCGCCGAGCATCCGGACGCCGCCGAGCAGGACGACCTGTTCACGTGAACTTCTATCTTGCGGTCGTCCTCGCGTACCTGACGCTGCTGGTGCTCGTCGGGCTGTACAAGACCCGCCAGGTTAAGACGCAGGAAGACTTCGCGATCGCCGGCCGGCGCCTCGGGGTCTTCGTGCTGATCTGCACGCTCGTGACGACGTGGATCGGCTCGGGGTCCCTGCTCGGCGACGCCGGACTCCAGTACCGCGTGGGCATCGCCGGCCTCTGGAGCACACTGGCGGCGGCGTGCGGCATCTTCCTTCTCTACTTCATCGCCCCGCGCGCCCGCGCCTTCGGCCAGGTGACGGTCCCGGACATCCTCGAGGCCCGTTACAACATCGCTGCGCGCCTGCTCGGCGTGGTCGTCACCGTCATCGCCTACGTGACGATCGTGTCGTATCAGTACCGCGGCGGCGGCTACGTCCTCAACCTGGTGACCGACGGCGCGGTGAGCGAGGTGCAGGGGCGGGTCATCACGGCCGTGTTCGTGATCACCTACACTGTGCTCGCTGGAATGCTGTCGGTGGCGTACACCGACATCCTGAACGGCGTGTGCTTGACGCTCGGCATCCTCGTCACCCTGGGGTACGAGGTGTCGCAGGCGGGCGGGGTTGCGGAGATCTTCGCGAAGCTGCCTCCGTCGCACGCGCAATTCATCGGCGGCGGCGTGGATCTCGGCTCGAGCACGACGATCTTCGGCGACACGCTCTCGTTCTGGCAGGGAATGCAGTTCTTCCTGCCCGGGTTGTTCCTGCTGCTCGGCGAGGCGGGGATGTACAACCGCTTCTTCTCGGCGAAGGATGCCGGCGCCGCCCGCGTCGCCACCGTGTGGTGGATCGTAGGCGTCGTCATCCTGCAGGCCGCCCTCTGTTTCCTCGCGATCGCCGGGAGCGCGCTCTTTCCCGAGGCCAGGCCGGAGCAGATCATCCCCTACATGGCGGTCCACGGGTCGGTGCCCATCGTTGGCGCGCTGCTCGTCGCAGCCATGGTCGCGATCATTGTGTCCACCGCCGACGGGTTCCTGCTCGTCCCTGCGACGAACCTGATGCGCGATGTGTACGAGCGCTTCCTCAATCCCGCGGCCACCGACCGGCAGAAGCTGTTCTTCTCTCGCACCCTGGTCGTGATCCTTGGCGTGATCGCCTACCTGCTGATCCAACTTTTTCCCTCGGTCCTGCGGGCGGCGTACACCGCCTACACGATGTACGGGTTCGGGGTGACGCCGGCCATCTTAGCGGCGTTTCTGTGGAAGCGGGTCACGACCGCCGGCGGCGTGGCCAGCATCGTGGGGGGCATGGTCGCCACGATCGCGTGGGTAATCGCGGGCCGGATCGCGGGTCACGACCCGTTCGGCATCGACGTCGCCTTCCCGGCGATGGCCGTCTCCATCACGTTGCTCATCGTGGTGTCGCTCGCGACGCGCCCCGAGGAGAAGTGGAGGCCCTTCTTCCAAGTGGGGTGAGGCTCAGGGTAGGGGAGGGCCTCTGGAGAGGTTCCGGTGAGTCCCTGGCTAGGCCTGAGGACGGTGGTGCGATGTGCCCCCGAGGTGGTAACCCCGGGCTTGCGCCCGGGTCAGGAAGGCCCTGCCGATCGGCGCGAGGCCCGCGGGATCAAGGTCGGGTGGCGATCGAACTGGCGGTCGACATACGCCACGACCCGTGGCAAGTCGCGTTGGTGGATCGTGGCGACGTAGTAGCCCCTTGCCCAGCGCACTGCACCTGGGACTCCACGGTTTGCGCGGGTCGCGGCCCTTCACGCCCGTTCGCTTGCCCGCACTCGCCGCCGCCGTCCTGACGTCGAGCGCTGCCGCGGCGTCGATGCACCCGACCCGTTGCCAGGTGTGCCAGGTGATGTGCGCATACAGTTGATAAGCGTGATGGGCGGACATCGTTCGGAGGTGTCCTGACCCGGGCGCAAGCCCTGTGTTTCCGGAAGGGGATCGCTGTTCTCCCCCGGACTCCGGAGTCGAGCCCCGGAGTGTTCGAGGTGTCCTGACCCCGGGCGCAAGCCCGGGGTTCAAGAGAAACTAGGCCCGATCTCTTCTCGTTGCGGTACCCGATTGTTCCCACCTGGTACAGAAAGATGCGGGCCGGGGTCCTTTCAGTAACCCCGGGCCTGCGCCCGGGGTCAGAAAGGCGACGAAACGGCGGTGAGGTTTCCTAACCCCGGGCGCCAGCCCGGGGTTGATCGATGGGCCCGCCCCCGCTACGGCCGATCCGCCGCCGTCGGCGCGGCGCCCAGCTTTCGCCGGAAGAAGTCCGCCGCCGCGTGGTACGCGGCGAGCCAGTGCTCGTGCGTCAGAAAGTCGTGGATCTCGTCCGGGAAGACGAGCTGCTCCACCGACACCCCGTGGCCCCGCAGCGCCTCGGCGAGCTGCACGGTCTGGCTGAACTGCACGTTGCGGTCGTCGTCCCCCTGGATGAGCAGCACCGGCGACCGCCAATCCGCGACGTACGCGATCGGGGACGACTGATACGCGAGCTTCGCGGCCTCGCCCGCCTTCGACGGATCGTAGCTCACCCAGTTCGCGATCTCGATGTTCCAGTCGTGCACGCCGTGCAGGTCCACCCCGGCGGCGAACAGGTCTGAGGCGCGCGCCAGGCCCATCGCCGTGAGGAACCCGCCGTACGAGCCGCCCCACAGGCCGATGCGCGCGGGGTCCACGTCGGCGCGGCTGCGCAGGTACGTCCCCGCCCCCAGCACGTCGTTGAACTCGCTCGCCCCCTGGGCGCCGTAGTGCAGCGCCTCGCGGAAATCGAGCCCGTAGCCGATGCCGCTGCGGTAGTTCACCGAGAGGACGACGTAGCCCTGGCTCGCCAGATACTGATTGAGCGCGTAGGCGTTGCGATAGTAATAGTTGTAGTGCCAGCCGAGCAGCATCTGCCGGCGCGAGCCGCCATGGAAGAAGACCACCGCCGGCCGGCGCTCGCCCGCCCTCAGCGTCTTGGGCAGGAACAGCTGGCCGTGGATCGTCATGCCATCCGCCGACGAGAAGAGAACCTGCTGCGGCTCGACCAGCGCGGCGGCGGGAAAATCGGTGGGCACGGCCGCGGCGGCGAGGTCGCGCGGGGGGGCCGAGCCGGCGATCACGGCGGGGCGGGGCGGCTGGCGGCCATCGGACCGCAGGAAGGCGACGGCCTTGCCGTCGCTCGTCATCACCGGCGCCCACTCGATCCCCGTGCCGCGTGTCAGCGCCGCGGGAGCACCGCCGGCCACGCCCACCTTCCAGAGGTGCCGCCGGTCGATGTCGTCCTGATTCGAGTTGTAGACGACCGTCGCGCGGTCGGCGGCGAGCGACACATACTCGACCTCGAACGCGCCCGGCGTCAACAGCGTGGCGCGCCCGCCGGCCACCGGGACGGCGTACAGGTGCGTCCAGCCGTCCGTCTCCCACGGGAACACGATCCGGTCGCCCGCGCCCCACAACAGCTGCTGGTCCGCGACCACGGCGCGGAAGGCGCTGCCGCGTCCGGTGTCGGCCTTCCAGGCCTCACGACCCACGCCGCTCGCCACATCGACGACCCGGATGGACCACGGCTGCGCGGCGCGCTCGGGTGTGAACGGCAGAACGCCCGTCGAGGCCGGCTCCCGGATGAAGGCGAGCCGTGCGCCGTCCGGGGACCAGACCGGCTGGGCGTCGGAGTCGACGCTCGGGTCCACGAACCGCAGCGTCTTCCCGGCCACGTCGTACACGCCGATGAACGCATGGTCGTCGCGCCGGCTCACGAAGGCGAGCCGCGCGCCGTCCGGGGACCAGCGCAACGTGCCCGCCCGGCCCCGGGCGTGGATCGGCTGCTCTGCCGCGCCCGCGGAGTCGGCCAGCGACAGCCACCACACCTGGCCGCGCCGCAGGAACGCCACGCGGTCTCCCTTCGGGGAGATCGCGGGAGCGGCGCCGTCGGTCAGGCGGCGCGGCGCTCCTCCGGACACGGGCACGACCCAGATCGCCTGCTCGACGCCCTCGGCGAGGCTGTGCGGATTGGGGATCTCGCCGCGGCCGTTGGCCGCGCCGCCGCGGACGTAGACGATCGTGCGCGCGTCCGGCGCCCATTGCAGGTCGCCGATCTCCTGACCGTCATCGCCCGTGTACGCCGTCAGGGCCCGGCCCTGGTAGTCGGGCGGCGCCGCCACCCAGATATTACGCGCCCCGCGGTCGTTGAAGATCCAGGCCACCGAGCCGCCGACCGGCGCGGCGACGAGCTCCTCGGGAAAGGGCGCGCTGAGCGCCTGCTCGAGGGTGAAGGCGCGTTGTTGCGAGGCGGCGGGTGCGACGGCGAGCGCCGTCGCGGCGGCGAAGGCGAGGCGAGCTCTAGTGAAGGGCGACATGCCGACCCCCTGAGGCGGTGTCACGGAGTTGCGCGGAACCAACGGGAAACTACGTGCGTCCGAGGCTCGGTCAATCGCGTCCCTGCCAGGTGATGTCGCCGACCTCCGCGGCAGTCCGCGCGCGCAGGCCGTCGGTGTCGGTGCTCATCCCCACCGACACGATCGGTTTGGGCGCGTTGTTCCACAGACGGCGGTAGTCGGCGAACGGATCCCGGCGCTCCACGTGCCACGACCCGTCGGCGTCTTCGGCGCGCTGGAGGATCACGATCATCCGGTTCCGGCCTGCCCAGCTCGCAAAGCTCTCGCCACGCCCTTCGCGGTTGCCCCAGGTGTAGGCCAGCACGCGTCCGTCTTCGAACGTCACGATGACGCGGACGGGGCTGTCGTCGGTCGCGCGGTGGCGCAGCACCGCCGCGCGCAGCGGCGTTTCGGCACGCCAACGCCAGGTGAGGGCGCCGGGGCGGGTCGCGGGGGGCGGGCGGATCGGCGCGCGCAGCCGGTAGACGGCGGTGCCGGCCTGGCCCCCACCCGGCGCCTCGATCCGGAGCACGTGCGCGCGCGTCACGCGGAACGTCGGCGCCTCGACGCCCTGTATCCGCTGCAACCGCCATCCCGCCGGCAGGCCCATACCGGTGGGCGCGATGTTGAGGTTCGTCAGCGTCTGCAGCAACAGGAGGGCGGCGCTCACATCGGCTCCTCGGCAAAATGGCATGCGGCGAGATGGCCCGCGGCGATGGCACGGAGCGCCGGCGGCTCGGTGCGGCAGCGCTCGTTCTTCTTGGGGTGCGGGCAGCGCGGGTGGAACGGGCAGCCGGGCGGCGGATGGGCGGGCGAGGGGACGTCGCCCGTCAGCACGATTCGCGCCTTGGCGGAGCGCGGGTCCGGCTCCGGCACCGCGGAGAGCAGCGCGTGGGTATAGGGGTGGCGGGGTTTCGCGTAGATGGCCGCGGCGGGCGCGCGCTCCACGATGCGCCCAAGGTACATCACCGCGACATCGTCCGCGATGTGGCGCACCACGGCCAGGTCGTGCGCGATGAACAGGTAGGTGAGCCGGCGCTTCTGCTGGAGATCGGCGAGCAGGTTCAGCACCTGCGCCTGCACCGAGACGTCGAGCGCGCTGACCGGCTCGTCGCATACCACGAACTGCGGCTCGACCGAGAGGGCCCGCGCGATCCCCACGCGTTGCCGCTGGCCTCCCGACAGCGCGTGGGGGTAGCGGCCCGAGAAAGCGGGATCGAGCCCCACCTCGTCGAGCAACGCGCGGATCCGCGCCTCCATCTCGCGCGGCGCGGCGAGATGGTGGATCTCGAGCGGCTCTCGCAGGGTCTGGGCCACGGTCATGCGGGGATTGAGCGAGCTGTACGGGTCCTGGAATACGATCTGCATGCGGCGCCGCAGGGCGCGGAGCGGCGTGGCGCCGAGGGCGAAGACGTCCGCGCCGTCGAACACTACGCGGCCGGCGGTCGGCTCCTGCAGCCGCAGGATCGTCCGGCCCACGGTGGACTTCCCCGACCCCGACTCGCCGACCAGGCCGAGGGTCCTCCCCGGTGGGATGCCGAACGACACGCCGTCCACCGCGCGCACCGCCGGGCGGGGCCGGCCCAGACCGAGGAGGCGACGCTCGCCCGGGTAGTGTTTGACGAGATCCTGAACGTCGACGAGGGGTGCGGTCACGCGCGCGTCCGGCGGGCGGGCTCTTGCAACAGCCAGCAGCGGGCGGTGTGCCCGGGCGTGTCGCCCTCGAGCAGCGGCGGCTCCTCGAGCGCGCATTTCGCCCAGGCGTACGGGCAGCGGGGGTGAAAGCGGCAGCCGGAAGGCCAGGCGGTGGCGGCGGGCACCTGGCCGGGGATGGCGTGCAGGCGCGAGCGCGGGGCGTCGATGCGCGGCACCGCCGCCATCAGGCCCTCGGTGTACGGGTGGAGCGGACCGTCGAACAGCGCGGACGTCGGCGCGGTCTCCACGACCCGGCCGGCGTACATCACGACCACGCGGTCGGCCTGTCCCGCGACGACGCCCAGGTCGTGCGTGATGAGGAGCACCGCCATGCCGAGCTCCTGCTGGAGGCGGTCGAGCAGCTCGAGAATCTGCGCCTGGATCGTGACGTCGAGGGCGGTGGTCGGCTCGTCGGCGATGAGGACCTTGGGGTGGCAGACGAGCGCCATCGCGATCATCACGCGCTGGCGCATACCGCCGGAAAGCTGGTGCGGGTAGTGGTCCACGCGCTCCTCGGGGTCCGGGATACCGACCAGGGCGAGCATCTCGATGGCCCGGGCGCGCGCCGCCCGGCGGGGGAGGTGCTGATGGATGATCGCCGCCTCGGCGATCTGGTCGCCGACCGTGAACACCGGGTTGAGCGACGTCATCGGCTCCTGGAAGATCATCGCGATCTGGTTGCCGCGCACGGCGCGCAGCTCCGGGGCGGCGAGGGCGAGGAGATTCCGTCCCTCGAACTCGATCACGCTGCCGGCGCGAATGTGGCCCGGGGGCTCGGGAATGAGGCGGAGAATGGAGAGCGAGGTGACCGTCTTGCCGCATCCCGATTCGCCCACGAGGCCGAGCGTCTCCCCCGGATGGAGGTCGAACGAGACGCCGTCCACGGCGCGGGCGGTGCCGCTCCCTCGCTCGGTGACGAAGTACGTCTTCAGGTCGCGCACCCGGAGCAGCGGCGGGGGGGAGAGGGGGGCGGGCTCGGTCACGTCGCCTCCTGGTGCGGGTCGAGCGCCTCGCGCAGGCCGTCGCCCACGGCGTTGAGCGCCATGACGACGAGGGCGATGGCGAGGCCGGGGAACAGGGTCGTCCACGGCGCGGTGGCGAGGGTCGGCGCGCCGTCGGCGATCATGTTGCCCCAGCTGGCCGTGGGCGGCGCCACGCCGATGCCCAGGAACGAGAGGCCCGCCTCGAGCAGCAGCACGTTCCCGATGCCGAGCGTGGCCGAGACGATGATCGGCGCCGCGGCATTGGGGAGGACGTGGCGGAAGATAACCCGTCCCGGACCCGCGCCCAGCGCATGGGCGGCGGCCACGAAATCGCGCTCGCGCAGCCCGAGCACTTCCGCGCGCACCAGCCGGCTGGTGCCGAACCACGAGGTGAGGCCGATCGCCAGCACGAGCACGGTGAGCGACAGCCGATCCCACAGCGCGATCGCCATCAGGAGCACGAAGATGCGGGGCAGGGCCAGGCCCACGTCCACGCTGCGCATCAGCACCGCGTCCACCCAGCGGCGGTAGTACCCCGCCACCGCGCCGACCGTCGCGCCGAGGGTGACGGCGACGAGCGTCCCCAAGCCGCCCACGATGAGCGATACCCGGGCGCCGTACACCACGCGGCTCCAAAGGTCGCGGCTGTAGACGTCGGTTCCCAGAAGATAGGTCCACGACGGCGGCTGGTTCTTGAGGTGGATGATGTCGAGCTGCCTGCGCGGGTCGAAGGGCGCGGCCACCGGCGCGGCCAGGGCGATGATGATGAAGAAGGCGAGGATGCCCATACCCCACGCGGCCGTGGGGTGCCGGGGGAAGCGGCGCCGCGCCGCGCGCGCCGTCGCGCCCGCCAGCCCGAGCGCGACCAGCAGGGCGATCCACGTGTCCAGGGTCACGCCTGCTCCGGCACGCGCAGCCGCGGATCCGCCACGGCGACGAGCGCGTCCGCGATCAGGTTCCCCAGCACGACGAGCGTGCTCGCGAGCAGCGCCGCGGCCGTGACGACGGAATAGTCGCGCCGCAGGATCGCGTCGGTCGCCAGCCGTCCCATCCCGGGCCAGGCGAAGATCGTCTCGATCAGGACCGCGCCCGTCAGGAGAAACGGCAGGGCCAGGCCGAACCGCGTAATGAAGGAGAGCAGGGCGTTGCGGAGCTGATGGCGCAAGACGACCCGCCACGCGGACGCGCCTTTCGCGCGCGCGGTGCGGATGTAGTCCTGCTCGGCGATTTCGAGCATCGCGGCCCGCTGGAACCGGGCGGTTCCGGCGGCGCCGACCAGGCCCAGCGTGCACGCCGGGAGCGTCAGGTGCCAGAGGAGGTCGATCGCGCAGCGCAGCGAATCGACCCTGGGGCACAGCACCGGATCGGTCATGCCGGCGACCGGAAACCATCGCAGCTGCTCGCCGAACACGAGCACGAGGATCAGGCCCAGCCAGAAGGTCGGGAAGGAGTAAATGAACAGCGTGGCGTTGCCGAGGACGATGTCGGGCAGGCGGTGGACCCGCAGCGCCTGATACACGCCCAACGCGAGCCCCAGCAGGAAATCGAGCAGCAGCGCGGCGCCCGCGAGGAGCAGCGTGTTGGGAATCGCCTCCGCGAGCGCATCGGCGACGGGGCGGTGCAGGGTGAAGGACAGGCCGAGGTTCCCGCGCGCCAGCTGGCTCACGTACCGCGCGTATTGCACGGGGAGCGGCTGGTCGCACCCCCACTGGCGGCACCACGCCGCGGCGACCTCCCGGTCGACGGGCCGGTCAGGGGGCCAGGGCACCGGGGGCCCCGGGGCGGCGTGAATGAGGACGAAGGTGAGGGTGACGACCGCGAAGACGATGGCGATCGACGCGGCGACCCGCCGCACCAACCACGCCGCCACCTAGCGCTCCACGTGATCCCGATCGATGAGCCGGTCCGGAGGAATGCGCCAGGTGCGCACCAGCGCCCACCACGAGTCCGGACGGATCTTGACGTCCGCGACGCGGCTGTGGATGGCCGCGACGTTATCGGGGGCGAAGAGAAAGATCGCCGGCGCGTCGTCGTTGAGCATCTCGATGGCGCGGCGCCAGGTCGCGCGGGCCTGGTCGCGCGTGACCACGCCGCCGGTGGCGCGCTCGACCAGCTGGTCGTAGGCAGGATTGTCGTAGCGCAGGTGATTGGACCCGCCGAACCCGCTGCGCGTCCACAACTGCACGAGGCCGGAGCTGGGACTGGGGTCGGTACTCCAGCCGAACAGCGCGGCGTCGAACCGCCCCGACGCGACGCGCTCCTGGAACACGCTCGGCTCGACCTCGTCGATCTCCATCTGCACGCCGACCGTCCGGAACGCCTCCTGGAGCAACCGCGCGTACTGCTTGCGCGTTCCGCTGCTCGAGGGGACGAGCACGCGGAACGAGAGCCGCTGGCCGGCGTGATCACGGATCCCGTCGCCGTCACTGTCCCGCCAGCCGCGCGCGGCGAGCAGGCGCATCGCTTGCACCGTGTCGTACGGCAGCTGGCGGATCTCGGGATCCCAGATCCACCAGATCTGCGACATCGGCCCGGGCGGGACCTTGGCCAGGTCGCCGAACACGCTTTTCAGCAGCCGCGCGCGGTCCACCGCCATGGTGAGGGCGCGGCGCACCTGGCGGTCCCCGAAAACCGGGTGCGGCTGCGTCGTGTCGCCGTTCGCGGCGAGGTTGAAGCCGAGGTACCCGTAGGTGGAGCCGCGGTAGGGATAGATGGTGAGGTGCTGGGCGGCGCGCGCGCGGTTGACGTTGTCCGGTGTGCCGAGATACTCGAGCGCGTCTCCCTCGCCGGCCACCAGCTGGGTGACCGCGACCTGGATGTCCGGCGTGAAGCGCCAGATGAGACGGCGGATCGCGGGCCGGCCGAGGAAAAACGTCGAGTCCGCCTCCAGCTCGAGGGTCTGGCTGGCCTGCCAGCGGACGAACCGGTACGGCCCGTTCCCCACGGGCTGCCGCCCGAAGGGCGCGGTCTTCCACTGGTCCCGCGGCACGCCCCGCAGCAGGTGCCCGGGGAGGATGCGCATCTGATAGACGGCATCGAAGAACATCTCGGGATAGCGCTCCCGGAACCGGAACACCGCGGTGAGCGAGTCCCGCGCCGTCACGCTCACCAGGCGGCGCAGCTCGTTGCGGTACGGCGACGCCACGGCCGGATCGTTGTAGGCGTCGAAGGTGAACGCGACGTCGGCCGCCGTCACCGGTTGGCCGTCGTGCCAGCGCGCGCGCGGGTCGAGGTGGAAGACGAGCGTCAGCGGACCGTCCCACTCCCACCGCTCCGCCAGCTGCGGCTGGAAATCTTCATCGCCGACCGTGTTCGTCGACAGACCGATGTCGGCGAGCTTCAAGAAGATCTGGTCGCCGATGTCGCGCGTGCCGACTTGCTGGCTCACCGGCGGCAGCAGGATGTCGGGCTCCGCCGGCGTCACGAACACCAGGGTGCCGCAGTACGCGCCCGTGCAGCCGCCGGGCCGCTCGCACGACCCGAGCGCGGCGGCGGCGACGAGGAGAACGAGGGCTCCGGGAACAGTGAGGGGGGCTCGCATGGCGCCTAACATTTCACCGCGCCGCTAGCGGCGCCAGGTCCAGGCAGGGTCGAGAAAGGCGGACGGGCGGACGGGCGGTGGGGCGGACGGCCGAAAAGCCGCACCCCAACTGCACACAATGGCCTCCGCGACCTCCTCGAACGTGACCGGGCGGCCCAGTACCTGCCGCAGCGTCGTTTCGTTGCTCTCTGCTCCGTGCTCTCTGCTCAGCTCTCCCACGACCTCCTGCGACCCATCCAGCAGAATCGATCCGTGCTGCAGCAGCGCGCGATCGCGGCGGACCTGGGCGGAGCCGACGAGCTTGCGTCCTTGAGCGAGGATCTCACCTCCCGCCACCGAGGCGAAGCACAGGCGGCGGCCGGGGCGGTCGGGCCGGTCGGCGCGGTCGGGACCGTCGGCGAGCTTCGCGTCCACGCCCAACGACCGCAGCGCGGCCGCCAGACGCTCGTGAATGGCGCGATAGGCGTCTCGGAGACGGCCGAACATCGAGATGGGAGCGGCCACGGCGTACGTGACCTCGTGCTCGTGCCACACCGCGCGGCCTCCAGTGGGCCGACGCACCACGGCGATCTCCGGGCGCTCGATGGCGAGCTCGTTTCGGCCGAGCGACAAACAGGGCGGATTCCAGCGATAGAGGCGCAGGAACGCCTTGCCCGTGCGATCGGCCTCGGCGAGGAGGGCTTCGTCGATCGCCATGTTCTCAGCGCCGGGGCGGCCTCGCGGCTCGACGATGAGGTTCCATTGCATCCCCCTTCCGTCGTTCCGTCGTTCCGTCGCCGTTTCAGACCTCAGCGTACGCCTCCACCGGCGGACACGTGCACACCAGATTCCGGTCCCCGTACGCCCCGTCAATGCGGCCGACGGGGGGCCAGATCTTGTGCTCCCGCGTCGCCGCGGTGGGGAATCCGGCGCGCTCCCGCGAATAGGGTCGATCCCACGCGTCCGCCAACAGATCGGCGAGCGGGTGCGGTGCGTTCGTGAGCAGGTTGTTTTCGCGGTCCGCCTCCCCTGTCTCGATCTCGCGAATCTCCTCGCGGATCGCGATAAGCGCGTCGCAGAAGCGGTCCAGCTCCTCCTTCGGCTCGCTCTCGGTCGGCTCCACCATCAGCGTGCCGGCCACGGGGAACGAGACCGTGGGCGGGTGGAAGCCGTAATCGATCAGGCGCTTCGCGATGTCCTCCACGTCCACCCCCGCCGACGCCTTGAACGGACGGGTGTCCAGGATGCACTCGTGCGCGATGAACCCCCCCCGCCCGGCGTAGAGGAGGTCATACTGACCCGCGAGGCGCTTGGCGATGTAGTTGGCCGACAGGATCGCCACCTTGCTCGCGAGCGCGAGCCCGTCGTGTCCCATCATCGCGATGTACGCCCACGAGATCGGCAGGATCGACGGGCTGCCCCACGGCGCCGCCGAGACGGCGCCGAAGCTGTGCGCGGCTGGCACCCCGAGGTCGACGAGTGGATGGCTGGGCAGGTGGGGTGTGAGGTGCGCCGCGACGCCGATCGGCCCCATCCCCGGGCCGCCGCCGCCGTGCGGGATGCAGAACGTCTTGTGCAGGTTCAGGTGGCAGACGTCGGCGCCGATGTCGCCGGGGCGGCAGAGGCCGACCTGGGCGTTCATATTGGCGCCGTCCATGTACACCTGGCCGCCGTGCTCGTGCACGATGCGGCAGACCTCCTTGATGGAGGCCTCGAACACCCCGTGCGTCGAAGGATACGTCACCATCAAGGCCCCGAGGGTGTCCTTGTGCTGCTGCGCCTTCGCCTTCAAGTCGGCCACGTCGATGTCGCCCTGGGCGTCGGTCTTCACCACCACGACGTGCATCCCCGCCATGACGGCGCTCGCCGGGTTCGTCCCATGTGCCGATTGGGGGATGAGGCAGGTCGTGCGGTGTGCCTGGCCCCGCGCTCGGTTGTAGGCGCGGATCACGAGCAGACCGGCAAACTCCCCCTGCGAGCCGGCGTTCGGCTGCAACGAAACGCGCGCGAACCCCGTGATCTCCGCGAGCCACGCTTCGAGCTGCCGGAACAGCTCGGCGTATCCTCGCGCCTGGTCCACCGGCGCGAAGGGATGGAGCCGGCCGAACTCGGGCCACGTGACGGGAATCATCTCCGTCGTGGCGTTGAGCTTCATGGTGCACGAGCCGAGCGGGATCATCGCCGAGGTGAGGGAGAGGTCCCGGTCCTCGAGCCGCTTCAGGTAGCGCAGCATCTCCGTTTCGGAGTGATGGCGACCGAAGACCGGATGAGTCAGGTAGGGCGTGGTACGCGCGTGCGCGGCGGGGATCACGGCCGGCGCCGACGCCGCCACCGTCGCCGGCTTGTCGAGCGCGAACGCGGCGACCAGGTCCGCGAGGTCGCCGTCATGTACCGTCTCGTCCAGCGCGATGCCGATCCGCGTCGCCGACAGGGCGCGCAGGTTGATGCGCTTGGCCCGCGCGGCCTCGTGGATCTTCGTCGCCGTCGCCGCGTCGGTCTCGACCGCGAGGGTATCGAAGTAGACGTCGTGGGCGAGCCGGTATTTCAGGGCCTTGAGGCTCGCGGCCAGGCGGCGCGTCTGACCGTGCACCCGTTCCGCGATCCGGCGGATGCCGTCGGGCCCGTGATAGACGGCGTACATCGCGGCGACGACGGCGAGGAGGACCTGCGCGGTGCAGATGTTGCTCGTCGCCTTCTCGCGCCGGATGTGCTGCTCGCGCGTGCCGAGCGCCATCCGCAGCCCCATCCTTCCCGCCTTGTCGCGCGACACGCCGATGATCCGGCCCGGCAAGAGCCGCTTGTATTGCTCCCGGGTCGCGAAGAATGCCGCATGCGGACCGCCGTAGCCGAGCGGGACGCCGAAGCGCTGCGAGTTGCCGACGGCGATGTCGGCGCCCCACTCGCCGGGCGGCGTGAGCACGGCGAGCGCCAGCAGGTCGGTGGCGGCCGCGACGAGGGCGCCGGCGGCGTGGGCCCGCTCGCACAGGAGATGGAAGTCCCGCACCCGACCGTCGGTCGCCGGGTACTGCACCAGTGCGCCGATGATGTTCCCCGTGAACGTGAAGCCGTCGGGATCGCCCACCACGATCTCGACCCCCTGCGCCTCCGCGCGCGTGCGCACGACCGCGATCGTCTGCGGATGGCAGCCCTCGTCCACGAGGTAGACGGGTGTCGGCCGCCCGGTGGCCGCTCCCTGCGTCAGGTGCATCGCCTCGGCGGCGGCGGTCGCTTCGTCGAGCAGTGACGCGTTCGCGATTTCGAGCCCCGTCAGGTCCGCGACCACGGTCTGGAAGGTGAGCAGCGCCTCGAGCCGCCCCTGCGCGATCTCCGACTGGTACGGCGTGTACGCCGTGTACCAGCCGGGATTCTCGAGGACGTTGCGAAGGATCACGCCGGGGGTGATGCAGTCGTGGTAGCCCATCCCGAGATAGGACCGGAAGACCTGGTTCTGGTCCGCCAGGGCGCGCAGCTCCGCGAGCGCTTCCGCCTCGGGTCTGGCGGGCGGCAGCCCGAGCGGGCGGCGCAGGCGAATGTCGGCCGGCACGACGGCATCGATGAATGCGTCGAGCGAGTCGTAGCCTCCCCCCAGCGCGCCGAGCATCGCGCGCTGGTCGCTCTCCGAGGGGCCGATGTGGCGATCGCGGAACAGATCCGAAGGCATGCCGCGGCGGTCAGCTACCAATGTGCTTGGCGTAGGCGTCGGCGCTCAGGAGGCGCTCGATCTCGCCCGCGTCCTTTACCCGCAGCTTGATCATCCAGCCGCCGCCGTAGGGGTCGCGGTTGACGAGGGCGGGGTCCTTTTCGAGCGCGCCGTTGACCTCCACGACCTCGCCCGCGAGGGGCGCGTAGAGCTCGGAGACCGCCTTGACCGCCTCGATCGTGCCGAACACGCCGCGTTGCTCGAACGCCGCGCCCTTCTTGGGGAGGTCCACGTACACCACGTCCCCCAGCTCCCCCTGGGCGTAGTCGGTGATCCCGATCTGCACGACGCCCGGGGTCTCGGTCTTACGCGCGTACTCGTGATCCGCGGTGTAGCGGAGGTCTTTGGGGATGTTGGACATGCGGCGGTCGCTCTCAGGCGGCGGTAAAGTATCGAGACGGGGCGAAGGTTACCACAGGTCGGTGCGTGGCGGAAGACCGGAGCCGCCTTCCTCCGTGAGGGCGACCGGATCATGACCCCACGGGCGCAGGTCCAGCCGCACGGCGATGGGGTCGGGGTCGTCGGCGAGGTAGAGCAGGACGCCGGGGCGGCCCGCCTGCGTCCACGCTTCGCGGGTCGCCGCGCTCTGGGCCGACGTGGCGACGGTGACCGTGGGCGGTGCGGCGCGCATGGCCTTGAGGAACGGGGCGGGGGTCTTTCCCGTGACGCGCTCGACGCGCGCCCCGGCGTCGGCGTACCGCGCGGCGATCGCCCGGACAATCGTGGCACCGTCCCGGCCGTCGGCCGCGGTGAGGAGCAGCGTGCCGGTCTTTGCGCCGGCGGCGCGGCGTCGCAGGGCGATGAACACCTCGAGCGCCTTCGCCTCCACCTGGCCCAGCGTGCCCGCGTTCTCGATGACGTAGTGGCTCTGGGCGCGCTTGCGCTCGGCGGACATCTGCGCCGCGATCATTCGGTCGGCGTCGTCATTCGTGAGACCGCGCAGGCTGCGGAGCCGGGTCCGGCGCACCGCGACCGGTGCGTCCACCAACACGATCGCGTCGAACTGGGTAGGGTCGAGCACCTCGAAGAGCAGCGGGATGTCGTTGACGAGCAGCGCGTCGCCGCGGCGGCGCGCCGCCTCCTGCAGCTCGTCGCGGCGCCGCTGCACGGCGGGGTGGACGATCGCATTGAGGGCGGACAGGGCCGCGTCGTCGCCCATGACCTTTGCCCGGAGCGCCGCGCGGTCGAGGCTGCCGTCCCGGGCGAGCACGTTGCTGCCGAAACGACGGACGATCGTGGCCAGGACGTCGCTCCCCGGGGCCTGGGCTTCGCGCGCGAGGGCGTCGGCATCGACAACCGTCGCGCCCCAACGCCGGAAGTAGTCGACGACGGTGGACTTGCCGGCGGCGATGTTGCCGGTGAGGGCGACGTTTAACATCGAAAGGCGGTGCCGGGTGCCAGGTGCCGGGTGCCGGAGGGGGCAGTCCCCGACACCCGGCACCCCACACCAGACACCCTAGAGGAGGGCAGTCTGATCCTCATCCTGCCTGGGCACCTTGTGACAGTGCCGACACCTCGCCTCATAGCTCTCCCGCCCCCCCACCATGATGGTCGGGCTGTTCCACGGAGCTGGTTTGCCGTTGACCAAGCGTTGATTGCGCGTCGCCGGTCCCCCACACACCACGCAGATGGCCTGGAACTTGTCCACCACTTCCGCGACGCACATCAGCGTGGGCATGGCGCCGAAGGGCAGCCCGCGGAAGTCGACGTCCGTTCCCGCCAGGATCACCCGGACGCCTCGGTCGGCGAGGGTATTGGCCACGGCGACAATCCCGTCGTCCAGGAACTGGGCCTCGTCCACGGCGAGCACCTCGGTGCCCGGGCGGAGCTTCCGGACGATCTCTTCGGCGCTGTCCACGGGCTCCGCCTCGACCGTCAGGCCGTCGTGGGAGGTCACAGAATAGAGGCCGGCGTAGCGGGCATCCAGATGGGACTTAAAGACTTGCACCGTCTTACGGGCGATGACGGCCCGGCGCACGCGACGGATCAGCTCCTCGGATTTGCCCGAGAACATGACCCCCGAGATGACCTCGATCCAGCCGGGGCGTGTGCCGTGGAACATGGGGTACCGGGTATCGGGTGTCGGGTATCGGGTGTGCCGGTACCCGATAGCCGGTACCCGATACCCGTTGCGGGCGTGGAAGGGTACTGGACGACGAGCGGAGGGTCAAGAAGCCTAGGAAACTTGCGGTTTTTCTGGGGATACCCTATGATGATGCCGGATTTATGCGGGTTTTCGGGCGTCCCCCCGCGATAGGGGCGGATTCTCAAGGCTTTTTCGGACCTGTCCCTTTACAAGGAGACCGCAGTGAACAAAGCCGAGCTGACCGCGGCGCTGGCCATGCGGACGAAGATGTCCAAGGCCGATGCCGCCCGTGCCGTCGAAGCGCTGTTCGACGACAAGGGAATCATCGCCGGCGAACTAAAGAAGGGCGCGAAGGTTCAGATCACCGGCTTCGGCAACTTCGAAGCCCGCAAGCGCGCGGCGCGGATGGGGCGCAACCCGAAGACGGGCGGCGTCATCCAGATCAAGGCGTCGATCGCGCCGGCGTTCCGCGCCGGGAAGCAGCTGAAGATGGCGGTGAATAACAGGAAGTAGGGCACGAGCGCACGCTGGTCACGGGTCGCCCCGCTGGGCGGCCCGTCGGCGTTTTCAGGCGCTCCGGTCCAGCCTCGCCGTCACCCGCCGTCCCCGGATCGTGACGCTCCCGAGTCGCCGCACGGCCTGGTCCGCGACCGCCGGCGCGACTTCCACGAGGGAGTGGGTGTCGCGCACCTCGATCCGCCCGATCTGCCCCTTCTCGAGCCCGACCTCCCTGATCAGCGCGCCGACCAAATCCTTCGCGCCTGCCTTGTCTTTCTTGCCGACGGTCACAAAGACCTTCACCCAAGCAGCACCGCCCGCAGGCTGCTCATCGGAACGTACATCTCCCTTCTCCCTTCTCCCTTCGCGCTGCAACGCCAGGATCGCCCCCGCCACCTCCGCGGGGTCGTAGCGCTCGAACAGCGGCTCGAGCAGCGCCAACTCCGCACCCACGTCCCCGGCACCGAGCCGCTCGGCGATCCGCGCCCGCAGCGCCGCGGCGCGATCCTGCGCGCGATCCGTCTCACCCGGAAGCGCGAGCGGCGTCAGGGATGCGATGGACCTGAGGTAGGGAAGCTGGGATGCCGTGATCAGCACGACGGACGGGGCCACCGCTGCCAGCGCCCTCAATTCCTCACGTGAGGGCAGCGTAACACAAACGACCGCGTCGGAGGGAGGCTCGGGTGGATTGACAGGACCGCCGGTCCACACGTACGGTCGCAGGGCACGCAGGGCGTCGAGCGCCTCCCGCACCGCCGCGGGCCGCCGCGATGCGGCGACGACTGCGTAGCGCGCGGAACACGCCGGCTTCAAGGGCCCTCCCTCCTGGTCGAGCGGCAAGGCGCCGACGACCTCGGCGCGTCGGGCGTGGCGCTCGAGGAAGTCCCCGAGCGCCGGCGGATTCCAGCTGAGCACGACGCGGCGAGCCTCGGGCGCCTCGGCGAGCAGGGCATCGAGGTCGTCGGCGAAGGTCTCGGGCCAGGCGAGGATCACGGTGTCGACCGTGTCGAGCTTCAACGCCGAACGGGCAACGAGGGCGGCGAGGTCGGCTGCGGCGCCGGCGAGGAGGCCGACGCGCCCTTCCTTAAGAAGAGTGGCGCTGCGGGTGAGGCCGGTGACGGCATGAGCGCGGTGCTCGGCGGGCGCGGCGGCGGCCCACTGGGCTGCCTGCTCGTGGTCCGCGCAGATCACGATGCTGTGCTGCCCCACGAACTCCCAAACTGCACCCGCCCGCTCCACCGCGGGGGGCACGACCAGCACCACGTGCCGACTGCGCTCAACCTTCACACGAGCCTCGATTGTCAATGGGCGAGGGAACGCTGGGGATGGTAACTTGCGGTGGCAAACAAAGCAACGGAGAACGCCTTTGCTCCGCACGATGTTGCTCCTGAGCCTCGCCGCTGCACCGGCCCTCGCCCAATCCCCGCGCCCCCGCGCCCGCGACCTCGGCCTCATCGTCGGCACCCTCCCTCCCGGCCCCCTCAACGCCATCACGGACGTCGCGGGCGTGCGCGTCGGCCACACGACGATCGCCCGCGGCGATTCGATCAACTCCGGCGTCACCGCGATTCTGCCCCACGGCGGCAATCCGTTTCGCGACAAGGTCCCCGCCGCGATCGTGGTCGGGAACGGGTTCGGCAAGCTCGCCGGTTCGACGCAGGTCAACGAGCTGGGAGAGCTCGAGTCGCCCGTCGTGCTGACCTGCACCCTCTGCGTGCCCCGCGCCGCGGACGCCGTCCTGACCTACCTCCTCGGCCTCCCCGGCAACGAGGACGTCCGCTCCGCGAACCCGGTCGTGGCGGAGACGAACGACGGCTACCTGAACAACATCCGCGCCCGTCCGATCACCGAGGCCGATGTGCTCGCCGCGATCCGCGGGGCGACAGAGGGGGCCGTCGCCGAAGGAGCGGTGGGCGCGGGGCGGGGGACCGTCGCGTTCGGCTGGAAGGGCGGGATCGGCACGGCGAGCCGGCGGCTGCCCGCGGATCTGGGAGGCTGGACACTCGGCGTCCTGGTGCAGACGAACTATGGTGGCTCGTTGATCATCAACGGGGCCCCCATCGGCCGCGAGTTGTCCCCGGCACCCGATACCCGGCACCCGACACCTAGGCAGTCGGGGGATGGGTCCATCATCATGGTGGTGGCCACCGATGCGCCCCTCGATCATCGCGAACTCGAGCGGCTTGCACGGCGCGCCCTGGCGGGACTGGCGCGCACGGGGAGCAGCATGAGCAGCGGCTCCGGCGACTACGTCATCGCGTTTTCCACCGACCGCCAGACCGCCCGTCCGCCCGTCCGGCCGGGCGATGCTCTCTCTCCATTATTCCAGGCCGCCATCGAGGCGACCGAAGAAGCGATCTATAATTCGCTGTTGCGCGCCGAGACGGTGCGGGGCTATCGTGGCGTCGTGCGCGCCCTGCCCGTGGATTCGACGCTCACCATCCTCAAGCGCTACGGAGCCGTCCGCCCATGAGCGAGGGTCTTTCACCCAACCTCCAGCACCTCGAGACCTCGGCCACGATCGCCATTTCGGCGGAGGCGAAGCGCCGCAAGGCGGCGGGCGAAGATGTGATCGACCTGGGCGCGGGGGAGCCCGACTTCCCTACGCCCGCCATCCCCGCCGAGGCGGGCGTTCGCGCCATCAAGGAAGGCAAGACCCGCTACCCGGCTAACGAGGGCATCCTGGAGCTGCGCGCCGCCGCCGCGAAGCACCTCTCCCTGCTCTCGGGCGGCCGGCCGGTGAACGCCGACCACATCGTCGTGTCGAGCGGCTCGAAGCAGTCGCTGTTCAACGTCTGCTTCACGCTGTTCGGTCCCGGCGACGTCGTGGCGATCCCCACGCCGGCGTGGGTGTCGTATCCCCAGATCGTGCACCTGGCGCGTGCGCGGCCCGTGATGGTGCCCGGCGACCCCGAATGGAGCCTCAAGGTGAGCGTGAAGGATCTCGAGCGCATGCTCCCGGGGGCCGCGGGGCTCATCCTCTGCTCGCCCTGCAATCCGACCGGCGGCGTCTATACACACGGCGAGATCAAAGCGATCGCACAGTGGGCGAAGAGCAGGAAGGTCTGGGTGATCGCCGATGAGATCTACCGGCGCATTCACTATGGCACCGGACCCGCCCCGTCGTTCCTCGACCTGCCCGACGACCTGCTCGAGCGCGTCGTGGTGATCTACGGCGTCAGCAAGGCCTACGCGATGACGGGGTGGCGGATCGGGCTGGCCCTGGCGCCCGCGAAGATCGCCAAGGCGATGGCAGCGTTCCAGTCGCACACCACCACGGGCGCGAACCATCCGGCCCAGTTCGCCGCGGCCGCGGCCCTGGCCGACGAGCGGGTCGAGCAGGACGTCGCGCGGATGGTGGCGGAGTTCCGGAAACGCCGCGACCTGGTCGTGGCCCGGTTCCGCAAAGACCTCCCCGGGTCCGAGTTTGTGGATCCGCTGGGCGCGTTCTACTTCTTCTTCCGGGTCGATTGCTTCGGCAAGATCAGCGGGACGGAATTCTGCACGCGGCTCATCACCGACAGCGGGGTCGCGCTCGTGCCGGGCGCGGCGTTCGGCGACGACCGGTGGGTGCGGCTGTCCTACGCCGCGGCGACGCCGGACATCGAGCAAGCGCTCGACCGGATCGTCGGGTTCGCGAAGCAGCTGGGCGACTGACTATATTTCCCGGCCTCCATGCACTTCGAAGCCCGGATCGAGCCGCTCGACGGCAAGCTCCCGAAGGTGAGCTACCGCTGGGACCCCGAGACCGACATCCTGACCGTGGCCTGTAAGGGCGTCCCGAAAGGGAGCGGGATGAACGGGACGGTGGACCTGGAGGGCGGTGACGGGTCGTTCGTCGTCATCGACGTGGCTGGCGGCGCGCTGCACGGCGTGGACGTCGTGACCTGGCCCGACGATGTGAAGACGGTGGCCAGCCTGGCCCCGCCCCCCCCGGCGAAGGACGCCCAGGTCCTCTTCCCGATTCGCCGGTCGCAGCCCGGCATCGCCGCGGTGGAAGTGGAAACGCCCCTCACCGTCGAGAAGAATCAGGCGGAGACCCTGTTTCACATCCGCGTGGGGCGGGCGCGCGCGGCGACGGTGGTGCGGGTGGCCGACCACCTGCTGGTGGAGGTCGACAAGCAGTCGCGGCTCGCCGGACTGTGGCTGCTCGACGTCCCGCCGTTCCCGAACGTCGAGGCCACCGCCTGAACGTGGACGAGCGGTTCCAGCGCTACGTCACCGAGCTGTTCGCCGTCGAAGATCCCGTTCTGGCCGCCATCCGAGCGCGCCATGCCGATGCCGGTCTGCCGGAGATCCACATTTCGCCCGACGAGGGCAAACTGCTGCATCTGCTGCTCGTGGCGATCCAGGCGACCACGGTGCTGGAGATCGGCTCGCTCGGGGGTTACAGCGGCGTCTGGCTGGGGCGGGCGCTGCCGCCCCACGGACGCCTCACGACCATCGAGAAAGATCCGCGGCACGCGCGCGTCGCGCGCCAGGCGTTCGCCGAGGCGGGGCTCGACGCGCGCGTGCGTCTCATCGAGGGCGCGGCGCTCGACGTCCTTCCGACCCTGGCCCCTGGGTTCGATGCCGTGTTCGTGGACGCCGACAAGGAGCCGCTGGCGCAGTACTTCGAGTGGAGCATGCGGCTGCTGCGGCGCGGCGGCCTCCTGCTGTGCGACAACGCCTTCTTCCACGGCGCGGCGATCGACCCGCAGGACCGGTCCGGCGCCGCCCAGGGGGTGCGCGCGTTCAACCGCCTCGCGGCGAGCGACGCGCGGCTCGTCGCGACGATCGTCCCCGTGCGCGATGGCCTCGTGGTCGGCGTGAAGGTACGGGACTGAGTGCGTGGCGCGAGCGGCGGGTGTATCGTATAGCGAGAACATGATCGACAAGGCGACGGCCGTACCCCTCGGCCGCGTGGTGGCGACCGAGCTGAAGCCCGCCACGCCGCACCAATTCCATTTTGAGACCGCGCACGACGCCCCGATCGGCATCGGAGCCATCGTGAAGGTCGAGGCTCCGGCGCGCGTCGTGTACGGCGTCGTAACGGACGGATGGACGTACTCCCCGGACGTGCGCTACTGGACCGCCGCGGTGCTGCGCCAGATCCCCGAGGAGCCGCTGCAACCGGTACCGCTCGGGCAGGTGCTCGTGGCGACCGACGCCGACGTGGCCCAGGCGCTCCGGATGGACGCCTACCTGCACGCGGCGGCGCCGACGGCGATCCCGGTCGGGCTCTACACGTCCGGCGGCCTCGAGGCGCCGGTGTACCTCGACGCCGACTTCCTGCTCGGGCCGGAGGCCGCCCATCTCAACATCTCGGGCGTCTCCGGGTTGGCCACCAAGACCAGCGCGGTCGAGTTCCTGCTCGCGTCCATCTTTCGCCACTTCCCCGCCCACAAGGGCCGCGTGGCGGCGGTGTGCTTCAACGTGAAGGGCCCCGACCTCTGCTTTCTCGATCAGCCCGGCGACTTGAGCGACGAAGACCGGCGGCGCTACGAGCGGCTCGGGGTGCCCGCGGAGCCGTTCGACCGCGTGCGGTACTACGCCCCGCTCAAGGCCGACGGCGTGAACCTCAACACGCTGCGCACCCATCCCGACCTGGTCGAGAGCGTCGAGCCGCTCACCTGGGGTCTGCAGGAGGTCCTCGACTTCGCGGAAGTCCTCCTGAACCGCGACGACATCGACGCCAAGGCCGATGCGTTCATCGACTTCCTGTCGGACCGCGTCGTGGGGCGGGAGTTCGAGGATGGCTTCGGCGGCCGGCACCGGGTGCAGACGTTCGCGGATCTGGATCGATTGTTCCGGGCGATCTTCGACGGCGTCGAGCAGGCGAGCCGCGGGGACAGCTGGCGCACGCACCACATCGCCACGATCCGGAAGGTGCGGAACCGCCTCTCGAACATCTCCACCCGCTGCAAGGGCCTCGTCACCGACGACGGTCCGTCGAGCGACCTGCCCTGGGGCGCGTTCGACGACCGCACGGTGTACGTCATCGACGTGGCCAACGTGGACCCGCTCGGCCAGGACCTGGTGTTCGCCCGGGTCGTCTCCAAGCTGCGCGAGCGCCTGGAGCGCCACGACCTCGGCGTGGACGCGCTCGTCGTGTTCGTGGATGAGCTGAACAAATACGCCCCGGGGGACGGGCCCGAGACGTACGTGAAGAAGATGCTGCTCGACATCGCCGAGCGCGGCCGCTACCTGGGTCTCGCGTTGTTCGGCGCCGAGCAATTCCGCTCCCAGGTGCACCGGCGCGTGGTCGGGAACGCCGGGACGCAGCTGTTCGGCCGCATGGACATGGACGAGCTGGCCACGCCCGGCTACCAGGTGCTGTCCCCCGCGACGAAGATCAAGCTCGCCACGCTCCCCGTGGGCGAGTTGATGGTGCGGCACCCGCACTTCACGCAGCCGATCTTCGTGCGCTTTCCCAAGCCCCCCGTGCTGCGCGGCCGGGACGGCGTGGCGCAGTTCGCCCCCGCCGCCGACCTGCCGTTCGAAGAGGCGGTGGTGCGGCAACTCGTCCGGCTCGACCGCCGCGTGCGCCCGAACCAGGTGAAGGACATGATCGCCGATCGCGCCGAAGACGACGTGCGCCGCGCGCTCGCGGCGACGCGCCAGCAACGTCCGGACGACGTCTTCGCGTCGTTCCGCAAGGCGCTGGGCGGCCGCGTGGTGCCTGAGACGCCGCGCGAGCGCCACGCCGTGCCGCCCCTCAATCCCATCTCCGACGAGCCCTACTGATGACTCGCCCGACGATCGTCGTCTGCACGCTCCTCCTCGCCGCCTGCGGTGACAGGGCGGGAGGAGGAGCCATCAATGGCAAGCTCACCCTTCGCTACCGCCCGCCGGCAGGCGCGGTGTACGGCTACGACGTCGAGCAGCGCACCACCATGAACATGGAGGCGGGGCCCTTCACGGGAGCAACCGGCGGCGGCCAGCAGCTCACCACGCACCTGCACGTCACCCAGGCCGTGACGGGGCCGGTGCCGGGCGGGATCGAGGTGCGGCTCACCTTCGATTCGGCGCGCCTCGAGGCTCCGGGCATGACGCCGAGGCAGGTCAAGGGGCTCCACAGCACCATGTTGTTCGACGAGCGGCAGCAGGTCGTGCGCTCCGGGCTCGATACGGCCCGCGGAGCCGGCCCGCCGCCCGAGCTGGCGGCCGCGATCGCCGCCGGGGTCAAGGCGATGTCGTTCGCGCTGCCCCAAGAGCCCGTGGGGCCGGGGGACTCGTGGACCGTCGCGACCGCGCTGCCCATCGGTGAGCTGCCGGGGGTGAGCGGGGCCGGCGCGTCGCGTACGACGCTCACGGTGAAGCAGTTCAGTGTCGCGGGCGGCGACACCACGGCGCTGCTCGCCGTCGAGACGACCTTCCCCGGCGATCCCATCCGCCTCACGGTCGTCGGGCAGCCGGCGACGCTGCGGCTCTCGGGGGGGCTGTCGGGCGAGCAGGTCTTTTCTCTCACCCGCGGCGCCGTCGTGCGCAGCGCGATGAAAGGCACGATGCGGATCAACCTCACCGGCGGGCCGCTCGGGGGAGGGGGAAAGGGAATGGTCATGTCCGCCGCGACCGAGACCACCGTGCGCCTCCGGTGAAGCTGGCCCATCTCGCCGACCTGCACCTGGGCTTCCGCCAGTTCGACCGGCAGACGCCCCGGGGCGGGAACCAACGGGAGGCCGATGTGGCGGACGCGTTCCGGCGGGCGGTGGACGACCTGCTGGTCCAGCGTCCGGATCTGATCGTGTTTGCAGGAGACATCTTCCACTCGGTCCGGCCGACGAACGCGGCGATCCTCTTCCTGTTTCAGCAGCTGCAACGCATCCGCGTCGGGCTGCCGGACACACCGGTCGTGATGATCGCCGGCAACCACGATACGCCCCGCTCGCTCGAGACGGGGACGATTCTGCGGCTGTACGAAGCGCTCGGCGTCGAGGTCGTCACCGACCGACCGCGGCGCATTGCCTTCCCGCACCTGGACTGTGCGGTCCTCGCCGTCCCCCACGAGGCCTTGGCCCAGGCGGACCGGCCGGCGCTTCGGCCCGAGCCCGGTACCACGATCAACGTGCTCGTCACGCACGGACAGTGGGGGGGGGTGGGCGAGGAGCGCGGCACGATGGAGTACGGCGGCGCGCTGCTCCAGCGCGACGACATCGCCCCCGCGCAGTGGGACTACGTGGCGCTGGGGCATTACCACGTGACCCACCAGATCGAGCCGAACGTCTGGTACGCCGGAAGCCTCGACTATGTCGGTCCGAATCCGTGGGGGCAGCTACAGGACGAGCGGGAGCGCGGACGCGCCGGCAAGGGGTACCTGCTGGTGCACCTTCCGGGCGCGCGCGTCGAGCCGCGGCCGGTGGCGCCGCCTCGGCGGTTCGTCGATCTCCCGACGATCGAGGGAGCGGGGCTGACGGCGACGCAGTTGGACGCGGAGATTGCGCGCGTGATCGCCGCCGCCAAGGACAAGATCGACGACCAGGTGGCGCGGCTCCTGGTGTGGAACGTCGCCCGGGCCACGGCCCGCGACCTGGATCACGCGGCGATCCGCGGGTACAAGGCGCGGGCGCTGAACTTCCACCTCGATCTACGGCGGCCGCCCGAGACGCGGCGCGAGGCAGGCATGGGGGCGCCCGGTCGCAAGCAGACGCTGGCCGAAATCGCGCGGGAGTTCCTGGTCCGCCGCCCCCTGGACGCCGAGCTCAACCGCGAGACGTTCGTGCGCCTGGGGGCCGAGTATCTCGACGCGGTGACGCACGCGGAGGGGCAGGCGTGAAGCTGCACCGCCTCCGCCTCCTCAATTTCCGGCAGCACGCCGACACCGAGATCGTGTTCGGGGACGGCATCACGGGCATCATCGGGCCGAACGGCTCGGGCAAGACGTCGTTGCTCGAGGCCATTGCGTGGGCCATCTACGGCAACCCGGCGGCGCGCGGCGACAAGGACTCGATTCGCAACCTGCGGGCGAAGGCCCGCGCCGGCGTGCGTGTCGAGCTGGAGTTCGGACTCGGGAGCCACGAGTACCGTGTGGAGCGTGGACTGAACACCGCCGAGCTGTACCAGGACGGCGCCCTCGTGGTGAACTCGCTGAAGGAAGTCACGGCGAAGCTGCAGCGCGTCCTGGGGATGACGCATGACGAATTCTTCAACACCTACTTCACCGGGCAGAAGGAGCTGGCGGTCCTCGCCGACGCGAGCCGCCCCGAGCGCGCGGCGTTTCTCTCGCGGGTGCTGCGGCACGAGCAGTTGACCCTGGCCCAGGAGCGGATCCGCGAGCGGCGGAACGCCCTGGGCCACGAGGTGGAAGGGCTGGAGACGGGGCTGCCGCCGCGCGGGGAGCTGCAGGCGGAGCGCCGCGCGGCGGAGCAGCGGCTGGCGGCCGCGCGCCGCGCCGCCGCCGACGCCGACAAGGCGCGCCGCCGGGCGGAGGCGGCCCTCGCCGAAGAGGAACCGCGCTGGCGGGAGTGGGTGGCGCGGCGGGAGCGCACGCTGTCGTTCGAGGGCGATCAACGGGTGGCGGAGCAGGCGGTGCTGGTGGCGCGCCAGGAGTTCCAGCGGCTCGACAAGGAGTTGGCGGAAGCGCTGGCGGCGCGCGAGGAGCTGCGGAAGCTCGAGGCGGAGGTGGCGCCGGTCTCCCGGCTGAAGGCCGAGCTGGGGGAGCTGGACCGCCTGCAGCAGGAGGAGGCGGCCCGCCGGGCGGAGCAGGCGCAGCTCACGGAGCTGGCGCGGACCGTGGCGGCGCTGGATCGCCGCATCGCCGAGCTGGCGGGCGCCGCCGAGGCGCTGGAGCGCGCCGAGCGCGACGCCCAGACGCTCGTGGCGCGGCTCGAGACCGCCGACCGCGCGGCGGAGGACCAGCAAGCCGCGTGGGTGCGCGAGAAGGAGTACGCGGGCACGCGGCGTGCGGAGCTGCTCAAACAGTACGACGAGGTCAAGGAGCAGCGAGACCAGATCGAGCGCCTGGGGCCGGAGGGAGAGTGCCCGACGTGCCGGCGGCCGCTCGGCGCGGAGCACGCGGCGGTGCTGGGCGTGCTCGACCGCCAGATCCAGGCGATCGTGGACGACGGCAGGTACTTCCGGCAGCGGCTCGAGCAGCTGGCCCAGCCGCCCGCGGCGTTGACCCAGGCGGAGGCGGCGCGCGACGCACTGCGCGAAGAGAGCCGGCGCGCCAGCGAGCGGGCGGGCACCGTGCGGGCGCAGGCGGAGGAGCGGGCCCGGCTCGAGGCCGACCGGGCCCGCGGGGCGCGGCGGGCGGAGGAGCTGGAGCGGCGCGTCGCGGCACGTCCCACCGGCTACGACGCGGCGCGGCACGACGCCGTGCGCACCGAGCTGACGCGACTTGAGCCGGTCGCCCTCCAGGCCGCGACGCTCGCCGCCCGCGCGGAGCGCGCGGAGGTTCTGGTGCGCGAGGCGGAGCTCGCGGAGAAGGCCTTGTCGGCGCGCGAGACGCACGCGCGCCAGCTCGCCGACGCCGTGCGTGCCGAGGGATTTTCGGAAGAGAAGTTCAAGGCCGCCCGCGAGCGCCATGACCGCGCCGCGCACGCGTTGCGTGCCGCCGAGCTGTCGGTGGCGGAGACGCGCGGCGAGCTGGTCGCCGCCGAGACGGCGGTGCGGGAGACGGAGCGGCGCGAGGGGGAGCGCGCGGCGCGGGAGCGGACGATCGGCGAGCGCAAGATGGACCTGCGCCTCCACAACGAGCTCGACCGGGCCTTCTCGGACCTGCGCGGCGACCTGAACGCCGCGATGCGCCCGGAGATCGGCGAGCTCGCCTCCACCTTCCTCGCCGACCTGACGGACGGCCGCTACGACGAGGTCGACCTCGACGAAGACTATCGCGTCGTCGTCCTCGACGACGGCGTGCCCAAGCCCGTGATCTCGGGCGGCGAGGAAGACGTGGCGAACCTGGTGCTGCGGCTCGCCATCTCGCAGATGATCGCCGAACGCGCCGGCCAGCCGCTGTCGCTGCTCGTGCTGGACGAGATCTTCGGCTCGCTCGACGAAGCGCGGCGCCAGCACGTGCTGGGACTGCTGCGCCGCCTGGGTGACCGGTTCCCGCAGGTCATCCTGATCACCCACATCGAGCAGGTGCGGGAGGGGCTCGACCGCGTGATCCGCGTTACGTACGACCCGGCCGCGGGCGCGAGCGTCGTGCGCGACGAGACCGCCACGCTGGGAGGAGGCGCCGATGCGAGCGTGGCTGCCTAACACCCGGGTCACGGGGCCGGAGCCCGCCACGGAGCGCGATATCGAAGGCCTGAATCACGTCTTCGCGGAGGCCTTCACCGACCGCTACCGCCGGGACGGCCTCGTCGGTGTGCGCGTCCCGCAGCTCAACCCGCTCGTTTGGCGCTACGCCTTGCTCGACGCCGGCCCCGGCGCCATGGTGTGGCGCGACGAGCACGACGGCGTGGCCGCGTTCAATGTGGCCCACCGTTCCGGAACCGAAGGCTGGATGGGCCCCCTCGCCGTCCGGCCCGACCGCCAGGGCTCCGGCGTGGGGAAGACCATCGTCCGGACCGCCGCCGATTGGCTGATCGACCAGGGCGTGGCGACGCTCGGCCTCGAGACCATGCCCCGCACCCCCGAGAACATCGGCTTCTACGCCCGGCTCGGGTTCATCCCCGGCCACCTCACCGTCACGCTCACCAACGAGATCGCGACCCGCGGGCATCCTGCGCCCGTGCTGTTGTCGCGGCGCGAGGGCCGGGACAAAGACGACGCGCTCGAGGCGGCGCGGCGCCTCGTGACCGGGCTCGCCCCGGGCTACGACTTCTCACGCGAGATCCTGCTCACCGCCGAGCTGGGCCTCGGCGACCTCTCGCTGGTCGAGGCCCCCAGTGGTGGGGAAGGCGGGCTCGACGCCATGGCGCTGTGGCACTCCGCGCCCCTGGCCGACACCCGCACGCGGGACGAGGTTCGCGTGCTGAAGCTCGCCGCCCGGGACCTGCGCGCTTTCGAGGCCGTGCTGGCCGCCGCCGAGGCGGCGGCGGCCAAGGCCGGAATTCGCCGGGTCGCCGTCCGCTGCCAGACGTCCTACACCGAGGCGTTCCGCCGGCTCATCGCCCGTGGCTACCGCGTGCGCTGGACCGACCTGCGCATGACGTACGAGGGCTACCCCGAGCGCCATGCCGCTCCCTCCCCCGAAGGCGGCGTGCTGTTCTCCAACTGGGAGATATGACGACGGGGCTCGTCATCTTCGCGGCGACGTACGCCCTCATCGCCGTCCAGCGCCTCCCGTTCGTCCACCTGAACCGCCCCGCCGCGAGCCTGCTGGGCGCGGTCGCCATGGTGGTGTTCGGCGTCCTCTCCCTCGAACAGGCCTACGCGGCGGTCGATTTCGACGTCCTCGTGTTTCTGCTCGGCCTGATGCTCGTGGTCGGCTATCTCGAGGTCGGCAAGTTCTTCGAGTGGACGGCTGAATGGATCTTGCGGCGCGCGCGCGCCCCGGCGCGGCTGCTGCTGGGCGTCGTCGTGGGCGGCGGGCTCCTGTCCGCGTTCTTCGTCAACGATACGATCTGTCTGATGGTGACCCCGGTCCTGCTCGCCGCCCTCGGGCCCCTGCGCGTGCGACCGACGCCGTACCTGATCGGCCTGGCGATGGGCGCCAACGTCGGCTCGGTGCTCTCGGTCACGGGCAATCCCCAGAACATGCTGGTCGGCATCTGGAGCGGGACATCGTTCGGCGGGTTCCTCGTGCGGATGCTGCCGGTGGCGCTGGGCGGCCTCGCCCTGACCTACGGCTACCTGCGGTGGGCGTTCCGCGCCGAGCTCGCCGAGCCGTTCCGCGAGCCGCTCGCCACGGTGCCCGTGTCCGTGGATCGGCCGCTCGTGGCCAAGGGGCTCGGGTTGTTTGCCGTGGCGGTGATCGCGTGGCTCGCGGGCGGCTCGCTCCCCCTCGTCGCCATCACCGTCGGGGCCCTGATGGTGGCGGTCGCCCAGCGTGATCCGGCCTACGCGATCGAGCGGGTCGAGTGGTCATTGCTGCTCTTTTTTGCGACGCTGTTCGTCGTGATGCGCGGGCTGGAGCAGACCGGCGTCGTCGCCTGGATCGATGCCCGCGCCGTGGCCCTTGCGCAACGCGGATCCGTCTGGAGCTCGGCGACCACGGTGAGCGGCGTGATGCTCGTGCTGTCGAACTTGATCTCGAACGTGCCTGCCGTGTTGCTGTGGCGCAACACGGTGCCGGCGCTTCCGAACCCTGATCTCACGTGGCGTATCGTGGCGATGAGTTCGACCTTCGCGGGTAACCTGTTGCTGATCGGCTCAATGGCGAACTTGATCGTGGCGGAGCGAGCCGAGGCACGCGGCGTCCGCATCGGGTTTGTGGAGTACGCCCGCGTGGGCTTGCCCGTAACCATCCTCACCCTCTCCTGGGGGATCGTCGCCCTGGTCGTCTCACGCTGAAGCATGGCCCCGGCGCCACATCGCCGGTCGTTCCCCCCTCGGCGCCTCCGAGAACGAATCTTGCCCTCCTAGTGCGCGACCTGTTTTCAGGAGCCGTCATGCGCTTGAACCATATGGCTGCCGCCATCGCTCTCACGCTGGCAGTTACGGCCTGTCGCGACGCCGCAGCGCCGACCCCACAACCCGACGGGCTGATTGGCGCGCCCGCTTCCGGCAGCGGCCAATACATCGTGGTGTTCCGGGATGCCGTCGCCGATCCCAGGGGTCTCGCCCGCCAGCTCGTGCAGGCGCACGGCGGCTCGCTGCTCTTCACCTACACCAGCGCCATCAAGGGTTTTGCGGCCAGGTTGCCGGCGCCCGCGGTTCGCGCCCTGGCCCTGAACCCCCTGGTCTCGTACATCGAGCCAGACCGCGAGTACCGGGCCGACGTGACGCAGACGATGGACGCGAACGGCGATCCCTGGGGGCTCGACCGGATCGACCAGCAGGCGCTCCCGCTGTCCGGCTCGTACGACTACACGGCGTCGGGAGAGGGCGTGAACGCGTACATCATCGACACCGGCATCTGGACGCTGCATCCCGACTTCGGCGGCCGGGCCGACAACGTGTATGACGGCGTGACGCTGGACCTGCTGGGCGGCGCGACCGGCGAGGACTGCAACGGCCACGGCACCCATGTCGCAGGGACCATCGGCGGGGCCACCTACGGCGTGGCGAAGGGCGTTTCCCTCCATGGTGTTCGCGTGCTGAACTGCTCGGGGGTCGGCTTCACGTCGCAGATCATCGCCGGGATCGACTGGGTGCGCGAGAACGCGGTCAGGCCCGCCGTCGCCAACATGTCGCTGGGCGGCGGGTTCTCGCAGGCGATGAATGACGCGACGACGAGTCTCTGGGACGCCGGGATCTTCGTCGCCGTGGCGGCAGGCAACAGCAATGCCGATGCCTGCCAGGCCTCGCCGGCGAGCGCGAGCGGGGCGTTCACGGTCGCCGCCTCGGAACGGACGGACGCCAAGGCAGCGTACTCGAACTGGGGGCCCTGCGTCGAAGCCTACGCGCCAGGGTCGGCGATCAAATCGGACTACCTGCTGGGTCTGACCCAGACGCTCAGCGGGACGTCGATGGCCTCACCGCACGTCGCGGGGGTGGCCGCGCTCTACAAGAGTGCCTTCGGCGACGTTCCCTCGGCCGACCTGGCCGACGCGATTATCGCCAACGCGACGGCGGACGCCATCACCGGCAACCCGGACGGAACGCCCAATCGGCTGCTGAATAAGGGATCGCTTTAGACGCGCTCCGTCGTCCCGGTTACGTAGATCACCGGCGCGAGCCCGATCACCTCGGTCGCGTGCCGGGTGCCGGCGGGGAGATCGAGTCGATCCCCCGGCCCGAGCTCCGCGGTCTCGGCACCAGCCGTCACGCGCAGGAACCCGGACAGCACCCAGCGGGTCTCGGGGAAATCGTGCGCGTGTGTGGCCACGTGGGTGCCGGGCATGTCGGACCACCAGGCGGTGACCATGCCCTCCCGCTCGAGGGCGCCGCGCAACGTGGAGAGCTGCAGCAACCCCAGGCCGGGATCCCACGGCCGGACGGCGAGCGTCACGAACGGAACGTCGGCGCTCCGATCAGGACGCGGCGCGCGAACAGCACGACGGCGCCCGCGTACAAGACGTGCACCCACCCCGTGGGCGCCTGCACGACGAACACCAGCAGGGCCCAGGCGAACAGCATCGTGACAGCGGCGAGAAGCGTCAGGTTCATGGCGATTGACGTTTGCGGTCCGAGGAGTATTCTAGTGCTCAGGAGCGAGGAGTCAAATTATTGAGCCAACAAGCTCGATAGTGGACCCAGATACTGCGGCCGATGTCACGCCCCCTCGATTGGGGAAGGCAGACTCCGTGGTGAGGGACCAGTCATTACTCTCGGGCTTCAATAATCCTCCTCGTTCCTGTGGTACCGACCGGCCGGCCCGGGTTACACCGGTGACCGGCCGGTTGTCTTTCTGACGGTCTCCCAGAAATACCTCGGCGCCAGCAGCTCTCGTGCCCTCGTGGCGAACCCGATCCCCAGGACGACGATCCACACCGCGTACGCGACCGCCACCTCTTGCCGCAGGTGCGGTACGAAGAACTGCACCGCCCACAGCACGAACAGGGCGCTCGCTTCGAGCCAGTCGAACTCCATGTTCGCGAGCACGACCACGCCCAGGCCCGTCTGGAGCAACGTGAGCACGATCTCGAGCCGTTGCTCGGCGTCGAAGTGGAAGTCCACCCATGCGCCGGTGTGGCGCCAATGCGAGTAGCCGTACACGAGCGGGATCATCGCCGCGAGCACCGTCCATTGATTGATGTTGCTCGACACCATGTTCATGAGGGCCATGGGTGCGTGGGTGACGCGCTTCGCCCAGAAGAAGGCCGAGACCTTTTCAGGGAACTCGGACAGGAACGGCGCCACCCATTGCACCAGCACGAACTGGCTCACGCCCAAGACCGCCGCGACGGCCAGCATCGACTCGAGAAAGGGGTGTGCCGTCACGTACAGGAGGTAGCCCCCGACCGCGAACAATCCGCCGACCGCCGCCTGACGGCGCCAGCCGCGCTGGCGGTAGGCCCACTGGGAGACGCGGGGAGCGTCGGCCAGCTCCTCGACGCTGTGCGGCGGATGGCGCAGCAGCACCAGGAGGTACGCCACGTACAAGGCCAGCAGCACGACCGCATCCACCCAGCTGAGCGACTGCTTGAGGACGATCACGACGAAATAGAGCAAGGGCGGCACGAGACCCACGACCTCGACCGCGTGCTCGTGGTGGAGCTTGATGGACGGGAGTCGCTCCGTGGCGTGGTGACGGCCGAAGAACGCGAACACGAAGTAGATCATCGGCCAGCCGAGGCCCAGCAGGAGGCGGATCGCGCCCGTGAGGTTCGCGATCGCGAGGTGGGCGCGCTCGGGGTCTTTCCCCGCCTCCCACGCGATCACGGCTTCGACGGCGAACTCGGGCAGCGTCTGCAGCCAGGCGAGGATCGCGAGGGCGAGCCCCTGGGAGATCAGGAACTGCGCCGCTTCCGCACCCCAGGCGACCAGGAAGGCGGAGAGCAGGATGCTCGGAAAGGTCCACAGCGCCGCCAGCGCGGAGCCTCCCGCCTCGAGCACGGAGGCGAGTAGCTTTAGGAGTCGCACGAGGGCCCAAGTTAGTCCCGCCAGGGAGGTCGAACAAGCGATGCCGCGCTGCGTCGTGACGCGCCGGGTGCACTTCAACGCCGCCCACCGCCTCTGCAATCCGCGGTTCTCGGATGCGGAGAACGAGCGGATTTTCGGCGTCTGCAACAACCCGAACTTCCACGGGCACAACTACAACCTCGACGTCTCGGTGGAGGGGGAGATCGATCCCGCCACCGGCTACGTGCTCGACATCAACCGGTTGAAGGAGATCGTGACCGAGTGCTTCGTCCGGCACCTGGATCACAAGAACCTGAACCTGGACGTCCCCTGGTTCCACGATCTGATCCCCACGGCGGAGAACATCGCCGTCGTGTGTTGGCGCGTGCTCGAACCGGCGCTGCGGCCGGCGCGGCTGGCGCGCATCCGCGTGTGGGAGACCGAGCGTAACTACGTAGACTACGACGGGACGTGACCAACGTGGCCTTCGAGACGCTGGTGCGCGAGATGCTCGCGCAGCTGGGCGAGGATCCGAAGCGCGACGGGCTGCTGCAAACGCCCGCCCGCGTCGAGGCGTCGCTCAAGTGGCTGACGCGCGGCTACGGCATGGCGGTCGAAGACGTGATCGGCGACGCGCTGTTCGACGAAAAGCACGAAAGCATGATCTGCGTGCGCGACATCGAGATCTACTCGCTGTGCGAGCACCACCTGCTGCCGTTCTACGGCAAGGCCCACGTCGCCTACCTCCCCGACGGGAGGATCGTCGGCCTGTCCAAGATCCCACGCGTGGTCGAGGTGTACGCGCGCCGGCTCCAGGTGCAGGAACGGCTCACCGACCAGGTGGCCGACGCGCTGTGCCGGGTCCTCAAGCCCCTCGGCGTGGGTGTCGTGATCGAGGCGTATCACCTCTGCATGATGATGCGCGGCGTGGAGAAGCAGAACTCGAAGACCGTCACGAGCGCCCTGCGCGGTGCGTTCCGCGACGACGCCAAGACCCGCGACGAGTTCCTGCGCCTCGTGCACGGCGGCAACGGCCTGGCGTGATGCTCGCGCTCGTGACGGGCGCGTCCCGCGGCATCGGGCTCGCGGTCGCCGATGCGCTCCGGGCGGAGGGAATGCACGTCGTGCGCCTGGCGCGCAGCCTGCACGACGCCTCGGGCGACCGCCGCACCGACATCCGGTGCGACGTGACGCGCGCCGAGGACGTCGACCGCGCCGTGGGCCGCGTGACGGGGGAGATGGGCGTCCCCGACGTGCTCGTGAACAACGCCGGGATCTTCATGATCAAGCCGCTCGCCGACACGACGCCCGCCGACTTCACCGCGACGCTCGCGACGAACCTCACGGCGCCGTTCCTGCTGGCGCGCGCGCTCGTGCCCCGCATGGTGGAGCGGGGGAGCGGCCATCTCGTCACGATCGGGTCGATCTCCGATTACATCGGTTTCCCAGGCTCGAGCGCGTACGCGGCGAGCAAGTTCGGGTTACGCGGCATGCACGAGGTGATCCGCGCGGAGACGGCGAGGACGGGCGTGCGCACCACGCTGATCTCCTCGGGGCCGGTGGACACGGGAATCTGGGACGCCGTGGACCCCGACTCGAAGCCCGGGTTCACGAAGCGCAAGGACATGATGCGCGTGGAGGACGTGGCCGAGGCGGTGCGGTTCGCGGTCACGCGGCCGGCGCGACTGGCGGTCACGGAGATTCGCTTGCTACCCACCGTGTATACGCCCCGGAACTGACGACTGTCGATCCCCTAGGCCCAAGTCCCTAGCCCCGTCCTCATGCACATCGAGCTGACCGAGATGCTGCGCTGCCCCGAGCCGCACGCCGAAGAGCCGATGGTGCTCTCCACGGGCGAGATGATCGGACGGATGGTGCGGTCCGGGCTCGTTGGGTGCTCGGTGTGCCGCAAGGAATTCCTGATCGTGAATGGCGTCGTCGACTTCACGGGAAACGTGCAACGGGAAACGGGAAACGTGCCGGGGCGAGAACCCACGTTTCCCGCTTCTCGTGTCCCGCCTCCCGACGCCGCGACCATCCAAGCGCTCCTCGAGCTCTCCGGTCCCGGCGGGTTCGTCGTGCTGCTCGGCAACGCGGCGCGCCGCGCCGTCGGCCTCGCCGCCTTGATGGCGGGCGTTCATTTCATCGGCATCAACCCCCCACCCGACGCGGAGGAGCTCTCCGTCCTGTCGCTGCTCCGCGCCAGCGACAAGATTCCGCTGCGCAGCGGCATCGCGCGCGGCGTGGTGGTGGGCGCCGACTGTGCCACGTCGGCGTGGCTGGTCGAGGCACACCGCATTCTGCTCCGCGGCCGCCGCTTCGTGGTCGAGCACGAGCACCCCGACCTGCCGATCGGCCTGGAAAAACTGGCAGCGGCGGACGGGCTTTGGGTGGGCGAGAAGAAATAGACGGTAAGAGACGGTAAGGGACGGTAAGAGACGGTAGGTTCCCTTACCGACCCTTACCGTCCCTTACCGTCCCTTACCGTCAGATTCTAAACGTCACGAAGACCAACCCCCCCAGCGCCATGAACGCATACCACGCCCGCGGCGGGATGCGGGAGGCGGTGGCGGGGAGGCGTGCGAGAAACACGGCGATCGCGGCGGCGAGAAGCGCTGCGGCGAACACGTAGTGCTGGTACAGCTCCGACCGCATCGCCGCGGGATCGAGCGCCATCCCGTGGACGTGCCGATGGTTGGGCCGGTGCACGGTGAAGATGACGGCGACGACCAGGAGGGCGACCGGCGCCGTCCAGCGCAGGTAGGGCGTCGCCGGATGCTCGGGGCGGCGGCGGATGAACCACTCGGTCACCGCGGGCGTCACGATGCAGAGGGCGGACAGCTTGTGCTGCAGCGTGTGCGGCGACGCGAGCGACGCCCACCACGATTTCGGGGCATTGTTGGGCGACACGAGATGCACGATCGGCGTCCACCACACGTTGCCGGTCGCGGGCGGCGTCCACGACTCGTTCGAGCCCATGACGATCCAGCTGAGGAACACCGCCAGGGCGAGCCAGGCGTGCTGGCGCCAGACGGGACTGCCGGGGCGGTCCACGAAGAAGGCGCCGAGCGCCGCGACGGTGATCAGCGTCGCCCCGATGTAGCTGTGGACGGCTTCGTCGTAGGAGAGCGTCATCCCTCGATCGCCGCGGCGATCGCGTCCTCCGACGCGTAGGCGCGGTCGATCAGCTCCTTGTAGCGCTTTTCGACCACGCGCCGCTTCACCTTCAGCGTCGGTGTCAGCTCACCCGCCTCGATCGTGAAATCCCGCTCCAGGAGGATCACCTTTTTCGGCATCTCGAATTTCGCGAGATCGCGCAGGCTGCCCATCACTTCCCGCTCCACCTTGGCCTTCACGTCCGCGAGCCCGATCAGCTCGGCGTGCGAGGCGTAGCTCAGGCTGCGCTCCTTGGCCCAGCGCTCGAGACTGTCGTAGTTCGGCACGACCAGCACGATCGGAAACTTGCGGCGGTCCCCGTAGAGCACGGCGTTCGCGACGAACTTGTTGCGTTTGATCATCCCCTCGATCGGCTGCGGGGCGATGTACTTCCCGCCCGCGGTCTTGATCAGCTCCTTCTTGCGATCGGTGATCTTCAGGTAGCCGTCCGAATCGATCTCGCCGATGTCGCCGGTGTGCAGCCACCCCTCGGCGTCCACGGTCTCGCGCGTGGCGTCGGGCAGCTTGTAGTAGCCGCGCATGATGTTCGGCCCGCGTGCGAAGATCTCGCCGTCCGCCGCGATCTTGAGCTCGACCCCGGGGATCGCCTTCCCGACGGTGCCGAGCTTGATCCGCTCCAGCGGGTTGAGGGTCAGGACGGGCGACGACTCGGTCAGGCCGTATCCCTCGATCACCGGCAGCCCCGCGGAGTAGAAGAACTTCGCGATGTCGGCGGAGAGCGGGGCGGCGCCCGAGACGAAGAACCGGATCCGGCCGCCCGTCCGCGCCCGCAGCTTCGAGAACACCAGCCCGTCGGCGATGCGCTTCTTGAAGGCGAGCCCGCCGGGGATCGGGAGCCCCGCGAGGGCGTGCGTCGCCCACTCCTCCCCGGCGCGCTTCGCCCAGAAAAAGATCGCACGCTTCACGGCGCTGCCCGAGAGCGCGTTCTCCAGCACGCGCGCGTACACCTTCTCGTACAACCGGGGCACCGAGAGCACGACGGTCGGCTTCACTTCCTGGAGGTTCGCCGCCACCGTGTCGAACGACTCCGCGTAATTGATGACCACGCCCGCCTGGAACAAGGTGTAGTCCACCATCCGCTCGTAGCTGTGCGACAGCGGCAGCATCGACAGGCACTCGTCCCCATGCCCGATCGGGATCATCTGCAGCACGGCCTGGACGTTGGACCAGATGTTGTGGTGCGACAGCATCACACCCTTGGGATCGCCGGTCGTCCCCGACGTGTAGATCAGCGTGGCGAGGTCGTCGGGCCGTACCGCCAGCGCGTCGCGCTTCCAGTCGGGGGTCTTCGCGGCCGCGGCCCGGCCCTTGGCCTCGACCTCCGCCAGCGTCAACACGGCGTCGCGCTTGGCCGCCGCGTCGAACACGATGACGTGGCGCAGCGCGGGCAGAGCGGCCCGTACCTCCAGCACCTTGGCCAGCTGGTTGGCCGTGGAGCAGAGCACGGCGACCGCCTCGGAGTCGCGCAGGATGTATTCGGTCTGCTTGGGCGTGAGGGTCGGGTAGATCGGGACGTCGGCGGCGCGGGCGCACAGGCAGGCGTAGTCGGCCAGCGCCCATTCGGGACGGTTCTCCGACACCAGGGCCACGCGGTCGCCGGGTTGCACGCCCAGCTCGCGGAGCCCCAGCGAGATGGCCTGCACCCGGTCGGCGGCAGCCCGGTGGGCGATGGGCGTCCAGGCGCCCGCGACCTTGGAACGGAACGCGGCCGGCAACGCGGCGTGACGCTCCACCGCGGTGAAAAAGAGCTGGGTCAGCGTTCCTTTGCTCATGGCCGGAACTCCACGACGAAAGTCACAGGGGTCCCGGGCACCAAGGTGCCGTCGAGACGCCGTAGGGTGGCCGTCACGAGCACCGAGTCGGGCCGCGTGCCTGCCACGAGCCGCACCTGGGCGGCGGCGATGCCCGCGCCGTTGGTGACGACGGTGCTCCCGGGCACAAATGTGAGCGTCGTCCCGCCGGGTGGATAGATGGCGGCCGCGTACATCACCCGGCGGCCGGCCGACCCGCTCGTCCCTACCCACGCCTTCACGACCAGGGAATCGGAGACCGAGTCGGGCGCCGTCACGGTGACCGTATCGGGCCCGGCCGCGCTCGCCGAGTCGAGCCGCAGCGCCACGACGACGCTCTGCGGGTTGGACCGCAGCCCGCCCACGCGTGCCTGCAGCCGCCCGGTCCCGACGGCTCTGGCGAAGGTGACGCCGGCCGCGCTGTCCACGACGGCGACGATCGCCGTGTCGAGCGAGCTCCAGGAGATCGGCGCCGCTACGGAATCACCGCGGCCGTTCAAGGCGCGCGCGCCCGGGCGCAGCGTGTCGCCGACTTCGACGCGCCCGCTGTCGGGGAGGAACACCTCGAGCGCGACGACTTGATCGAGGTCGGTGCCGAGCTGTCCGCAGGAGAGCGCCGCCAGGGCGAGCAGCAGCGCCCCCGTTCGGGCCCGTCGCGTCAGGGACCGCCTCCGTCGGGCGACGGTGCGGGCGTGACGCCCGCCCCCAGGTCGCGCAGCGCCTGGGTGGCGTGCTCGATCCACTTCTGGGCGTCGGGTCCCTTGGGAGGATGCGCGAGAAACGCCTTGAGGTGCTGGGCGGCGCCGTCGGGATCGCCGCGCTTCAGCAGCAGGAACGCGAGCCCGTAATGGGCGCCGGCGAGCCCCGTGTCGAGCTCGAGGGCGCGCCGGTAGTGGCGGATCGCTTCGTCCAGGCGGCGGGTTTTCGTGAACGCGATCGCCATGTTCTGGAGAATGCGGGCGTCGTTGGGGTGGTCACGCAGCGCCAGGCGGTACGACGTGAGCGCCGCGTCGTAATCACCCTGCCGCTCGAGCGCGAGCGCCTCGTTGAGATAATCCAGGCGCTGGGGTCTGAGATCGTCCGCGGACGAGCCGCCGAAGAGGCGGCGCCAGAAACCCATGCGCCGAAAATAGCTTGCGGCTGCGGACGTTGGCAATGTAGCTTCCCGCTCCATGTCCTCCGTGCCGCCCAAGCCCGCCGTCGGCGCCCGCGCGACCCGCAAGACGCCCCACGGCGTCCTGCAGGTCGACTGGCCGTTCTTCGGCGAGCTGTGCCGGGCGCTGGCGTTGAAGATCTTCCGTGAATACGACCCCGAGGTGGTCATCGGGATCGCCCGGGCGGGCGTCATCCCCGGCGCGGTGGTGGCCAGCATCCTGCAGCGCGACTTTGCCTCGATTGCGATCACGCGCGACGCGCCCGGTGCCATGCCGGCGGTCATCGCGGGACCGCCGCGCCTCGTGACGGGCAAGCGCGTCCTGCTGGTGGACGAGACCTGCGAGTCGGGCAACACCATCAAGCTGGCGCTCGCGACCGTGCGTGACCTGAAGCCCGCGGCGGTGAAGACGGCCGTCTCGTTCCGCACCGGCGACTACAAGCCCGACTTTTGCGCGCTCGAAACCACGAACTTCATCATCCTCCCGTGGGACCGTGAGGTCATCATCGGCGGTGAGATTGTGGTGCGGCCCGACTACGCCGAAAAGTTGAAAGATCTGGGGCCGGGAGTTTGAGGGACCGTCTCGCGGCGGCGCTCAAGGCCTCCCGCGCCGACTACACCGAAATCCGCGTCGAACGCACCTGGAGCTCCGCCGTCACGTTCCGCGGCCGGCGCCTCGAGACCGCCACCGTCAGTGAGGACGAGGGCGGGTTCGTCCGCGCGCTGAACAAAGGCTGCGGGTGGGGGATCGCTTCCTTCACGTCGCTCGACGAGCTGCCGGCCATGGTCGCGCGGGCCAACCAGTTGTCCCGGGCCGTCCGGCTCGACGACCCGATCCGCCTCGCGGAGACGGTGCCGCAGGTGGCCGCCGCGGCTCTCGACCTGGACGGCGACGTGCGCGGCGTGCCGCTCGCCGAGAAGAAGCGCCTCCTCGAGGCGTACAACGGCGCCATGCTCGGCGTCTCCGACCGCGTGGTCGACACCCAGGCGAGCTATCAGGACGAGGTCAGCGAGGTCTGGTACGTCAATTCCGAGGGGACGGCGCTCTCGCAGCTCCGCCCCGAGGTGGTCCTGTCGGGGACCGCGATCGCCCGCCGGGACGGCACGATCGAGAAGGGCCTCGAGTCCATCGGCCTGCGCAAGGGGTGGCGCAGCGTGCACGGGCTCGAGGAGCGGTTCCGGACCGTCGCCCGGCGGGCGGTCGACCTGCTCGATGCGCCGCGCGTCAAGGGGGGCGCCTATCCCGTGATCCTCGACAACGAGCTGGCGGGCGTGTTCGTCCACGAAGCCTTCGGCCACCTGTCGGAGGCCGACTTCGTGTACGAGAGCCCGCAGGCGCGCGAGATGATGACCCTCGGCCGCCGCTTCGGAAAGCCGGTGCTCAACGTGGGCGACAACGGCGCGGCGCCCGGACTGCGCGGCACCCTTCCCTTCGACGACGAAGGCACGCCCACCCAGGACACCCCGCTCATCACGGGCGGGATTCTGGTCGGCCGGCTGCACTCCCGCGAAACCGCTGCCAGGCTGGGCGAACGGCCCACGGGCAACGCCCGGGCCATCTCCTTCCGCCACCCGCCCATCGTGCGGATGACCAACACCTATATCGCCCCGGGCCGGGGCAGCTTCGCGGACCTGATCAAGGACATCCCCCTGGGCGTGTACGCCTGCGGCGCCTTCGGCGGCCAGACGATGCTCGAGAACTTCTCGTTCACCGCGGCCTACGGGCACATGATCCGCGACGGCCACGTCGCCGAGCTGGTGAAGGACGTGGTCCTGGCGGGGAACCTGTTCCAGACGCTCGACCGGATCGACCATATCGCGGGCGACTTCACCTGGAACCAGATGGGCGGCGGGTGCGGTAAGGGGGGCCAGTTCCCGCTCCCCGTCACGGAGGGCGCGCCGCACGTCCGCATCGAGGAGGCGCTCGTCGGGGGCGACGTCCCGGCGTGACCCATGTGGTCGGCCGGCTGCTCGACGCCGCCCGGCGCCGGGTGGACGGCGCCGACGCGTTGTGGCGGCGCGAGGAGCGGACGGCGGTCGCTTTCGAGTCGGGACGGCTCAAGACGGTCGGCGTCACCGAAGAGGCGGGCATCAATCTCCGCGTGCTGGCGGGCGGGCGCGTCGGCGTGGCCGGGACGACCGCCACCGAAGCCGACGTCGGAGCCCTGGTGGATCGGGCCCGCGCCTCCGCCGAGCTGGGAGAGCCGCTCGACCTCACGTTTCCGGCCGCGTCCCCGCTGCCCGACGTCGCGACACATTTCGACACCGCCGCGGGCGCGTCCCTCGAGCGCTTGATCCAGATGGGCCGCATGCTCGTCGAGCGCTTGGCGCGCGAGGGCTGCCAGGTGAACGTCGCCGTCGAGCGGGAGATCGTGGAGACGGCGGTGGGGAACACGGTTGGCGCGCGCGGCGGCTATCGGGCGACCGGGGTCGGCGTGACCGCCGAGCTGCTCCGTATCGCGGGCGACGACGTGCTGATGGTTTACGATCAGTACACGGGCGCCGGTCTGCCCGGGGACGCCGACCTGGACGCGCTGGCCGGCTCGATCGAGCGGCGGCTCCAGCCGGCCCTCACCGTCGTGGAGCCGCCCGAGGGCGCCCTTCCCGTGGTCTTCACGCCGGCCGGCCTCGCCGCCGTTCTGTTGCCCCTCGAGCATGCGCTCTCCGGGAAGACGGTGCTGCAGGGCACCTCTCCGCTCGCCGGCAAGGTCGGCGAGGCGATGTTCGACCCGGGCTTGTCCATCACCGACGACCCGCTCACGCCGGCGCGCGCGGCATCGCGGCCGATCGATGACGAATGCATCGCTTCGCGCACGACAGGTCTCGTGGAACGCGGCATCGTGCGGCGGTTCGTATACGACCTCGAGACCGCGGCTCGGGCTGGCACGCGTAGCACGGGCCACGGCCGGCGCGGGATCTTCGGGAAGCCGCGGATCGCGTATTCGAATCTCATCGTGGGCGACCACCGGGCCCCGGACCCCGGTCCCCGACTGGGTGGCGACCTGATCGCCGACATGACCGACGGGTTGATCGTCGACGATCTCATCGGCGTGGGGCAGGGGAACGTGATCGGAGGAGCCTTCAGCCATCCAGTGGCCCTGGCGTACCGGGTGCGGCGCGGCGAGGTCGTGGGACGCGTGAAGGACGCCGCCGTGGCGGGGAATGCCTACGACCTGCTCAAACGGATCGGGGGGGTGGGGACCGACGGGCGCTGGCTCGGGTCACGCTGGTCGCCGTCGCTGCTGCTGGAGGGGGTCAGCGTGGCGCGCCGCTGAGCGCCTCTTCGTAGGTCTGCCCCGCCGTCATCGCCTCGTACACCTGTTGCAGCACCTCGGGGGTCGCCGACAAGAAGCGGCAGCGCGCGTCACCGCGGCTGCGGCACTCGACCTCCATCACCGCCACCGGCTCGCCCGAAAGCCGCCCCAGGAAGTCGGCGAGCATCCCCGCCGAGAAGAAGCACATCGGCGTCTGGGCGCTGTCCGGCTCGGCTTCCGCCCAGTCGGTCGAGTCCACCGCGAACGCGGCGGTGCCGACGGGGCTCATCGACAGGGTGCCCCAGCCCGTGTGCACGAAGAAGTCCGACAGCACCTCGGTGAGGAGGTCGGCGTCCAGGTCCTCGGGTCGGTCGACGCCCGCGCGCCCGGGGAGCCAGGCGGCGAAGCTGCGGTAGATGCCTTCGCCGGCGGCGTAGCCCGCTTCCTGCAAAATCGCGATGGCCTGGTCGGGTGCGCGGCTCGCGAGGCTGGCGTGGAGCTGCCGCAGGGTCCCGCGGCCGACCGAGAGGCCGTCACCGAGACCGGCCGGGGAAAGGAAGGGGAGGGACGCGGTCATATGGGACGCCAAGTTAGGGTTTCGAGCGCGCGCGGCGCAAGAGTTCGGCTTCGTCGATGAGCGGCACGCCGAGCGCTTTCGCCTTTTCGAGCTTCGACCCCGCGTCGGCGCCCACGACGACCGCCGTCGTCTTCTTGGACACGCTGTCGGTCACCTGGCCGCCGGCGGCCTCGATCAATTCCGCCGCCTTCTGGCGGGACAGCGACGGGAGCGTCCCGGTAATGACGTAGGTGTGGCCCGCGAGCGGTCCGCCCGCCGTGGCCGCCACCGGCTCGGTCATCGTGAGGCCGAGATTCTCCAGGCGCTCGACGAGCTTCCGGTTCCTCGCGTCGCGGAAGAACCCGACGACGGCGGCGGCGATCGCCGGGCCGACGCCGCGAATCGCGGCGATCTCCTCCTCCGTGGCCTTCGTGAGCCCATCCATGGTCCCGAAGTGCCGGGCGAGGAGCTTCGCGCCCTGCGCGCCCACGTGCCGGATGCCCAGGGCAAAGAGCAGGGTGGAGAGCGGCTGCCGCTTGGAGGCGTCGATCGCGTCGAGCAGTTGTCGCGCGGACTTCTCGGCGAATCCTTCCAGGCCGAGCAGCGGCATGAGGTCGAGCTTTCGCCGGTCGTAGAGATCCGCCACGTCGCGGATCAGCTTGGCATCGAGCAGCAGGCGCACGGTCTCGTAGCCGAGGCCGCGGATATCCATCGCATTCCGCGCGGCGAAGTGGACGATGCTCTCGAGGACGCGCCCGGGACAGGAGACGTTGGGACAGTAGATCGCCACCTCGTCCGGGGGTCGTTCCACGGCGGAGCCGCACACGGGACACTTCTCCGGCGGCTCGTACGGCTTCTTCCGCCGCGTGCCGGGAGTGATCACCGGGCCCAGCACCTGCGGGATCACCTCCCCGGCCCGGGTGACCTCCACGAGATCCCCTTCCCGGATGTCCTTGGCCTTGATCAGGTCGAAATTGTGCAGCGAGGCGGTAGAGACGGTCACACCGCCGATCTCCACGGGCTCGAGCACGGCGTACGGATTGAGGGCGCCCGTGCGGCCGACGTTGATGCGGATCTCACGGAGCTTTGTGACCTGGACCTCGGGAGCGAACTTGCGCGCGATCGCCCAGCGCGGCTCGCGTTGGCCGCCGCGCGTGCCGAGCTCGGCGTACAACGCGAGCCGGTTCACCTTCACGACGACGCCGTCGGCGCCGTAGTCGAGCGTCGGGAGCAGCGCTTCGAGCTTCGCGACGGCCGAGTGGGCGGCGGCGAGGTCGGGCACGAGGGTGTGGTGCGGCTCGATGGGGAATCCCCAGGCGTGCAGCTGCTGCAGCAGTCCGGCTTGGGTATCGAACGGCAGCTTCTGGCCCGGGGCCTCGACGTGGAAGCAGAAGACCCGCAGGCCGCGGGACCGCACGATTTTGGGGTCGTGCTGGCGCAGCGCGCCGGCGGCGGCGTTGCGGGGATTGGCGAAGGGCGGCTCGTCCGCCTTCTCGCGCTCGACGTTCACGCGCTCGAACTGGGTCTTCGAGAGGTAGACCTCGCCGCGTACTTCCATCTTTTTCGGCCACGCCTTCCCCTGCAGCCGGAGGGGGAGGTCGAGCACGGTGCGGAGGTTCGGGGTCACATCCTCGCCGATGACGCCGTTGCCGCGGGTCGCGCCGATGGTGAACACGCCGTTTTCGTAGGTGAGGCTCACGGCCGCCCCGTCGATTTTCACTTCCAGCGTGTAACCCGCGGTTCTGACGTCGGGAACGACCCGAGCGTTCCGTTCCTCCCACTCGACCAGCTCCGCCTCGGAGAACGCGTTGGCGAGGGAGAGCATGGGGACGAGGTGGCGGTGCTTACGGAACGCGTCGGACGGCTCGGCGCCCACCCGCAGGGTCGGAGAATCCGGCGTGCGCAGCTCGGGGTGCTGCGCCTCCAGCGCCTGCAGCTCGCGGAACAGCCGGTCGTACTCCGCGTCGGACATGTCCGGCTTGTCGAGCACGTAGTAGGCGTGGTTCGCCCGCTCGAGGATCCGCCGCAGCTCGGCGGCACGCGCCGCCGCGGCCTTCACCGCCCCTTGGCTTCTTCCTGAATGACGGCCATCGCCACGCCCACCAGGCGATCGAGCTCGTCGGCGCTGGCTTTGGGAAGGAGGCCCTCCCCCCAGGCGCCGTCGCGCTGGCCGAAGGAGTCGAGCAGGCGGCGCAGGAAGGCGAGCAGCGCCACGCGCTCGAGCTCCATGCGGCGCAGCTGGTCGCCCATGTCGTGCTGGCGCTGGGCGAGTCGCTCGTAGCGGTGGGCGTTGCGCAGGGCCTGGGCCGTGAGCGACGCCACGACCTGCACGAACCGCACATCGCCGTCCGAGAAGGTGGGGCCGTCGCGGTAGGTGCGGAGGAAGATCGCGCCGATGGCGAGCGAGCGCCACGTGATCGGCACCACCGTGATCGATTTCACGCGGCGGTTGATCAGCTCGCTTTTTACGTGCTTCAGGCTGGGGTCGTTCGCGGCGTCGGGGATGAACACCGTCTCCCCGTGCTGCATCGCCCGCTTCAGCTCCGGGTAGCGCTCGAGGTCCACGACGTAGTTGCGGATCGTGGGATCCTCGTACGAGGCTACGAGGCGGACCGACTTGCCGCCCTTCTCCCCCAGGAAGATCGAGCAGCGGTCCAGGCCGAACGACTCGCCCAGCTTGCGCGCGATGGACTGGAGAATGTCGATGAAGTGGAGCGAGCCTGACGCTTCCTTGAGGATCTCGATGACCGCGAGGAGATGCTTGCGTTCGTGCTCCAGCTCGGCGATCCGCGCGGCGAGCCGCTCGCCTTCCGCGTGGGTCAGGGCCGACGAGATGGTCATGACTCAAATATAGCGTTAGTTTCGGTGCCCATGCGCACAGCGCTGCTCCTCTTCGCCGCCGTCATCGCGCGCGCGCCGTTGCCGGCGCAGACGCCGGCCGCCGCGGCGCCGATCGGGCTCTACACGCCGGCTCCCGAATTGCCCGGGATGGGCCGGCCGGTGGACACGGCCGCCACGGCGGCGCGGCGCCGGGCGCTGCTGTCGCGGATCGGCCGCGGCGCCGTGTTGATCCCCGCCGCCCACGAGCGGAACGTCGAACGGGACTACGTCCAAGACAACGACTTCCGGCAGGACAACACGTTCTACTACTTCACCGAGCTCGAGACGCAGGACGCGTGGCTGCTGCTGACCGCCCGCGGTCCCGATTCCCTCGACGCCGTGCTGTTCCTCCCGCCCCGCAACCCGGCGCAGGAGCGGTGGACCGGACTGCGCCTGGGCCCAGACAGCGTCGCCGCCCGGCTCTCGGGGCTGGCGACCGTCCTGCCGACCGACTCGCTGGACGCGCGCCTGCGGGGCCTGCGGTTCGCGGGGCTGCAACTCCTCTACGTCCCGCTGGGCGGCGCCACGCGCGACGAGCGCCGCATCGTCGACCTGGTGTTCTCGGGCGCCGACGTGCGCAACGTGCTCCCGATCGTGGACTCGATGCGCGCGGTGAAGGACGCCGACGAAATCGCGCGGCTGCGGGTCGCCGTGACCATCAGCGTCGCGGGGCACGTGGCGGCGATGCGGGCCGCCCGCCCCGGGATGTACGAATACGAGCTCGAGGCGGTGCTCGAGGAGGGATTCCGCCGCAACGGCGGTGACCGCGTGGGCTACCCGTCCATCGTGGGCAGCGGGCCCAACAGCACGACGCTCCATTACGACGTCAACCGCCGCCGCACGGCGGACGGCGATCTCGTGGTGATCGACGCTGCCGCGGAATGGGGCCAGTACACGGCCGACGTGACGCGCACCTTTCCGGTCAACGGCCGGTTCACACCCCGCCAGAAGGCCATCTACGACCTGGTGCTGGCGTCGCAGCAGGCCGCGTTCGATTCGGTGCGCCCGGGAGCGACGCTGCGCCAGCTCGACGGCGTCGCGCGCCGCTACATGCGGGAGCACTCCGGCAAGCTGTGCGGGGAGACGTCGAGCTGCGACGAGTACTTCATCCACGGGCTCGGCCATCCCATCGGGATGGACGTCCACGACGTCGGCGGGGGGCGGCCCCTTCAGCCGGGAGCGGTGATCACCCTGGAGCCTGGGATCTACCTGCGGGACGAGCACCTCGGCGTGCGAATCGAAGACGACGTGCTCGTCACGGCCACGGGCGGCGAATGGCTGTCGGCCGGCGCGCCGCGCAGCACGGACGCGATCGAGCGCCTGATGCGGAAGCGCTAGTTCCGGTCCTTCTCGTCCTTGATGTCCGCGAGGAACTCGGCGGCTTCCCGCTTGTACTGCGGGTCCATGACGTCGGCGACGGGAAGCGTGGGAATGACCATCAGCTGTTCGCGGGCCTTGGTGTACTGGCCCAGGTCTTCGTACACCTCCGCCAGCTCGAGGCGGTGATAGATGTGCGGCGGGTTCAGCGCCACCGCGCGCTGGAGGTGCTGGACGGCGTCGTTCCAGTTGGCCACGCTCATGAACCCGCCGCCGAACAGCGCCTTGGCGAAGAAGCGCTGGATGCCGGAGAGGCGTTTCACTTCGGCGTGCCAGGCGCCGAGCACGTGGTGGGCCCCGTCGTGGTTCGGGTTGAGCGCGATGGCGCGGGTGGCCTCGTCGAAGATCACCTTGGCGAATCGCACGCGCTCCTTGCTGCCCTTGGTGCGGGACAGCCGGCCCAGGACCATCGCGAGGGCGTAGTGTCCGTCGGCGCCCAGCGAGTCGGCGCGCACGGCGCGCTCGGCGTAGCCCCGGCCCACCGAGTACAAGCTGTCGCGGCGCCGCTTGAGCGAGTCGGCGGCGCCCGCGATCTGCTTGGCGACGTCGGCGATCGCCCGCGCCGCCTTCCAGTTGGCCTCGTAGCTCGTCGAATCGAGCGCGAGCGCCGCCTGGTAGTGCCGCAGCCCCACGTCGGGGTGGAGCATCGGCTGGGCGCTGTCGCCCAGCGCGACGTGCCCGGCGGCCGTCTGCGCGGCGAGCGGGAGCGCCGCGGCCGCAACCGCGAGCGCGACGAGTGGGGCGATGAGGCGCATGAACAGCTCCGGGCTGGAGGAGGTGGCGGCTGAATGATCGTGGTACCCCTGATCGAGCGCAAGCGCGACGGCGGCACGCTCACGCCGGAGGAGTGGTCGGCGCTCGTCGCCGAATACACCGCCGGCCAGATCCCCGATTACCAGATGGCGGCGCTGCTCATGGCCGTGTTCCTGCGCGGCCTCGAGCGGACGGAGCTCGCCGCGCTCACCGACGCCATGCTCGCGTCGGGCCAGCGACTCACGTTCGACGGCTGGGCCACGCCCCGGATCGACAAGCACTCGACCGGCGGCGTGGGCGACAAAGTCTCGCTCGTGCTCGGCCCCCTCGTCGCCGCCTGCGGCGTGGCCGTCCCGATGATGTCGGGGCGTGGGCTGGGGCACACCGGCGGCACGCTCGATAAGCTCGAGGCCATTCCCGGCTTCCGCACCGATTTGACGCTCGTCGAGGCGAAGGCGCAGGTGCAGAAGCTCGGCTGTGTGCTCATGGGGCAGACGGGCGAGATCGCGCCCGCCGACCGGCGGCTGTACGCGCTGCGCGACGTCACCGCGACGGTCGAATCCATTCCCCTCATCGCGGCGAGCATCATGTCCAAGAAGCTCGCCGAAGGCCTCACCGGGCTCGTGCTCGACGTCAAGCGCGGCTCCGGCGCGTTCCTCCCGAGCCTCGACCGGGGGCTCGAGCTCGCCCGCACCATGATCGCGTTGGGAGAGGACCGCGGCTGTCCGACCGTCGCGTTGCTGACCGCCATGGACCGTCCCCTCGGCCGGGCCTGCGGCAACGTGCTCGAAACCGAGGAAGCGATCCTCGCGTTGCGGGGCGAAGGCCCGGCCGACCTGCTGGAGGTGACGTACGCGCTGGGTGTGGAGATGCTGCTCGCGGCGGGCGTCGAGACGACCACGAAGAAGGCCCGCAAGAAGCTCGAGACGGCGATCGATTCGGGCCTCGCTGCGGAGAAGTTCGAGCAGATCATCGAAGCGCAAGGCGGGAACGCCAAGGCGGTCGAGGACCCCGCCGTGTTGCCGCAGGCGCAGGCGGTGGAGGTCTACTCGGCGCCGCGGACCGGCGTGGTGCAGCGCGTCGAGCCGCGCACCATCGGCCGCGCCGTCGTCGCCTTGGGCGGCGGCCGGCGCACGGTGGACGATCCCATCGACCCGACGGTCGGGTTCGTGATCACGGTGAAGCCGGGCGACAAGGTGCTGGATGGGGAGCCGATCGCGTCGGTGTTCGCCAAGGACTCCGACGGCGTCCGCACGGGATTCGACGCCCTGGCGCAGGCGATCGTGATCGGAGACAAGTTGACGGACAAGCCGCTCCCGCTGGTGTCGCACCGGGTGACGCGGGCGGGCGTGGAAGAGCTCAGCTCGGCTCCGCCTCCACCCCCCCGACCCGGTCCAGCATCTCGCGCAGCTCCTCGAGGTTGAACGGCTTGCGGAGCACGGGCCGCTCGGAGCGCTGCAGGCGGTCCCGCGTCTGGGTCGAGATGGAGTCGCCGGTCGTGAACACGACGCGCCGCTCGCGGCCGCGTCCCTCCTGCAGCAGCTCTTCGAACAGGTCGAACCCCGTGTGCGCCTCGTCGAGGTGCACGTCCACCACCAGCGCGTCGTAGCGGGCTGCGGTGTCGTGCAGCCGGCCGACCGCGTCGTTGAACCTGCCGGCGCTCGTCACGCGGTGGCCCAGGCGCTCGGCCATCCGGATCATGGCGCGGCGGACGCTCTCCTCGTCCTCGATGATCAACACCGACAGCGGCCGCGCGGCCGCGGGCACACCTGGTTGCGGCGTGGGGCGCGGAGCGGCGACTTCGGCGGGCAGCTCCATGACCAGGCGCGCGCCGCTGCCGTCGATGTTCTGAATCCACATCCGCCCCCCCATCGCCTTCACGATGCCGAAGCTGATCGACAGGCCGAGACCGGTTCCTTGATCGCCCTTCGTGGTGAAGAACGGCTCGAACACGCGGTCCTGGATCTCGGCGGGGACGCCGGGCCCCGTGTCCTCCACCGACAGCACCACGTGCCCGTCCATGCCCTGCGCGGCGATGGTGATGCGGCCGGAGCGCTGGGCGGCCTCGATCGCCTGCACGGAGTTCACCACCGCGTTGAGGAGGACTTGCTGCAGCTCCTGCGGATCGCCCAGCACGGCCGGCACGTCGTCCCCGATGGTCAGCGTGGCCTGCACGCGCGCCTTCTTGAGGGCGCTGCGCTGCAGCGCCAGCACCCGTTCGCCGATCTCCTTGAGGTCCACCGGCTGCCGCACCTGCGCCCGCTGGCGCGCGAAGTCGAGCAGGGTCTGGATGATCCGCCCCGCGCGCATCGCCTCGAGGTGGATGATCCCCGCGCTCTCCTTCAGCTCCGGTGTCTTGGCGTCCACCGCGAGCACTTCCGCGAAGGCGGCGATCGCCGCGAGCGGGTTGTTGAGCTCGTGCGCCACGCCGGAGACAAGAGCCCCGAGCTGCGAGAGCCGGTCGGCTTGGAGCAGCTTCCGCTGCAACAGCACCTCGCGCGACACGTCCACCGCGAGGAACAGGAGCTTGGGCACGCCTTGGGGCTGCGCCGGATCCACGTTCTCGATGACCGCCTCCACCTCCCGCGTGGACTCGTCGCCCACCTCCAGAGGGAGGCGGCACTGCTGCCGCTGGCGCATCGCGTCGCGCAGCGAGGTGGCGAACGCCGGGCGCATCGAGGCCGGGATCCAGTCGGCGATGGGACGCCCGCGCAGCGCGTCGGCCGCGGCCGCACCGAGCAGCTCGGTCGCCTGTGGGTTGGACTCGAGGATCTGCCCGTCCACGCTGAGTACCAGCGCGGGGCTGGGCAGGGCGTCGAACAGCTGCCGGTAGAACCGCCGCTCCTGCTCGAAGGCGGTGAGGATGTGGGCCGCATGCGACTCGGCGCTCAAGTCCGACCGCATGTCGCGGAGCACGAGGATCAGGTGGTTGCGCGGGCCACGCGTCACGCGCGTCTCGAACACCATCCCCCGGAATTCGGGCGCGCGGGCCGGCAGCACGTACGTCTGCGGCTGGCCGTCGAACAGGACCCCTTGGAGAATGCGCTCGACCGAGGTCCCCTTGGTGGTCGGGAAGGCGACCCAAAAGCCCTTCCCGAGCACCCGGTCGGCTGTGATCCCGACGATGCGGGCGGCGGCCGGCGTCCATTCGACGATCGTCCAATCGGGGGCGATCACGACGACGCCCACATCGAGACTCTCGAGTACCGCTCTGCCGTCCATCCGCGTCCTTTCCCCCAAAAAACACAAGGCCCCGTCGGCCGATCGCGGGCGCAACGGGGCCTGAAGCAGTGGTCGTCTGTTACGTGGGTACAGGATGGGTCAACGGAGGTTCCAAAGTCAATGAGGATCGCCATGTGTGGCTCGCGCGCCACAGGTGACCCCAGTCACACCCCCCTAGCCGGGTGGGGGTTTTTGGACCCCCGGGCCCCAGTCGCGGACACTGTCCTCGTCCGGCGCCTGCTGCACCTCCCGCTCGGCTTCCTCGAGCTCGGCCTCGTCCACCCCGGGGCGTTGCCCACCCGGCCGGGCATCCGAGGAGGGCCAGAGAAACCACGCCAGCAAGGCGAGGAGCGCGAGAACGGCGGCGCCGATGGCCATGCTCAGACGTCGAGATTGCGGACGAACTTGGCGTTCTCTTCGATGAACTTGCGCCGCGGCTCGACTTCGTCGCCCATCAGGGTCTCGAACAGCTGCGACGCTTCGAGCGCATCTTCCATCGTCACCTTGAGGAGGGTGCGCTTCGCGGGGTCCATGGTCGTGTCGCGCAGCTGGTCGGGGTTCATCTCGCCCAGACCCTTGTAGCGCTGGATGGAGATGTTGCCTCGTCCCTCGGCGCCGTTGGAGAGCCGCTTCACGTACCCGTCGCGCTCCTTCTCGTCGTAGGCGTAGAACTCCTCTTTGCCCTTCGCGACGCGGAACAGGGGCGGCTGCGCGATGTAGATGTAGCCGATGTCGATCAGCTCCTTCATCTCCTTATAGAACAGCGTGAGCAGCAGCGTGCGGATGTGGGCGCCGTCCACGTCGGCATCGGTCATGATGATGATTTTGTGGTAGCGGGCCTCGCCGACGTTGAAGTCCTCGCGCACGCCCGTGCCGAGCGCCGTGATGATCGTCCGGATCTCCTCGTTGGAGAGGACCTTGTCGATCCGGGCCTTTTGCACGTTGAGGATCTTGCCGCGCAGCGGCAGGATCGCCTGGAAGCTGCGGTCGCGGCCCTGCTTGGCGGAGCCGCCCGCCGAGTCGCCCTCGACGAGGTACAACTCGCACAGCTTCGGATCGGTGAGCGAGCAGTCGGCGAGCTTGCCCGGGAGGAGGCCGGCGTCGAGGCCGCTCTTCTTGCGGACCAGCTCGCGGGCCTTGCGGGCCGCTTCGCGGGCGCGGGCGGCGCCCACGGCCTTGGCGATGATCGCGCGCGCCACGCTCGGATTCTTGTCGAAGAAGTCGCCCAGGGCCTCGTTGACGACGCTCTTGACGATGCCCTCGACCTCGGAGTTGCCGAGCTTGGTCTTGGTCTGACCCTCGAACTGCGGGTTCTTCACCTTCACGTGGAGCACGCAGTTCAAGCCCTCCCGCACATCGTCCCCCGTCAGCGTGAACTCCTCCTTCTTCAGGAGCCCGTCCTTCTTCGCCCACTCGTTGATCGTGCGGGTCAGGGCGGACTTGAAGCCCGTGAGGTGCGTGCCCCCTTCGTGGGTGTTGATGTTGTTCACGAAGGTGAACGTGTTCTCGCTGTACTGATCGTCGTACTGCACGGCGCCCTCGACGGCCACGCCCTCTCGCGTCGCTTCGAAGGTGATCGGCTTCGGGTGCAGCGGCCGGCGGTTGCCGAGCAGCCACTTCACGAACTCGGCCAACCCGCCCTTGTAGTAGAAGGTCTCCTTCCGCGCCTGGCCCTTGCGCTCGTCGCTCAGCGTGATCGTCAGGCCCTTGTTCAGAAACGCCAGCTCGCGCAGCCGGTTGGCGACGGTGGCGTAGTCGAAGCGGGTCTCGGTGAAGATCTTCGTGTCGGGCTTGAACCAGACGGTCGTGCCCGTGCCCTTGGCCTTGCCGGTGACTTCGAGCTTCTTCTTGGTGTCGCCGCGCTCGAACGCCATGTGGTGGCGCTGGCCGTCGCGATCCACCCACACCTCGAGCTGCTCCGACAGGGCGTTGACGACCGACACGCCCACGCCGTGCAGCCCGCCCGAGACCTTGTACGTGCTCTTGTCGAACTTGCCCCCGGCGTGCAGCACCGTGAGCGCCACCTCCACCCCCGGCTTCTTCTCCGTCTTGTGGATGTCCACGGGGATGCCGCGCCCGTTGTCCACGACGGTCACCGCATTGTCGGGGTGAATCGTGACGTCGATCTGCGTGCAGTAGCCGGCCAGGGCCTCGTCCACCGAGTTGTCCACGACCTCGTACACGAGATGGTGCAACCCCCGGGCGGAGACCGATCCGATGTACATCGCGGGACGACGCCGCACCGCCTCGAGGCCCTTGAGGACCTGGATGGAATCGGCCTGGTAGTCCCCATTGCCTTTGCCCTTGGGTGGGCGAGGAGCCGGTTTCTTCTTGGGCATGCGTTCCTAGCGTGCGAGGAGCCAGCGTATCGTCGTGACCCGGCCCGGACCGCGGCCGGCGTTCACCCGGGCCAGGATGTCCGGCGTCATCAGCTGCAGCTCGGTCATCCACCCGCTCGTCGCTACCCGGACGAACAGGACGCCGTCGGGGGTGACGCTTTCGGGAGTCGCGACCGCCGCGATCTGGGGACCCACCAGGCGCGGCCATTCGGGCACCACCTGCGCCTGCCCCACCCTCCGGGCGAGCCCGGCGCGCGCCAGATAGCCCTGCAGGGCTTCGCCGACCGCCACGGGGCGGCCACGCTTGGGTCGATCACTCATAGTGGAGACACGTCAAAAATACGCCGAAGTCATTGTCCTGTCAACACTTACTTAAGTCGTTGGGGTCACGGCGCGACCACGACGAAGCTATCCCGGATCACCTGGAATCCACCGATGTCGCGCGCGCGGATCTGGACCGGAATGTGCGTTCCCGCGGTCTTCCCGGAGCCGATGAGAAACCGGAATCGCGACGTGAAAACCTGGTCGAACAGCCCGTCCTTGCCCGCGACCACGGAATCGACGCTGACCCACACCGAGTCGATGCCGTCGGGATCCTCGGCGCGCACCGTGGCGGCCAGGGTGTCGGGCGGGGTCGCCGAGCGGACGGTATCGGGGTCCAGGGTGAAGGTGATCTGCGGGGGGCCGGGGCGGGGCCGCTCCTCGAGACACGCCGCGAGCAGCAGGATCAGCGCCCCTGAAATCGGGCGGGTCGCTTTTCGAGGAATGCGGTCAGTCCTTCCTTGGTGTCCTGCGTGGCGGCGAGGAGGCCGAAGTGATTGGCCTCGAGCAACAGGCCCTCGTCGAGCGTCATCTCGAGGCCTCGGTCCACGGCTTCCATTGCGAGCCGCACCGCGAGCGGGCCCATCGCCAGGATACCCCGGAGCAGCTTCTCGGATTCCGCGAGCAGCTCCGGGGCGGGGACGACCCGGTTGACCAGGCCGATGCGGTAGGCCTCGCGCGCGTCGATCGTTTCGCCGGTGAGGATCAGCTCGAGCGCCACGCCCTTGCCGACGAGCCGCGGGAGTCGCTGCGTGCCGCCGTAGCCTGGAGCGATCCCCAGCTTCACCTCCGGCTGCCCGAATCTGGCGGTCTCGCTCGCGACGCGGAGGTGGCAGGCCATCGCCAGTTCACACCCTCCCCCGAGCGCGAATCCGTTCACCGCGGCGATCACCGGCTTGCCGCAGGTCTCGAGGCGGCGCAGCACCGCCTGGCCGCGCAGCGCCCGGGCCTTGCCGTCGAACGGCCCCTGCTTGGCGAGGTCGCCGATGTCGGCCCCTGCCACGAACGCCTTGGGCCCCGCGCCGGTGAGGATCGCGCCTCTGATCTCCGGCTCGGCGGCGATGCGCTCGGCGGCATCGGCCAGCTCCGACATGACCTGGTCGTTGAGGGCGTTCAGCTTGTCGGGGCGGTTGATCGTGACGAACGCGACGCCGTCGCGAATGTCGAACAGGAGAGTTTGGTAGGTCATGGGCAAAAGCTAAGTGCGGAGTGCGGCGTGCGGAATGCGGAGTCGCAGGGGGGCTCGGTGCGCGTTCGGACTTCCATTTACACTCCGCACGCCGCACTCCACATTCCGCACTGTTATGAGCGTGCAACCCATCTCCTGGACCGCCGCCGGCGAGGTGCGGCTGCTCGACCAGCGGCGCCTCCCGGGTGAGGAAGTCTACCTGGAGGTCGGGACGGCGGAGGGAATGGCCGATGCGATCCGCCGCCTGCAAGTCCGCGGCGCCCCGCTCATCGGGATCGCCGCGGCCATGGGGCTCGTCGCGGGCACGCGGGAGCTGCGGGGCGCCGCGCGCGAAGCGTACCTGGCGCGCCTGGCGCGGCTCGTCGACATCCTCGGCGCCGCGCGCCCCACCGCCGTCAACCTGCGCTGGGCGCTCGACCGGATGGCGCGCATCGCCGCGGCAACAGCGGGGGACGGGTCGGCCATCTGGGAACGGCTCCAGGCCGAGGCGACGGCGATCTGGGAGGAGGATCGCGCCATGTGCCGGCGCATCGGTGAGCACGGGCTGTCGCTCGTGCCCGACGGCGCAAAGGTGCTCACGCACTGCAACGCCGGCGCGCTCGCCACCGGCGGGATCGGCACCGCGCTCGCGCCGGTCTATCTCGCCCACGAGCAGGGCAGGCGGGTGCACGTTTACGTGGACGAGACGCGGCCCGTGCTCCAGGGCGCGCGCCTCACCGCGTGGGAGCTGCAGCACGCGGGCGTGCCGTGCACGCTCATCGCCGATGCCGCGGCCGGGACGCTGATGCGCCAGGCCAAGGTGGACGTGGTGCTCGTGGGCGTCGACCGGATCTGCGCCAACGGCGACTTCGCGAACAAGATCGGGACGTACGGCCTCGCCGTGCTGGCGCGGCATCACGGCGTGCCGTTCTACGCCGCGGGGCCGTGGTCCAGCGTGGATCCCACACTCGCCGACGGCGATTTGATTCCCATCGAGCAGCGCCCGGCCGAGGAAGTGACGAGCGTCGCCGGACGGCCGGTCGCGCCGGCGGGGGCCGCCGCTCTGAACCCGGCGTTCGACGTCACGCCCGCCCGATACGTCACCGGCTACCTCACCGACCGGGGACTGGTGCAGCCGCCGTTCGCCGCCGGCTGATCCGATGAAGCCCATCATCTCCGTGATCGGCGGCAGCAGCTGCACGCACGAGGAGGCGGTGTGGGCGGCGATGGTCGGCCGGCTGCTCGCGGAGCAGGGCGCAGTCGTGGTCTGCGGCGGGCTGGGCGGCGTGATGGAGGCCGTCGCCAAAGGCGTCAAAGCCGCGGGCGGCACGACGGTCGGCATCCTTCCCGGCGCCGACCCGGCGGCCGCGAACGCCTACATCGACATTCCGCTCGCGACGCGCATGGGCGAGATGCGCAACGCGTTGGTCGTCCAAGTGGCACAGGCGCTCATCGCGATCGGAGGCGGGGCGGGCACGTTGTCCGAAGTCGCTCTCGCCCAGCGCATCGGGAAGCCCATCGTGGGCCTTCACGATTCCTTCAAGGCCGCCGTGGAGATTCCTCGAGTGGCGAGCCCGGCCGACGCCGTGCGCTGGGCGCTGGAGCAGGCCAAGGGCAAGGTGGTATAATAGGAAGATGAACGCCGGCACCAAGTTCGCGCTCGGAGCGGTCCTGATCGTCGGGTCCGTGGGATACCTCATGGCCTCGGGGATCAAGCAGACCGGCCAGTACTTTCTCACCCCGAGCGAGCTGGCGCAGAAATCCGCCGGCGACCCGTCGTTTTACGACCTCGGCATGAAGGTCGGGGCGCGCGTCGTCCCCGGCTCAGTCGAAAGAGAGACCGCGACGCAGACCCTGCGCTTCCGCATCACCGACGGCACCGTCACCTATCCCGTGGTGTTCCGCGGGCTGCCGCCCGACACGTTCACCGACTCGGTGGACGTCGTCGTCGAGGGCCGGCTGCAGAAGGACGGCGTGATCCACGCGACCGACGTACTGGCCAAGTGCGGGTCGCGCTACGAAGCGGTTCCCAAAGCGTAGATGCCCCTGCTCGGCCACCTCGCCCTCTGGCTCGCGTTCCTCGTGGGCCTGTGGGGCGCGGTCACGGGCTTCGCCGGGGGCGCGCAGGGGCGCGCCGACCTCCAACAGAGCGCGCGACACGCGGTGTTCGCGCTGTTCGGCGCCCTCGCCGTCGCGGTGGTGAGCCTCGAGCTCGCGATCTTCCGCCACGACTTCAACCTCGAGTACGTCGCCGCCTACACCAGCCGCAACCTCCCCACGTTCTATCTCTGGTCGGCGTTGTACGCGGGGCAGAAGGGCAGCCTGCTCTTCTGGGCGACGGTGCTCAGCCTGTTCGCCGTGCTCGCGCAAACGCTCACGGGGCGCCGCCATCGCGCCTACCTGCCGTATGTCGCCGGCGTGACCTGCCTCGTCGCGACCTTCTTTGTCACCGTGATGCTGTTCGCCGCGAACCCGTTCGAGCGCTTGGCCTACACGCCGGTGGACGGACGGGGGATGAACCCGCAGCTCCAGAACCCGGGAATGGTCTTTCATCCGCCGATGCTGTACCTCGGGTACATCTCCATCACGATCCCGTTCGCCTTCGCGATCGCCGCCCTCGTGTCCAAGAAGCTCGACACGGACTGGCTGGTGGCGATCCGCAAGTGGACGCTGGTGTCGTGGCTGTTCCTGTCGATCGGACTGTTGATCGGGATGTGGTGGGCGTACGTGGAGCTGGGGTGGGGGGGCTACTGGGCATGGGATCCCGTCGAGAATGCCGCGCTGCTGCCCTGGCTCGTCATGACCGCATTCCTGCACTCCGTCATGATTCAGGAGAAGCGGGGAATGCTGAAAAAGTGGAACCTCGCGCTCGTCATCGGCGCCTGGCTCCTCTCGATCTTCGGCACGTTCATCACGCGCTCGGGCGTGATTTCGAGCGTGCACTCGTTCACCCAGTCGCGTGTGGGGTATTTCTTCCTCGGCTTCCTGATCCTCGCGGCCGCGGCGAGCTTCGCCCTGTACGCGACCCGCCTCCCGCTGCTCGAAGCGGAGGGGAAGCTCGAATCGATGGTGAGCCGCGAGGCCAGCTTCCTGTTCAACAACCTGCTCTTCATCGGGATCGCCTTCTCCGTCCTGTGGGGCACCCTGTTCCCGATCCTGTCCGAGCTGGTGCAGGGGACCAAGGTCACCGTGGGGCCTCCGTTCTTCAACCAGGTGAACGTCCCGCTGGGTCTCGCGCTCCTGGCGCTCACCGGCATCGGCCCGCTGATCGCCTGGCGCCGCGCCTCGGTGCCGAACTTGCGCCGGCAGTTCGCGGTTCCCGCGACGACCGGTGTGTTCGTCTTCCTCATCCTGCTCGTGGCGGGCATGCGCGACGTGGGCGCGCTGATGGCCATCGGGTTGGGCGGTTTCGTCGTGGCGACGGTGGTCCAGGAGTTCGGCCGGGGCGCGGGCGCGCGCCATCGCCAGTACGGCGAGCCGCTGGCGCTCGCCACCCTTCGGCTCGTGGCGCGCAACCGGCGCCGGTACGGCGGCTACATCGTCCACATCGGGATCGTGCTGCTGTTCATCGCCTTCGCGGGAATGGCCTTCAAGACCGAAACGCAAGCGACGCTGCGGCCCGGTGAGTCGGCCACGCTGCGGAGCCCGTACGGCCACGTCTACACCTTCACCCACCTCGGCATCTCGCAGTACGACGCCCTCAACCGGCAGGTGACGGCGGCGCTGGTCGAGGTGCAGCGCGACGGCAAGCCGGCCGGCCTTCTCAAGACCGAGAAGCGCCAGCACGTCGACGGCCTGGGGCGTCCGACCTTCGAGCCGTCGACCGAGGTCGGCATCAAGAGCGGGCTGCGCGAGGATCTGTACGTGGTGCTGGGCGGCCTGGTGAACGGGACCGAGCAGGCGGTGTACCGCTTCACGATCAACCCGCTCGTGTGGTGGGTCTGGTTCGGGGGCTACGTCCTGGTGCTGGGCGGTCTCATCGTGCTCTGGCCGGGCGGCGGTACGCCGGCGGTGCGGCGGACGCAGGCGGGATATGCGGTGAAGCTGGAGGCGAAATGATGGAAAGATGGAAAGACGGAAAGTTGGAATGTGAACGGCGTGAGTTCCTCGCGGTCGCGGCGGGGGTGTTTCTTTCCGTCATTCCATCGTTCCATCCTACCGTCGCCGTTCAAGATTCTCTCGCCGGCTCCGGCCCTGCCGGGAAAGTGTGGGACCCGACGCGCGCGGGGCGCTCGATGGCTCCCGTCACGGCCGCCGACACCGACGCCGCGCTCCAGGTGATCGAGAAACGGCTGAAGTGCAGCTGCGGCTGCGGGCTCGACATCTACACCTGCCGCACGACCGACTTCAATTGCACCTATAGCCCCGGGCTGCACCGCCAGGTGGTGGCGTTGGCCCAGCAGGGCAAGACGGCGCAGGAGATCCTCGACGCGTTCGTCGCCCAGTACGGCCAGCAGGCGCTGATGTCGCCCCCCAAGCGCGGCTTCAATCTCGCCGGGTACTTCGTGCCCTCGCTCGCGCTGCTCGTAGCCGCGGCATTCCTCATCCGGGCCCTGCGACGCTGGACCGGGGTCGCGGCGGCCGACGCTGCCGCACCGGTGCACGGGGGGACGGCAGGTCCCGACGCCACGCCCGCCGAGCTCGATCGGCTGCGGCGCGAGCTCGAGCGGTTCCCCGGCTAGTTCTTCGCCCGTCATGCTGGAACTGATCCTCGGCACCGTGCTCGCAGCGGGCGCGATGTACTACGTCCTGCGGCCCATTCTTCGGCCGGGGCTGGACGCGCCCGACGCCGAGCCGGCCGGCAACGAGGGCGAGGATCCCGAGGACGATCTCAGCCCCCAGGCGGTCGCGCTGCGCGCGCTCAAGGAGATCGAGTTCGACCGCGCGACGGGGAAGCTCTCGGACGCGGACTACGACGCGCTGCGAGCGAAATACCAGGCGGAAGCGTTGGGGGCGCTGCGGGGGGAACGGCCGGGGGCTTCGCGGGCACCGACGCATCCCGCATCCCGCATCCCGCTCGTGTGCCCCGTCGACGGTCCCCGCCCAGAACCCGACGCCGTCTTCTGCTCCGCCTGCGGCCGCCGGCTGGGAACGGCGCCGGCGTATTGCGCCCGGTGCGGCAGCGCGCTCGAGACGGACGCGCGCTACTGCAACCGGTGCGGCGCGCGCGTCGCGGCCTAGCCGCCTCTTGCATTTCCCGGCGCCGTTTCCTATCAGTCTCCATCCCTTCAACCGAGGCAACGGGTCGTGAAAGGCATCCTCTTGCGGGTCGCGCTGGCGCTGCTGCTCGTCGCGCTCGTCGCATCGCCGGCAGACGCCCAGCGGCGCGCACGCCGCCGGGCCGCGGCGGTGGCCGGGCCCAGCTACGGCCCGCACATCGGATACAATTTCGACGTCGACGACCTGCTGCTCGGCGCCCAGGTCTCCTGGCCCATCACGCCCCGGGTCGACCTCTATCCCACGTTCGACCTCTACATGGTGGATGCCGGGCACCTGTGGGCTCTCAACCTCGATCTCAAGTTTCGTCCTCCGACTCGCAGCGGCGCCTGGTACGTCGGCGGCGGCGTCAATTTTTCGGACGCGACCGGGGGGAGCAGCACAAACCTCAATGTGCTCACGGGGCTCGAGGGGCGGCGGGGGCGGACCCGGCCCTATGTGGAGGCGAAGCTCATCCTTGGCGACGGGAGCGCCTTTCAGATCGTGGGCGGGTTGAGCTGGCGCTAGCCTAGAACTCGAAGGTCTCCATCTTTCGCAAGGCCAGCCGCAGCGGGACGACCGTGGCCGCCGCGCACAGTGCGGCGGCCACGACGAACGCCGCCACCATCGTCGCGTCGATCCGTACCGGCTGGCCGGCGTTCACTGCCTGCACGTAGACCATCACGGGCCGCGCCAGGACCACGATCACGACCGCGAGCAACGCCACGGTCGCCATCATGAACACCAGCCCCCCGAACGACGTGGGAATCTGGGCCGCGTTCTCCGTCTCGAACTGCGGATACAAGGCTCCGAACCCGAGCGCCAACGCGGCGATGGCGAGCGTCAACCCGCAGATCGTCGTCAGGCTGACCGTCATCATGAACGGCGACGCCTGGAGCAGGACGTTCGTGAGACCGGTGAGCAGCAGGGCGAGGAAGAGCAGGGGAACGGTGCCCACCCAGTACTTCGACCAGAGCAGTGCCTTCAGGTCGAGCGGCGAGGAGCGCAGCAGCCACATCTGCCGCCCCTCGAGGGAGACGGCGGGGAAAATGAACCGGGCCGCGATCGAGGCGAGCACGAAGCCCGACAGTCCCAGGTTCAGGAAGCTCACGAGCGTGACGTAGAAAAACGGGATCTGCTCGCCGCGAAACAGCGGGAGCGCCTTGATGTTGTAGATGTACACGACGACGAGCACCGCGAGCAGGATGAGCTGGCTCCACTGCGTCGTGTCCCGGAAAAACAGCTTGATGTCCTTGAGCACGAACTCTCGCTTCGCCACGGGAAGCGGCCGCAGCAGGCCGCCCACCGTCCAGCGCCAGAACGCTCCCCGTACGAACCGCTCCGCGCCCTCCTGCGCTTTGGTGAATCCCTGCGGGAACAGCGTCCGGTGCAACAGGGCGCCGAACACCACGAAGGCGGCCGCCGTCGTCCACAGCAGCACGACAGGCAACGGGTCCGCGATGCCCCGCAGGTAGTTCATGATCGCCCGACTCGCCCATTCGCTCGGGAGGAACGGCGAGGTGGGAGCGCGCAGCAGCGTGATGAAGTCGAGCAGGTTGCGGAACCCCTCGGGGCGCGCCAGCTGCTCGGGGCGGATCAACCGGAACAGCAGGATCACGCCCCCCGCCGCCCCGAGCGCGACGATGGACAGCAGGTCGCGCGTGCGCCGGGCGGGGAACACGTTCACGAGGATCAGCGTGACGGCGCTGCCCACCACCGCGGGGAGCACGAGCAAGGGGACAAGGATCAACGCGGCGTACCCGTAGAACAGCGCGCCGCCGTGGTAGATGACGCCGTAGGCCGTGATGATCGGTACGGTCATCAGCGCCACCATCCATGAGGAGTGGAGCAGCGTCTCCCCCAGCTTGGCGAGGTACAACCGCAGCCAGTCCACCGGGGCCGACACGAGGAGGTCGAGATCCTTGGCGAGAAAGAAGCTCGACAACGCGGTGATCACGTTCGAGAGGACGAGGATCGACACGAACGACAACAGCGCCAGGCCGAGCAGCTTGCCGGCGAGCAACGGGCCCAGGTCTTCGACACCGCGGAAGTACTTCAGCATGCGATAGAGCACCCCGAACACCGCGACCCAGAACGCCAGGCCCACGACCGTCAGGATGACGAGCTTCGCTCCCCCGCCCGAGCGCTCCTCGCGCAGACGCTGCAGCGTGGTCCGCCACTTGGGCTGCAGCACGTGCCACAGCGAGGGCTGCTTCACGGCCCGCCTCCGAGCACCTCGGCCAGCTCGCGCGCGTGCGCGCCGCCGGTGAGCTTCAGGAACAGCTCTTCGAGGCTGGCATCGGCCTGGTGCTGGCGCCGCAGCTCGGCCACCGTGCCCGCCGCGACGATCTTGCCGTGCTGGATGATGGCGACCTGGTCGCACATCGCTTCCGCCACCTCGAGCGTGTGCGTGCTCATCAGCACCGTCCCGCCCTTTTGCACGAACTGGTGGAAGATGTCCTTCAGGAGGCGCGCCGCCTTGGGGTCGAGGCCCACCATCGGCTCGTCCACCACGATCACCTCGGGCCGGTGGATCAGGGCGCTCGAGATGATCAGCTTCTGGCGCATCCCGTGGCTGTAGGCCTCCACCAGCTCGTCCTTCCAGCTCGTCAGCTCGAACACCTCGAGCAGCTCGGCGATGCGCCGGTCGATGGCGTCGCCCTCCTGGCCGTACAACCCCGCCACGAACCGCAGGAACTCGGCGCCGGTGAGCTTGTCGTACACGAACGGCCGGTCGGGGATGAAGCCGAGACGCTGCTTGGCGACGAGGGGGTTGTGGTGGACGTCGTCCCCGCCCAGCAGGACGCGGCCGCCCGACGGCCGCAGGATGCCGGCGATCATCCGCAACGTGGTCGTTTTGCCGGCCCCGTTGGGGCCGAGGCAGCCGTACAGCACGCCGCGCGGCACATGCAGGGTGATGTCGTCCACGGCGACGAAGCTGCCGTACAGCTTGGTGAGGTTTTCCAGCCGGATCATAGCACCTCGAGCTTGAGGCGGCCGACCAGGCGGACCAGCTCCACCTGGCGTGCCAGCCCGCCGATCGTGAAGCGCAGGTGTGCGGCGTCGGCCGGGAACTGATCGAACGTCGGGTCGACCGCGACCCAGTCGCCGAGGTACACCTCGGGCCAGGCATGATAGTAGAAGCGGCCGTTCAGGTAGACGAGCCCCGCGGCGGTGCGCGCGGGCAGGCCGACCGAACGCGCCAGGGCGACGTACAGCGCCGTGTGCTCGTTGCAGTCGCCCCGCCGGGTCTCGAGCACCTGCACGGCGCTGGGCACGCTCACCGCCACCTCCTTGCGCACGTTTGCGTACACCCAGTGCGTCAGCAGCTCGGCGGCACGCGTCGGGCCGCGGTCGCGGCTCCCGACGATACGACGCCCTTCCGCGACGATGCGCGGATCGCGGCTCTGGATGAGCGGCTCGGGCTCGAGCCAGCGGGCGAGCGCGGTATCGCGGCCGCCTCCGCTGCGCGGGAGGGTATAGTCGGCGTGCAGCGCGGCCGGCCCTTCGGGCGTGACCTCGAGCGTGTCGCCGTGCGCCCGCTGGCGCCCGCTCCCCCCCCCCCCGACAGGTCGAAGCCGGCCAGGTCCACGCCGGACAAGCGGACGCGCAGGCGGGCAAGCGTCGGGGGCTCGAGGCGTTCGCCGGCGGCCAGCGCGGTGAGCGCGATGATGTCTCCTTCGCCGGGCGCCGCGCTGCCGCGGGCCACGCGTGCCGTGTCGCGGTGCTTGAAGTTCTCGTAGGCGAGCTCGAACGCCGAGCGGTCTACGGTGAACCCGACGGGGCTGGTGGTGCGCACCAGCCGGCCCTGCGCGTCGATCCAGCTGCTCACCTGGAACCCGTTGGCGTCCTGGTCGATCCGGAACGCGCGCACCGTGTCGAAGTGCGCGGCGACCCACGCCATCGTCGTGGAGTCGAGCACGGCGCTGTCGGCCACGACGAGCGTGGACTCGGCGGCCACGCGTACCGTCACGTCCCGCTCGGCGAGCAACATCGGATCGAACAGGCGCGTCGAGTACGTGCGGCCAGTCCGCAGCTCGCCCCCGAACGCGAGGCGCAGGGGCAGCAGGGTCGGGAGGGTGATGGGCCCGGCGAGGCGGATGCGCGTGATCTGGGAATCGACGTCCGCCGCGATCGCGATCCGGAGGACGCTGTCGCCCAGCACCACGCCGCGCGCGCCGAAGCGGCCGAGGTCGCCGTCGAACAGCACATCCACCCGCTCGAGGCGCAGCGCGCGGCTCAGGAGGGCGACGCTGTGTGCCGACGTGCGGTACAGCTTGCCGAGGGAGGGGACGTCGAGGACGAGCATGTCGGCGACGCGGATCGAGTCGGGCACCGTGTCGATGGTGCTGGAAGCGAAGCCGACCTGCTGCCCTCCGAGATCGAGGCGGTAGAACAGCGCCCCGGGAGAGACCGAGAGGGCCGCCTCGGCGAGGCGCGCGCCGGTCGAACGAAAGACCTCCCGCTTGACCAGCCACCCGAGCGACAGGATCCACGCCGCCAGGATCGCGGCGGCCCAGTGGCGCCGCGTCACCCGCCGCCCGTGCCGGCCGTGCGTTGCAGCGCGGCTTCGAACACCTCGCGGTCCTCCGCCGTCTCGACGACGAACGATACGTCGGCCGGGAATGCGGCGTTCCCCAGATGGGCGTGCAGCACGGTCGCCATGATTTCCGCCGCGTCCTCGATGGTGAGGTTGCCGGCGCCGGTGCCGATCGGAGGCACGCTGAGGTGCGCGAACTCCCACTCCTGCGCCTGGTGCAGCGCCGAGAGCCAGGCGCGCGCGACGCTGCCGCGGGTGACGGGCTCGGTCTCGCTGCGGATCACGGCGTGAATCACGAACTCCGCCGGCAGGTCGCCCCCCGCCGCGGTCACGACCGCGGCTCCGACGGCGAGCTCGCGTGACAGGCGAAGCCGGCTGTGGAACTCCGACCCTCCCATCGTCTCCAGACGGCGCAGGGCGGCGGAGGTCGGATCGAGGTGTGTGGTGGCGGGACGGACCAGCGCATCGGCGTGGAGGAACCCCAGGTCGTCCACGACCACACGAATCACCTGCCCGCAGCCTCCCGCGAGCGGCGGTACATCGCCGTGGCCTCGTCGGGACGGTTCAGGCGGTCGAGCACCTTCCCGATGGCGTACAGCGCCTTCGAGTTCGCGGGCTGCAGCTCCACGGCGTGCTCCAATGCGGCCAACGCCCCGGCGAGATCGTCCAGGTGGTTGAGCGCGTCGCCGAGGTAGTACCAGCCCGCCGCGCGGCCGGGATCGATTTCCACGGCGCGCTTCAGGTGCGCCGCGGCCTCCGACCACAGGCCCCGGCGCGTGCACACGACGCCGAGGTTAAAGAGCGCCTCGACGCTGGCCGGGTCGCTGCGCAGCACCTGCTGGAGATCCCGCTGCGCAGCGGCGTAGCGGCCCGTGGCGCCCAGAACGGCGGCGCGGTTCACGAGCACGGCGGGATTCTCGGGGTCGCCCTCGAGCGCGCGATCCAGCTCCGCCAGCGCGCCGTCGCGGTCTCCGCGGGCGTCGAGGATGAGCGCCAGGTTGTTGCGCGCCTTCACGTGTCCCGGCTCGCGGGCGAGCAGGTCGCGGTACGCCGCGGCTGCACGATCGAGATCTCCGCGCTCGGTCGCTTCGCGCCCCGTCAGGTACAGCGGGTCGTCCACCGCGGAAGGCGGGGGGGGAGGGGCCGGGGGCGGGGGAGGTTCGACGGCCGGCGGCGGCGCCGGTGCCGGCGGCTCGAATGACGCCGGCGGGGGGGGAGGCGGCAGGGCCGGGGGAGGGGGGGGAGGGGGGGGAGGGGGAGGGGACGCGTCCTCCAAGCGCGCCCGCGGGGCGCGGGTTGCCGCGCCCTCGACCCGGAGCGGCGGCGGAAGCTTGGCGCGGGCGACGTCGACCGGCGACGCGATCGCGCCCCGCTCGGTCAGCGATTCAGCTTCCTCGATCAGCTCGGCCGCGACACGCGCCCGCTCCGTGGACGACTGCCAGCGTCGCTCCCGCCGTGGCCGATTCACGCCACCACCTCGCCCATGAGCCAGGAGAGGTACAGTTCCATGCCGCGCTCCACCGGCACGGCCAGCAGCTCCGGCACCTCGTAGGGGTGCCGTTCCTGCACCGCCGCACTGAGCTCGTCCCACTTCGATGCATCGGTCTTCAGGAGCACGACGACCTCGTCTTCTTCGGTGATCGCGCCCTCCCACCGGTAGATGGACAGGGCTCTCGGGAGCACGGTCCCACACGCCACCAGGCGATCCGCCACCAACCCCGTGACGAAGTTACGGGCCTCGTCGGCCGAGCCGAGGGTGGTCAGCACGAGCAGCGCGTGAGTGGCCATGGGAGGGCTAACGTACGGAGAATGATTGGGTTATGCAAGAGAGAATGGCGGCGGAGGGCGGTGGAGGACGGCGGAGGGGCGCGTCCGCCGCCTTTCGCCGCCCTTCGCCGTCCTCCGACACGGAGAGTTGACCTGCGAGCCGGACCCCGCCTAAGCTCCGAGTCTATGCCGAGCGAGTCGTTGATCGTTCGCGGCGCCCGCGAGCACAACCTCAAGGACATCAGCGTCGAGATTCCGCGCAACGCGCTGGCGGTCATCACCGGGCTGTCGGGGTCGGGGAAATCGTCGCTCGCGTTCGACACGATTTATGCCGAAGGGCAGCGCCGCTACGTCGAGTCGCTCTCGGCGTACGCCCGTCAGTTCCTCGGCTTGATGGAGAAGCCGGACGTCGACGCGATCGAGGGGCTCTCGCCGGCGATCTCGATCGAGCAGAAGACCGCGGGGGCGAATCCGCGCTCGACGGTCGGGACGATCACCGAGATTTACGATTACTTGCGCCTGTTGTGGGCGCGCGCCGGGACGCCGCACTGCCCCAACGACGGCACGCCCGTGGAGCGCCAGAGCGCGTCGCAGATCACCGACCTCGTGCTGGCGTGGCCGGAGGGCACCAAGATCGAGGTTCTGGCGCCGCTGGTGCGGGGGCGCAAGGGCGAGTTCCGCGACGTGTTCGACGCGATGCGCAAGCAGGGGTTCGTGCGGGCGCGCGTGGATGGTGAGACGCACGACTTGGCGGCGGTACCCAAGCTCAACCGCCGGCAGAACCACGACATCGCGGTGGTCGTCGACCGGCTGGTGGTGCGCGCCGCCGACCGCGGGCGGCTCGCGGACTCCATCGAGACGGCGCTCAAGGCGGCCGACGGCGTGGTGGAGGTCGTGCGGCAGGGCGGGACTCCGCGGTCGACGTTGTTCTCGGAGCGCTACGCCTGCCCCAAGTGCGGCCTCTCGCTCCCGGAGCTCGAGCCCCGCCAGTTCTCGTTCAACTCGCCGTTCGGCGCGTGCCCCGAATGCTCGGGGCTCGGCACGCGCCGCGAGGTGAACGCCGATATGGTGGTCGGTGATCCCAGCCTGTCGATCCTGGAGGGCGTGATCCTGCCGTGGGGCGAGCCGAGCGGCTACCTGCGGAAAGTGGTGCTCCCCACGCTCGCCCGCTCGTTCAAGTTCGATCTCGACACGCCGTGGCGGGACCTGCCGCCCGCGGTCCGCAAGGTCGTGCTCCAGGGGGCGCCCGGCAAGACGTTCACGTACCAATACGACAGCGAGCGGTGGCACGGGTCCTACGAGTCGGGGTGGAAGGGCGTGCTCAACCACGTCGAGAAGCGTTACCGCGAGACCGCGTCCGACGCGGTGCGCGAGCAACTGGAGCAGTACATGGTGGAGCAGCCGTGCCCCGCCTGCGGCGGCCGCCGGCTGCGTCCCGAGAGCCTGTCGGTGCTGATCGCCGGCAAGAGTATCGGCGACGTCGTCGCGTTGTCGGTGCGGGAGGCACTGGCGTTCTGCACCGGGATTCCGTTGCGCGGCAACGGGCGAGCGGGCCTCGATCCGGAGATCGCGCGACCCATCCTCAAGGAGGTGGGGGACCGGCTGCGCTTTCTCGCCGACGTCGGCCTCGACTATCTGACGTTGGACCGCTCCGCCGCCTCGCTCTCGGGCGGAGAAGCGCAACGCATCCGTCTCGCGACCCAGATCGGGAGCCGGCTCGTGGGCGTGCTGTATATCCTCGATGAGCCGTCCATCGGCCTGCACCAACGCGACAACGCGCGCCTGCTGGCGACGCTCAAGGAGTTGCGCGACCTCGGCAACACGGTGCTGGTGGTGGAGCACGATGAAGAGACGATCCGCTCGGCGGACTACGTCGTCGACCTGGGTCCCCGCGCCGGCCGGCACGGCGGCGAAGTGGTCGCGGCGGGGTCCCTCACCGACGTGCTGCGCCACCGCGACTCGCTCACGGCCCGTTACCTGCGCGGCGAGCTCCGGATTCCGGTCCCACCCCGGCGCCGGGCCCCCGATCCGGAGCGCACCCTCGGCGTCGGCGGCGCGCGCCAGCACAACCTGAAGAACCTCACGGTGGAGTTCCCGCTCGGCCTGTTCGTCGCCGTGACCGGCGTGTCGGGGTCGGGGAAGTCGACCCTCGTCACCGACATTCTGTACCAGGCGCTGGCGCGCCACTTCTACCGCGCCAAGGTCGTGCCCGGGGCGCACGACCGGATCGAGGGGCTGGACCGGATCGACAAGGTGATCGACATCGACCAGAGCCCGATCGGCCGGACGCCGCGGTCGAACCCCGCGACGTATACCGGGTTGTTCACGCCGATCCGTGAGCTGTTCACCTTCCTGCCGGAGTCGAAGCTGCGCGGGTACGGGCCGGGACGGTTTTCGTTCAACGTGAAGGGCGGCCGCTGCGAGGCGTGCCAGGGAGACGGGCTGGTCAAGGTCGAGATGCACTTCCTGCCCGACGTGTACGTGCCGTGCGAAGTCTGTAAGGGCCGGCGCTACAACCGCGAGACGCTCGAGGTGCGCTATAAAGGAAAGTCGATCGCCGACGTCCTCGACCTCACCGTCGCCGACGCGCTGGACTTCTTCGAGGCCCAACCGCGTATCAGAGCGAAACTCGAGTTGCTCAACGACGTAGGGCTCGGGTACATCCACCTGGGCCAGTCGGCGACGACGTTGTCGGGAGGCGAGGCGCAGCGGGTCAAGCTCGCCACCGAGCTGGCCAAGCGCGACACGGGGCGGACGCTCTACATCCTGGACGAGCCCACGACCGGACTGCACTTCGAGGACGTGCGACTGCTGCTCGAGGTGCTGCACCGGTTGGTGGATAAGGGCAATACCGTCGTCGTCATCGAACACAACCTCGACGTGGTGAAAACGGCCGACTGGGTGATCGACCTCGGCCCCGAGGGGGGCGACGCCGGCGGGCAGGTCGTGGCGGTGGGCCCGCCCGAGGCCGTGGCGCGGGTCAAAGGCTCGCATACCGGGCAGTTCCTGCGCAAGGTGTTGCAGGCAGAAGACTAGGCCGTAGGTTGCAGCGCAGGGGCGAGGAGGCAGCGTGTTCAACGGTCCGGAAATCCCGATGAGCATCTTCTTCCTGGCGATGGCCGCGATCTTCGTGCTGCGCGGACCGTTCGGCCGGGCGCTCGCGGATCGTCTGGCCGGCCGGTCCGGGGTCGACGACCGCGAGGTGCGCGAGCTCCGGGGCGAGGTGGACGAACTGCGGCACCAACTGACCGAGGTGCAGGAGCGGCTGGACTTTGCCGAGCGATTGCTGGCGCAGCAGCGCGAGGCCGACCGCCTTCCGGGGACGAGGTAGATCGTGCCCGGCGAAGCGGTCGTCTTCCTGACAGCCCTGGCGGTGACCGGATTCACGCTGCTCGCGTGGCCGCTGGTGCGCGCATTCGCGGAGCGGATCCGGCCGCGGCCCGATGCCGGCATCAAGGAGGAGCTGCAGGGCTTGCGAGACGACGTGCTGACAGAGCTGCGGGAGATGCGGCGCGAAGTCGCGGAGCTGGGGGAGCGCGTGGACTTCACGGAGCGTCTGCTCGCGAAACATCGCGAGCCCGGCCGCCTGCCGGGGAGCTGACGGGATGAGCGGCCCGGAAGCGGTGGCGGTGTTCATGATGATCGGTGGCGCTGTGTACGTCGTGCGGCCGATCGCGGCGGCGATGGCGAAGCGCATTGCCGGCGAGCACCGCCGCCCGGAGCCCGATCACGCGGAGACCGAGGAGTTGCGCACGGAGCTGGAGCAGGTGCGGCGGGAGTTGGGAGATCTGGCCGAGCGAGTGGACTTCGCCGAGCGGTTGCTGGCGCAGCAGCGCGACACGGCGCTGCCAAAGCCGGGATCCTGACGGTGGCCGGCGTGCTGGCGCTGCTCATTCCGATCGTCGCGGTGGGCGGGTTTTTCGCCTGGATGATCTCGCTGTCGCCGGTCGGCAAGGCCTACGCGGACAAGGTGCGCGGCAAGGGGGGTGCGTCGGAGGCCGCCGGGGATCACGAGGAGGTGCTCGAGGCGGTCGAGCGACTGCGCCGGGAGGTGGCGGAACTGGCGGAGCGAGTAGATTTTACGGAACGGCTGCTGGGGCAGCAGCGCGGAGGGGAGCGCTTAGGACCGCCGCGGCCCTGATGTTGCCGGCTGAAACGCGCGCCGCCCCGGCGGCGTAGGAGAGCGCATGGTCGTGCAAGGTCCCGTGATCGCCCAGACGCCCCCGCCGCCGTCGATTCCGTTCGACCCGAATCAGCTCATGCCGCTGATCGGAATGGTCGCGGGCCTGATCATCGCCGGCGTGGTGTTGTACGCGTTCTTCAAGTCGGACATCGCGGCCGCCATCGCCGAGCGGATCCGTGCGGGGATGCACCGCCGCAAGCACTGGAGGGGACTGGGCGGGGAGTGGATCGACGCACCGGGAAACACCGGGGGCGATGAAGGGCGTGTGACGCAACTCGAAGAGCACGTGGAGCAGTTACACGGCCAGGTCGCCGAGCTGGCCGAGCGATTAGATTTCGCGGAGCGGCTGCTCGCGCGAGGAGCGCGAGACACATTGCGGGCCGGCGAGTAGCCTGCCAGGAGCGAGAGGGCTCGAATGGGCATCTTTGACCGTCTGTCCACGCTGATCCGGTCGAACATCAACGACCTGATCTCGCGGGCCGAGAACCCGGAGAAGGTTCTCGAGCAGCTGATCATCGACATGCGGGGCCAGCTCGCCAAGGCCAAACAGCAGGTGGCCGCCGCGATCGCCGATGAGAAGCGACTCTCGGCGCAGGCCGAGCAGGAGAAGAAGCTCGCCGAGGACTGGGAAAAGCGCGCGGTGCTCGCCGTGCAGGAGGGGCGGGACGACCTCGCCAAACAGGCGTTGCTGCGGCACAACGAGCACGTGCAGAACGCCGTCCAGCTGCACGAGACCTGGATCAAGCACCGCGAGGAGACGGACAAGCTCAAGGGATCGCTGCGCCAGCTCAACGACAAGATCGAAGAGGCCAAGCGGAAGAAGAACATCCTGATCGCCCGCCAGAAGCGGGCGGAGGCGCACAAGCGCATTCAGGAGACGATGTCGTCGATTTCCGACAAAAGCGCCTTCGAGACGTTCGAGCGGATGGCGGAGCAGATTGAGCACGAGGAGCGCAAGCTCCTGGCCGCCGCCGAAGTCAACGAGGATCTCTCGGGCGATTCGCTGATGAAGCAGTTCCAGGGCCTCGAGGTGAAGGCGAGCGCGGACGACCAGCTGCTCGCGCTCAAGCGGAAAATGGGTCTCCTGCCCGCCGGCTCTCCCGCCGAGGCGAAGCAGCTCGGTCAGGGTGCCAAGGAGGCGGAGCTCCTCGAGGACGACGACGCCGAGCACGGCCGCTGAGCGCTGAGTCCAGTCCCCCCAGGCTCTCGGGCGCCACGTTCGTGGCGCTCTTCATTGCTGCCCTGGCCATCTGGTTCGTCGTCCAGGTGGTCGACGTCCTGCTGCTCGTCTTCATCGCCATCCTCCTCGCCGTATATCTCTCCGCCGTCACCGATCTGCTGGAGGGGCGCTTCAAGCTGGCCCGCTGGGCGGGACTGACCCTCGCGGTCGTGGCCACCCTCGCCGCGGTGAGCTTCGTGGGCGTGTTGCTGGTGCCACCGGTGATCGATCAGACGCAGGCCCTGATCGGTGGGCTCCCCGAGACCCTCACCAGGATCCAGAACGTCCTGGCGGGTTGGGCGAGCCAGTACCCCGTGCTGCGCAGCACCGAGCTGGCGAACCCGTCGTCCGGGCTCGTCGCCGGCTTGGTGAACGACGCCACGAGCTTCGTCCGCGGCTCCCTCATCGGCACCGTGCGTGGCGGGGGTAAGGTGTTCATCGAGGGTGCGAGCGTCGTCGTGATGGCGCTCTACCTCGCCCGCCAGCCGCTGTTGTACCGCGACGGGTTGATCTCGCTCATCGCGCCGCGCCACCGTCCGATCGCGGTCCGGGTGTGCCAGGACATGGCCGCCACGCTGCGCGCGTGGGTCGTGGGCCAGCTGATCGCCATGACCGTGCTCGCCGTACTCACGGCGATCGGCCTCTGGATCCTCGGGGTTCCCTTCTGGCTCGCCTTCGGGATCTTCACCGGATTGGTCGCGATCGTGCCGTTCTTCGGGACACTCGTGTCCACGCTGCTGCCGGCACTCTTCATGGTGGCGACCGGGGACTGGCTCAAGGTGGTGCTCGTGATCCTGCTCGGGGTGCTGGTGCACGTCTTCGAAGCGAACTTCGTTGTGCCGCGGATCATGCAGCACAAGCTGGCCCTGCCGCCCGTGCTCACGATCGCCGGCGTGCTCATCATGGGCACCCTGCTCGGCGCCATCGGGCTCATCGTCGCGGTCCCGATTATCGCGGTCATCCTCGTGCTCGTCCGCCACGTCCTCCATGGCGAGATCTACGGCGACCCGGAGCAGCTCCTGCCCGCGGTCCTCCGGGCCAGCGGCGAGTACCGCGTGCCCGGCACGCGCGCTTCCGCGAGATGACGACGGCCCGACCCGATCAGCATCGCTTTCTGATCATCGCCGACGGCGAATTCGGCCCCCTCACCTCGAAGACTGCGAATTCCTGCATCCGCTACTTTCCGGAGCGGATCGTGGCGGTGCTCGATCGCCGGCAGGCCGGGAAGACCGCCGCCGACGTCCTCGGGTTCGGAGGAAGGATTCCGGTCGTGGACGACTTCGAGCGCGGCGTCGAGCAGGGGAAGGGCGCCACCGCGGTGTTGATCGGCATCGCGCCCCCCGGTGGGCGGCTCCCCGACGAGTGGAGAGGGTGGCTCAGGACCGCCATCGAACGCGGGCTGGAGATCTGGAGCGGCCTCCACACCTTCGTCGGCGACGATCCCGAGCTCGGTCCGCTCGCGAAGGCCAAGGGCGTCCGGATCCTCGATGCCCGGAAACCCCCGCCCAACCTGCCCATCGCCGACGGCCGCGCCGCCGAAGTGGACGCGTTCGTGATTCTCACCGTCGGCTCCGACTGCAACGTCGGCAAGATGACGGCCCAGCTCGAGCTGCGCGATGCGCTCGTGAAGCGCGGACAGCGCACGCGGTTCGTGGCGACCGGGCAGACCGGCATCTTCATCGAGGGGTGGGGAACGGCGGTCGACGCCGTGGTGGCCGATTTCATCGCGGGCGCCGCCGAGCAGCTCGTGCTCCAAGGCGCGAAGGACGCGGACATCGTCCTGGTCGAGGGGCAGGGAAGTCTGATCCACCCCGGCTACTCAGGTGTGACGCTCGGCCTGCTGCACGGCGCCTGCCCCGACGCGCTGATCCTGTGCCACCAGGCGACCCGCGACTTCATCGGCGACTACCACGGCCGCGAGCCCTGGGTGCCGATCCCTTCGTACAGCGAGCTGATCGACATCTACGAGCGCGCCGCGCGCCCCGTGCACCCGACGAAGGTGATCGGGATCTGCGTCAACACGTTCGACATGGAGGAGGGAGCGGCGCGCGCGGCCGTCGCGACGGCGGCGCGGGAGACCGGGCTTCCCGCGACCGATCCGGTGCGGTTCGGGGCGGGGCCGCTGG
>DASYRJ010000042.1:0-3317 GCA_036004525.1 Gemmatimonadales bacterium | reverse complement strand
GGCGAGCTGCACTCGTACAACCGCCGACACGATTCATGCGACTCGTACAGCAATTTCCCGAATTGCTTGAGCTTCCCCTGGCGCAGCAGCTGCGCGGCAAAGCGCGTGCGCGCCGTCTCGCTGACCACGTGCACCGCGCGGGAGCGCAGCGGCTCGCGCAGCGCGCGCTTGAGTCGCGGCAGCCACTCCGCCGGCCAGCTCGCCAACCACACCAGCTCGGGCAGCTCGACCTTGAGGCGCTTCACCGCCGCCTCGCACTCGGCGCGGCGCTCGTTGAGCCGACCGGCTGAGAGATCGTGCCGCTTGCCGGTGTCCACCAGCAGGAGGCGAGCGCCAAACGGGATCTGCGTCGCCTCGAGCGACGCGCATTCGAACAGCAGCGCGTGATCGCGCTTGCCGAGCGCCGAGATCGTCTGATCCATCACACCGCACCGCACGCCGACGTGGTCGTGCTCGGCGCGAAACGCGATCCCCGCGATCTGGCGCGGCCCGAGCGCGGGCGCGAGTGCCTTGGCCGCGGCGACGGCGAGCGCCGCGGACGAGGCGAGCCCCGCGCCGACCGGCACATCGGACGCGATCGCCACGCGCACCGAGCCGTTGGGAGGCACCACGTCGAGCGTCCACAGCTCGCGGAGTACGCCGGCGAGGTACGCGGTCCACCCTTGGGGCAGCGCCTCCTGCCATTTGACGCGCACCACCTTTCCGTCGCGCGTCGAAACCGCCTCCAGCACACCAGAGTCACCCTCTGCACCGGGACCGAGGGCCGCGCTCGTGCGCTGCGCGATCGCGATCGGCAGCACGGGACCGCCGTTGTAGTCGGTGTGTTCGCCGATGAGGTTGACGCGACCCGGTGCCGACGCCGCGGCCCTAGGTGTTGTCCCAAATGCTTCGTGAAACAGGTCTATCGCGGGTCGTGGCATTGCGTTGACAAGATTTGAGGCCAATGCTACCGTATCGCGGCCAGATTCACCATCTTCCTTCCCCAATTCCGCGTTTGGAGAACTCGTATGCGGCGGTTTGCGTTGGTGCTGCTCGCCGGAGCTTGTGCGCTTGTCGCCGCTCTCCCCCGTCCGCTCGCTGGGCAGGGGTTTGGCGTGTACGAGCACAACAGCTGTGCGATGGGCCGCGCCGGCGTCGCCGCCGCCCGGCCCTGCGCTGACGGCTCGGCGATCTTTTTCAGCCCCGCCGGACTCGCCGGGATGTCGGGAACCCATCTGAGTTTCGGCGCCACCCTGATCGGCGCGCAGGGGGGCTTCACCGACGACTTCCTCGCCGAGCGCAGCGACCTCAAGAACCCCCTCATCCCCGTCCCGAACGTCTACTTCACGCGCGCGCTGAGCCCGAAAGTGACCGCCGGCATTGGGTTGTACGCCCCCTACGGCCTCCAAACCAAATGGGATCCCAACACCTCGGCGGGCCGGTTCGTGGGCTATTTCACCGATGTGCGGTCGATCTACATCCAGCCGACCATCGGCTATCAGGTTAGCCCCAAGCTGAGGCTCGGATTTGGCGTCGCGTACATCACGAGTCACCTGCAGCTCAAGCAGCGTGCCGACCTCTCGACGCAGCTCGTCCCCGACGCCCTTCGCATCCCCGCTGGGCTGCCTGTGGGTACGACGTTCGGTTCGCTGGGCGTCGCCACGGGGACTGATTTCGCCGACGCGCACCTCAAAGCGAGCGGTACCGGATTCGCCGTCAACTTCGGCGCGATTTGGCAGGTGAACGACCGCCTGAGCATCGGCGGCCACTGGCTCACCCGCAAGCGCATCGACTACGACGGCGACGCGACGTTCGCTCAAGTCCTCACCGGCCTCGTACTCCCCGTCGCCGTCGGTCCCCTGCCCGCGGGTACGCCCGTCGATGCGGTGCTGGCGCCGCAATTCGGGAGCGGCGCCCCGCTCTCCAACGGCGGCGTGTCGACGTCGATCATGATGCCGCCACAAGGGTCGCTCGGCTTCGACTACAAACTGAACGACGCCTGGTCGGTGATGGCGGATTATCAGTATGTGGTGTGGGGTTGGTTCAACAAGGTGGACATCGATTTCGCCAATCCCGCCACGCCCGACCTGCCGCTGCACCCGGGCAACAAGGACACGCACGGCTTCCGCTTCGGCACCGAGTACCAGTACAACACGAAAGTCCAGCTGCGCGGCGGCTATCTGTATCACACCGGCGCCTCGCCGGCGCAGTTCGTCACACCGCTGCTCCCCGAGGGCGCGCGCAACGAGTTCACAATCGGCGCGGGTGTCGAGCTGTCGCCGCATCTCCGCACCGACCTCGCTTATCAGTACATCAAACAGAACGACCGGCGCGGCACCGTGAACCTCGCCGCCGGCAACACCGGTCTGTACCAGTTCTCGGCCCATCTGTTCGGGCTCGGGCTGGCCCTCACTTTCTGAGGTACTGCGACTCATGATTCGGACCACTCGATTCTCGGCCGCGGTCCTCAGTCTCGTCCTGGCTGCTGCCGCCTGCAACAACGACCAGCTCAACCGGCCGTTCGTCGATACGCCGGTCGATCCGCTGTTCGACCGCTACGTGTCGATGGGCAACTCGCTCACCGCGGGATTCCAGTCCGGCGGCATCAACGACAGCACCCAGAATCAGTCGTACGCCGTGCTGCTGGCGCATGCGATGGGCTCGCCGTTCTTCTCGCCGCTCATGAACAAGCCGGGGTGCCCGCCACCCTATACGAACGTCTTCACGCAGACCCGCCTGAGCGGTGGGACATCAACCACCTGCGCGCTGCGGAAGAACCAGTCGCCGCCGCCGCCGTTCATCAGCAATACCGCCGTGCCGGGCGCCGAGGTGATGGACGTCTTCAACAACCTCGACACCGCGTCGAACGCGAATACGCTGACGCAGTTTTTCCTCGGCGGGCTCACGCAAGCGCAGATGATGGAGCGGGCGCACCCCACGTTCGTGTCGGTCTGGATCGGCAATAACGACGTGCTCGGCGCGGCAATAAACTCCACCAACGGCGGGGACAGCACGAAGATCACTTCGGTCGCGAATTTCCAGGCACGCTATGCCGCGCTGCTCGACACCGTCGAAGCCGCCGGCCCGCGCGGCGGGATCCTGATCGGCGTCGGCAACGTCACCGGCATCCCATTCTTCTCCCGCGGGTCGACGTATCTCGGCGCGAAGCTCGCCGGCCAGCTCCCGCCGGCCTTGACGGTCACCGCCAACTGCGCGCCACCGCGGGGCGATTCCGTGCTGGTGCCCTTCCCGTTCGGCGCGGCGCTCGTGGGCGCCGCCGCGGCAGGCTCCCCGCAAACGCTGGACTGCACGGAAATCCAAACCGTCCAGCCCGCGGA
>DASYRJ010000041.1:0-13483 GCA_036004525.1 Gemmatimonadales bacterium | reverse complement strand
TCACGACCTTGACCTTCGCGGGCGGTGGCGGCGTGACGCCGCCGGCAACCGCGAGCGAGAGCAGCAGCGGGATGAACGCTATCATGTCAGTAGGTCTCGTGTTTGTGGGGACCGATCGCCCAGACCGCCTGGAAGGCGAGCTGGCTGGTGGCGGTTGCGGTCGCCACCTTCTGCCACTGGTATTGCGCGCGCAGGAACACCCACTCACTCTGCCACAGCGTGAGCGAGGGGATCACCTGGCGCGTGATCTCACCGAACTCGGGCGACTCGACGTAGTCGTAGCGCACGCCGGCGATGAATCGTTGATTCAGCTTGTAGGTCGAGCTGACGTAGCCGCCCAGACGCGTGGGACCGGTGCCGGCGATCTGCTTCCGGAACGCGAGCAGCTCCCCGCGCAGCGTCCATTCGCGGTACAACGCGCGGGCGGGCGGGCGCCAGGTGAGCCGGAAGTCGATTCCCCCCACCGTCGTGCGCAACGCGGAATCGGGGTTGGTCCCGTACAACACCGAGCCGCCCAGCTGCGCATAGGTCGAGCGGTTCAGCTGCCAGAAGTTGAGCAGGTGGCCGAGGTAGGTCGGCCGGCCGCCGTCGCCGAACAGGTCGGCGTCGCTCCCGCTGCGGGTGACCTGCACCGTCAGCTCATGCGTGCCGAGGCCGCCGAACGCGCGATACAGCGAGATCCCGGCTCCGGCGAGGCCGTCTTCACCGAGGTACGTGGTGAGCGCGAGCGGATACTCCGTCTCCGGGACCGCGTGCAGATGCCAGCGGTTCAATTCACCGAACTGCTGGCGGAACTTGCCGATGTCGAAGCGGAGCCGGCCAGGGAGGCCGATCCAGTACGCGTACCCCTCCTCGACGTCGACCTCGCCGTTCTCGAGGGCCACGAAGATCTTGGTGTGCGAGTAGGGGTCCAAGGCCGACTGAAATCCGACCTCGAATTCGTGCGGATCGAAGTTGTCCCGCTGCACCCCGGTGGTGGTGCCGTATGCCCGGACGTCGCCCGTGACGCTGATCTCGGGATTGAGCTGCGCTTGGTTCCGCTCGCGGCCGACGAACCGCCGTCCCGCCGCCGTGTCCGCCGTCTGGATCGTGTCGCGGCCCACCATCGCGGCGGCGGCGGCGCGCAGCGACGCGAGGTCATCGCCGGGGGGTGGAGCAGGGGCGGGCGGTGGCCGCTGCCCCAACGCCGTGAGGATCGAATCGAGCCGCGCCCGGAGCGCGCGCAGCTGCGCCGTGAGCGAATCGACTTGCCGTTGGGTGGGCTGCTGGGCGGCCGCCGGTGCGGCAAGGCACGCCGCGGCGAGCAATGCCACGTAGAATGTGCGAATCATACTCGTATGATCTCCTGTCCATACGTCGGAGCCGAGGCGCCCCGCGGTCTTGCGGCGTGCACGTCCTACGCCATCAGGACAGAAGCGCGGGTGGAGCTCGGGCGGGGGCGGTGAGGCGGACGTCGGCGGCGACGACTGGAACCACGTCGCGTCGCGGAGCCGCGATTACTTGGGGGCGGGCCGGCGGGGTGACGGGCGTCTGCTGGACCACGACGCGCGTGCCGGCGTAATGGCACAGTGCACAGCGCGAGACATCGTGCAGCACCGGACAGGCCGGCTCGTGCCGCGCCTCGATGTGGCTGGCCGCGGTGAGCGGCTCGGAGGCGTCGGCCAGGGTGACCGCTCCCCCTGCCGCGGCCTGCAGCAGAAGCAAGACGCCGGCGAGCGGGGCCCGGGATAGAGGGAAGCCGAATGAACCGGTCACAGTGCCCCTAAGGATAGCCACTACCCTCGCGTCGAGAAGGGGGTTCGGAAAGACCCCGGCGGCCGCGCTTCCGTCACGCCGTGGCTGGACCATTCGTGGTACTCGTCAGTATTATGGGTCCATGCTGAGCCGCCTGTCCCGCCGCGCTGCACCCCTGCTCCTTGCCCTGTTCGTGACAGGTGGGGGCGCGTCCACCGCGCTCGACGCCGTGCTGTACCACAGCCGAGCGCACGCGGGCGACATCCTCCGGACCCACTTCGATCCGGCCGGCGGCTGCGGCGCGCACCAGGAGCGGTGCGTCCTAACGCGCTCCGTCTCCGAGACGCGGCTGCTCGCGGTGCTGCCACCCGCGCTCGCCTGGGCGAGTACCGCCGTCACGGCCCCGTCCGCGCAGGGCCCTGGCCGTTTCGGCAGCATCGAGCTGCACACCCTCTCCTGTCCAAGGGCCCCCCCTCCGAGCGTCTGATCGTCTCGTTTTCGATCCGACAACGCAATTGACGATGTCGCCGCTTCCGCGCCGCACGGTACGGAGCCGGCCAACTCGCGCTTGGAGGAAGCCATGTTTGTGCCTCTCGTCGCGGCTGCGCTGATCTTCGGCAGCCCACCGTCATCCGCACCGCGCACCGTGTCCGGCCGCGTCACCACGGCGGCCGGGGCCGCCCTGGCCGATGTCCAGGTCGCCCTGCCCGGCGTCCATCGGTCTACGACCACCGACGCCGACGGCCGCTACGCGCTCACCCGGCTGCCCGCCGGCACCTTCACGCTCTCGTTCACCCGCATCGGTTACGCGCCGCAGGTACGCCGCGTCACGCTCGACACCGCCGACGTCACCGTTGACGTCTCGATGAAGGAAACCACGATCGAGCTGCCGGCGCTCCAGGTGACGGCCACACCCAACGCCACGTCCGCGCTCGAATCGCCCCAGCCCACGAGCGTCCTCGCGGCCGCGGAGCTCGACGAGGCGAAGGCCCCGTCGCTCGGGGAGACGATCAGCGGCCTCGCCGGAGTCCACAGCTGGAGCACCGGAAGCGGGATCGGGAAGCCGGTGATCCGCGGCCTCACCGCTAACCGCGTGCTCGTGCTGGACGATGGCCAGCGCACGGAGAACCAAGGGTGGGGCGACGAGCACGGACCCCAAATCGAGACCGCGGATGCCAGTCGCATCGAAGTGATCCGCGGTCCCGCGAGCGTGCTGTACGGCTCGGACGCCCTCGGGGGCGTCGTCAACGTCGTCCCGGCGGACCTGCCCGACGCCATCGGGCGCCTGGGCTTCGCGCACCTCGGCTTCTCGGCCGGCTACGCGACGAACAACCAGCAGCCGGAAGGCACGCTGCTCTTCGAGGGCGCGAGCCAGGGGTTCGGCGTGCGCGGGTCGCTCACGGGCCGGAACAGCGACGACATCCATACACCCGCCGGCGACCTCTTCAACAGCGCGAACCGCGCGATCGGCGGCACGGTTTCGGCTGGTGAGCGCGGCCCATGGGGCAGCGTCACCGCCGCCTTCACGCACCGGAACGAGCGCATCGAGCTGCACGAGGACCCGGCCGAGGATCCCACCGCCACGGGCTACCAGCGGATCATCGAGGATCGGGGCCGGCTCGGAGTCAACGTTCCGGTGGGCGCTTCGCGCGCCGAGGTGAGCGTCGGCTACGAGCGCAACTGGCGGCGGGAGTTCGAGGACGAGGCGGCTACGGGCGTTGCGCTGGGCCTCCTGGCACAGACGTACACCGCCGACCTGCACTTCCATCATGCGCCCGCCGGGCAGTGGGTCGGCATCGTCGGGGTCTCAGTGGTGCGGTCGCAATTCGACACGTCGGGAGAGGAGCGGCTCATCCCGAAGAACGATGCCGGCAATTTCGGTGTGTTTGCCTTCGAGCAGCGCGACGTCGGCCGCCTGCACCTGTCGGCCGGTCTACGCTACGACTACCGCAGTCTCAACGTCGAAAGTGACACCACGCTGGGCGTGACCGCGCAGACGCGAACTTACAACTCCGTGTCCGGGAACCTCGGCCTGCTGCTGAAAACGACGGAGCACGCGGCCATCGTGCTCAACGTCGGGCGCGGCTTCCGCGCGCCCTCGGCGCTCGACCTGTTCGCCAACGGCGTGCACGAGGGCACGACGCAGTACATCGTCGGCGATCCCACGCTGGCCAACGAGACCTCGGTCAACGCCGACCTCGCGCTGCGCATTCAGGGCGACCGCTTCCTCGGTGAGGTCGGCGTGTTCGCGAACCTGATCGACAACTTCATCTACCCGCGGCCCACCGGCGTCACGGATACCGCGTCGGGATTCGAGATCTTCCAGACGGTGCAGGGAAACGCCCGAATGACGGGGTTCGAGGCCACGGCGGAGTACCACGCGACGCCGTTCCTGCACCTGCGGGCCACGGGCGACTACGTGCGCGGGCAGAACACGAGCATCGACACGCCCCTGCCGTGGATCCCGCCGCTGCGCGTCACCTACTCGGCGCGGTTCGAGGGGCACGGTGCCGGAACGCTGCGCCAGCCCTACCTGTCCGTGGGGGGCGAGACCAACGCCAAACAGACCAAGCTCGATCCGGACGATTTCGCGCCGGACGGCTATAGCTTGGTCCACCTGGGCGGCGGGTTTCAGGTGATGGCAGGGACCCGGATGGTGAGCGTTGACCTGACGCTCCGCAACGCGCTGGACAAGGAGTACACGAACTTCTTGAGCCGCTTCAAGACGTACGCGCTCGACCCGGGTCGCAATCTCATCATCCGGGTCGGGACGGGACTGTAGCCCGGGCGGCGGAGGCTGCGTACGCCCGCAGCCTCCGCAGCATCCGCCGGTCGTGCCGCACGGGATCGTCCCGCTTGGGCGTCTCGATGATCTTGATCGCGCCGGAGAGACGGGGATCGCGCATGATGCGCCGGAACGCTTCGGGCCCGATGGTCCCCTCCCCGATCCACTCGTGGCGGTCGAGCCGCGAGCCCCGGGCCGCTTTGGAATCGTTGAGGTGGAGGCAGCGGAGCAGCGCGAGGCCGACCACCCGGTCGAACTCCTCCCACACCCCCTCCACACTGCCGGCCACGTCATACCCCGCCGCGTGCAGGTGTGCCGTGTCGAGGCAGAATCCCACGCGCGCCTGAGCCGTCGCGGGAAGGGCATCGCGCAACGCCCGCAACTCTTCGAACGTGGCGCCGAGCGCCGTCCCTGCGCCCGCCGTGCCCTCGATCAACACGCCCACGTCCCCCGGTACGGCCGCCAGGCCTTCGGCGTACGCGCGGGCGTTGCGCGCGAGCCCCGCGTCTCGATCGTCCATGTAGTTTCCCGGGATGCGAGACGATCCAGGGGATGCCGAGCGCGCGGCACCGCGTCAGCTCCGCGGCAAAGCTGCGGATGCTGCGATTCCGCAGCGCCTCGTCCGGAGATGCGAGGTTGATCAGGTAGCTGTCGTGCGCGACCACGGCCTCGATGCGGTGGCGGCCGAGCTCCGCTCGGAAGCGGGCGATGTGCGCGGGCTCGAGCGCCGGCTCGCGCCACTGGTTCGGCGTCTTCGTGAACACCTGGATCGCGGTCGCGCCGATGGCGGCGCCGCGGGCGGGCGCTTCCGCTACGCCCCCCTGGGTAGAGACGTGTGCGCCGAGCAACCTCACCACCCCTCCTCCCGGAACGCCAGCCGCGAGATCAACGGAACGAACCGCACACCGCCGGCTCGTCGCTCCTCCAACCCGCGCGGGGTGCGTTGGAAGATGACCAGCTCTTGGGAGGCGAGGTCACCGAGGGGGATCACCAGCCGGCCCCGCGCGGGGGACAGCTGGGCGATGAGCGGCTCGGGCACGCGCGGGGCGGCGGCGGTCACGAGGATGCCGTCGAACGGCGCCGCTTCGGGCCACCCCGCGGCGCCGTCGCCCAGCTGCGTGCGGATGTTCGCGAGGCCGAGCCGCCGGAACCGCTCCTCGGCTTCCACCAGCAGATCGGGGAGGCGCTCGATCGTGAACACGGTGCCGGCGAGCCGGGCGAGGATCGCCGTCTGGTAGCCGGAGCCCGTGCCGACCTCGAGGATCCGGTCGCGGCGCCGGGGCGCCAGCGCTTCGGTCATCAATGCCACGACGTACGGTTGGGAAATCGTCTGCCCGCTTCCGATCGGCAGCGGCGCATCGTCGTAGGCGCTGTCGGCGAGGTGCGGCGGCAGGAACCACTCGCGCGGCACCCACGCCATGGCGGCGAGCACGCGGCGGTCGCGGAGGCCGCGGCTCGTGAGCTGCGTCACGATCATGCGGCGACGCAGACGGCGGGTTTCCGGCGCGGGCGGGCCGTGGGGGCTGTGCGCTTGCCGTGGCATCGGCTCAACTATACCTTGGCTCGCCCCCACACGCGCGAGCAGCACGTTGTCCGAGCCGGCCCGTCCCCGGATTCTCTTGATCGGTAACCCCGCTGCTCGACCCGAAGGGTTGGAGCGGCTGCTGGTGCGGGGGGGGTTCCAGGTCACGGAGGCGTCCGCCGGCGGCAGCGGGGACTCCCCCCCGCCAGACCTCCTCTTGTATACCGCGGAACCCGAACCGGGGGCGGGACTTGCGAACCAGGTGCGCGAGCTCGCCAGCCGGCCGGGCTACGGGGGCGCCCCGGTGTTCGTGCTCCTCACGGCCGGCGGTCCGGAGGCGGGGACCGAAGCGCTGCTCGCGGGGGCGCTCGACGTGCTGGTCGGGCCGCTCCACCTCCCGGAAGTGGAGGCGCGGCTCGGGGCCCATCTGCGCGTCCGGGCGGAGCTGCGGGACGCGCAGGAGGCACTGCGCGCCCGCGACCTTCTGTTCGACATCTTCCAGGAGGTTTCCGCGGCGGTGCGCGCGGATGAGATCTTCCAGACGCTCGTGCGGCGGGTGGGCCAGGCGTTCGGCCTGTCGCACTGCTCGTTCGTGCTCACCGCCCCGGGGGAGGACAATGGGCGCGTGGTGGCGGTGTACGAGAACCCCGCCATCCGCGATCTCCGCGTGGAGCTCCAGCGCTACCCCGAGATCCAGGAGGCGATCCGCACCGAGCGCCCCGTGGTGATCCACGACGTGCACGAGCACCCGCTGTTCGCCACGATCCGCAAGCAGTGGTCGCAGCAGCAGATCGAGGTCACCGTGCAGGCGGCCGTGGCCCTGCCGGTGTTCGTGCAGGGACGGGCTGCCGGCGTCTTCTTCCTGCGCACCGAGCGGGGCGATCCGCAGCTCAAGTCCGAGGACGTCGCCTTTGCCAACACGATCGCCCAGGCGGCCGCCCGCGTGCTCGAGAACGAGGAGCGGCGGTCGGCGATGTACCGCCGCCAGATCAGCGCCGGCGCGACCGACGAGACCACCGGCTGCGCATCGCTCGATGCGCTCGACCGCCGCCTGCGCGACGAGTTCGAGCGGGCCCGCCGCTACTCGCTGCGCTTCGCCGTCGTGTTGGTGGACATCGACCGCTTGCGGGACATCAACGAGCGGCTGGGGCAGCCGGCGGGCGACCGCGTCCTGGGCGAAATCGGGGCGATCCTGCAGCGCGAGATCCGCGCCCCCGATTTTGTCGCCCGCTACGGCGGCGACGAGTTCGCGTGCATCCTCCCCGAAACCGACGCCGTCGGGGGCCGCCACTTCGTCGAGCGGCTGCGCCAGGTGTTCGGCCGCCACACCTTCGCCGACCTTGGCCCCGGCAAGGCGCCGGCGATCTCGGCGGGCGTCGTTGCCTACCCGCACAGCGAAGCGCTGCGGCCCGAAGATCTGTTCTCGCTCGTCGAGGGCGCGCTGCACCGGGCGAAAACGGGCGAGGGCGACCGGATCGCGGTCGCGGGGCCGAGGGGCTAAGGGCCCCGCGCCTCGGCCACCATCGTCAACCCGTAGCGGGGCCGCAGGGTGATGAGGGGCGTGGGCTCGACGACCAATCCCGGCGCCGGCCGCAATCGGTACCGCTGGAGCACGGCGGCGAGTACCAGGACGATTTCGGTCATCGCGAAGCCCTCGCCGATGCACCCCCGCGGCCCCGCGGCGAACGGCAGGTAGGTGAACTCGTGGGGCCGCCCTTCCACAAAACGCTCCGGCCGGAACTCGTCGGGCCGCTCCCAGAACTCCGGCAACCGATGCGTCACGTAGGGGCACAGTGACACCGACGCCCCAGCAGGCAGATCGTATCCGCCCACCGTATCCGGGCCCACGGCCCGCCGATCGAACGCGTAGATCGGCGGATACAGCCGCATCGCTTCCTCCGCCACCGCGCGCGTCAGCGGCAGTCGGGGTAAGGCTTCGACCGAGGGCGGCGCCCCTCCAAGAACCCGCTCGAGTTCATCATGCACCGCGCCTTCCGCCTCGCGGTGCGTGCCCAGGAGGTACAAGGTCCACGTCAGGGCCGTGGCGCTGGTTTCGTGGCCCGCGAGCATGATGGTCATCACCTCGTCCCGCACCTCCACGTCCGTCAGACGTCGATCGGTCTCCGCTTCGCGGGCGGCGAGGAGCAGCCCCAGCAGGTCATGCGTCTCGCGCTCCGGCCCCTCGCGCCGTGCCGCGACGATCTGGCCGACCACCTGGCGCAGGCGGCCGGCTGCAGCGTGGAGCCGGCGGGCCGAGGGCGTAAGGCGCAAGCGGACCCCGAAATACAACGCCAGGGGATTGGTCGCGATGGCCATCAGATCGCGGCTGAAAGCGGAAAAGTCGGCATCGATCGCGCTGATGTGCGTGTCCATCGAGAGCCCGAACAACGCCTCGCCCACTACGCCCAGCGTCAGGGCCATCATGTCCCGGTCGACGGCACGGACGTGTCCCGTGCCTCCGGCGCGGGCGTCCCGGTCCCACGCCGCCAGCATGGACTGGGTGCGCTGCACGATCAGGTCCGCGGCTGAACGGACGGCCGAGCGATGGAACGCCGGCTGGATCAGCCGCCGGTGAGTCACCCATCGGGCGCCGTCGAGCGTGACCAGTCCATCGCCGAGCGCCACCCGCAGCACGTCATAGATCGGGTGACGCTTGGTGTAGTTTCGGTAATTGTCGAGGAGAATGCGGCGGTAGTGGTCGGGGTGGGCGAACAGGTATCCGTACCGGCCGAGCACGTAGTGAAAGCGCACCGCCGGCCCGTGCAGGCCGACGAGCTGCTCCATGTAGCGCAGGGGGTCGGGACGCCAAGCGGCGAAGGTTCCGGCGAGCAGGTGGCCTTTCGGCCCGGGCGGATGGATCGGCCGCCTGTTCACGCACTCGTCGGACTGAAGACGAGGCACTGAGTGTTGGAGAGTTGGTGTTCGTCCCACCGATCAAGCCGGTAGTCGCTTCGCTCGAACAAGTGGACCCACGCGTCACGGGACCGGACGACCTGTTGTGAAAGCTGATGCACGTACCGCAGTTCGGGCAGCGCGGTGGTGTTCCTGGCGAGCGCCTCTCCGGTTTCTCGGAGGATCATTTCGGTCAGCAGAATCCGCGCCGGTGGGAAAGCGCGCTGTATGGACCCGAGGATGCGCCCGACGGCTGCGTCGTCAAACTCATGCAGCACAAACATCATGGACACGATATCCGGAGTCGTCTTTAGTTTTGCCGCCGTGCTCTCCAGGGCCATCGCATCACCAACGAGCAGGCGTACCCGTCCGGATTCGTAGCCTCGCCTCCGTCCCTCGGCGATGGCGCGGTCCGACACGTCCACGCCGATCACCTCGGTCAGCTCCGTGTGGCTCGCGAGATATGCCGGCAAGGCGCCGGTCCCGCATCCGAGATCGAGGACCGAGGCGCACTTCGTCCGCAGCAGCGTTTGCGCGGCGAATCCGTAACAGAAACGCGACGTCAAGTCTTCGGAGGCCATCGCGTCGTACTGGTCGTCCCGGGAAACTTCGACGCCGTAGCGGTCGACGCCCGTGATCAGCCGGTGAAGCTGACGGATCGGCTGGTTGTAGGCCATCGCGGCGTAGACTGCAGATCGGAGCCGGGGAAACTCGCGGAGCTTACGCACGCGAAAATGGCCGGGCCCGAGCTGCTCGAGGATCTCCACCTCTGTCAGGTACTCGAGCGCCGCTCTCAGCTGCCCGGCGTCGAAGCCAGCCAAGGCGGCCGGCATGACGCCGTGCCGCGTTCCCAGCTCCGCCAGGAGACCGCATCTTTCCAGGGCGATCAACAGGTCGAGCACCACGTGGTGGCGGACCGACGATGCGAGCGTCTTACTATGTCGCCACAGTTCGACCGTATTACCGTAACCGGCGATGCGGAACATCGTCCATATGTCTCGCAAGCGGCTCACCACGGTACCCCATCCTCAATCTGAAATCCGACACGCGGGTCAGAAATAGTACACCGCGCACCCAACCTCGATTCCAGCGCCGGCGGAGATGATCAGGCCGATATCGCCGGGCTGCGCGAGCTTTCGGCACCGCACCGCGTCGAGCGCGTATGGCAGGGACGACGTGAACAAGTCCTCCTCGCCCCCGGACACCTGGACGAAGCGGCCGTGGTCGATCTTCAGTTGCTCGCTCAGCGTATCGATCGACCCACATGAGAGCGGCGGCGGGAGCACCAGGGCGATGTCGGCGGGATCAAGCCCCTCAGCCTCCAGAAGCTCACGGACGACGGGGAGGATGCACTCCACATAGTGAGCTTCGAGCTTTGGATCCTTCACCACGGAGAGCGCCGCGACGCCCGCCTCGCCGCCGACAGAACACCCGAGAGCGTCTCGGAAGTCCGTGAAGCTCCTGAAGCAGAAGCCGCCGAATCCCGTCTGGCCGGCACCCTGGTCGAGGATCAGGGCCGAGGCGGTTTCGGTGACGCCGCGGCGACCGTCACCAACCAGCTTCGCGTTCTCGACCTCGGACGCCACCACTAACGCGGTACGGATCTTGTGCCCGTGAATGAGCTGGGTGGCGAGGAAGCACGCGTTGAGGGTACCGACGCTCGAATTGAAAACGTCGAACGCGAACGTTCGCTTCCCGTCGGGCGAGGCGACCTCGGCGTTGATCCCGAGCGCCCCGGCGATCATCGCCGCGATGGCGGGCTCGAAGACGAAGTCGGTACGGTAGACGCCGGTATACAGGAGCAGCTCGATCGCGCCGCGCTGGTGCGCCGACCCGGCCAGGCCGCGCTCGGCGGCGCGACACGAAAGTTCGAGCGAGGAGCTTGGGGGCTGGGTCGGGAGGGGAAGGACCCCGACGCTTTCGATGCGCACCCGGGGGCCGCGCGGCAAGACTGTCCGCGGACGGGAGCGGGGCCGATGCGTTGCAGCCGTCGCCCCCGGCGCGGGGCGGCTGCGCAGGCGGTCGGGGAGATCGTCGAAGGTGTAGAGCGCGCTGCCGATGGTCAGGCCGGAGCCGTTGATCGCAAACATCACGCGATCGCCCGATCGAATGGCGCCATTGAGCACGTGATCGTGTACGGCGAGGAGATGGGTCGTGGTGGCGGTGTTCCCCCGCTCGGAGAGGTTGTCGATGAAGTTCGGCGGGGTCGAGCCGTTGGGAAGGAACTCGGGGAGCGCGCGCGCGCCGCGGCGGAGGGTCTTCCGAGATGTCTGGTGCGGGATGACGTGGGTGCGGTCGGCGGGGTGAGCGCCGGTGCGCGAGACCACCTGCTGGAGGTGACTGAGGGTGGGAAGAAACGCCGCCTCGGACATCTCGCGGTAGTTGGTGTTCATTATCCAGGAGCCGCGGGGAGTGAGCTTGGCGACACAGCACGAGCTGTAGCGGCCCGCCGTGAAGAGGTCGATGGCGTGAAAGCCGACCTCCTTCCGCGGTGATCGCTCGAGGATGAAGGCGATGCCGGCATCGCCGAGGGTCAGACAGGCGAGGCGAGGATCCGACACCCCGTCGATCGCGGCCTGGGCGGCCCGCATGAGGTGCGTGATGTATTCGCCGCTGACCACCATGGCGCGCTCGACGACGCGCGACGTGATGAGGGCATCGGCGACATAGAGCGCCGTGAACACGCCGGCGCAGGCATTCAAGACGTCGAACGCCAGCGCGTGCCGGAAGCCAAAATGATGCTTGAGCAGGAGCGACGCGCTGGGTTCGATCGTGACGCGACAGTCGGGGCCATCGACGCGCGAGATGTTTGCGCAGAGCAGCAGATCAATGTCGTCCGGCCCATACTGCGAGCGCGCGAGGCAGTCGGCGACGGCTTGCTTGGCCAGGTCGATGGAGAACTCCACGTCCCCGGCGGTGCGTCTGGACCCGATGCCCGTGATGGACTCGAGTGGCAGCATCCTCACCACACCGTGGCAGCCACGCAACACTTCTCGAGTGGTGACAGTCCTTGGCGGGAGATAGACACCGAGGCTCTCGATCACCGTCGTCGCACCCACCGTCGTCGTGCCCGCCGACGATGCTGCCGCGTGAAAGGGAGTGAGGGCATCCTTCTGCTTGACGGGTGACATCGTGGGGCCCATTTTGCGCTCCATAGTAGCGCTCGGGCGGACTAATCTTAGCCCCATATGAGACCTGTCAAGACCCACAAAACTCGTGGCACGCCCACCGCCGAACGATTGGCACAGGTGTGCGCTGTCCTCGGTCCTTCGGGTAAGAAGCTGCCCCTCGCCTGGCTGGCGGATCTCGCCGGCGTGCCGCGCTCCACCCTGAAGAATGCCGCCTCGCGGGATAGCCTCTCGTACGACGTGGCTTGGCAGATTGCGGGCCTGTTCGATGACGACAGGACGGCCACCGTCGAATGGTTCCGGAAGGGCACACACCGCGCCCCATCTAGACCCAGAACGGACTCAGCGGGACCCAGCGAGGCTCAGTCAGGCGGCGTCGTCATGCGGCGCCCGGACCGGGCGGAACGTCTGGCGGGTATTGCCGCGCGGGCGTTCGCCCTGGTCGTGCGGGCAGCCGACCGCCGGGAGGAGGGCGGCGCGACGAAAGCCGGACAGCGACAGCTCGGCGACGCGCTGTTGGCCTTCGCCTCCGAGTTAATGCGCCAGGGGTTCGTGCACACGCCCGCGCTCATCGCCGTAGCGCAACGTTTGATCGAAGGCGCGAACCCACCGGATGTCGCCACCATGGCGGGCGCGGTCCACGATGTGCTCGCGGCGTCGCCGCGGGCACGCACCGCGGAGGGACGCCACGACCTTGCGCTGTCCCTCACGGGCCTGGCCAAGCAGCTCGCCGAGGCGGGGTTTCCACGGACACACGGACTTTTGGACCTGGCGAGACTCCTGCTGCACGAGGAAAGCGCGATCCTCTAGTCCAGCGTCTTATGAAACCGGCGCACGGCTAGGCCGATCAGCCCCACCGCGAACCCTGCCAGAATCAGCGTCTCGACCCACAGCGCCTCGAGCCCCACGCCCCTGAGCAGGATCCCGCGCAGCACTTTCAGGAAGTGGGTGAGCGGCAGGAGTAGACCGAGCCACTGGAAGGCCTCAGGCATCGCCGCGCGGGGAAACATGAATCCCGACAGCAGGATGTTGGGGAGGACAAAGAAGAAGGAGACCTGCATCGCTTGCTGTTGGGTGCGCACGAGGGTGGACACGAGCAAGCCGAGGGCCAGGCTCGCCACCACGAAAACCAGGGCCACGCCGTACAGCAGCAGCACGTTCCCCGTGAGCGGAACGTTGAAGACGAAGCGCCCCACCACCAGCACGGTCGTCATCTGCACCAGCCCGACGCCGACGTACGGCGCGATCTTGCCCAGCATCAGCTCGGTCTTCGTGATCGGCGTGACGATCAGCTGCTCGAGCGTGCCCCGCTCGCGCTCCCGCACGATGGCCATGGCGGTGACGAGCACCAGGGTGAGCGTGAGGATCACGCCGACCAGCCCGGGCACGATGTAGACCGCGCTGCGCAGGCCCGGGTTGTAG
>DASYRJ010000040.1:0-76270 GCA_036004525.1 Gemmatimonadales bacterium | reverse complement strand
CACGCCAAGCTCGTGGCCGCCAACCTCGGCGCGGGGCGATTCCGGATCCGGGTGTTCGACCGCCCCGACGAGCTCCTGGCGCACCACGCCGAGGAACCCGCCGACGCGGTCATCACCGATCTCGTCATGCCCGACGTGAATGGCGTCGAGGTGACGCGGCGGTTGCGCACCGCCGACCGGCACTTGCCGGTCTTCGTGCTGACCGGATACGCTGACGTCGCCACCGCCATCGAAGCCCTGAAGGCCGGCGCCACCGAGTACCTGACCAAGCCGGTCAACATCGATGAGCTGACCACGCTTCTCACCCGGGCGCTGGCAGAGCGTCCGCTGCTCGAAGCCGGAGCCTCGCTCGAGCAGGCCCGCAGTCGGGAGTACTCGGTCCACGCCATCCTCGGCCACCACCCCAAGGTCGAAGAGGTCCGCGCGTTCGTGCTCCGCATGGCGGCGATCCCCCATGCGACGGTGCTCCTGCTCGGCGAGAGCGGCAGCGGCAAGAACCTCGCGGCGCGGGCGATCCACTACTCCAGTCTTCCCCCCCACGCCATCGGGCGGTTCGTGGAGATCAACTGCTCGGCGCTCCCCGCCAACCTGCTCGAAGCCGAGCTGTTCGGCTACAAGAAGGGCGCCTTTACCGACGCCCGGGAGGCCAAGCGTGGGCTGATCGAGGTGGCCGACGAGGGCACGTTGTTCCTCGACGAAATCGCCGACCTCGCTCCGGAGCTGCAAGCGAAGCTCCTCAACGTCCTCGAGAGCCGGCGGTTCCGGCGGCTCGGCGGCACCGACGAGATCGCGGTCGAGCTGCGCCTGATCACCGCCACGAACCGCGACCTGGAACACCAAGTGCAGGCCGGCCGGTTCAGAGCCGATCTCTATTACCGGATCACCGTCGCCACCCTGACGCTCCCGCCGCTGCGTGAGACCAAGAGCGACATCCCGCTCCTCGCCGATCACTTTCGCGCCACGTTCAACCGTGAGTTCCAGAAGCGGGTCGAGTCCATCGACGCTGCCGCGCTCGAGGCGCTCCAGGCCTGGGACTGGCCGGGCAACGTGCGCGAGCTGCGCAACGTGATCGAGCGGGCCATGATCTTCAGCGACGGTCCGATCTTGAAACGCGCCGACTTGCCTGCGCTCGGTCGGGCGGGGCGTACCGCGCGGGCCGACCAGAGCGGGGGAGCCGCAGGGGAACGGGACGCGTTCCACTTGCCCAAGGGCCTGTCGCTCGCCGACGCCGAGCGCGAATACATTCGGGCCACCCTGCGAACAACGGGCGGCAACATCCAGCAGGCGGCCGAGATCCTGGGGATCTCGCGCAAGAACCTGTGGGAGAAGCGCAAGAAGTACGGATTGCTCGAGCCGGGCCCCGACGCCACCAGCCCGGCGTGATACCGCCTTGGTTACCGCTCGGTAACCGAAGATCGCGGACCAAGTGCTAACTCCTTGGCATACCTGCGGCTGCATCCGGAGCCAGCGGGCACACCGCTTGCGCTGGATCGGCGTGAAATGAAGACCCATCTCTCGCTCGGCGGCGGTATCCTGCTCGCCTGTCTTGGCGTCGGGGGGGTGGTGTCGCCTCTCGCCGCGCAGACGATTTCATCGGCCGCCAATCAGACCTTCATAGTGGCCGATCCGAGCACAGCGATAAGCCCGATCACCATCACGGCAACTTCCGGCGGCCAAATCAGGCAGAACACCGACATCCGCGTGCGGATTCCCGCCGGCCTGAACATGACGTGGGACCCCACCATCACGACCGCGACAATCACGGGCTCGGCCCGCTTCAACGTCTTGACCACCGTGAGTTATGCGAACGGCAACCTTGATCTCTTCATCAACGTCACCGCGAACTTCGGGAATGGCGAACAGATCACGGTCTCCGGGCTCAACTTCAGGAGCTTCACCGCCCCGTCAGCGGCAAGCCGCCTGGGGCTGATCACCGGCGGCGCCGGCGGCGCCGTCGTCGCTAACGACAACAACACCAAGACCATCGTCGCGAAGGTCTACGCCGTCTTGGTGAGCCCCCAAGACACGGCCGCCAGCCAGCTGCCCAGCAACGGCATCAACTACACCGTGGCGTTCACGGTGATGAATACCGGCAACGGCTTCACGAGCTATGACCTGCTGACGGCCAGGCGGCCAGGTACGGTCATCACGACCGTGTCGATCGCTGGTGCGGGGATCACGCAGGGCGCGAACCCCGACAGCGCGCGCCTGACGAACCTGCTGGGAGGTAGCTCCGTCACCGCCACTGTGACGTACGCGGTCGCGATGGCCGCGTCGGGAACGGAGGACACGCTGGTCTTCAAGGCCCGCGCGGTCCTGAGTCCGGCGACTGCGGATACGGGAAAGCTCACGCTCACGCTCGTGCGGCCGACGATGACGATCACCAAGGGCGTAAGCCCGGGCGGGGTTCAGCTGCCCGGCACGAACCTGACGTATACGGTCACGATCACCAATATCGGCAGCAGCAATGCCGACAGCGTCGTCGTCGTGGACACGCTCCCCGGCACGGTCCAGTTCCAGGTGGGGAGTATCGTCAACACGCTGCCTGCCGGTGTGTCGGTGCTCGTTGATTACTCGAACAACGCCGGCGCGACGTGGACCTACGTTCCCGCGAGTGGCGCGTGCAGCGCGCCGGCCGGCTACGACCGCTGCGTCAACCGCGTGCGTTGGCGCCTGCAGAACCCCCTCAGCTCCACTGCCCCGAACAACATCGGGACCCTCCAACTCGTCACGCAGATCCGCTAGGTTACTCGCCGCGTTACCGAACGGTAACAGCGGCCCTCGCTTCGGTGGCAGCTCCATCCCCTCTCCAATCACCGTAACTCGCACCGCAGGAATCGGTTAGGCGCCTTCCCCCCGCTGGGCATAGGACCTGCCCTTGGGCGTGCGTGAAAGGAGCGGCTCCCGAATGGTGTTACGCTGCCCCCGTTGTTCAACGCTCAAGTTCTTCGGCCGCCCCCAGGTCCTCGGGGAGCTCGTGGTGTGCCCGAAGTGCGAGATGGCCTTCCGCTGGGGCGATGCAGATCCCGGCAAGGCCGACGCCGATGGCTCCACGGGCGACCCCCGGGATGGGAACCCGTCCGACGGAAAGCGAGGCAGGCGATGACTCACAAGGAGGTTTTCGCCATGAAGCTGCTGCGATTGCTGGTGGTTGGGACGGTGTGCGGCTCCCTCATCGCGCCGCGGTCCGCGGCTGCTCAAGCCCAGGCCCCCACGGCGCTCGTGATCACCGCGCACAACGTGACCGCAGAGGCCGCGGGCCTCCGCCAGAACAGCGCGGTCGCGACGCCGGGCGATGTGATCCGCTACACCCTGGTCTTCACGAACGTGACCGCCGGGCCAGTGAAGAACATCCAGTTCGTGGACCCGATCCCGCAGGGGTCGGTCTACGTGCTCGGCTCCGCCGCGGCGGATCGCCCGGTGCGGGTGGAGTACTCGATCGACGGCGGCAAGAGCTACTCGGCTCGGCCGGTGATCGCCGTGATCGAAGACGGCAAAACGGTGGAGCAGCCTGCGCCCCGGGAGCGGTACACGCACGTCCGTTGGACGGTGCTCGGATCCCTGGCGTCGAGAGCGAAGGTGACGGCCGAGTTTCGCACTCAAATCAGTGAAGCCCCCAGGGTGGCGAAGTAGCCATCAGGGCCACGCATAATCGACCGATAGGAGGAATCAGAGATGTACGCGCACCTGAAGTGGACTCACAGCCTCGCGCTCGCCGCGCTGGCCCTGGTGGCCCTCGTGGGGCGGGCGCTGGCGCAGACGCCGGAAGGCACGGTCATCACGAACACGGCGACCGCGACCTACACCGACGCGAACGGCAACGCCTATAGCCCGGTCAGCGGGTCGGTCTCGGTAACCGTCGGCTACAAGGCCGGCGTGAGCGTGACGGCCAACACCCCCACGCCGAGCTCCGCCTCGCCCAGCACCGCGGACACGATGACGTTCACGGTGGCGAACGCGGGGAACGGCACGGACAGCATGACGATCTCCGAGAACATCTCCCTCGCGGGGGTGATCACGGTGACGGGGTACCGCTACGGCGCCACCACCTATGGCACGCTCGCGGCCCTGAATACTGCGCTCTCAAGCGCGGGGATCGCCCAGGGCGGCTCGCTCACACTCAGGATCATCTACGACGTGGCGAGCGGCCAAGGTGGCGTGACCACGGTTTACACGCTCACCGCCAACTCCCGCCGTACGCCGGCGACCTCCGGCAGCGCCTTCAGCACCATCACGCCGGCGACGATATACGGCGTGGCGACGACGCCCGACGGAGGCCAGAACGTGCAGCAGCTCCCCGGGAACGGTTATTCGTTCACGTTCACCGTGCAGAACAACGGCAACGGGAACGACAACCTCGACGTGCTCGCCACGAGCCCGGGCTCGCCGGTCATTACGATCGTGTCCGTGAACGGCGTCGCCGGCGACAGCACGCGCATCACGTTGGCGCCCGCGGCGTCGCAGACGATCGCCGTTGTGTACAACGTGGCGAACGTGGCAGGCGGCTCGAAGGATACGGTGTACCTGCGCGGCCGGTCGGTGGGGCAGCCGGCGACGTTCGACGACGGCTTCATGGACCTGACCGTCATCAAGCCGAACCTGACGCTCGCGAAAGCGGCGTTCCTGGACGACGGGGTCACGCCCGTCTCGGGTAGCGTGGTCCCGGGGCAGATCATCCGCTACCGGTTCACTGTGACCAATAGCGGCGGCACGTCCGCATCCGGCGTGCAGGTGACCGACGCGCTGCCGGCGCAGGTGACCTACGTCTCGACGAGCTCGAGCACCGGCTGGAGCGTCTCGGTGATCGGGCAGAACGTGACCGGCAGCTACACGGGCACGGGGGGCGTCCTGGCGGCGAGCGCCAGCGCCACGTTCGAGCTGCGCGTCAGCATCAACTAGGGCCGCGGCCTATGCGGCTCGGCACGCGCGCAGTGGGGAGGGGGCGGTACGTCCACCGCGGCCATACGGTCGCGGGCGGGGCGGCCGCCTTTCTCTTTGCTGTCGGGCTGCTCACCGCACCCGCGCTGGAGGCTCAGGGAACGCAGGCGGGCACCCAGGTCTCCAACTGGGCCACGCTCACCTTCACGTCCGCAGGGACGGGCTACACCGTGGCGTCCGACACGGTCGCGCTCCTGATGGGTCAGGTGGCCGGGGTGAGCCTGCAGCCGCCGCGCGTCAATAGCGGAGCCCCGGGCTCCGCCGCCGTGTTCGCGCACACCCTGACGAACACGGGGAACGGGCCCGATTCCTTCACCGTCGCCGCCGTCTCGGCCCGCGGATGGCCGGTGACCCTGTATCGCGATTGGAACGGGGACGGCTTGCTGAACGCGGGTGACTCGCTGCTGACGGGGCCGGTCCCCCTGGGATACGGCGCGGCAGCGTCCCTCATCGCGCAGGTGGCCATCCCGGGCGGCGCCAGCCCCGGCGTGAGCGACACCGTCACCGTGACCGCGACGAGCCGGTTCAACCCCGCCGTGAGCAGCTCCGTGCAGGATCGGCTCGACGTGTCGGCGAGTGGGGCCGTCACCATTGGCCTCACCAAGCAGGTGGATCGCTCCACGGCGGTCGCGGGCGACGTGCTCACCTACACGATCACCTACGCGGCCGCGGGGAGTGGCACGGATTCGAGCGTCACACTCGCGGACAGTGTCCCGGCGGGCGCGTCTTACGTCGCCGGCTCGATGCGCTGGAACGGCGCTCCCCTCACCGACGCCACCGGCGACGATGCGGGCTCCTTCGCCGCCGCCGGCAACGGCGTGGTGGTCGTGACGGTGGGGGCGGTGGCCGGGGGCACCGGGGGCACGGTGACATTCCAGACCACGGTCGATCCCGGTCCGGCGCGCACCGTGACCAACCGGGGGGACGCAAGCTACGTCTGGTCGGGAACCTCCTCCACGGCATCCTCCAACGCCGTTCAGACGAGCGTCCTCGTCCCGGCGCTCACCCTTACCAAGGCCCTCGTGGGTCCGGCGCAGGCACAGATCGGGCAACCGGTCCAATACACCCTGCGCTACGGCGACGCCACCGGTGGCGCCCCGGTGTCTAACGTCGTGTTGACCGACACGCTGCCGCCAGGCCTCAACTACGTGAGCGCCGCGCCGGCGCCGACCATCGTGGGACCGGTGCTGACCTGGGCGCTCGGGAACCTCGCGCCCGGGGATACCGGCGTCGTCAGTCTGGTGCTGCAAGTGAGCGGCACGGTGACGGACACGGTGTGGGCGCAGAACGTCGCCGCCCTGACGGGGACCAACGCCACCCCGCGGAGGGCGAACGCCCCCCTGGTGGCACTGATCGGACCGCCCACCGCGGCGATCGGACTCGACCTCACAGCCGATGCGCTGGAGGTCGGCATCGGCGACGTGGTTCCCTACACCGAGGTGGTGCGGAATCCCGGCATCGTGCCGATCTCCGCTATCCGGATCGACAACACGCTACCGGCTGGTGGCAGCTACGCCCGCGGGACCGCCATTGGCGCGGATTCCGTGCTGGTGGCCGGGGGCCACCTGATCCTCGTGACCACGGCGCCCCTCGCCCCCGGCGCGACGCGGACGCTGCACTACGCGGTGGCGCTGGCCTCGGCGTCGGGGACGAGGGTCGAGGTCCGGGCGATCGCCAGCGCAAGCGCCGGACCGCTGCAGCCCGTCTCCCCGCAGGCCGCGGCGTGGGTGCGGGTGCGGCGCGCCTGGCCGATGGAGACCCGAGCGGCGATTGGGCAGGTGTGGATCGACCGGGACGGTACCGGCGCGCAGCGACCGACCGACGGTGGCCTGGCGGGCATCGACATCTGGACGGAGGACGGCCAGGTCGTGACGACCGACTCCACCGGCAAGTTCTCGTTCGCGAACCTGCGGCCGGGTTGGCACGCGCTCCGCCTCGACCCGCGGACGCTGCCCTCCGGCTATCGGATCGCAGGCGAGGACATCCAGACGGTCGAGGCCAGCGGGTGGACGACGCCCCGCGTGGATTTCCGGGTCGTTCCGGACGCGGCGGGTCGTGCCGCGGCGGGTCAGCCTCCTGAACCGCGCCCGCCTATTGAGCCGCGTCGGCCCGCTGACGTGCGCCAACCCAGCGCGGTGCGCGCGCCAGCGGACTTCCAGTTCTTTGCGGCGCCGGTCGCGACGGCGGGCGATTCCACCACGCGTCGTCTCGTCGGCGTGCGGCATGCGGCCGTCCGGTACGAAGTGACCGTCCGGCAACCGCTCGGGACGCCGCTGGACGCGCTCGTGGCGTTCACTCCGGTCGCCGATTCTGCCATCGTGTATCGCGACGGTGTGCAGTTCACGCGCTACAGCTGGGTGGGCGGCGAGGCAATTCCGATCCCGCCCGCGCGCCCGGGCGCCGAGATCCGCATCGTCGCGTGGTCGTCGGAGCGCCGCGACTCGGCGGCGATGTGGCTGTACGTCATCGTCGGGCGCGACTCGACTATCGCGTGGCCGCACGTCAGCCGGCCGGTGCGGGTGGCTCGTGCTGTCGTTCACAACCCGACCCGGCCCGTGGTTCTCTCGGCGTGGCGGGACGCCGACCTGCGCGAGCTGCCGCCCGCCGCAGCGCCGGTCGCCAGCGCGGTAACGGCCGACACGACGCCCGCGGCGGCGCCCGAGGCCGTCGTCGTCGCCCCCGCGCGCACGGCGGCCGATCGGGCGGCCGAGGGCAGGACGTCACTCGTGCGGGGCTCCGGCGTTGAGATCCTCACGCCCGCCGACGGCACCGTGCTCGGAGCCGATCGCGTGTACGTGGGCGTGAGGGGTGAGCGCGACGCGATGGTCGTGCTGTACGACGGCGCGGCACCCATCGACAGCGCACCGGTCCGGATCGATGGCGTCGTCGACTTCATCGCCGTGCCCTTGACCCGCGGCCCGCATCGGCTGCGGGCGCGGCTGAAGAATTCCTGGGGCACCGAGCGCTGGGACAGCATCGCCGTGCACGTGACGGGTCTGCCGGCCACGTTCGCGGTGAGCACCAGTCACCTCACGCTCGTGGCGGACGGCCGCGCGGTGGTCGCCACCAAGGTGCGCGTGCTCGATGCCTGGGGCGTGCCCGTCGTCCAGCCGGCCTACGTGACGCTGAGCGCCAAGGGCGCGGAGCCGGTGGGGCCGGACGCCGACGCGTCCTCGGTGGGGCTGCAGCGGCTGTCGGACTCCACCGGCTGGCTCGCCGTGAGCCTGCGGCCGGGCCGCGAAGTGCGGCGCGGCGTGCTTGAGCTCAAGTCGGGCGACGCGAGAGCCACGGTGCCGCTCGAGATCTTCCCCGAGGTGCGGCCGTTGACGGTCACCGGGTCGGGGATGGTGGGGGTCGGGGCGAGCCCCGACGCGTACGGCGCGATCACCGCGCGCGGCCGGCTGGACACCCGGACCGCGCTCACGCTGGGGGTGGACTCCCGCCGGCTCAACGACGGACAGGCGGCCTTCGGCCGCAGCACTGATCCGTTGGCGGAGGCGCAGTACCCGATCCTCGGGGATGCGAGCCAGCTCCAGACGCGCACGGCGTCCCAGACCTGGGTCTCGGCCCGGCTCGAGCGCGGCTTCAATTGGGCCTCGTTCGGCGACCTCTCCACCACGGACTTCGCGACCGGCCTGAGCCTGGCGCAGTACCGGCGGGCGGTGACGGGGCTCGCCGCGCACGTCACCGCCGGTGCGGTCACCCTGAGCGGCTTCGGCAGCCTGACGTCGCAGTCGCTGCGCCAGCTGCAGATCCGCGGCGCCGGCATCGCCGGCCCCTACCAGGTGGCCGCGGCCATGCTGCCGGGGACCGAATACCTGCGCGTCGAGACGCGGGATGTGCTGAACCCCGAGCGCGCCGTGGCCACGCAGTCCCTGATCCGGTTCGTGGACTACGAGATCGACTATACCAGCGGGGTCGTCCTCTTCAAGCAGCCGATTCCCGCCGCCGACGCCTACGGCAACCCGGTGTTCATCGTCGCCACCTTCGAGGCGGGTGCCGGCGGCGACCAGCGCCTCGTGGCGGGCGCCCGGGCGGCGCTGGACCTGCAACAGCTCGCCACCGGGCTGCGCGTGGACTCATTGCGGATCGGCATCACGGCCGTGAATGCCGCACAGGCGATCAACAGCTACCGCCTGGTCGGGGGAGACGTGCGGGTCATGCGGTTCGGCGGCCTGGACGTGGGCGCCGAGATCGCTTACGCGGAGCAGGGCGATTCCACGGGCGTCGCCGCCTCCGCGAAGGCGAGCTACAGCCTGTTCGACGGGGCTCTGAGCCTCGGGGCGGGCTATATGCGGGTCGGCCGCGAGTTCACGAACCCCTCCAACGTGGCGCTTCAGCCCGGTCTCCTCGAGGAGAACCTGCGGGGCGGGCTAAGGCTGGGCGGGACCGAGCTGCGGGCGGAGCACTCCCGTCAGGACTTCGAGTTGCTGGGTATCGGCCGCCGGCACACGCGGGTCGGCATCGTCGAGACCGTGGGCTCGACGGTGCGAATGGACGCGGGGCTAGCGAACGATCACGTGTCGGGCAGCGGCCCCACGCCCAGCGACGTGACGGCCGGCGAGCTGAAGGCGACGTGGGGGGCGACCGCGAAGCTCCGGTTCTGGGCCGAGGCCCGGCGCCACTTCAGCCAGACCGGCCCGGACATCTCGCCCGACGCCTTGGGCGTCGGTGGGGCATTTCAGCTCGCGCCCGGTGTCGCCCTCGAGGCGAGCCAGCGTTACGTCTCGCGCGCCGACAGCCTGGCCAACTACTCGATCTCGAGCATCGGCCTGCGCACCGACATGGGGCACGGGACCCAGGCGTGGGGCAACTATCAGCTGATCGGCGGCGCCAGCGGCGCCACCAACGCGGCCGTCATCGGACTCCGCAACCGGATGCAGCTTTCGTCCGACCTCACGGTCAACCTGCTGTTCGAGCGGCGCGTGGGCGTGAGCGGCGCCTCGATCGCGGATCCCGTGCGCGCGCTCCCGTTCCTACAGACCGAGGGCGACTACTGGTCCGCGGGGGCCGGGCTGGAGCTGCTCCCGAAAGGCGCACCGTACCGGTTGAGCGTCCGGGGTGAGTACAAGGACGGCGCGCTCCAGTCCACCCGGCTCGCGACCGTGGCCGGCGACGTGGCGTTCGACGCGTCGCTCGCTCTGCTGACGCGGCAGGTGTTCTCGCAGGACGCCCGGGCCGGCGCGCCGCTGTCGCGCCAGCTGTCGAGCCTATGGGGCCTCGCCTTCCGGCCCGCGCACACGGACCGGCTCAACGTGCTCGCGAAATTCCAGTGGACCGACGAACGCAATCCGTTGGGGGCCGGTCTGCTGGTGTCGCAGGGCGCGGAGCGCAAGGCGATCGGGGCGGCCGAGCTGATCTGGAACCCCGTCCCGACGCTCGAGATCGGCACGCGCTACGCGATGCGCCGGACGCACGCGGACGGCGTCTACCCCGACGGGACCCCCCGGACGCTGACGGCGTGGGCCGATTACGTCGGCAGCCGCGTGAACGTCGCGCTGAGCCCGTGGCTGAGCCTGCGCGCCGACGGACGGTGGGTGGTGGAGCGGACGAGCGGCGCCACGGCGTGGGACGGAGCGCCCGCCCTGGTCGTCCGCCCGGTAAATGGGCTCGAAGTCGCCACCGGGTATCGGTTCGGCCATCTGAGCGATCCGGACTTTTCGGTGCGGGGCGGGCACGGCACGTTCGTGACGGTCTCGGCGGCGCTCACCGAGAAACTCTTCCCGACCGCCGCGGACTTCTGGCGCCGGCGCTTCTGAGCCGACGCTTACGAGGCTTCAGGTTCTGTTATCGCGTCTACTCCGGCCCGGCGCCGGCCACGAGCGCGAGCGGCACCTTGCGCAGTCCCTTCCAGACTCTCGTCAGACCCGTCGAGTCTGAGATGGTCAGTTGCGCCGAGATTCCCCCGTCGAGCAGCATCGCATGCTGTGCGCCGAGCGCGCCCATCACCGCCGCCATCTCAGGGACCGTGAGCCCAAACGGTACGCGGTCCGCGCCGGGGATGGGGACGTCGAACCGCGTCATGGCGACCAGGAGGCGCCCCCGGCGATCGAGGCCGAGCGCCAGTCGCGCGTCCCGATGAGTGTCGTTGATCGCGCCGTTGCGCAGCGCCGCCGGTACCGCGCCGTCGCCCGCGAGCAGGGTGGGATACGACTGAAACGCGAAGCGCAGGTTCCCCCCCGTGCGGCCGCGCCATTTCGAAACATCATCACCGTCGATCCAAACGAGCCGGCCGTCCGCGAGGCCGACGAGCGCCGATGAAAGCGGCCCGTGGCCAGGTGCGAGGCGCTCCCGGCCGTCCATGACGACCCAACCCCAAGGCAGCCGCTCCACGAACATCCCGGCGTTGAGGGCAAGCGCCGCGTCGCCCGCCCGATCGACGGTCCAGGCGGGCCGGTCGCGCTCGATGTCCCACACCAGATGAAAGGACACCGCCTGAGGATCGATGCGCGCGAGCACGAGCATGAGCGCGTGCGCTTCGCCTTGTCCCGCGATCGGGAGCGTCGCCCATTCGACGCCCGGCCGTCCCGCATGCCAGGTGACGAGCCCGATGAGCCCCACGTCGGCCGCAGTCCATTGGACGGGCGCGCGTGACGCTCGCCAGAAGAGACGCGACGCTCCGGAAGGGAGCCGGACTGCCAGCCCTTCGTCTTCGTGACCGACCGGTCCAGCGGCCGCCGCGCAGAGCGCGACCGCTATGAGGCTGCCCGCCGCCCGTCCGATCACGCGAAGTATTTCTTCAGGTCGACGAGTCGCGCAGTGAGCGCCTGCTCTTCGATCGGGGTGAACACCCAGCCGCTGCCGACGTTCCCCGCGGCCTGGAGCGCCACGAACCCCTCGGCGCGCTCGGCTGCCATCGCGAATTGCTCGGGCGTCATCCCGGCCGCGCGGGCGGCGCCGGCGTTCCCGGCGACTTCCGCATCGCGCGCCCGAACAGCCAGCGTGTCAGAGATCGCGGAGAGCGAGTCGGCGCGGCGCATCCACGCCGGCACCGGGGGCACATGGCACGTGGCGCGCGCCTTGGCACTGTCGGCGCGCGCGTCCACCCCCATCAGCTTATTCAGCTTTTCCTGTGCGCGGCGCATTGCCGCCGTGTCGTTCGCCATCGCCGCGTGCTGGACTTCCTGCGACGCCGCGGTCCATTCCTGCATGAATTTCATCTTGTCGGCAGTGTTCACGCCCGTCATGCCCGCGAAGCGCTGCTGCATTTCCTGGGCGTGCCGCTGCTCCACGTTGTTGAGCTCTTCGCTCACACAGCTCTCAGCCGCCTCGTTCGCGTTCACCCACTGCGCGCGGTCGTCGCTGTACTGATTGTTGATGTTCATCGCCTCGTCAGAGGCGGCGGACGACCGCCGCCGGAGCTCAGCCGCGGTCTGGCCACCGGCGCCGCGCATCCTGCTGCGGGTTTCGAGACCGGTGATCAGCCGCGCGACGACTTGCGAATTCAGCTCGAGCATCGTGTTGTCGAACTTCGGCGGCGGGCGGCGCTGCTGTTGCGCCTGCTGGCCTGTGACGGCCTGTCGGCCGGCTTCTTTCGCCTTCCGGCGGAGATTGGGGATCTGCGCCTGCGCGACGGACGTGCTGAGGGCGAACGCGGTGAGCGCGAGAACCATGGAGGGACGGGGCATGGGGCTCCTGGGGTGTCGGGTATGGTGGCGGAACGGCAACCGCGGCCACCCAGCAACTATTCTCACGTGCCGGTCTGGAACCCGCTAGATCCCGAGCCTGTTGAGCATGAACCGATAGCGTTTTCCGGTCGCGAGATCCAGACCCTTGCCCCATCCGTGAATCCCGAACTTGTGACGGAGCGCGACCGCTACGCTGGTAGTGGGTGCATTACTCGTCGCATCAGCATAAGCGGGCCCTCGGGGCCGACCCTCAAGCGACCTATCGTCAAGACTCGCTCCTGCTCGCGTTCACAAAGGCGGAGCGTAAGGCTGGTGTGCCTCACGAGCCCTGCGGCAAGCGCGGCCTTACTTGAAGCGCCGCTCACACAATCTCGACACCGAAAAAAACCGTCAATCCAGCATCAACCCGTCCAGCCCCCGCCGGACGAGGACTTGGACCTCGTCGGCGCAGCAACGATTTACGAAACCCTTAGTCCGCCCATGCTCCGCGCGTCGCTCGGCCCGCTCGTGTGGACGGTGCTGCTTCGCTGCCGACCGGCCCACGATGTGCGCGGCGGCGGCCCGGTGAACCTCGTGAGTGGAGCGGCACGGTAGCGGTTGTTCCCGGGGATCGGCCGTAGGGCTCGAGTGAGAAGGCGCTAATGCGGCAGCTTCTCGCGGAGCAGCCTCTGCGCCGTGATTAGTGCGTCGCTCGCAGGCACCTTCACGTCCGGCACTACTCCCACGCCCTCCCAATCTGCACCGGTCACCGGGTTGAGCGTCTTTCCGGTGGGCAGCAGGATGGCAAAGTGGTTTTCAATGCGGGCTTCAAATGTCGCATGGGCTTGGCCGGACGTCGTCTCGCCCACGATCGTGGCGCGCTTGAGCGCGTGCAGGTCGTACGCCAATTCCTCACCTGCCGAAAGCGTATGCGCGGAAGTAAGCACATAGACAGGCTTCTCCCCGCCGAAGCGCGCACCGGCAACGGAGTCCAATGTCCAGCGCTCCCGTGTTTCGCCGGTATAACGGAACCGCACGTCACTGAGATGAGTACGGCGGTCAAACAAGTACGACTCGAGGAGAGGAGTTGAGCCGGCTTTACCGCCGCCCGCGTTTTCCCGCAGGTCAATGATGAGCGCTTTCGTTTCGGCCAAGGCGGTCATCGCCGTGACGATGGTCGACCCGCACTCTGCCGGATCGACAAACCCGTCGAACCGTAGGTACCCGACGTTCCCCTCGAGCCGCTCGGTCACCCAGACCGGGCAGTCGGCTTCGCGCTCGCGCCGGTGTTGAGTGACCGTATCCGGTTGCGGTTCCGGACCTCGGGGTAACAGGCTGTAGAGAATTTGCAGGTGCTTGTCGTGAGCGATGTCATCGAGATCCGCCCTGAGGTGGATCGCGAAGGTCGCGCCGTTCGTGTACCTGTCATAGACACCTCGCTTGAGGCGCGCGTGCAGAGAGTCGCTCATGCGCTTCCCGACTTCGGGGGACACGTAGAACGAATCGAGGAGCGCGGCCAGACGACCGACTACGCGCTCGCGAGTGGGCGCGTCGATCCGAATGTCGTCCACGGAGACGTTCATGCCGAGCGGGAAGAAGTAGCCGCTCACGCGACTCGTGTCGGCCGCCGACACGTCGAGCGCCCCGTAGCCTACCATCGGCCCGAGGCGGAATCGGGTCATGAATTCAACGTGCCTCGGCTCACTCACCTGGACGCTGAGCAGGTCAAGCCCCCCCGTCATCTTGCGGAATGCGAATGCACCGCGAAGGGCGTCTTCCACAGAGTAGGTGCGGAAGAACGTCGCCACGCGCGCGGAGTCGCCGCTGTTGTACGCGTCGACCCAGGCACGTAGCACCTTTCCGGCGGGGGTGTTCGGGATTGCGGTCTGACCGAATAGTGGAGCTGACGCTACGGTGAGGGCGGCCCAGAACGCCGCGGCAAGAGGCCTGAGGTGTGTCATTGCTTAGCCCCTCGGTAATGGACGCGAATTGGACACAAAAAGCAGCGCGAGGGTGAGTGCCCTCGCGCGTAAGTCGTTGTAATTCACACAGGCCCGGCAGGAATCGAACCTGCAACCCCCGGTTTTGGAGACCGGTGCTCTACCAATTGAGCTACGGACCTAGGATGTGCTGCGGCTGGAAGTTACAGAATCCGGGGCGGCCGTGGAAGGCTCCTCAGTCATCCGAATTACGATAACCGCTCCCTTTTATCCAACTCGGCACGGGCGCCGGCTTGGGAGCGACTCGCTGGGCCGGAGTCGACGCCGGAGTCGAGGTGGGGAATTTGAAGCTCGCCAGATTCTGGAGAACGCTATCGAGATTGCCGACCTTCATCGGATGCTGCTGCAGCATGGTCGCCAGGGCAGCGGCGAGTTGGTCGATCTGCGGCGATCTGATACGACGTAATTGTTGCCAAATCGCCGACCGACCCACCTGCTGGAAATCTTCGCGCACGAAGATCAGATTGTCGCCGGTATGAAAATTTTCCCAGAGGGTGGCATCCTCCTCCAGCGCCGCCAGCGATAGATAGATGACGAGCGCTGAAAAACGATCGATCTCCGGCCCGTAGTCTTGCTCGCTCCGTTCGGGATGCTGGTAGGCGCGGTGGCCGGTTTCCGTGGCGTGGCGGCCCTTCAAGGCCGGCACCCACATGCCGTCGTAGTCGACCAACTGAAACGATCCGCCACGCACCAGGATATTGCCCTGCTGCAAATCGCCGTGCGCGACCCGAGCGGCTTCGAGGTCGCGAACGAGTGTTACCCACTTTGCTCGCAATGTCGCCAGTAACCAGGGATAGGGGAGCTGCTTTTCGATATAACTGTGCAGCAGGTCCCCCTCCGCCCATTGCATTTTGACGATCGGGAACCAGCGGGAGCCGATTTGGATACCCTGCTTGAGAAACCGAAAATCCACGTCGTAGCGCAGGCTGACCTTGTGAAGATGTCTGGAAATCGCCTCATACCTTTCGGCATGGTCGCTGATGGGCCGCAGGAAGCAGCGAATCGCCCAGGTCTTCCTGAACGAGAAGAACCCGCCCGGTTTCGTGCCTTTGTAGACCACGGCGTTGGCGCCGGTGGCCGGCTTGGGCATCCCGAACCGATCGAGCTCGAGGGCGACCGCTCTCAATCCTGGGTCAGCAAAAGCCTTCTGCGGGTGCTGAACCGCCTCATGGTATTCGGTCAGGTCCGGCCAAGCCCCCATCGCTATCTCTCCTTCGCTTCGACCGGTGCATCGTGATGAATGACGCGGACCAGGGTAAAGTCGTCGTTGCGCAATCCATGCTTGCGGCCGTAGGCGACCATCGCGGCAAAGTTCTCTGGCGTACTCAGCTTCCGGTACAGCCACCTCCACAATGGTCGCCCGTCTTCATGCCGTTTGAGCAGCCAGGCAGCCATCGCATCGCTCGCGAGCAGAAGCATATCGCCATCGCGCAGGCTGCCCGTGCTGACTTGGATCCGTTCGTGCGGTGGTTCGCCGTCCGACCTGGAGCCGATCAGATACGGGCTCATGGTGAATTGCGACGATTGCTGCAAGGGGAACGCTTTGAGCACCCGCATCCCTTTACCGACGTCATCGACCTGCATGAGGCAACAGTCACCAACGGCCAGCGCCGTCCACCGGTTCTGGTGAGCGTCGATCTGGACGCCGAGCAACGCCGCGAACGCGCCCTGCTCGGCCTTCTCGCTGGCGAACCAGGGGAGCGGGCGTCCCGCCAATCTGCGCCGCCAGAGGCGTCGCGCGGCCCCAAGCCGCGCGAAAAACTCCGCCCCGGTGAGCTCACTGCGCACATAGCTTTCGGCGAGCAGCACCGCCCAGAGCTTGGCGAAACTGCTTTCGGTGGCGCCATCGGCCACCGCCACGCGCATGCCCCCCCCCGGGGGGGCCGGGGGGGCGGGGGGGGCGGTGCGAGTTTGCCGCTGCGCCCATGCATCCTCGTACTCCTCCACGCTGTTGCCCGACTTGGGGCAGCAAAAGGCCTTGATGTCGTACGTGTTGGCCGCCGAGGCGTGGCTCACTGCAGGAGCGGCCAACTAGTGCTCAGCGCAGGCGCACATTCGCCGGCCGCGTGCCGATATCGAGAAAATGGATGACGTGCAACGGTTGCGCGTTGAAGATGAATCCGCGCGAGTCGTCCGCGGCCGGCAAACCCAGCTCCTTCGCGCGTGCAACCATGAACGGTGTGAGCGTCGATGAGGCTTCAAACAGCGCTTTGGCATACTGATCCGGAAGCTTGGCGGCGTTGCACGGCAATTCGATCGATGGCCCGGCCGTCGACGAAAGATGGATGTTGAACAGCAACACCTCACCGTCGGCGCCGCTGACCTCCGTCAGCTTCCGCGCCGCGGCAACGAGATCTCCATCCGTCGCCTCGCCGTCGGTGATGTTGATGACGATTGGCGGGAATCCCTGCGGATGCTCCTGGCACCACGTCTCGACAATCTTGGTTGCGTCCTTGAGCGCGGCGCACATCGGAGTGCCGCCCTTCGCATAGGCGTCGAACCAGACCGGAAATTTCACCGTTTGCTCCATCACCCCGCCGGCGCCATCGTCCGATTGCTTGGCTCGTTCTTCGATGCGCAACGGCTTGCCGGCCAATTCACTGATCGGCACCAACGAGCGGCCGCTCAGCTCACCGCCGAGCGCCGGTTTACAGCTGTCTTCGCTGTAGCCCAGCACACCGACGTGGAAGTAGTCGTAAATCGAGTCCGATTTGGCGCAACGGATGGACAGATTATGAATGAGCTTGTTGAGGATGGTCGCCAGCTCCTCGGCCTTCTTTTTGCCATTGTCTCCGCCGGCAAAGGGGTCTTCCATTGACTCGGACTGGTCGACCAGAAACAGGAAACAGCCCGGGTTCTTACGACTGATTTCGGCCTGGTATGGCATGGTTGCCCTCCTCTTTGGGCATCATGTTCGTTCTTGAGGGCGCAGGACTTTTCTGCTTTAGGCGGTACGTTGTGACCGGATCGTGAGGCCCTAGACCTTGCTCGTTTGGGCCAGAGTAGGCTGTGACTGTTGTCACCCCATCATGGGGCGCAGGCGGAAACGACCTGTTCGTGCTCGGCAGCGCAAAGCCTTGCGACTCGCTCCACCCTGGGGTAAGCCTCGCCGCACTTCGACTCGCGCTCGGCCATTGATGCATTCTGGGGTCCTTCGAGCCTTTGATTGGGCGGCGGTCGCGGCGCACGAGGCTGACAGGTGACGATGGAAGAAACGATGGAACCGGTCCGGGATGAACTTGGAGAGATTTGGCGGTCGTGGAGGGCGCCGACTGACCACAAGAACGGCGGGCCCGCATGGACCCGCCGTCTAAGACCTCGGCATCTTGGCGTCTCCGGCGTCTCGGCGTCTAGTAGTTAGGGTGGCTGACGGGAATCGAACCCGCAACCTCCGGAGCCACAGTCCGGCGCTCTAACCGATTGAGCTACAGCCACCACGACAGACGCTAAGACGCTAAGAAACACAAACTTAATCGCGCCGGAAGCGGCGGGAAAGCTCGGGTGACCCACGGCACGGACTCCAAACACTACATTGGAGCCCGTCCTCGAGGGAGCTTGATCATGCGCAAGGGCACCACGGTCCTCACCCTGGGCGGGCTGCTGCTGCTCGCCGGGTGCACCAGAACGATCATCGTGCGCGAGCCGGCACCGGACACGGACCGCCGGGGCTCGAGACCCCCACCCCGCAGCTACCCCGAGCCCGAGCGGCCCAACCCGAATCCCCCTCCCCCTAACACCGCGGTGCTGCTCGGCGTCCCGCCCGGCCACCTCCCCGATCCCGGCGAGTGCCGCGTGTGGGTCCCGGGAACGCCGCCCGGGCGGCAGCCCAGACCCCGGTCACGCCCCTGCACGGGCATCCTGGCCGTCGCACCCGCGGGCAGCTGGATCATCTATCGCCCCGGCGACGACCGGAGAGTGGTGCACGTTCGCGTGGTAGACGAACGGCGCCCGGGGTTCGTCATCCGCATCCGCATCTTCGACATCGCTTCGGAGCAGCTGGTCCGCGAAGAGGAGCCGCAGGACGAGCAGCGTCGCGACGACCGGCCTCGGGAGGAGCGCCGCCCGCCCCCTGCTGAGGACCAGCGTCCACCCGAGTACAGACCGCGTGACGACGCCGGGAGACTCGGCGTCCCACCCGGCCACCTCCCCGACCCGGGAGAGTGCCGCGTCTGGATCCCGGGCGCTCCGCCCGGCCAGCAGCCGCCGCCCAGGTCGCGTCCCTGCGAGGGCATCGCTGCCGTCGCACCAGCGGGCAGCTGGATCGTCTACCGCCCCGGGGAGGACCTCAGGGTCGTGCATGTACGCGTGGTGGACGCACGCCGGCCGGGCATCGTCACCCGCATTCGGATCTTCGACATCGCTTCGGAGCAGCTGGTCCGCGAAGAGGAACCGCCGCAAAACGAGGAGCGGCCCCGGCCTCTGGACCAGCGGCCCGACATCCAGCCGCCGATCGGAAGACCGCCTGAGCCGCGGCCGCCGGCGCAGCAGCCGCCCCCGGAGAACAAGCCGCCGGAGCAACGCCCTCCAGAGCAGCGGCCGCCCGAGAATAAGCCCCCGGAGCAACCACCTCCGGCACAGCGGCCGCCGGAGCAGCGCCCTCCGGAGCAACGGCCGCCCGAGCAGCGGCCGCCAGAGCAACGGCCGCCCGAGCAGCGGCCGCCCGAGAATAAGCCCCCGGAACAACCGCGTCCGGACCAGCGGCCGCCGGAGCAGCCGCCGGGGCCGAACACGGCGGTGACGCTCGACGTCCCGCCGGGCCATCTGCCCGACCCCGGCGAGTGTCGCGTGTGGATCCCCGGCACGCCCCCCGGCCAGCAGCCGAAGCCCAAGTCCCGCCCCTGTGCCGGAGTAGCGGCCGCAGCACCGGCGGGAAGCTGGATTCTCTATCGGCCCGGTCAGGACCGGAGTGTCGTGCACGTGCGGGTAGTCGACGCCCGCCGTGCCGGCGTCGTGATCCGCGTCCAGGTCTTCGACATCGAGTCGAAGCGTCTCCTGCGCGAGGAGAATCCATGAAGCGGGTGGTCGCGGCAGCGGTTTTCCTGACGGCGGCGTGCGGCCCGAAAGGGCCGCCCCCCGACTTCGCTCCCGACCCGGGGCTCGTGGAGCAGATCCGCGAGATCAGGATGGTCACGAACACTCGGGGCTGTCCCGGCGAGACATTCGGCGCGCAATACACCGCCGTCCTGAACGACGGCGCCCTCGTCCCGTTCGAATCGCGCTACGACGCCAAGCGGCCGCCCCGGCTCCACATGACGTTTCTCGAGCGCACCAGCCAGGAGGCGACGCCCCTCGAGGGCGGCGGTTGGGCCGCCGACCCCGATGCGCTCACGAGCGCGGTCACCGGCTTCCGGCTGACCGCGACGCTCAAGGCCAAGCCCTCAATCACCACGACGACCGTGCTGACGCCGGACTACGCCTGCATGCCGCACGCCTTCGGGTTCCGCGGCGCGGGCGCCGGCGCCAGCGGCCCGCAGGTGACCGTGCGGCTCGGCATTTTGCGGTCCCCGTTCTACTCGCGCTTGCTCGTGGCGGGCGTGGAAGTCGAAGATGCCCCGCCTTTCTATGTGTTTGCCGATGCGCAGGCGGTGCCGCCGTCCGACTGGCTGGTCATCGAGGCGCGGGGGGCACGCGGCGTGCGCGGCGACGACGGGCAGAACGGCACCGCCGGCGCGGCAGGCACCGCCGGCTGCCCCGGGGGCGCCGGCGGGCCCGGCGGAGCGGGCGGCAACGGCAGCCCCGGTGGCCCCGGCGGGCGCGGCGGCCAGATCACCATCATCGCCCCCGCCGAAGAGCCGTTCCTCGCCGGGCTCGTGGACGCGCGCACGCCGGGCGGTGAGGGCGGGAGCGGCGGCGCGGGGGGCAAGGGCGGCGCCGGCGGCAAGGGCGGCGCCGCGTCGCCCGCGAGCGACCCCCGCTGCACCGCGGGCGCCGCCGGACCCGCCGGCCGCGCCGGTGTCCGTGGCCCCGACGGCCGGGACGGCCTGCCCGGCAACCGTCCCCAGATCGTCACCGTCCCGATGCGCGACGTGTGGGGAATGCGCGCACCGCCGGCACTGGTGGAGCTGGTCAACTACAGAGGCAGACGGTAGGGGACGGTAGGAGACGGTAAGGGACGGTAGGGGCTACTCCCTTCGACCCCTACCGTCCCTTACCGTCCGTTACCGTCCCTTACCGTCTCTGTTCCAGTACCAATATCCCGGCAGCCCGAGCAGTATAAGCCCCGCGCCCACCGCCGATTCTCGTGGCGACTCCGCGATCGTGTTCGCGACCAGCCACAGCGCGAATGCGATAAAGACCAGCGGCGTGATGGGATATCCCCAGGTGCGGTACGGGCGCGCGACCTGCGGCGCTCGGCGTCGCAGCACGATCACCGCTCCCGCCGAAAGCGCGTAGAACACGAACTGCGCGAAGATGACGTAGGTGAAGAGCTGGTCGTACGTCCCCGAGAGGGCGAGCAGCGACGAGATCACGCCTTGCGTCAGCAGCGCTACCACCGGGGTCGCGAAGCGCGGGTGCACGATCCCCTGCGACCGGAAGAACAGGCCGCCCCGGGCCATCGCATAGGGAATGCGTGCGGCCGTGAGGACGATCCCGTTGTTGGCTCCCAGCGTCGACACGAGGATCGCCGCTGCGACGAACCCCGCGCCCACGGCACCCAGCGGGACCTTGGCCGCGTCGGACGCCACGAGCGTCGAGCCCGCCATGCGGGCGGGCGACAGCACGTACGAGTAGGCGACGCTCGCGAGCACGTAGAACGCGATCACGATCAATGTCGACAGGATGATGGACCGAGGCAGGGTCCTGCCGGGATCCTTAATCTCGCTCCCGACGTAGGTCGTCTCGATCCACCCGTCGTACGCCCACAGGACGCCCACCATCGCCACTCCGAACGGCCCGACCCACTGCCCCACCGTGCCGGCGGGCCACAGCGGCTGGAAGTTCGCGGCCGAGCCCCCAGGCAGAATGAAAGCCGTCCCGATGAGCGCCGCGAGAGCGCCCATCTTGAGCAGGGTGAGCACGTTTTGCGTCGTGGCCCCGGGGCGGACGCCCAGACAATTGAGCACCGTCAGCCCTGCGATCGACAACACCGCGATCCCTTGGATCGCACCCGGTGACATCGGGACGAAAAAGCCGAGGTAGCGCGCGAACCCCACCGCGATGGCGGCGATCGAGGCGGGATTGATTACCAGGAAGTTCGCCCACCCGTACAGAAACGCCCACGGCGGTCCGTACGCCTCCCGCAGGTAAGCGTACTGCCCGCCTGCCTCCGGGTAGGCGGCGCCCAGCTCCGCCACCGAGAGGGCGCCGAGCAGCGAGACGACGCCCCCGACGACCCACACGAGGATCATCAGGGCCGACCCGGGCACCCGTGCCGCAATGGTGGCGGGCACAATGAAAATCGCGGAGGCGATCATCGTCCCCACGTTGATCATCGTGGTGTCGAGGAGGCCGAGCTCGCGTTTGAGCTCGGTCACGCGGCGGGCGCCGTCATCGAGGGGACTAGGATGGCACCTCCCGTCCCCCCGCGCAAATCAGAGCGCGCCGTCCACGTAGCAGTCGAGGCGCCAGCCCGTCGGGGACCGCAGGGCGCGCGCGAGGTCCACGCGCAGCAGCCCGTCTACGAAGCTCGCGCCGATTCCCGCTCCGACGAGCGGCCGCCGGAGCGACAAGCGGTCGCGTGCCCCCGCCCGGCCCACATCGGCGAAGAGCGCGAGCCGGGCCGCAGGAGACCGATTGGCGACCTCGACGCGCGCGCGCCAGAACGCGTCGCCGGTCTGGGCGCCTCCCCCGTAGCCGCGGAGCGTCGCCGGCCCTCCGAGGGACCAGCGGCTCTGCACCGGTACCCGGCCGGCCGACGTTCCGGCGGCGAGCTCCACGGCGCCCGCCAGCCGCGGTCCGAGCGGACCGGCGAGGCTCACGCCGACGCTCGCGCGCCCGAAACCGAAGGTCCCTGCGCCGCCGTCGAGCGTGACCTCGCTCCCCCATCTGGCGGCGTCGGGATCGACGCCCCGCGCCGCCCGAAACGTGACGGCGACGCCCAGCTGGTCGGCCGAGTCCGCGGCGATGTTGGGCCGAAACACTTGGTCCCCATCGACCAGGTGTGGAAGGGAGAAATCGGTCCGGCTCGGCGCGCGGCGCTGGCGCTCGGCGTAGACGCGCCACGTATAGGCCTGTACCGACGTGACCGCCGGCGCACCGGTCAGCTCCACACCCGTCGCTCGGAAGTAGTCCCCGTCGTCGCGGGCGAGCAGGAGGCCGGCCAGCGAGTTCCCGACCCCGAGCGGGCGCTCCGCTGGATTGGCGGCCGCGAGCCGGCGGTAGCCGGCCAAGCGGAGTCGAGCCGTGCCCGTCCGGCGGAGCAGTCCCGCCTCGACGTCGAGCGCCCCGTCGGCCAGCGCGACCCGGCCCGATCCCTCGAGGGCCGCGCGGCCGAAGTCGACGCCTGCACGGGCACCCAGCGACAGCCCCTCCACGCGATTGAACCGGCCCAGTCCCCAGCGGGGCGGCCGCGCGCGCACCTGCCACGGCGCCGCGGGGAGCCGCCCCAGGCCCCGGGTCAGGTCCTCGAGCTCGGCCGTGGAGATCAGCGTGTCCCCTCCCCCTCTCCCTTGCTCGGTGCCGGCGAACGGCGGAGGTAGCTCGACGCTGCGAACCAGCGCGGCACTGTCGCGCGGCACGTGTACCCGGAACGCGACGCAGGCACCGTTCCCGCAGGCGCATGCCACGTCGCCCTGCGCGCGGCACCGCACGCGGGCGAGCGAGTCGTCCGCTGCCGTCGCACGGGGGGGCCGGGGTACCGGCCGGGCGGCGGTGTCGCCGGTGACCTCGTAGTCCCCGTACACGCGTTCATACCGCATCGGCATCTGGAGCCACGAGCCCGCCGTCGCCACGCCGTCGAACGCGATCAGCCGCGGCAGCCACCAGCGGCCATCCCACAGCCCGTAGTCGATGGTGATGAAGCGCACCTCGACCCGGATCGGCTTCACGAAACCGGGAATGTCTTTGTCGCCCCCGCCCCCGCCCCCCTCCCCGTCCCCCAGGTCCTCGTCGAGATCGAACGGCCGGGCGGGCCTGAACAGGGCGCGGACGACGGCGTGTGATCCTTCGTCGATCCACAGAGACCCCGAGACGAGGTGGAATTCGAGCCGCCGCGGGATGACCCGCAGCTCGCGCAGCCGGACCGTCCGACCGTTGGGGAACACGAGGACGCTCGAATCTCCCGCCGCGAACCGGTAGTCGCTCTCGCTCCCGGCAGCGAGCGGGTATCGGATTCGTGCGCGCCGCCGCCGCTCCGGCTTTCCCTCATCGTCCGTCCGGCGCTCTGACGGCCCGCCGAATCCGATCGTCAGCCGGTCCGCGGCCGGATCGAACGCGTAGTCTATCACGTCGTCGGTGAGGTCTTCCGGCACTTCCGCTTTGGGTTTTGCCGCGGGGACGGTCTGGCGGGCGCCGAGTACCTCGATCCGGCCCACGGAGTCGCGGCGCCAGTCGATCCGCAGCGCCAGCTCGCGCCGGTAGAGCATGCGGTCGCGGCGGAGGGCGCGGATGCCCGCCCCGATCCGCTCCTTCATGGTCGCTCGGTAGCTCGTGATGGAGCGATCGATCGTCTCGCGCCGCGCCCGCGCGGCCGCGACCAGCCGGCGCGCCGTGGGGTCGAGGTAGGCGGTGCTGTCCGCGGAGGAACTCTGCGCGGCGAGAATGAGCGCAACGAGCGGCGCGACGATCACGTAAGGGCTCTCTACGGAACCAGGTGAAGGATAAGATTCAGGCCATGACCCGCGCCTACTGGCAGGCGAGCCGCGCCCCCCGCTACAGCCTGCTCTTCGCGTTGCCCCTCCTCGTGTTCTACCAGACGCTGGCCGCCACGGTGCCCCCGGGGCCGCGAGGCGGCGTACGCAACGGCGCCGACGTGCTGCTCGAGAGCGCCTTCACCTGGGTGGCGGGACCGCGCGGGCCCCTCGTGTTCATGATCTGCCTCATCGGAGTCGGGCTGTGGCTCGTGGCCAAGGACATGCGGGCCCACGGAGAGCGGTTGTCCCCCGGTGTCTTCGGCGTGATGCTCGCCGAGTCGGTCGGCCTCGCACTCGCATTCGGCGTGATCGTCGGGGGACTGACCGCGCTCGTCCTGGGGCAGCCTCCCGGGGTGCTCGCCGCTCCCTCGTCCCCTGCCCTGGCCGAGCGGCTCGGCGGCTGGACGGTGCTCATGCTCTCGCTGGGCGCGGGGATCTACGAGGAGCTGCTGTTCCGCGTCGTGCTCGTGAGCGCGTTTGCGTGGCTGGCCCACCGCGTCGCCGGGTGGCGCCCGCCCGTCGCCGGCGCCGCGGCGGCGCTCGCCGGCGCGCTGCTCTTTTCCGCCTTTCATTATATAGGACCCTACGGCGACCCCCTGGATGTCTACTCGTTCGTCTACCGCACCATCGGAGGGCTGTTCTTCAGCGCCCTCTATCTGGTACGCGGCTTCGGGATCACCGCGTGGACCCACTCCCTCTATGATGTGTTCCTACTGGTTCGGTGATACGAGGCGTAAAGCGCCACGTCGTAGACGGCCTTGAGGCCCGCGCCCGCGAGGAGCGGCGCGGCAAGGCCCCCTACCGCCATCCCCACGCCGGCGAGCGGCGGCCCGAGCGCCCACCCCACGTTCCGCACCAGGCCCGTGATGCCCAGCGCCGCCGTGCGCTCGCCCGGCGCCGTCACCTGCGCGACGTACGCCTGTCGCGTGGGAACGTCCATCTGCACCAGCGCCTCCCGCAGGAGAAAGAGCGCGACGGCCGCCGCGGCACCCGGCACGAACGGGAGCGCGACGAGCAACAGGCTCGACGGCAGATGGGTGAACACCATCGTCCGGAGCAGCCCGATGCGACGGGCGAGCCATTCGGCCGCGAAGTACGACAGGGCGTTGAGCGCCCGCGCCGCGAAGAAGATCGGCCCGAGCGCTTCGGGGCCCAGCCCGAATCGACGGAAGAACCAGTACGAGAGGATCGATCCTGCCAGCAGCCCACCGCCCAGGCTGTCGAGCGCGAACAGAGCGGTCAGCCCCCCGATGCGACGTCGTGATGTCGGGCTGAGCGCCGGCCGCGGCGTGCCGCGGGGGGAAGGAGGCGCGTCGCGCGGGAGGCGCGCGTACAGCCAGATCGCGGCGAGTGACACCACCGCGGCGCCCCCCAGGGTTGCCCGATAGGCGGGAACGGGAGGAACGGTACCGAGCCGCGCCACCAGCGCGGGAAGCGCGGCGGCGAGCGAGCCGCACGCCCCGACCACATCCTGGAGAAAGGTGTAGCGCACGAACACGGCGGTGTGCTCGCTGTCGCCGGCGGCATCCGCCAGTAGGCTCTGCTCGAGCGTCTGCGCCGGTCCGCGGTCGCGGCCCATCCCGTTCACCATGCCGACGAGGGCCGCCAGCGCCAGCGCCGCGAGCGATGTCGTGATCAACGCGGTGGCCGCTAACCCCAATGCGGAGAGTGCGCCGCTCGCGAGCAGCGTCCGGCGCCGGCCCCACCGCTCGCCACGCGCCGCAACCAGCGCGGTGCCGGCAGCGTTCCCGGCGAGTCCCGCGCCGACGACCAGCCCCACGGCCGCCGGAGCGAATCCCAACTCGGCCAGGTAGAGTCCCAGCAGCACACCCACCAGGCCGGTCGTGAACGACCGGACGGCCGCCGCCCCGTAGAGCAGCGGGCGCACTCAGCGTGCCGCGCTACTTCGCGTCTTCATGGGGTCGCCCCTTTTCGGAAATCTGGGCGAATCCACCGCCGTGCCCAAGAGCCGCCGGGAAGCACGTCAGCGCGCGGCGGATGGCACGTGGCGATTCGTGGCGGATGCGGGGAACGCCCGGCCGGCGCCCTGACGTGCGTTACGCCGTCAGCTCCTGCAGCTCCGCCCGCACGCGCTCGACCTCGGCCTCCACGCCCAGCGACTGGAAGATCTCCCTCGCCCGTTCGAGGTAGGCGCGGGCCTCATCCCGCCCCGCCCCCCCGAACCGGCTGCGGAACAGGCCGTACGCGTGATACACGCGCGCTTCTTCCGCCGGCGGGCACCCCAGGGCGCGGCACAGCTCGATCGCCTGCTCGAAAAAGACGAACCCCGTCTCGTCGCCTTGGCCGCCGCGCAGCGTGCCGAGCCGGGCGTAGATCTGCACCAGGCGGTGGGCAAGGTTGGAGCTGATCGCGAGCTGCTCGGCGCGGCGCATCTCTTCCTCCGCCTCGAGCGCCCGACCGGCCTCGAGCAGCAGCTCGGCAAGATGGAGGCGAATGGTGACGTCCAGCTCCACATCCCGCCCCTCGCGGCGCAGCCACGCCAGCGCCTCGCGGTACGCCGCCGCCGCCGACTCGGCACGCCCCAGCGCGGCGTCGAGCTCGCCCTGCGCGTCCAGCACCAGGGCCATCTCCCGGCCCGCGGCGAGGGCCTCGAAGCACTCCCGGGCGCGGCGCAGGTGCTCGCCGGCCGCGGCGAGGTCGCCCTGGCGGCGCGCGAGCAGTCCCAGCTGGTGCTCGATGCGCCCCAGGCGGAGCCGGTCGCCGCCGGTCTCGACGAGGCGCAGGGCACGGCCGTACCACGCCTGCGCTCCCGCCCATTCGGCCCGCTCGAAGGCGACGCACCCCAGCCCGACGCAGGCGTCGATCGCGCCCCCCTGATCGAATTCCGCCTCCGCCAGCACGAGTGCGCGCTGGTAGTGCCGGGCGCCCTCGGCATACCAGCCGTGCGCGAGGCACACGCCCCCGAGCGCCAGGAGCGTCTCGATCTCCGGCCGCCGGTCCTGCAGGCCCTCCGCCAGCGCGAGGGCGACTTCATACCAGGCGCTGGCTTGCTCGAGCCGCCCCACGCGCGCTTCCAGCCGCCCCGCGCCCAGCAACGCCGCCACGGCGTCGGCGGGCTCGCCGCGCTCCTGCGCTTCGAGGGCCTCCACGTACGCCCGATACAGCGCGCCGATGTGCTCGGTGATGAGGCTCAGCACGGGCGCCATCCCACGCGTCAGCTCGCCGGGCTCGACGGCGTGCTTGCCGACCGTCAGGTAGGGCCCGCCGCTGCCCCACTGCAGGCGCTGGTCCGGACGGGCGCTCGCGAGCAGCAGGCCGCGCAGCGGCATCAGGGCCTCGAGATCGGGCAACAGGCGCAGCGCCTGCTCGACCTTCACAGGCCGTACTCCTTCATCTTGCGCGTCAGCGTGTTGCGATGGATGCCCAGGATCTCGGCCGCCGCGCCGATCTGGCCGCCGGTGTGCGCCAGCACGCGCGCGATGTGCCGGGCCTCGAGCTCGGCGAGCGTGGCCAGGGTCCCCTGTCCGCGCTCGGGCAGGCTCGCTTCCTCGCCGCGGATCTCTTCGGGCAGATGCTCGGTGCGCAGCGCGGCGTCGTTGGCCAGGATGACGGCGCGCTCCATCACGTTGCGCAGCTCCCGCACGTTGCCCACCCACTGCCGGCTGCGCAGCAGCTCGAGCGCCCGATCGGAGATCGCGGTGATGCGCTTCCCCGAGCGCTCCCCGAACTGCTGCGCGAAGTGCGAGATCAAGAGGAGGAGGTCGTCACCACGGTCCGCGAGGCGGGGCAGGTCGATGACCACCACCGCCAGGCGGTAGTAGAGATCCTCGCGGAATTTCCCGTCCGCGATCGCGTCCCGCAGGTTGCGATTGGTCGCCGCGATGAGGCGCACGGTCACGGGAAGCGTTTCGGTGCCGCCGACGCGTTCGATCTCGCGCTCCTGCACCGCGCGCAGAATCTTCGCCTGGAGCGCCAGGCTCATGTCGGCCACTTCGTCGAGAAACAGCGTGCCCCCGCCGGCCTGCTCGAAGCGTCCGATCTTCCGGGCCACCGCGCCGGTGAACGCGCCCTTCTCGTGGCCGAACAGCTCGCTCTCGAGCAGGTTCTCGGGGATCGCGGCGCAGTTGACCGCCACGAACGGCCCCGCGGCCGCCGGCCCGTGCAGGTGAATCGCCCGGGCGACCACTTCCTTGCCGGTGCCCGACTCCCCCTGAATGAGGACCGTCGCGGCGCTGTTGGCGACGCGCGCCATCAGTTTGTAGACGTCCAGCATCGCCGGGCTCTGCCCGACCAGGGCGTACTGCCCCACCGCGTTCAACTCCACCGAGGGCAGAGGGACCGGCAGCTCGGTGACGGCGGAGCGCACGCTGTCGAGCGCGTGGGCCACGTCGCTGCGGCGCAGCGGGATCGTCAGCAGATCCAGCACGCCGAGCTTCTCGGCGCGCAGCACCAGACCCATGGAAGGCCGGTCGGCGATGGCGACGAGCCGGGGAGGCGGGGGAGCGGGCGCCGCCCGGAGCGTGTCCATCCACCACGTCAGCTCCTCGTCGGCCCGCTCGCCGAGGACCGCGATCACGACGTCCCACCGGCCGCCGGCCAGCAGCCGCGTGGCGCGCGGCAGGTCGGCCGCGCATTCCAGCTCGACCCGCAGCTCGGCCGCCCACTGCCGCAGGCTCTGCAGCGCCCCCGCGCCGCCCTCGCCGCCGACCGCGAGCACGCGCAGGGCGCGCATCGCTCCCCCGCGGGCCGCCGGAGGCGTCGGTCCGCCGGACGGCTGCTGGGCGGAATCGGTCAGGCTTCGCGTCACTTGCGTCCGAGGTACCTCGCGACGAGCACGAGTGCATCATCCGTGCCCTTGCCGTAGCGGGAGAGCGCTTCGTCGGCGAGCCGCTGGGGCTCGTCGCCGATCGTGATGTCGTCGGCGAACCCGCTCCGGATGCCATCGGTGGCGAGGACCAGCGTGTCTCCGGGCTCGACAGGGACCACGGCTGCCTGCACGGCGGGGAGGTCCGACCCGACGATGCCGCCGCGCGTGACCAGGCTGGCGCGCCCCGAGCGGTCGGCCCACTGCGCGTGGTGCAGGTACCCTTCCACGTTCCCCACGCCGAGCCAGGTCATCGCGCCGCGGTGCGCGTCGAAACGGGCCAGGCTCATCACGACCCCGCGGGTCCCCCGGAGCGCCGCGTGGCAGCGCTGCACCAGCGACAAGGGCGGCTCGTCCGCGAACCGCTCCAGGGTGTGGACGGCGAGTTTGGCGGCGGCGGCGGCGTCTTCGCCGTGGCCGAGGCCGTCCACGACCGCCACCAGCACGCCGTCCTCCACCGGCACCACGAGGTGGAGGTCACCCGATTCCCTCTGGCCCGCGAGCGCCAGGGTGGCGACCCCCCAGTGAACGACGGACGTCGTATCACGCAGGGGCCTACCCATGGATCCGCGTCCACTTTTTCATCGTGACGCGCGTGCCGTGGCCCAGCTCCGAGACGACCTCGAACTCATCCATCAGCCGGCGGGCGCCGGGCAGGCCGAGCCCGAGTCCTCCGGAGGTGGAGTAGCCGTCCTGGAGCGCGCGCGGCACGTCGCGGATGCCGGGACCGTCGTCCTCGGCGACCACGACCAGGCCGTGCCGGGACCCGTCGTTCACGGTACGCAGCCGCATCTCACCGCGCTTGGCATACATGAGGATGTTGCGCGCGATCTCCGAGATGGCGGCCGCGATGACCGTCTGGTCGCCGGCCGAGAAGCCGAGGCCGGCGGCCAGCTCGCGCCCCATCTGGCGGGCCTGCACGATGTCGACGTCTGCGGCGATCGGACAGCGCAGCTCTTCAGCCACGGTCGATGCGCCCCTTTGCCTGGAGGTCGAGGAAGGCGAGGCCTTCTTCCAGATCGAGAGCGGTGGCGACGCCTTTCAGCGTGAGCCCGAGCTGCACCATCGCAAAGGCGACCTCCGGCTGGATGCCGACGATCACCGTCTCGGAGCCGCGCAACCGCGCCATGTGCGCGATGTCGCGCAGCGTGCGGACCGCGAACGAGTCCATCACGTCGAGCGCCGTGACGTCCACGATCACGCCGCGGGCCCGGAACTTCCCGACGCGCTCGATCAGCTTCTCGCGGAGCTGGGAGAGGTCGGCGTCGGACAGGGCCGACTGGATCGACGCGATCAGGTAGTGGCCCTGCTTCAGAATGGGAACTTCCACGACGCGCCCCCTTAGGCTTGCTGTGTAGCCTCCGCCAGTTGAATCACCTTGTACCCCAGCAGCCGTTCAGCTTCTTCGATGCCGCCCTGCAGGTCGCCCACCGTCGCCATCTCGCTCAGGTCCACGCCGATGGTGACGAGCGTCTGCGCGATCTCGGGGGACAACCCGGTGACGATGACCGTCGCTCCGAGCAGGCGGGACGCCTCGACCGTCTGCACCAGGTGGTTCGCCACGTTCGAGTCCATCGCCGCCACGCCGGTGATGTCGATCACGACCACCTTCGCGCGGTTGGTGCGGATCGCCCTCAGCAGCTGCTCGGTGAGCTGGCGGGCGCGCTGCGGATCGATCACGCCGATGATGGGAAGGATGAGCAAGCGTTCGCGCACCTGGAGCACCGGGGTCGACAGCTCGCGGATCGCCTCCTGCTGCTGCCGGATGATGCGCTCGCGCTCCTGCACGAAACCCACCGCCACCGTATTCGCGATCCGGTTGGCGGCGGGTTCGTAGGCGTCGAGAATGCGGTTGAGCTTGGTGAAGTCTTCGTGGTACTTGGCGAACAGTGAGCGGGCGAGCACGTCACGCAGCAGCAGCACGATGCCGACGACTTCGTGCGTCTCGACGCCGCGCGGAATGATGCGCTCCGACAGGTTGCGCGCATATGCCTGCAGCGCCTCGAACGTCCCCGTCTCCAGCGCCTCGACGTAGTTGTCGTACACCGATGTCGCCTCGGCGAAGATCTCCTCCTCGGTCATCGCCGTCAGCAATTGCGCCTTCGTGATGCGCCGGGCCCACTCCTCGCGCAGCTGGGTGCGGTTTTGCCGCAAGTGCGCCACGAGCTCCCGCAGCAGCGCTTGCGTCGATTCGGGCGTGGCCTGGGGATCCTGCGGCGGTGGCGGCTGCACGTCTTTCTTACCCATGGACACGATACCTCGCCGGGTGAGGGAACGGAGACGAATGTTGTGTCGCCGCAACAGCAAGGCTAGTGCCACGACATGGTACTGCTGCGCTTGCGCAACGTATTGTCACACAACGTGTTGTGCTTTACGTAAACGAGCCTCCTCCTGGTTCCGCCACACAGTGGGGCGTTTCCGCTGTTCGCGATGCACCAAAATGAGGCGTCACGGATTGACGAGCCCTTCGCGAATCGCGTAACGCACCAGCCCCGCGGCCGTGTGAATCCCCAGCTTGTGCATCACCCGCGTGCGATGCGATTCGCTCGTCTTCACGCTCACCCCGAGGATCGTCGCAATCTCCTTGGTCGTCTTCCCCTCCGCCACGAGCTGCAGCACCTGCCGCTCGCGGGGGGTAAGCCGCTCGCCCGGCAGGCGCCCGGCGGGCGACTGCTCCGCCGCGAGATACGCGTCGACCACGGCCCGCGACACTGCCGGGCTCAGGTAGACCGCGCCGCGGGCGACCTCCTGGATCGCCTGGGCCAATTCACTGGGGGGCTGGGTCTTCAGCACGTAGCCGTTGATGCCCGCGCGCAGCGCGTCCATCACGCGCCGGTCCTCGGCGTGCACGGTCAACAGGATGGTTTTCGTGAGCGGGACGTGGCGGCGGATCTCGCGCGCGGCGTCGAGGCCGTTCAACACCGGCATCGCCAGATCGAGCACAGCGACGTCGGGGCGGAGCTCTTGCGCCAGCCGCACCGCTTCGCGGCCATCGGACGCCTCGCCGACGATCCGCAGGTCTCCCATTTCGCGCTCGAGCAGGAGCTTGATGCCTTGGCGCACCATCTCCTGATCGTCGGCCAGGATCACGCGGAGCGGCATTCACCACCTCCCCGGGTCTTGGGGCAATTCCCATACCCGCTTGAGGGAATCCCTGCCCCGCACGGAACTGTTCGGACCGGATCTTGCGGCATCATGCGCTACCACAATGGCACTCGTCCTGGTCGCCAGCCCGCACGAGCCGCTCGTGCACCACGTCGCCGGCAAACTCGAGGCCAGCGGCACCACGGTGCTGCCGGCGACGTCGGGGGACGAGGCGGTCGAGGCGGTACGACACGCCCACCCCGATGCGATTCTCGTCGACGCCGCGCTGCACGAGAGCGTCCAACTGTGCAGCCGACTGCGTCAGGAGCCGCACGTCGGCCCGCATACGGCGATCCTCGTCACGGGCGGCCCGGCGCCTCGGGACGCGCGGCTCGCCGCGCTCCGCGCCGGCGCGTGGGACATTCTGGACCAGCCCCTCGACATCGAGGAGCTGCTCCTCAAGCTTGAGACCTTCGCGCAGCGCAAGACCTTGGCCGAGCGAACGGAGTCGAGCAGCCTCGTGGACCCCGAGACCGGGCTCTACAATCTGCAAGGCGTGGCTCGGCACCTCGACCAGCTCGGCGCCCTCGCCGTGCGGGCGCGCGCCGCGCTGGCGTGCGTGGTGCTCGCCCCCGAGCTCGTAGACGATGCGGCGCGCCCCGAGGTCACCGCGTTCTGCGCCCAGACGATTCGGCGCGGCGTGCGGCATTCCGACGTGTCCGGCCGGGTCGCGGCCGCTGAATTCGCGGTGGTCGCACCGGCGACCGGCGCGCAAGGGGCGATCCGGCTGGCGCAACGCCTGGCCGGCGAGATGCGGCGGCGCTCGCAGGAAGCCGCCGGGTCCGTCCCCTCGTTCCGGCTGCGCGCCGGGTACGATGCGGTCGGCAATCTGGCGTACGCCCCCGTCAGCGCGCGGGACCTGCTGGTGCGGGCGCGCCGGGCCTCGCTCGACGCCGACGTCGATTCCCGCCTCGGCTGGATCCGACCCTTCGAGGGCTGACCGCCCAGTGAGAAACCCGCGCCCGGGCGGCGCGCACGGCGCCGCCGGGGCACGGGTATTCCTCAGCATCGTTTGCTCGGCCGGCTGCTCGAGCTAGTTCACGCCGCTCGAGGCCGACCCCACGATGATGTTGCCGACCGTCTGGTAGCCGATCACCTGGCCCAACAGCCCCAGGATGGGTTGCTGCATGACCACGTGAATCATGTTCACGGTGATGCCGCTCGACGTCACGCCGTCGCCCGTGAGCGTCTGCTCGTTCAACACGACGTAGCCGACGTTGGGCAGATTCATGCGCGTGTTGGGAGCGACGGTGCCCTCGCCCGAGGTCACCGGCGTGCCGGCCACCACCAGGTTCGAGAAGCTCGAGCCGTTGGCGTCACTCACCGCCCCGCTCGCCGTGCGCGTGCTGGCCACGTTGGCGATCACTCCCGTCGCCGTGATGAGCCCGCTCAGGATGTTGACGGTCCCCACCGAGGCGACGCTCTGCGCGCCCCCGGCCGAGGCATCGCCCCACCTCCCGGTGGCCCCCGACGTGATGCTGTTCAGGAAGTCCGCCGACAGCGCGCTCCCGGCGCTCAATCCGTCGGATTCGGCGTGCGCCACATTGCCGTCCGTTCCCGAGCCGTAGGGCAGCACGGCCAGCGGCGCCTGGGCCGTGGAGCCGAGTGGCGTGCTGGCGTACGCCCCGTACGCCCGGCCACTCACCGATTGGGCGACGCCCGCTGCCTGAAGCCCCGCGGTCAGTCCGACAACCAGACCGAGAGCGGCCACCCGGCGCGCCCACTGCGTGTGTATGCGTTTCATCGCTCAGCCTCCTCGTTTGCTCAGTGCGCTTGGATGTTGCCGCCCGTCAAGAACTGCAGCTGCGTATCGCCGAAGTTCGCACTCTCCCACCGGAACGCATCGGGTCCGAACCCCGGGCTCGAGCCCGGCTCGCCGTTGTCGCAGGCGGTCATGCGCGTCTGCTCCGTCCCCTCTTGCTGGAGGGTGACGGCGTGCGTGCGCGCTGCCGTCGGTCCCACGACGACGCACAGGCCTCCGCGCGAGCTGAAGTACGTGCGCGCCGGCACGGCGGTGCCGTCGATGTCGTTTGCGCCGCTGTGGATGGACACGTGCCAGGTGACTTGGAACGGGAACAGCGGCTGATGATGGACGACCTGGATCTCACCCTTCTCCACGACGCAGCCGCCGTTGCCATCGGAGCCGAGGTGGACGTTGAACCCGAATGTGACCTTCCCGCTCATCTGCGGGCCGCTCGGGCCGTCCTCTTGATCTTCCGCATCCTGGTGGTCTGGAGGATCGATGCGACCGCCGCCGGTGAATTTGCCACCGGGACACTGCTCTCCCCCAGCCCAAAAATTCGGGCGGTCGATACGCGGGCTGGCCGGGGTCCCGCGATCGCAGCTCCACGCGACCAGCGCGATCCCCACCGGTGCCGCCAGCACCGCGAGGGTTCTCAGTTTGAACATGACGTCGCCTCCGTGAGTAATGGTGTGGCCCGAGGGCCTGCCCACGTCGAAGGCAAACGCAGTGCCACTTCCTCCGGCGCGCATCTGCTTGCGCCTGAAGGCACTAGAAATCGTAGCAGCGATGCCGCAGCGCTCAGGCGCCTCACTCGCGGGCCGCAGTCGCCGCGCGCATGCACCAAAACCAACAGGCCCGGGCGGGGAGCCCGGGCCTGCACCGCACGCGTCCTCGTGGATCGCCGTCAGCGTGAGCGTCCCACCGCCGCGAGCGCATTCACAAGGCCCGCGCCCACTTCGAACGTTGCGTACCCGGCCAGCGGATCCGCCGACTGCACGAGAATGCTGCGCACTTGATCCGGCGTCAGCCGTCCGCCCGCGCGTTCCTGCATCAGGGCCACCACGCCGGTGACGTGCGGCGTCGCCATGCTCGTGCCGCTGGCGCAGGTGTAGTAGGCGATGTATTCCTGCCGCAGTCCGCAGGTCCCCTGCATGTCCTTGGGCGCGTCCAGACCGGTCAGCACCGCGCCGCTCGAGGCGCGCGTCGAGTTCACGTACACGCCGGGCGCCGTCACCGTGGGATGGTAGAGGGCGTCGCCGGGGATGCCGCGCGACGAGAAGTCGGCCAGCATCCTGCCGCCACCACACTGGTTCGCCCGCCCGAGGGAATCGGTCACCGAGCAGCTCGCCGCCACCCCGATTACCCAGGGCGCGACGCTGTAGGGATTCAACGTATTCTGGTCCGGGCCGTCGTTTCCGGCGGCGAAGACGACCGTGATGCCGCGGTCGTGGGCGCGCTTCGACGCCACGCTCACGGGATCATCGGGATCGAAGGGGCCGCTCGAGCCCCACGAATTGTTCACGACCTTGATGTTGTAGCGGTCCTGGTTCTGGAGGATGTAGTCGAAGCCCGCCAGCGCCCAGAAGACGAACAGGACGTCGCCCGTGCCGATCCCGATGAGATTCGCGCCGGGTGCGACGCCCGTGTACAGCCCGTTCGACATCGTGCCGTTCCCGCCCGCGATGCCCGAGACGTGCGTGCCATGCCCGACCGACGTCTCGCTGTTGGCGAGGTTCTCGATGTAGATCGAGCCGGGGCACGGCGCATCCTTGAAGCACACGAGATCCCGGCCGTTGGCGATGACCTTGAGGTTCTGCACGGTGCGCGTGGGGTACGCCACGTCGTGCTGGTAGAACCCGTCGATGCCGCTGTCCAGGATCGCCACGCCGATCCCGCGCCCGCTGACGCCGTACCGCACGCGCGCCTGGTCGGCCTTGATCGTCGGCACGCTCTCGTCGAGCAGGGCCGCCGTCGCCGATCGGCCGAGCGACAGCCAGCGCAGTTGCCGGTTCTCCGTCACCCGCAGCACGCCGGGGATCGCCGCGATGGCGCTTACCTGCTCCTTCGTCGCCAGGGCGCCCACGAACGGCAGCTGAATGAGCGCGCGGGCACCCGCGCCCAGATCCTTGATGCGGGCGGCGACGGCAGCGCCGGTAGTCGCCGCTTCGTCGTATCTGACCACGACGAACGACGTGTCCGACGCGGACGCGGCGGCGAGTCTCGCGGCCAGAGACGGCGCGACCACGTGCCGCCCGGGGTCCACCGGCTCGCCACAGCCACCGCCGAGGCCGAGGGCCCCCAGCACGACCACCGCTACGCCAAGCCTGCGTTCCAGTCGCATAGTCGGATCTCCTCTGGAAAAGAGGTTCAGGTGATGAGCGCCGGCTCGGGGCTCGCCGCGGCCCAAGGCTCAGCGGGTGCGCCATCCGCGGGGAAGGCCGCACCATCACACAAGACACGCGCGACGCGCTCGGCGGCGTTCCCATCCCAGCGTTCGAGCACGGGGTGGGCGGGGGCACGGCGCGTCAGCGCCCGGTTCGCGGCCGCGACGATCGTCGCCCGCTCCGCGGCCACCAGCCGATTGGTTCCGTGCCGGCAGGTGGCGGGACGGTCGGTGCTCGACCCCACCGTCAAACAGGGGACGCCGAGGTAGCTCGTCGCTTCCTGCAATGCGGCGACATCGGTCACGACGAGCGCCGCCGCCGCGACGAGGCCCACCGTCTCGAGGTAACCGTGTGACTGGGATGGCGGCAGGTCGACGACCGGCAGGTGGCGGCTCAGCTCGGTCAGGGCCTCCTTCACCGTCGCCGATGGCTGCAGCGCGGCGACGGCGTAGCCCCCAGCCGCGAGCCCGCGCCGGCCCGCCGGATCGAGCGCCTCGGCCCGCGGCAGGACTCGGCGCAGCGTGTCGATCGGGAGGCTGCCGACGAAGTGGATCCGCTCCTCGGCGATCCCTTCTGCGCGCAGGTTGTCGATCGAGTCGCGCGCCGGCACGAACAGCGGATCGGCCAGCCGGTCGGTCACCGCCTCGTTGATCTCGGACGTACGGGCGCCGCCGCGCAGCCCCGCTTCCACATGTCCCAGCTGGCTCCCCAGTTTCGCCGCGACCAGCGCGACCGCCACTGCGGCGTTGGCCGCGCCGTACACCAGCACGACGTCCGGCCCGAGGTCCGCCAGCATGGGCTCGACTCGCTGCATGATCAGGCCCGTCTCGACGCCGTGGGGCGCATCGCCGACGTCCAGGCGGTGAGCCGGGCCCGGGATCTCCAACTCCTCGAAGAGGGCGGCGATCTCCGCGTCGTCGCGGCCGGTGTGGACGATCACGTGATCCACCGCCGGCCGCTGCTCGAGTGCGCGGTGCATCGCCGCCAGCGTCACGACGTCGGACGAGGAGCCGGCCACCGAGACGATCTTCATCGGAGCGCGCTCACCGGCTGGTGACCGTGATGATGGTGACCGCCGTCGCCACGGTCGTGACGATCATCCCGACGGTCCGCCACTTGGACTCCGGATCGCGGCGTCCCCCCGGTACCTCGATCCGGTCGCCGGCCCGGAGCCGCAGGTCCTCGAGTGTCGAGCCCCGGGCGATGGCCGTTTGCAGCCTGCTCCCACTCCATACCGAGGCCCCGCTGCGCACGATGCGCAGCTTGTCCACCTTGGCATCCTGGGTGGGCCCACCCGCCACCATGAGCGCGTCGGCGAGCACCAGGTCGAGCGGCACGGCATAGAATCCCGGGTGCAGCACTTCGCCGAGCACCGCGACCCGGATCAGGGCGCGCGCATGCACGACCGGATCCTTGAGGTAGCGGCTCAGCTCGCGGGTCAGATAGGTCTCGAGGTCGGCGCGGTGCACGCCGGCGAGTGAGATCTCGCCGACCGAGGGCAGCCGCAGCGCGGGGCCGGCCACCACGGTGAACGTGTCCGACAGCACCGAATCCCCCTCCACGCGGAGGAGGATGCGGTCGCCCGCCTGGAAGTCCGCGGCGGGCGCCTGGGCGCCCGCCCGGCCGGCCGCGAGCAGCCCGGCCGCGATGGTCAGCGACAGCAGGTAGTGTTTCATTCGACCGTCACACTCTTTGCCAGGTTACGGGGGCGATCCACATCGCACCCGCGCTGCACTGCGACGTGATACGCGAGCAGTTGCAGCGGAACGACCGTCAGGACCGGCGAGAGCAGCCGATCGCTCGCCGGCACGCGCAGCTGGTGCTCGGCGAGCGGCCCCAAATCGCCGTTTCCGGCGCTCGTGATCGCGATGATCCGGCCGCGCCGCGCCCGCACCTCCTGCATGTTGGAAACCACCTTGGCAAATACCGGGTCTTTGGGCGCGATGCAGACGACGGGCATATTCTCGTCGATCAGCGCGATCGGCCCGTGCTTCATCTCCGCCGCGGGATAGCCTTCGGCGTGGATGTAGGAGATTTCCTTGAGCTTGAGCGCCCCCTCGAGCGCGACGGGGTAGTTCATGCCTCGCCCGAGGTAGAGGGCGTTGCCGACGCCGCCGAATTGCTCGGCGACCCGCCGCACCTGGGGCTCCAGCTCCAGCGTCTCCGCGACCAGCTCGGGCAGCCGGGCCAGCTCCGACGTCATCCGGCGGCCCTCCTCCAGGGTCAGCAGCCCGCGCTGGCGGCCCAGGAACAGGGCGAGCAGCAGGAGGGCGACGACCTGGGAGGTGAACGCCTTGGTCGAGGCGACACCGATCTCCGGGCCCGCGTGCAGGTAAATGCCGCCGTCCGCCTCGCGCGCGATGGTACTGCCCACGACGTTCACGATGCCGAGCACCCGCGATCCGGCGGCCCGCGCGGCGCGTAGCGCTTCGAGCGTGTCGGCGGTTTCGCCGGACTGCGAGATCGCGATCGTGAGCGTGCCCGGGATCCTCAGCTGTCGGCGGTAGCGGTATTCGGACGCGTACTCGACTTCCACGGGCATGCCGGCCAGCTCTTCGAGGGCGTGGCGACCGACGAGGCCCGCGTGCCATGACGTGCCGCACCCGACGATGACGATCCGCCGGATCCGCCCGCATTCCCCCGGCGTGAGATTGAGGCCGCCGAGCCGGGCCGTGCCGTCGGCGGGCACGAGGCGGCCCCGCAGCGTGTTGCGCACCGACTCCGGTTGCTCGCAGATCTCCTTGAGCATGAAATGCGGGTAGGGCCCGAGCGCGATCGCCTCGAGATCCCACTCGATGTCGGCGACCGCGCGCTCCTGCTCCCGCGCGTCGCCGTCCAGGACGCGGTACCCATCGGGCGTCAGCACGGCGAGGTCGCCGTCGTTCAGGTAGACGACGGAGCGGGTATGAGCCAGGACGGCGTTCGCATCCGAGGCGACGAAGTACTCCCCGGCGCCCAGCCCGAGCAGCACCGGCGACCCGCGCCGCGCGACCACGATCTTCCGTGGCTCGGCGGCGCTCAACACCGCGAGGCCGTAGGTGCCCTCGACGGGCGCCAGCGCGGCGATCACCCGCTCCTCGAGCGTGGCGCCCTTGGCGTCCTCGATCAGGTGTGCGACGACTTCGGTGTCGGTTTCCGTCGTGAAGCGATGGCCCGCGCGCTCGAGCCGCGTGCGGAGGACGTCGGCGTTCTCCACGATCCCATTGTGGACCAGCGCCACGTCGCCCCGGCAATCCGCGTGCGGGTGGGCGTTCCCGTCCGTCGGGGCGCCGTGTGTGGCCCAGCGCGTGTGCGCGATGCCGCACGCGCCGTGCACCGGCTCCCGGTCGACGAGCGCAGCGAGGCCGGGCACCCGGCCCGCCAGCTTCCGGGTAACGATGCCCCGGCCGTTCTGCACCGCGACCCCCGCCGAGTCGTACCCACGGTACTCGAGCCGCGCCAATCCGTCGAGTAGAATGGGCGTCGCTTCGCGCCGTCCCACGTAGCCGACGATGCCGCACATGGTCAGCGGCCCTCGTCGCTGCGCTCGAGCAGCGTGCGAGCTTCGGCGTCGAGACCGAACTGGGCGAGCTCCGCCAAGGTCTCGAGCATCACCTCGTCCGCGGCGTGGGGCGCCGGCGGCGCCTTGACGTCGGCCGTGGTGTGTTGCGTAGAGCGTGTGATGCGCACGCCGGACCGTACTTCAAGATTGGGGCCCAGACTGTCGCGACGGCGCCTGACACCACGCCTAGAGTGCTACTTCACAAGAGGTTAGACCGCGCGGGCGGGCGCGTGGCAGGCGGCCCGCCCGCTGGAGGCGCGTTGCGCCGGCGCGGCAGCCCGCGCCGGACCGCACGGCGCCCGCGCAGCGCCCGACCGACGCAAGCCGCACCGGCGGCACACGGCTTGCGCCCACGGCCGGCGTCCACACCGTGCAATTCATGACCGAGCCCGAAGGACCGCGACCAGCCAGCCTACCACTCATCCTCGTGGTCGGCGATCCCACTGGGACCGCCCGTTGGCTCGACGAGATCCTCGCGCCCAACGGCTTCGCCGTGCTCCAAGCCTCCGACGCGCGACACGCGCTCCTGCGCGCCCGCGGGACGCAGCCCGACGCGATTCTCATCGACGCCGTGCTCACGGACATGAGCGGGCTCGAGCTGTGTCGTCTGCTGCGACAAGATCCTCGCGTGTGGGAGAGTACGCCCATCCTCGTGACGACGCCGCACGCGCCGACGCTGGAGCAGCGTGTCGCCGCGATGCGAGCGGGCGCGTGGGAGTGCGTCGGCCGTTCGATGGATGCGGAGGAGCTGGTGCTCAAAGTCCAGGCCTACATGCGGGCCAAGCTGGACGCCGACCGGGCGCGGGCGGAGGGCCTGCTCGACCCCGCGACGGGGCTGTACAACCGCCAGGGCATGGCGCGCCGGGCGCGCGAGCTGGGCTCGCAGGCGTTCCGCCAGCACGGCGCGCTCGCGTGCGTCGCGTTCGCCCTCGATCTCGAGCCCGGCGCGGCCGCGGCCGCGGATGCCGCCGCGGGGACGATCCTGCGGTGCGTGCAGGTCCTCAAAGCGGCGCCGCGGCTCTCCGATGCCGTCGGCCGCCTCGGCCCCACCGAGTTCGCCGTGATCGCGCCGGCGACCGACGCGGCCGGCGCCATGAAGCTCGCCGAACGGCTGCTCCACGCGGTCCAGGACGGCGTACGAGCTGCCCGGCCGCCATTGCCGCTGCGCGGCGTGCGGGTCGGCTATGAGGCGGTGACCAACGTAGGGCATGCGCCGATTCAGCCCGTGGACCTCTTGATCCGCGCGAGCGCCGCGTTGCGCCGCGGCACGCCCGTGGGCGGTGCGTCCTGGATTCGGCGCTACGACGAGGGCACCGGCCCCTCGGTCGGCTAGACGACGCGCGGGCCCGACCGACGCCCGGTTCCCGCTCCCGCCTCCACCCCGCCGCCCCGGCCGTCGCTCTCGTCCACCGCCTCATAACCGGGCAGATAGTACGAGTAGTACGCGTAGTACCCGTAGGCGGCGCCGCGCGGGACGTCGTTCAACACGGCGCCGAGCATCCGGACCGGCAAGCGCTCCAGCACCTCGAGCTTGGCGCCCGCCACGTCACGGTGGCTGTGCCCGGTGCGCAGCACCAGGACCAACGCGCCCGTCACCGTTCCCAGGATGAACGGATCGACCCCCGCAGCGAGGGGGGGGCTATCGACCACGATCACGTCGTAGTCCGGCCGCAGGCCCGCGACCAGCTCGCCCATTGCCGGAGAACCGAGTACCTCGGGCGCGCGCTGAGTCCGCGTCCCGCAGCCGATGAGTGAGAGCCCGGGATACGGCGTCGGCTGGACGATCTGGTCGCGCCCCACGTCCCCACGCAGGAAATCGACCAGGCCCGGCTGCCGGTTGCCGTTGAACCGGCGGTGCAGCACGCCACGGCGGATATCGCCGTCCAGCAGCAGTGTGCGGTGGCCGCCATCGGCGAAGGTGAGGGCCAGGTTGGCCGCGAGGAACGATTTCCCGTCGCCCGGGCCGGGGCTCGTGAGGGTGAAGAGCAGCGGCCCCGGTCCCGCCGTGCCGTGCGCGTGCACCAGGTTGAGGCACACGCCGCGCAGCGCTTCGACCACCTCCGCCGGGTCGTCCTTGGTGTGGAGGTGCGGTACGGCGCCGAGGATCGGCAGGCCGAGGTCGCGCGACACCTGCTCCGGGTAGCGCACCCGGGGGTCGACACGGTCCAGCACGATCGCGCCCACCACCCCCAGCCCGAGGCCGGCGAGGAGCCCCATGAACAGCAGCCGCGGCGCCGTGTTCTTGACCGGGCGCTGCGGAACGATCGCGGGGTCGAGGATCTGGACGTCCGGAACCGTCGCCTCGGCGGAGAGCCGGGCCTGGTCGAAACGCTCCTTTACGGTCCTGTACAACTGCTCCGTCAGGTCGGCGTTGCGGCGTAGCCGAGCCTCCTCGATCGAACGGCTGGGAATCTGCTGGAGATCGCGGGAGGTGGCGCCCACCTGTCTCCCCAGCTCCGTCTCCCGCGTCGCGAGCTGCGCCATCAGGGCCTGCGCCAACGTCGGGATGGTGCGCTGCTCGAGCACGGCGATCTCGGCGACGAGCCGCTGCAACGGGGGATAGGTATCCGTGTAGTGGTACCGGAGCGCGCGCAGCTGCGCCTGCTTGTCGCTCAGCTCTTTCAGGGCATTCGACAGCTCCGGGGCGTGTGCGACCGAGCCGATGGCCGACAACGCGTCGACGGGCAGGCCGGAGTCTCCCGGTTGAGCGAGCAGCTGCCCGATCGCGTCGCGGTCGCGGCGCAGCTGGTCGCGCTCGACCTGCATATCGAAGAAGCTCGTGCGGACCGGATCACGCGCATCGGGGCCGCCACCCCCCACCGGTTGATCGGTCGGCAGGGTGATGGTGCGGGTGCGGAATGCCTGGAGTGCGGTCTCGGCATCATCGAGGTTCCGCTGCGCGGTCGTGAGCTGATCGTCGAGGATCTTCGTCAGCTCGGTGAGTTTTTCGCGCTTGAGCTGGGCCGCGACGTCCACATAGCGCTTGGTCACCGCGTTCAGAATGTTGGAGATCAGAACCGGATTCGTCCCCCGGAGTTCCACGGCCAGGAAGCTGCCGTTCAAGTCTTTTCGGACATCGAGCTGCTCGCCGAGTCGCAGCGCAGCGTCGCGCGGCGGCACCAGGGAGAACTCGACCGTGCGGCCGGCCGCGAAGGTGCCCGCCGCCAGAACCCAGCGGAAGCCGAACCGGCCGCCCACCGAGTCGCCGACACTCCCCCGCTCGAGCGTAATACCACCGGCGGAGGACAGAGTGTACTCCCGACCGGAGGGGCTCACACTCAGACGGTAGTCACCCGGGCGGAAGTCGTCGTTCACGCCGAAGCTCGCGAACCCCGCTCGGTCCCCCGGCCCCTTGACCTCCAAGTACAGGCGCAGATCACGCACGACCTGGTCGAGCACGACGTACGACCGGAGCAGCTCGACCCAGGCATCCGCGTCGAGCAGCGCGCCCGAGCGGATCGGGCCTCGGGCATCGGTGCCCGTGCCGCCGCGGCGATCCGGAACGTCAATGACGATGTTCGCCTGGGCCACGTATAGGGGGCGCAGGACGCGCGTCGCGGCCACGGCCGCCCCGAGGCCCGCGGCCGCCATGAGGATCACTACCCATTTGAAGCGCCACAACGCGCTCGCGATGCGCCGCCAATCGGGGCCGGTGTCTTCGTCGGCCAGACTCGGGGAATGCGGCGGGGTCGCGCGCCGCACGGCCGCGGCAGCGGCGGATTGGGCGCGAATCGCCGGAAGGTGTTTAGGAATCATCGCGCCTGCTTGTAGCAAGTCCGATACCGTGTGGCAGTTCGGCGGCCGCTACCGTGCCTCCTGTTGCGCCTCCGCGATGTCGCAAATCGGTGCACCAAGGGATTCCGGCGGATGCAGGTTGGTGCAAGAAACGCGGGGCGTAACAGGGGGTTTGCGAGGCGCAACCACCGGTTTTTCCGCATGTTTCGGTCACTGCTGCGATAGTGCGACACTGTGGCCCGATCCCTGCGTAGCAGTGGGCCGGAGCGTGAACCCAACATGACCACTTCGATCGCATCGAACAGCGCTGGCAGCACAGCCGACCCGGCCGGCGTGAGTGCACTGCTGCAGATCGGACCGGAGGCCAAGTCCCGGATCCGCATTCTGGTCGTCGACGATGAGCGCACGTTGCGCGAGAGCTGCGCTAGTGTGCTCGGCGGGGAAGGGTACGACGTAACGGTGAGCGGGCGCGGCCAGGAAGCGCTCGAGCTGCTGAAGCGCCGGCCCTTCGACATCGTGCTCGCCGACCTCTACATGTCGCAAGTCGACGGGCTCGCGCTGCTGCGGGCCGCGCTGGCGGCGAACCCCGACACGATCGTGATCGTGATGACGGGGAACCCCAGCGTCGAGTCGAGCATCGAAGCGCTGCGGCAGGGCGCGTGGGACTACCTTCCGAAGCCGTTCACGGCGCAGCATCTGCAGATCGCCGTCGGACGGGCCGTGCACACGGTGCTGGTCGGCCAGGAGACCCGCGAGCAGGAAGCGGTGCTCGAGCGGCAGCCCGCGCCCGGCGACAAGGTCACGCTGCTCGGCACCTCGGCGGCGTTTCGCGCGGCGATCGAGCTGGCGCGCAAGGTTGCCCCGACGGACGCCTCGGTGTTCATCACGGGCGAGAGCGGCTCGGGCAAGGAGCTGATCGCCCAATTCATCCACCAGCACAGCCGTCGGTCCAGCCGGCCGTTCGTGGCGGTCAACTGCGCCGCCCTCCCCGAGGCGCTGCTCGAGTCGGAAATGTTCGGCCACCGCAAGGGCGCCTTCACGGGCGCGGTCCGCGACAAGGCGGGCCTGCTCGAGGCGGCCAACGGCGGCACGCTGTTCCTGGACGAGCTGATCGAGATGTCCAAGCCGATCCAGGCGAAGCTGTTGCGCGTCATCCAGGACGGCGTGGTGCGCCGCGTCGGCAGCGAGACCACCGACGCCGTCGTGAACGTCCGATTCGTCGCCGCGACCAACGGGGACGCCGAGGCTGCGGTGCAGGCGGGCACCTTGCGCGAGGATCTGTACTACCGGCTGCGCGTGGTGCCGATCCACGTACCGCCGCTGCGCGAGCGACCCGAGGACATTCCGCTCCTGGCGGAGTACTTCCTCTCGACGTACTGGGTGCGCCACCGGAAGAAGGGCGAGGCCTTCCCGAAGCTGTCCGAGGGGGCGATCCGCTCGCTGTGCACGCATCCGTGGCGCGGGAACGTGCGCGAGCTGCAGAATGTGATCGAGCACGTGGCCGTCCTCGCGGAGCCGGGTGTGGTGATCCGCCCCGAAGATCTGGCGCTCACCGTGGAGGCGCGGCCCGGCGTCGGCGCCAACCCGGCATCGCTGATCTCCACGATGCTCGAGGAGAGCTATCACGTCGCGCGGGAGCGCGTGATCGCGCAGTTCGAGCTGCAGTACCTGACCTGGCTGCTCTCCCGGGCGGCCGGGAACATGTCCAAGGCCGCGCGGATCGCCGGCGTCGACCGGACGACGTTGTACCGCCTGATGGAGCGGCACGGCCTGCAGCGCAGCCCGAATGCCGCCTGGGTGGTGGAGCGTGAGACGGTCGAGGCGGAGCACGAAGCGGTATGAAGACGAACGCCGCGGAGCACCTGCCGCGCAGTCGGCCGAGCCGGCCGGAGACGGAGCCGGCGGACCTCGCCGCCTGCCTCGCGGGACCGCGCGGTTTGGACCTCGTGGTAGAGATGGCGCACGACCTGCGCTCCCCGCTGACGTCGATCCTCTTCCTCGCCGAGACCATCCAGCGCGAGCGCAGCGGTCCCATCAACGACCGGCAGCGCCGGCAACTCGGATTGATCCGCAGCGCCGCCCTGTGCCTCTGCGCCGCGGCGAGCGACGTGCTCGAGCTGGCGCGCGGCGGCGATCGGCTGGCGGAGCGCGAGGCCGCGTCGTTCTCAATTCGCGACCTGTTCGGGGCCGTGCGCGACGTCGTGACACCGCTCGCCGAGGAAAAGCGGCTCGCGCTGCGGTTCGAGGGGCCCGAGCGCGACCGGCGGTTCGGCCACGAGCGGGCGCTGTCGCGCGTGCTGCTCAACCTGACCACGAACGCCCTGAAGTTCACCGAGCAGGGCTCCGTCGAGGTGGTCGCGCGCGAGCGGGACGGTGCGTACATCGAATTCTCGGTGAGCGACACCGGCCCCGGCCTCGATCCCGAGACCGTGCGCACGTTGTACCAGCCGTTCCGGAAGGCCCCCACCACGGCGCGGCACCACTTCTCGAGCTCGGGCCTCGGGCTCGCCATCTGCAACAAGCTCGTCACCGCTCTGGGGTCGCAGCTCGAGGTCACCACGCGCCCCGGGCGCGGGACGCGATTCACGTTCGCGCTGGAACTGCCCGCCGTGCCGGTCTTCGTCGAGCCCTGACGAGCGACGTCGCAACCCCCCAACAAGCGGGGTAAGGGCGCCACGTAGCAGCCATACCGCAACACGCTAACCGTTTGTCCGCACGTCAGTTACGCAGCATCACGCCAACCAGAAATCAGCGCACGCGGCTTGCACTTCCCTGGGGGCATGACGCTCCCTTGGCCGCTGCCACTCACGCGCGCTCGCGCCGTCTCTCCGCGGAGACATCGCGATCAGAACCGGCGCTGGCTCAACGTCGCGATTGCGACGCTGGGTCTCGTGCTCATGCTCCCGCTCATAATCGTGATCGCGGTGCTGATCAAGCTCACCTCCCGCGGGCCGGTGTTGTTCGCCCAGGAGCGGATCGGGCTCGACCGCCGCGCGCTCACGCGGGCCGGCGGCAACACGCGGCGGCACTTCGACCACGGGGGCCGGCCGTTCACCATGTACAAGTTCCGGACGATGCGGGTGGACGACGCCCCGACGCGGCAGGTCTGGGCGCAGCCCGACGATCCGCGTGTGACCGCGGTCGGGCGTGTCTTGCGCCGGCTGCGGCTCGACGAGCTGCCGCAGCTCTGGAACGTGTTGATGGGCGACATGAACGTCGTGGGGCCGCGACCCGAGCAGCCCACGATCTTCGTCTACCTGCGCGAGCAGATTCAGGAATACCAGCGGCGCCAGCGAGTGCTGCCGGGCATCACCGGCTGGGCCCAGATCAACCGGGCCTACGACAGCAGCGTGGACGACGTGCGAGACAAGCTCAATTACGACCTCGAGTACATCCGCCACCGCTCGGCGCTCGAGGACCTGAAGATCATGCTGCTCACGCCCGCCGTGATGCTCGGCCGGCGGGGCGCCTGGTAACCCGGCTCACCTCACCACTCCCCCTCCAGCCGACTCAAGAACGCCTGGCCGGTCAGGATTGCCTGCAAGACGTCGGGCTGCTTGGAGTGCGCCAACGACCAGTGGCCCACCTGCCTGAAGTAGCAGTGGCGCGCCGACATCTCCCGCACCATGGTGGGCTCCAGACGACCCGACAGCATCACCGTCCCGCCGGTCCAGGCGTCGGCGAGGAGCGCGTGTAACACGGCGTCGGCAGCGCCCTTCCGCGCCAGGAGCTGCACCACCTCACTCGCACCGCCCGGCTCGAGAAAATAGAGAAACCACCCGGCCACGTCGCCGCGCGCATCGCGCACCAGGCGGCGACGCAGGACGCGGTGCGGGTCATTCTGCTGCGCCACACCCAGCAGCCATTGCAACGACCGCTCGTCATACTCCGGACGCAGCGCGCGATCGGAGCACAATTCCCCCACCCGCGCGGCCAGCACGTCCAGCGCGAGGTCTTCCGTCGTGTAACCGGCAAACGAGTCGCGGAACCGACCGGCGCCCAGCCGGGCCACGAGGGCATCGGCGACCGAGCCCATCGGCCGGAGCCCCCAGGTGATCACGTGGGGCACACCCCGCGCCCGCAGCCACGCGAGTGAATGACGCGCCGGTCGCACCGGCCGCTGCCATTGGAAGCTGTACAACAAGGCCGTGGCGCCGCCGAGGCCCTCCCAGATGCGGCGGCCCGCGTCATTGCTCAGATCGGACAGCAGCACGTCCTGGGGTCCGGCAAACACCTTACTGAGGAGACGGACGGCCGCGAGGGGCTCTCCGGCGGAGGGTGAAGCCATGAGCTTCGTGGCGACCGCGGCGCGCAGGCGCCGTCCGTGCAGCAGCAGCGGCCTCGGCTGGACGCCGACGAAGCCGATGACGGCTCCGGTGGCATTGAGGTGCACGAACGACGGCAGGTCCTCGTCGCGCCACGGGCTCTCGAAAAACACCCGGTCGAAATACGTTTCGAGCCCCGCGGGAGCAGTCTTCCCGGTCTGCAGAAACGCCGTCCGGAAAAGGTCCAGGACCTGAGGAATGTCCTCCCGGCGGAACGCCCGAATCGCTTCCATCAGGCGGGCTTCGGGTCTCCACGCAGGGCGGCGACGTCGTGCTTGCCACTCGGCAGGCGCGGCAGCGCGTCCCGGACCTCGAACCTGGCGGGTTGCATGTGCCGGGGGAGTTCGGTACCGGCGTACACCTTTAATCGCTCGAGCGATCCTCCACCGGCCAGCACCACGAAGGCCACGACGCGCTCCCCGCGCGCGTCGTCCGGCTCGGAGGTGATGATGCACTCCGCGACTTCGCCCGAGGCGTACAGCACCGTGGCGATCTCGTCGGGACTCACCCGATAGCCCAGCGTCTTGATCATCCGATCGCGGCGCCCCGCGAAATACAACCAGCCCTCGGCGTCCTGCCGCACGAGATCGCCGGAGAACACGACGCGCTCGGCGTCCGGGGCGCCGGCGGCTCGCAGGGGATGCGCGCGAAACACCCGGGCGGTGGCCTCGGGGTCGTTCCAGTACCCGAGCGTGACCGTGGGCCCCCGATGCACCAGCTCTCCCACCTCCCCCGGCGCGCAGAGGGTGAGATCCTCCCGCAGGACCAGCACCTCGGCCCCGGGGATCGCCCGCCCGATCGAATCGGGCCGCCGATCCACCTCCTCCGGGGGGAGAAAGGTGCTCCGCAGCACCTCCGTCAACCCGTACATCAGGAAGAGCCGGGCCCCCGGCTGGGCCCGGCGCAGCGCGCGCACCACCGGCACGGGGAGGTGGCCGCCGGCGTTCGTCGCAATCCGCAGGGATGCGATCGGCTCGTCACGAAACGCCGCCACGTTGAGCAGCTGCTGCCACAGGGGCGGCACAGCCGCCAAGACGGTGACCTGCTGCGCGCGCAGGCTGGCGACGAGCTGCGGCGCCAGCGGCGAGCGCTCCACCACCAGCGCGGCTCCGCTGCCGACCGCACACAAGACCTGGCTCATCCCATAGACGAAGCTGAAGGGAAGCACGCTCGCGATCCGGTCCGCGGCCACGATGCCCAGGTACTCGATCACGGTCTGCGCCGCGGCGAGGAGATTCGCGTGCGTGACGGTCACCCCTTTGGGGAGGCCGGTCGAACCGGAGGTGTAGACGATCTGGGCGGGATCCATGCCCACGCGCGGCACGGGACCAAACTCCCCGGACGCTTCGAGGTCTCGAACCAACAGCACCCGGCTGGACGTCTCGATCGGGCGAGGTTGCCGGCCGAGCAGGTCCGGGGACGTCATCAGCGCGGCCGCGCCCGCACTTTCCAGCATGTGCTCGACCTGGCGCGGACGAAACGATTCGTTGATGACCACGGCGATCCCGCCCGCCGCCGCTGCACCGAAGAACGCCGCGACGGCATCGGCGCCCGGGTCGAGGAAGATCCCGACCCGGTCGTGGGCCTTGATTCCCGCTTCCCTGAGCGCGGTAGCGATGGCGGCCGCCCGGCGCTGGAGGGAAGCGTAGTCCGTGACCCGCCCCGGCTCGATCACCGCGGGTCGCGCGGGACCGGCCTCGGCGGTCATCCACAGTAGGTTGGCGACGTTGGGAACCAGGGACACCTCCGCCTCACCCCCATCGCATCACCTGTGCCACACGGTGGCGCAGCCTTCGTCGACCCCAGGTGTTGCGCCCGCGCACCAGGCGGGACCGAGCGCCGCGCGCCCAGTGCGGTGACCCCACGGCGCCATCCTTGCATAGAAGGCTGCAAGCGAACCCGAGGGCCGACGTGAACCTGGCGAAGGAGCTGCAGCTCAATCAGGTGGAGACCGCCGAGAAGATTGCCGCGACGCTGCGCCAGCAAGTCGGCGAGGTGTTGAACCGGCGGGGGCTCGTGGTTGGGATGAGCGGCGGGATCGACAGCTCCGTGTGCGCCGCGCTGGCCGTCCGCGCCGTGGGGCCTGCCCATGTGTTCGGGCTGATGATGCCCGAGCGCGAGTCCGATCGCCAGAGTCTCGATCTCGCCACGCGGTGGGCGCAGGCGCTCGGGATCGCGTATGCCGTCGAGGACATCACGCCGATGCTCACGGCCGTGGGGTGTTACCAACGGCGCAACGCGGCCATCCGCCGCGTCCTGCCCGATTTCCAGGATGAGTGGCGATGCAAGGTCGTGCTCCCGGGCGGCCGGCTCGATACCGATCGTCTGAACGTGTCGTATCTGGCGGTCGAGGAGCCCGGCCGCGAGGTTCGCCAGGTCCGGCTGCCGGCGGCCGAGTACCGCGAGATCGTCGCCGCGACAAACTTCAAGCAGCGCATCCGGAAGATGGTGGAATACTTCCACGCCGACCGGCTGCATTACGCCGTCGTCGGCACGCCGAACCGCCTCGAGTACGATCAGGGGTTCTTCGTCAAGGGCGGCGACGGGCTCGCCGACGTCAAGCCCATCGCCCACTTGTACAAGTCTCAAGTGTACGAGCTGGCTGAGTTCCTGGGCGTTCCGGCGGCGATCCGGTCGCGCCCGCCCACCACCGACACGTATTCCCTGCCGCAGACGCAGGAGGAGTTCTACTTCACCCTCCCGGCCGCCACGCTCGACCTGGTCCTCTTCGCTCACAACCTCGGCCGCGATCCCGCGTCCGTCGCCGCGGAGCTGGGCCGGACGCCGGACGAAGCGGCGCGGGCGCTGCGAGACATCGATCAGAAGCGGGCGACGACGCGCTACCTGCACCTTCCCCCGCTCCTGGTCGAGCCCGTCCCCGAGGTGACGACCGACCTCGAGCGCGAGCCGGTCTGATGTGCGGGCTGGCGGGGGTGGCTCGCCACGAGCCGCGCGGCGTCTCCGTGGAGACGCTCGACCGCATGGCGGCGGTGCTGCGGCATCGGGGCCCCGACGGCTGCGGGCGATACGCCGGGCTGCGGGTGGGCCTGGCCCACGTGCGCCTCAGCATCATCGACGTCGCCGGCGGCGCGCAGCCGCTCGGCAATGAAGACGGGTCCGTCCTCGTCGTGTACAACGGCGAGGTGTACAACTACCTCGAGCTGCAGGTCGAGTTGGCGGCCGCCGGCCATCGCTTCCGCACGCGCAGCGATACGGAAGTCCTCGTGCACGCCTACGAGGAATGGGGCACGGCGATGCTCGACCGCTTGAACGGGCAGTTCGCGTTCGCGATTTACGACCGCCGCACAGAAACGGTCCTGCTGGCGCGGGATCGGTTCGGCGTGCGCCCGCTGTTCTACAGCGTGGCGCACGGCGACCTGTTCTTCGCCTCCGAGGCGAAGGCCCTGTTCGCGAGCGGCGAAGTCGAGGCGGCGCCCGATCCGGTCGGCCTCGACCAGGTATTCACCTTCTGGGCCGCGCGACCGCCGCGCACCGTCTTCCGCGGGGTCCACGCCCTCGAGCCCGGCTGCTTCGCCGTCTGGCGGGACGGCGCGTTGCGCCACGGCCGGTACTACGAGCTCGATTACCCTGAGGCGCGTGACGAATCACCCGACGCCGTCCCGACCCTCGACGGCCTGCTCGGGAGCAGTGTCGCGCTGCGCCTGCGATCCGACGTTCCGGTCGGAGGGTACCTGAGCGGCGGGTTGGATTCGTCGATCAGCTGCGCGCTCGCGGCGCGCGAGTCGCCCTTCGCGCTCCGCACCTTCTCGGTGACGTTCGACGACCCGCAGCTCGACGAACGGCAATTCCAGCTGCTGGTGGCCGGGCAGCTGAACAGCCGGCACTTCGTGCGCGCCATCGGGCCCGGCGACGTGGCCGCGGTGTTCCCCAGCGTCGTGTGGCACGCCGAGTCGCCCCTGGTGCGCACCGCCCCGGCGCCGATGTACCTGCTCGCCCGACTCACGCGGGAGCACCACATCAAGGTGGTGCTCACCGGCGAAGGCTCGGACGAGTTGTTCCTCGGATACGATCTATTCAAGGAGACGGCGCTGCGCCTATTTTGCCTGCGCCAGCCGCAGTCGCGCTCCCGGCCACGGCTCTTCGACCGCCTCTATCCGTACCTCGATCCGCGCGGCCGGCGGGGCGACTTCTGGCGGCGCTCGTTCCTCGAGGCCGGGGCGCCCGACGATCCGCTCTTCTCGCACCTCCCGCGGTTCCTGCTCACGTCGCGGATCAAGGACTTCTATTCGGCCGACCTGCGGACCACGCTCGCCGACGCGGATCCGCTCCAGGAGCTGCGCGCCGCGCTGCCGCCCCGGTTCGCGGCGTGGTCGCCCCTCAACCGGGCCGCGTACCTCGAGATGGTCACGCTCCTCTCCCCGTACCTGCTGAGCGCGCAGGGCGACCGGATGTCCCTCGCCCACGGGGTCGAAGGCCGGTACCCGTTTCTCGATCACCGCCTGTTCGAGTTCTCGGCCCGCCTGCCGACCCAGAGCAAGCTCCGGGGCCTCCGCGAGAAGGCCATCCTGCGGCGCTGGGCGCGTCACGTCGTCCCCCCGGCGGTGCGGCAGCGACCGAAGCAGCCGTACCGGGCGCCCGACGTTCCCGCCTTTTTTTCTCCCGAGCCGGTCGACTACGTGCGCGAGCTCCTGGACCCCCGGAGCCCGGCGCGGAGCGGGTTGTTCGAGCCGCAGGCCGTGGCGGCCCTGGTGCAGCGCTGCCGGGCGGGCGCGGCGACGGGCTTTCGGGAGAGCCAGGCCCTGGTGGCCATCGTTTCGGCAGAACTGTGGCACCGGCAGTTCATCGCCAGCACGGCCCCGCCCCTTGGGCCGCTCGCGCCGCTCCCACAACCCGACGTCGCCCTGGAAGACGGCGTCGCGGCGCTGAGCTGACCGTGCCCTCATCGGAGGTCGAGCCTCGCATGGACGAACCGGCGATCCTGGCGCGCACCCGCGCCTACGTGCGCGACACGTTTCTCTACATGCGGCCCGGGTTTGCGCTCGGAGACGCCGACCGTCTGCTGCAACGGGGCGTCATCGACTCGATGGGCGTGATGGAGCTGATCGGCTTCCTCAAGAGCGAATTCGGCGTGGTCGTCGCGGACGAGGAGATCACGGAGCAGAACCTGGGGACGCTGGCGGACATCGCGCGGTACGTCGCCGGCAAGCGCGGCAACGGGCGGGGCAGCGGGGATTAGCTCGAGGGCAGGGGGGGAGTGCCGCGCCGCGTCGGCTCCCACACGGGCGCGGGTCGGCCCGCAAAGACCCGCAGCCACGCTTGCAGCACGGCGACGTTCCCAGCCGCGACGTACGCCGGCAGCGCCAGCAACCGCGGCAGGGGCCGACGCTCCGGCCACACCCAGGCGATCGCGGCCACCGCGCCCACCGCCCCCACGCCCGCGAGCAGCGCCCGGGCCCACCCGGACGTGACGGCCAGGGCGGTGAGGGCGGCCAGCAACGCCACCAACGCCCACGGGACGAGCCAGCGGCAGACCTTGTGGCTCACGAGCATCCACGCAAACGCACCGTAGCGCAGCGGGTTCAGGAGCGCGCGCTTGTGCGCCAGCGTGGCGAGGCCGCGGGTGATGGTCCGCACCTTCCGCCGGTACTCCTGGTGCAACGACGTGCCGCGGGGCACGTAACAGAGCGCCTCGGGGACCGACACCGCTCGCCACCCGTGCTCGCGCGCCGTGAGCGCTGCCGCGAAGTCGCGGCTGAGCCCCTCGGGAACCGGATGCAGGTGCAGTTCCGCGCGGATCGCGTACAGGCAGCCGGAGGCACCGACGATCCCGCCCACGGCCGTCTCCATGTCGCGTATCCACATCTCGTACCCGACGTACGTACCCTCTCCGCTGTTGGCACGCTGCTCGAGGTTCGTCACGCTCACGTCTCGCGCCGAGGCCACACCGACCGAGGGGTCGTCAAACGCGGCGATGAGGTGTTTGACGGCTGCGGGGTGGATGCGCACCGAGGCGTCGGTGTTGATGACGATCTCGCCGGTGAGGTACCGGCGAGCCGCGTTCTCGGCGGCGGTCTTGCCCTGGCGCCGCGCCAACCGCAGCAGCTCGACGCCGCGGTCCGCAAAGCGGGAGACGATCTCATCGGTCCGGTCGGTGGACGCGTCCGACACCACCAGGATCTGGCGCCGATCGGCGGGATAGTCGACGGCGAGAATCCGTTCGAGCGTGACCGCAATCACGTCCGCCTCGTTGTAGACGGGGAGCGCGATGCTGATCCGGGGGAGGGGCGAAGCCCACCGGAGCGGCTTGGCGCGCGGCCCGGGGGCGGGGCGGAGCACGGTCAGCAGTTTCAGAATCGCGGGATACCCGACATAGGCATAGAGGCAGAGGACGATCGCCAGGGCGAACAGCAGCCGGGGCAGGAGCATCAGACCGGGGCCGGCGCCTGGACGCCGTGGCTGACGAGCCGGTAGATCGCCTCGTAGCGGTCGAGCCACGGGGCGACGCCGAAGGCACGATCCAGATGAGCGCGCGCAGCCTGAGCCCGGCGCTGCGCCGCCGCGGGGTCCTGGTGCACGCCGCGAATCGCCGCGGCCAGGGCACCCGGATCCTCGGGCGCGACGAGTGCAGCCTCCGCGGGCGACACGACGTCGGGTACGCCGCCCACGCGAGCCGCGATGATGGGAACTCCGGCAGCCATCGCCTCGAACAGCACCATCGGCGTGCCTTCGGTGCGCGAGCTCAGCACGCATACATCGAAGGCGGCAAACAGGCGACCGGCGTCGGGGACCGCACCGTGCCACCGCACCCGCCCGTCCAGCCCAAGGCCATTCGCCCTCGCCTCCAGCGGGACGCGCATGTTGCCGTCCCCCAGGACGGAAACGGCGCAGGGTAAGTCCCCGACGCGGCGGAGCGCCTCGAGCAGCACGTCCGGCCCTTTCTCGTAACTCAGCCGGCCCACCCAACCGATGGTGAAGTCATCCGCCGGAATGCCGAGGGTGCGCCGGGCGGCTTCGCGGCTCTGCGGCGGGGCCATCTGCCGCCACGCGTTGGGCACCTCGTGGATGCGCGATCGACGCACGCCGGCGCCTGCCAGATGCTCCACGAGCGGCCGCGACACGGCCACCACGGCATCGAACCGCCGGAAGGCCCGGCGCTGCAGCCGCTCGTACAGCCGGTTCTTCCACCCACCGCCGGTGAACCCGTGCACCGTCGTGACGACGGGAATCCCCAAGCGCCGGGCGACGCCCGCGTCGAGCACATCCGGCCGGTAGCCGTGCGTGTGGACGACGTCGGGACACACGCGACGGCACAGCTCGCCGATGGCGGCGCGTTCCCGCAGATACGCCCGGCCCCGCACGACGAGTGTGTGTGTGTGCACGCCGGCGTCCGCGAGGGGCGCCAGGAACGAGCCGACGGGTGCCGGGCCCACCTCGACGGCCATCACGTGCACCTCGTGGCCCACGCCGCGCAGCCCCCGGCCCAGCATCTGCACCACGCGCTCGAGGCCGCCGAACCCGGCGGGCGCGACCACGTGGACGATCACCATGTGCCGCTCGACACCGTTTCCAGTGTCCACCTCGCAGCCCCCCGACCGCCGCGGCGGCGCGGAGGCCGGGACGCGGCGCGCATCCGCGTCCCCTCCAGAATGACCACGGCGGCGGCGAGGCCCGGCTGGTGAGTCAGGCTGACGTGCGCACTCCGAACGCCACGCGCCCGCGCGCGCTCGGCGAGCGCACCCGTGAGCCGGAGTTGCGGCGCACCCGACCGGCTGGACAGGATCTCCACGTCGTGGAGTGCGCTCCCGAGGAGTCCCGAGCCCAGGGCCTTGAGGCACGCTTCCTTGGCGGCAAACCGCGCGGCGAGCGCCTGGATGCGGTCCGCCCGGGTCGCGCAGGCCTCCAGTTCGCGGGGGGTGAAAACCCGTTCCGCGAAGTGCCCTCCCCCCCCCTTTCTCAGCCCCTCCAGGGAGCCGAGGGCGTGCGCGAACCGCTCCGTTTCGACGATGTCGAGTCCGATCCCGGCGATCATGCCGCTCCCCCACTGCAGGTTGAGTGCCTCAGGGAAATCGCCTGCGTGCCGCTGGGTGCGAGCGTCAGCCGATGCACGGGCGCAACACCTCCGTGACCGCGGAATGTGATTTGCGGTGGAGTGTGGGCTGCCGAGCGGGTTCGCATCACGTCGCCGTACGCCGGCCCGGTGGGGAGACGATCGCCCATGCACAATAACCACGCCGACCTCGCACTCGAGGTCTTTTCCACCTGTCCGCAGGTCGCCGACTTCGCCGGGCCGTCGTACGCCCAGCGGGTGATCGATGTTGCGCGCTGGAGCGAACGCCACGGGTGCAGCGGCATTCTGGTCTACAGCGACAACCGCCAGCTGGACCCGTGGCTGGTCTCGCACCTGATTGTGCAGCACACGGAGGCGCTCTGCCCCTTGGTCGCGGTGCAGCCGGTCTACACGCACCCCTACGCCGTCGCGAAGATGGTGGCCACGTTCGCGCAGCTTCACCGGCGGCGCGTCTACCTGAACCTGGTGGCGGGCGGGTTCAAGAACGACTTGACGGCGCTGAGTGACTCCACGCCCCACGACCGGCGCTATGACCGCCTCATCGAGTACGCGCTCATCGTGCGGCGACTGCTCGAGGGAGCAGGGCCCGTCACGTTCGATGGCGCGTTTTACGCCGTGAAGGGCCTGCAGCTCACGCCCGCGGTGCCGCGCGAGCTGTTCCCCGGCATCTTCGTGTCGGGTTCGTCGGAGGCCGGGCGGGGCGCGGCCCAAGCGATCGGCGCCACGGCCGTGAAGTACCCGCGCGCCCCGCACGAGGAGGCCGAGCCCGACGAGGGCGTCGGCGCGGGGGTGCGCGTCGGCGTGATCACGCGGGAGGACGGGGACGAAGCTTGGGCGATCGCGCGCGCCCGCTTCCCGGAGGACCGGCGCGGCCAGTTGACGCATCAACTCGCCATGAAAGTCTCGGACTCCGTGTGGCACCGCCAGCTCGCCGGCCTGGCCCGCACCGCCCCCTCGGCGGAGCACCCCTACTGGCTCGTCCCCTTCGAGAACTACAAGACCATGTGCCCGTACCTTGTCGGCAGCTACCAGCGGGTCGGGGAGGAGCTCGCCCGCTACCTCGCCCTCGGCTACCGCTCCGTCATTCTGGACATTCCGCCGGCGGAGGATGAGCTACGGCACACGCGCGCCGCGTTCCAGTTGGCCCTCGAGCGGGCGACGCCGTGATCCGTCTGCTCCAGGAATGGGTGACCCGGGAGGCGGAGCGCCGGCCCGACACCACGGCCGTCGTGCTGGGTGGCGAGCGGTACACCTATGGCCAGCTCGACACGTACAGCAACATGCTCGCGCACGCGCTGCGGGAGGCCGGCTGCGAGCGCGGCGACCGCGTCGCCCTCTTGCTTCCCAAGTCCCCGATGACGGTCGTGAGCCTCCTGGGCGCCCTCAAGGCGGACGCCTGCTACGTGCCGCTCGACACGTTGAGCCCCGCCCCGCGCATCGCCAAGATCGTCGAGTCGGCCCAGCCGCGCCTGATTCTCACCGGAGCGCGCGGGGCCACGACGCTGCGCCTGCTGCTCGAAGACGGTCGCCTGCGCAACTCGGTGCGGATCGGCTGGCTCGAGGCGGACGGCGGTGCCGGCGCGCCGTGCCAACCGACGTTCACGCTCGACGACGTCCGCCGGAGGCCCGCCGCGCCGCTCGCATACGCCAACACGCCCACCGATCGCGCTCATATCCTGTACACGTCGGGATCCACGGGTACGCCGAAGGGCGTCGCGATCATCCATTCCAGCGTGATCCACTTCGTCCAATGGGCGAAGGGGTACTTCGGTCTCACGGCGAGCGACCGCATGTCGGGACATTCCCCGTTCCACTTCGACCTCTCCACCTTCGACTTGTTCGGGACGTTCGCGGCGGGCGCCCAGCTCCACCTCGTGCCGCCGGAGCTGAACGTCGTGCCCCACCGCCTCGCCCACTTCATCCGCGAGGCACACCTGACGCAGTGGTTCTCCGTCCCGTCGGTGTTGGCGCTGATGGCGCAGCTCGATGTGGTCCGGCCGGGAGACTTCCCCACCCTCAAGCGGTTGCTGTGGTGCGGCGAGGTGTTCCCGACCCGGGCGCTGCGCTACTGGATGACCCGCCTGCCGCACGTCGCGTTCACGAATCTGTACGGGCCCACGGAGGCCACGATCGCGAGCAGCTACTACACCGTGCCCCGCTGTCCGGCGGACGACGCGGAGCCCGTGCCCATTGGCCGGCCCTGTGCGGGCGAGGAGCTCCTGGTGCTCGACGACGCTCAGCGTCCCGTCGCGCCCGGCGCGGTCGGCGACCTGTACATCCGGGGTGTGGGCGTGAGCCCCGGGTATTGGCGCGACCCGGAGAAGACGCGGGCCGTGTTCCTTCCGGGTCCGGCCGGTCCCGACGACCGCCTCTATCGCACCGGTGACCTCGCGCGGCTGGGCGAGGACGGCCTGGTCTACTTCCTCGGCCGCGCCGATTCGCAGATCAAGGCGCGCGGGTACCGCATCGAGCTGGGTGAGATCGAGGCGGCCCTGCAGACCCTGCCGGAGCTCGAGGAGAGTGCCGTCGTGGCACGCCGGGCCGCGGGGTTCGAGGGCACGACGATCTGCTGCGCGTACGTCCCCCGCCCCGGCGCCGCCGTCACTCCCATGACCCTGCGTAACGCGCTGGGCCGGCTGCTCCCCGCGTACATGCTCCCGACGGAGTGGAGGGCGTACGGCCGCCTCGCGCGGAACGCGAACGGGAAGATCGATCGCGCGCGCATCAGGGACGAGTGGGATCGCGAACAGCCGGCCGGCTCGCTCGCTTCGGAACAGCGGGAGGCCTGAGGTGCAGAACGGGAAGGTGCTCACGAGGCGGATCGCGCAGCTGTTCATCGACCGGCTCAACACGGAGGTGCCGGCGGCGGACACGGACCTGTTCGAAACGGGCATCCTCGATTCGCTGCGATTCGTGCAGCTCCTCGCCGCGCTCGAGGAGGCCTTCGGGATTCGCGTCTCGGTCGAGGAGCTCGAGATCGACGATTTTCGCAACCTGTCGCGGATCGCGGACTTTCTCGCCACCAAACAGCCGAGATGAAGCTGCTGCCCCTCGACACGACGGAGCGTCTCGAGCTGGTGGGACGGTGGCTCGGCAAGGAAGAGAACTACAAATGGCTCGACTTCGGCAACGGCGTCCAGGCGCTCGCCCCGGCGATGCTGCGGATCATGACGCAGCGCGGTCTCCACGTGCTCCACATTTATACGGCGGGGCCCGAGGATGAGCCCGCGGGCGTGGTCGGGCTGAGCAACGTCGATCGCAAGTTCAAGACGGCGACGCTCTGGGCCGTCCTCGGCAACAAGCGCTACGGCGGCTGCACCCGGGAGGCGTGCGCGAGACTGGTCACGCTCGGCTTCACGGAGCTGGGCCTGTCCGCAATCAACGCCTGGACAGTCGAGATCAACGTCGCCGCCCGGCGCGTCCTCGAGAGCCTGGGCTTTACCTACCTCGGGCGGCAGCGCCGCTGCCACTACATCGACGGGCGACCGTACGATCGCCTGTTGTTCGACCTCCTGGCCGACGAGCAGCCTCCGGCGATGAGGCAGGAGCCGTGACGGTCACGATCGAAGCCGTGCACGGGCCCGAATACGCTCGAGAGATCAAAGACCTGTTCCTGGCTCACGACCGCCCGGAGTTCCCGGACTTCTTCGATCGCACCTACCCGCCCGCGTTCGCCAACGGCGCCACGAGCTGGCTCGGCCGCGACGCCGACGGGCGACTCGTGATGCACATCGCCTGTTTGCCCCGGCGGTACCGGTTCGCGGGCAGCGAGGTGGTCGCCGGACTCCTGGCGAATCTCATCGTGGCACCGGCGTATCGCTCGTTCTTCCCGGGCCTGGCGCTCGTCAATCGGCTGGTGCGGGACTCGCAGGCGCGGGGCCTCATCGACTTCCTCTACGCAGACCCGAACGAGGGATCACGCACGCTGGTGCGCGGGACGCGCTTTGTGAGAGTGGGAACGCTGCGGCGCTACGTGCTGCCCGTCCGCGACCGGCGCCGCTACGTCGACCTCGGCCTCCGCCTGTTCCACGGGCTCGTGCGAGCCGCCAATGGGGCTCCGCGGCGCGGGAAGGTGGTTTCGCACCCTGCCGCGGGGTTCGCGGCGGACACCTTCGGCGTGCCGCCCGAGCGGTCGCCCCGCCTCGCCCCATATCATGACCGAGCGCTCTACCTGAGCCGCTTGAAGGACTACCCCGCTGAGCAGGACTGGTGGCTTACCTGGGACGGGAACGGCACGGCGCGGAGTCCGCGAGCGGCCGTGCTGGTCCGGGGCCCGGACGCGTCCGGCCTGGCGGCGCTGCATGCCCTGCGCGGGGCTCCGGGCGTCGCCCTGGCGTCGTTCCTCCCGGGCTTGATCGCCGAGTTGCGCCGCCGCGGGTGCGAGCGGCTTCAGGTCACGACCGTCGCCGAATCGGCGCTCGGCCGGGCGCTGCGGCGCGGTGGCTTCGTGCCCAGGAACGACACGGCTCCTCTGGTCGCCCTCCCGCTCACACCGCTGGGCGAGGAGTGCGTGCGCTCGGTGAAAGACTGGGAGATCACCGATCTGGATTGCGACCGTTAGAACACGGCGAGGGAGCCGGAGGCGCGGGACACTGGAGGAGGTTCCGCTGATCGCGCGGGTCGCTGCAGCAGGGCGTCCGCCACGGCCTGCGCCACAACCGCCGCGCCGTCGGGGGTAAAATGGTCGTGGTCGTAGTAGTGGTGTAGGCCCTGGCTCAACAGCGTGCGCAGGTTCATGTGCTCGACGCCGATCGCGTCCGCGACCTGAACCGCCCGGGCATCGACGAGCCTCAGGAGCCGGTTCACGGCCTCCAGGCTGAAATAGACGGTGACCGCTTCCTTCCAGGGCTTGCCGACCCCGCCATGCCAGAAGCGCGCGGCCTCCTCGGGCGTGTAGTCCTTCTCGAACCACGGCTGCCGCACGACGAGCACGCGGTCGGCATGCGCCAGGGCACGGCGCAGGAGCCGCCGGAAGTGATGCTCGAAGTGGTCCAGCACGGTGGTCGGATCGGGGGCCGTGGTGCGGAGCTCCTTGGCCTGCGCGCGCATCTTGCGCCCCGCCACGAGCCAGGACCCAGCGTGCTCCTTCACGTCCACCGGATGGAGCAGCGCGCGGTGCAGCCGCCGGGCCACCTCCCTCAGCGCGCACCCCCGCGGCGTCCACCTGAACGGCCGTCCGGGGTGGCAGGAGAACAGCAACAGCTCGGGCACCACCGACGGGGGTTGCGACGGCGGGGCGCCATCCTCCAGCCAGTGGTACACGGTGCTGGCCCCGACCATGATGATGATCGCATCGAGACGACGGTATTGCGGGAGCACACGCTCCAGGATGCAGTCGAGATCGGCCGCGCCGACACCGGAGTGACCGATGTTGCCCACGTGCACGCGGCGGGCCCGCAGGACGTCGAGGCCTTCCGGCCGGTTGAGGAGACGCTCCAGCGCTCCGGGCCAACTGGTGGGCTGGTCGAGCGCGTAGCACTCGACGGAGCTCCCCCCGGCCACCAGGATTCGATACAGCCCCTCGTTGTCACCGGGCGCCTCGCCGCCCCGCTCGCCGTCGGAGTTGATCTCGAAGCGCACGCGCGGCTCCACCTCGGGAAAGACCTCGGGGTCCTGCCGCACCTCGTACCGCATCCCCGGCGGCCATACGTAGTAGCGGCTGCGCCGGCGGATCCACCAGCGACTGCCGATCTCGGCGGCGACCAGGAGGGCCGAGGCCACGAGTCCGGCGACGAGGATCCAGTGGGTCATACGCGCACCCGTGCCCGCAACCGCGGCAGCCACCCCCGCAGATCGACGTACGGGTCGTTCCGATAGACGAAGAAGACCCAGGTCACGGCGAACACCAACACCATGGCGATTCCCGCCCCGACCAGCGCGGCCAGGCCACGAACATCGAGCTGGAGCTTGAACCACAGCAGCAGCGCCAGGACGGGCAGCGCCCCCAGCACGGCGCGCGGCACGACGTACCGCAGGAACTGCACTACCGATACGTCCAGCTCGCGGCACGCCTGCAGGAACACGGCCCCGGCGAACAGCACATTCGGGATGGCGGTGCCGAGCGCGACCCCGGCCAGCCCGAGGGGGCGCACCAGCAGGATGCTCAAGCCGAGGTTCACGACGCCGGCGACGAGGAAGCCGATCGTCGGCAGACCCGCCTTGCCCAGCCCCATGAGAATCGGGAGGGCGACGCCGCGCACGGGCAGGAAGATGAGGTACGACACCATCAGGATCTGGAGCACCTCACCCGCGGGCCGCTCGAAGGTCGGATCGACCCACCACGCGATGAATCTCGGCCCCAGCACGATCAGAAACAGGCCCGCCGCCATGGTCAACGACAGCGCGATCTTGGACCACTTGAGAAAGATCTCCCGCAGGGCCGCGCTGTTTCCCTGCGTCTGCAGCCGGGTGGCGGTCGGCATCACGACGGCGGCAATGGCGATCAGGAACTCCATGAGATAGATGATGAAGCTGTTGGCGACGGTGAAGTAGGGAATCGAACCGACGTTCATGAACGCACCGATCACGACCGAGTCCGTTTCGAACGAGAGCCGGGCGCCGGCGTTCAACACCAGGACGTAGAGACTGAACGCGAAGATCGCGCGCGTCATCCCCCAGTCGAAGTCCGCCAGGCGCATCCGCGTCGCCGGATACCGGCGCCGCACCAGCAGCCAGCACAGGGCGAAGTCGAACAGCATACACGCCAGCTGCACCACGGCCAGCGCCGTGAGCGACGCCTGGAGGGCCAGCAGCCCGAACGTGAGCCCGAGACGGAGCAGCACACCCCACAACCGGACGATATTGCGCGGGACAAAATCGTCGTGCGCCGCCAGGACCGCGTTGGGGAGGAGCGCGACGAACCCCACGGACACGAAGAGCACCGTCAGTCCGAAGGCCCACCGGGCGTCGGCGTGCAGGTTCGCGGGGATGTCGTATGTGCGCAGGAAGAAGACGTACAGGCCGGCGCCTACGACGAAGGCGATCGCGCCCAGTAACAAGTACAGCGCCGTGCAGCTGCCGATCGCTTCGTTCAGCTTGCGCACGTCGCCCGTGGCGACGTGTTGCGCGAAGTACCGCACCGAGGCCATCGGCACGCCCAACACGAGGAGGCCCAGGTACCCGGTGATCGAATTGATGAGATTCCAGGTCCCGTAGCCGGCGTCGCCGAGTTTATGGATGGTGAACGGCGTGAGGAAATAGACCGCGACCACGGTCACCAGGGTCACAATCCAGTTGCTGCCGACGTTCTTGATCACAGCTCACCACCCGGAGTGAGGGATCGCTCCCGCAGGTCCCCGCGGAGCGCACGTGTTGTGCCAGGGCGGTGTTGCGTCACCCCAACACAGCGGCTGCCTCGCTCACCGTGGCAAACGTGAGCCGGGTCAGCCGGGACAGCCCCTCGAGATACGACTCGACCGCGCCGTACAGACGCTCTACATCGGCGGCCGTGGCGGCGAACGGGCTCAGCCCCGGCTTGAGACTGGGCGTGTGCCAGGACAGCTGCAGGTAGGGAACTCCCTGGTCGAGCAACCGCCGCGACAGCGTCAGCATGTCGGCGACCGTCTGGAGCTCCGGACTCAAGGACAGACGCTTGAGCAGGCCGGCGCGGTCCGCGACTCCGGCCAGATGCAGCCACCGGAACGGCGCCGCCTCGAGCAGGCGACGCGCAGGATCCCAGAAGCCGAACGGGTTGCGGTTGAACCCGTAGGAGAGGGGAATCTCGAGCACCGGTCCGTCCGGGTCGGGCTGCCGGATGTCGCGCTCCGGACCGAGCCGGTACGGCACGATCGGCGCGCCCACGAACGTCGGGCCGTCGTCCACGGTCTCCAAGTTGATGAACGGGCTGACGCTGCTGTCCACACGGTATCCGCAAGCGACCAGCGACGCGACGGTGTCGGGACCTAGGCCGTACCGCCCGGCCCGAAACGAGCGCGGCGCGCGATCGAACGCCTCCTCCAGCGCGGCCGTGAGGTGCCGGAGCTTGGCGAGCTGCAGTTCGGCCGGCAGGTTCTTGAGCATCGAGTTGCGAGGAACGAACGCCTCGGTGAGGGGAGGAGTGTTCCAGGGGTGCAAGTGCGCCCCGATCTCGCCGCGACCCCCGTCACAGGCCTCGCGCAGCACGTCCGCCGCCCGCGGCTCCGTCGCGACGTGATAGGTCGTGAAGTAGGTCGGGCGCACGCCGAGGCGGTCGAACAGCGCCGCCAGACGGCGGACCTCGCCGATGTTCTCGACGGTGACGCCGTCGCGGCTGCGATGCCAGTTGTCCTCCTCGGTGTCGAGCGACACGAGGAGCAGCACGCCGTCCTCAGGCATCGTCCGGCCCGCTCCGGCGAAGCGCCGCCACCGCATCCAGCGCGCGCAACCAGCGGCCTCCCCACCCCGATCGGAAGACCACCGTCTCACTCGTCATGCGCCGGGACGACGTCCACTGCTGTTTGTAGGGATCGTCCCCGCGCAGGAAGTTGAACGCGCGGTACCCCCGCTCGATCGCGCGCCGGATCATGATGCCCATCAACACGAGCCCGACACTTTCCCGCTCCCAGCGTGGGTCGCGCCCGCCCTGGTAGAAGTACACCGTGTCGCCCGACGCAAAGCCGTACCACGCCGCCGCAGGCTGCCCGTCCAGGTCCAGGGTGGTGAGCCACAACCGCTGCCGCTGCGCCATGTCGCGCGCGAACTGGAGTTGCAGGTGCACGGTGCGCGGATCACGGAACGCCCCTCCCCCCGCCGCCTCCCATCGTTGCTGATGCAACGCCATCAGGTGCGCCCACCCCTCGTCGAGCCGCTCGGCGGCGTAGTCGGTGACCGCCACCGCGTGACTGCTGCGCAGACTCCGCTCTTTGCGGCGGACGATCTGGCGGCGGTTGGCGCTGAGCGTGCCGAGGTAGGCATCCCACGAGGCGGGAAGATCGAGCCGCGGGCAGGGCCACAAGGCACGCTGTCGCGCCGCGTGCCCGCGTTCGACCAGGGCGGCGCTCAGCCGCTCCATATTCGGCGCGCCTGCCGCGAGGTTGCTCAGGATGATCACCTGCCACGGCAACCTTTCGACCGCCGCCGCGAGCGCCGGCCAATCGGCGTTGGCGAGGCCGGGCACCTCGAGCTCATCCGGGCAGCCGGTATCCCCGATCGCCCACGTCAGCGCCCGCACCCAGACCCGACGAAACCGCACGCGGCCCAGACGGATGGGCAGCAGGGCCTCGAGCGACCCGTCCGCGCCGCAAAGCGCCAGAGCTTCGCTCGCCTGCACCTCCTCCCGCGGGGCGGAGTCCGCCCACGAGCGATGCCACGCCCACGTCATGAATGGCGAGGGCGATGCGGAACCCGCCTGGAGCGCATCCCAGGCGGCGGAGCCAAGCCCGAGGGCCTCCGACAGCGACATCCGCATCACGCCGATTCGCGAGCTGACACCTGGGTGCTCGGCGCTACGGACGTCGCCTCCGGGAGCAGCGAGCCCCATCGTCAGCGGCAGACCTTCCACTCCGGCCTTCCTCTCGATTCGATCGGTGTGATGTGAGCCGGGCGTTGCAAGAGCCACGCCGTGCTACATGTGTTGCATGGAAGCCACACTCTCCGTGGCGCCACTCTTGCTCTAGAACCGCCCGACATGTGCGGCATCGCAGGCATCGTGTACCGCGACCGGGAGCGCCCGGTGCCGGAGGCGTTGGTGCGGCAGATGTGTGACGCCCTGCGGCACCGTGGCCCGGACGACGAAGGACTCCACGTGGACGGGGCCGTCGGGCTGGGGATGCGGCGTCTCAGCATCATCGACCTGAGCGGCGGCAGGCAGCCGATTTTCAACGAAGACGGGTCGAAGGTGATCGTCTTCAACGGCGAGATCTACAACTACCAGGACCTGCGCCGCGGCCTCGTGGCCCGCGGCCACACGGTCCGCTCGTCGGGCGACACCGAGACCGTCCTGCACCTGTACGAGGAGCAGGGCGCCGACTGCGTCACGCCCCTGCGCGGCATGTTCGCCTGCGCGATCTGGGATGCGTCGGCGGAGACGCTCTTCTTGGCCCGCGACCGCTTCGGGATCAAGCCGCTCTACGTCGTCACCGCCCCGTGGGGCATCGCGTTCGCCTCGGAGCTCAAGGCGCTGCACGCCGCAGGCCTGACGTCGCGCGAGCTCGACTGGGAGGCGCTCGACGCGTACTTCCAGCTCGGCTACATCCCCGCCCCCGCATCGCCGTTCGTGGACGTGCGCAAACTCGAGCCCGGGCATACCCTCGTCTGGCGGCGAAACGGGGGCGTCACGACGCGCCGGTACTGGCAGTTCCCGCCGCACACCCTTCCCAGTCCGCCCGATCCGGAGGGCCGCGTGCGGGAGTTGCTCGACGAGTCGGTCGCCGCACACCTGGTGAGCGACGTGCCCGTGGCCGCGTTCTTGAGCGGCGGTCTCGATTCTTCCGCGGTCGTGGCGAGCATGGCGCTCGCGGGGGAGACGCCGCACGCCTTCACGGCGCGATACGCGGGAACAGGGGCGGACGCCGCCGACGAGACGGATCTCGCCCGTGCCCTGGCGGCGCGGCACGGCGCGGAGCTCACGCTGATCGACATCCGCCCGGAGATTCAGGACACCTTCGAGCCGATCGTCAGAGCCCTCGACGAGCCGCACGCCGACGACTCCGCGATCCCCACCTGGCTGCTCTCGCAGGCGGTGGCAAGCCGCTACAAGGTGGCGTTGACCGGCATCGGGGGCGACGAGCTGTTCGCCGGGTACCGGCGGCACATCGGCCTGCTCGCCGCCGAGCACTACGCCAAGCTGCCGCCGGGGCTGCGGCGCCTCGCCGGCGCCGCCAGCCGGCTGATCCCCGAGCCGCGGAACGGCACGCTCGGCGTCGACCGTCTGAAACGCTTCCTCCGCACCGGCAACGGCGCCGTGCCAGACCGATTCCTCGGGATGATGAGCCGGCTCTCGAACGACGAGCGCCTGTCGCTCTACACTCCGGAGCTGCGGGTGCGCGTCACGGGCGGCGCGGCTACTGCCCGTTTTCGCGACCTGTTCGGGGCCCAGGGCCGCTACACCGGGCTGGCCGCCGGCCTGTACCTGGATTACACGACGTTTCTCCCCGACGACGTCCTCGCGCTGAGCGACCGGCTGGCGATGGCGCATTCGCTCGAGGTACGGGTGCCGTTCGTGGACCACGTCCTGGTCGAGGCCATCTTCCCGATTCCTCAGCGCGTGAAGATCGGCGCATGGTGGCAGGGCAAGCGGCTGCTGCGGCGCGCGCTGCGCTCCCGGCTGCCGGCCCCGCTGTTCCGGGCGCCGAAGCGCGGATTTGTCGGCCCCACGTCGTCCTGGCTGCGGCACGAGCTCCGCGACATGCTGGCGGAGGAACTCTCGCCCGAGCGGCAGCGCCGCCTGGGCTACTTCGAGCCGTCCGCAGTGGAGACGTTGCTCCGGCAGCACCTCACAGGGCGCCAGAATCAGGAGCGGATTCTATGGGCGCTGCTCTGCTTCTCGACCTGGCATCGCCTGTACGTTGAGTGAACACGCCGAGCCGCTGCAGGGTCTCCACGAGGAACGGCGCCGGATCACGCCAGCGCCACACCTCGCTCGCGTCGCGGCGGGAAACACGCAGGAATGCGAGCACGGCGTGGAGGCGTGAGATCACTCCCCTCCCGTCACGCAGGCGCAGGTACAGATGGTCCACGTCCCCCCAGAACCAGCGACTCCGAACCCCCACGCGGTAGTGACGGCTGTCGGGGAGCGTCTCCCCCGCCGCGCAGCGCACGAGCAACGCAGGGAAGTCGACGCCCGCATCGATGGCCAGCTGCAGCGAGCCCCAGAATCGACCGTTGACCTCCATGATGATCTGGCGGCCCGTGGCCGCCTCCCGCTTGCACTCGATCATGGCGACGCCCTGCCACCCGAGCGCGTCGAGGAGCCGGAGTCCGGGACCGACCAGTGCCTCATCGAGGGGGATGCTTTCCCGGTACACGCTGACGCCGCCCGAGGGCGGCTTCTCCCGCAAGCGCCGATGCGCGAACGTGGCGACCGTCCGCCCCCCCCAGCGCAGCGCGAAGAATCCCTCGCCGACACCGGCGACCCACCGCTGCAGCAAGACCGGGAACGCCGCCGCAGGAAGGGCGGCCAACGCTCGGCGACACGCAGCGGCGTCGGCGGCCGGCATCACGGCGAGCTTGCGTCGGGCGCGGCCGGCGGTGACGACGGAGCGGTGTGGTTTCACGACCGCGGGGAAGAAGCCGGCCTCGGGAAGCGCGCTCCGTGGCTCCGAGAGGATCCGCGTCTCGGGCACGCCGAACCCGCACTCCCGCGCCAGCGCGAGGATCCGCGCTTTGTCGGACGCGGCCCGGTACGTGCCAAGATCGGGAAACGGGACGGCGACGCCGGCCGGGAGCGAGGCCCGGTGCTCGAGCACCGCCTCGAGTGACGGGTCGGTGATCGGCAGCAGCACATCCGCGCTCTCCCACGCGACGAGCCGGCCCACCTCCGCCGCGTACGCCGCCGGGTCGCTGAGGGGATCGGTGGCGAGCGGAAGCGGCCGCACGGCGCGCGACGCGCCCGCGAGGGACACCCGCGTCGGAGCCGCCACGCAGACGTCGTGTCCCGCCCGTACCAGGGATCGAGCGGTGGCGAGCGCCGCCCGCTCGTTCCCGTCGGTGATCAGTATGCGCATGACTCTCCCCTGCGTCGGTGCAACATGCGGGCCGGTCGGCCCCTGGCCCTCACCTGCCCGCCGCGGGCCGGCTAGCCCGTGGGGGCATGGCGACGACGCAACAGGTGGGGCCGGGCGCGGCACATCCCCCGGCTTTGGCCTGTGGCGCCAGTCTTGCACGGGAGAGGACACATGACCGGCATCCGCGGCTCACGACCCCTGCGAATTGCATTCATCGGCGCCGGCGCGATGGCCGGCCACCATCTCGACGCGCTGCGACGTGTCTCGACGGCGCACAGCGTGGTCGGCGTTCAGGACACGAGGGACGCCGCGGCGCAGGCCTTTGCCCGGCGTGCCGGCGCCCGGGCCTATGCTACCGTCTCCGACTTGCTCCAAGAGGCGCGGCCGGACCTCGTGCACATCTGCACCCCCGCGGGGACGCACTTCGAGCCGGCACGGCAGGCGCTGCTCGCCGGGGCGCATGTGTACGTCGAGAAGCCGTTCGTCGAGACGCCGCAGGAAGCCGAGACGCTCTTCGCGCTCGCGCGCCAGCAGGGCGTGCTCATCTGCGCCGGGCACCAGCTGGTCCGGGACCCCGCATTCCGCCGGTTGATCGACGGCGCCGCGGCGCTGAAGCCGGTCACGCTGGTCGACAGCACGTTTGCGTTTCGGCCCCCACGACTCGACCCCTACCGGTCGACCGGTCGCGCCCTCGCGGAGCAGTTGCTGGATGTGCTTCCCCACCCGTTGTACACGCTCGTGGCGGTGCTCGAGACGTTCGGCCCGGCGGCGGCGCTGGAGATCGTCAACGTGACGGCGACGCCCACGGCGCTGTACGCGCTGCTGCGGGCGGGCGACGTGACCGGCCGCCTCTGCATCAGCCTGCGAGCCCGTCCGGTCGCGTCGACGCTGACCGTCGCCGGGGCGCACGGGTCGCTGACGGCCGATTTCGTCCGCGCGATCGTGCTCGGCGCGGCGAACGAGGGCACCAGCCCCCTGGAGAAGATCCTCAACCCCTTCGTCGAGGCGGCGCAGCTCGCGTGGCGCAGCGCGACGGGCCTCGCGAGGCGGCTGCTGCGCGGCGCCGATTATCCGGGGCTGGCGGAGCTGTTGGGGGATTTCTATGCCGCCGCCTCCACAGGCGATCGCTCGCCGATCAGTGTCGATCATCTGCGACGCGTGACCGCCATGTACGAGCACCTCGCGGCGAATCTCCGGAGCGCCGTCTCGCGGCCCGCCACGGCGCCGGCGCGCGCCGCCGACGCGGCATCCTCGAATCCCGTCGCGGTGGTCACCGGGGCCGGCGGGTTCTTCGGGCGCGCCATCTGTCGCGAACTCGCGCGGCGCGGCTTCCGTATCCGAGGCATCGGCAGGTCGGAGCGGCCCGACGATCCGCATGTGCACGAGTGGATCCGCGCCGACCTGGCCGACGGCGTCGCGCCCGCGGTTTTCGCCGGCGCCGCGGTCGTCGTGCACGCGGCGGCTGAGACCGCCGGCGGTTTCGAGGCGCACGAGCGCAACACGGTGGGCACGACCCGCCACCTCTTGCGCACCATGGCCGCCGCCGATGTTCACCGGCTGCTCCACGTGAGCAGCATCTCCGTGCTCCGCCCGCCGCACGGGTGGTGGGAGCGGCAGGGGGAGCACACCCCCCGTGCCGCTCGCGCCGAGCGACTCGGTGCGTACACCTGGGGGAAGTGCGCCGCCGAGGAGCTCGTGGCGGCTGCGCAGGCGCGGGGCGAGATCCAGGCCCGGATCATTCGACCTGGTGCGCTGATCGACTGGGGTCGGATCGAGCTGCCGGGACTGCTCGGGCGCCGGCTCTTCGGCCGTTGGCAGCTGGGCCTGGGCCGCCCCGGCCTGCCCATCGCCGTGTGCGACGTCGGGCGGGCCGCCGCCGCCGTCGCGTGGTACGCCGACCACTTTGCCGACGCACCGCCGGTCGTTAACCTCTTCGATCCGGCCATCCGCACCCGCGGGCAGCTGCTGCGCCGGTTCCGCCGCCATGGCTGGCGCGGACGGGTGCTGTGGGTGCCGATCAGCGTGTTGTCCGCCGCCGTCATCGTGGTCCGAGCCATCGCGGCCCTCGCCCGCCGCGAGCGGGCACGACCCCTGGCCGTGTGGTCCATCCTGCGGCCGCGGCGTTACGATCCTGCCGTGGCGGCCGGGATCCTCGCGGCCGCGTCCGAGGACCCAGTGCCCGTGCAGCCGCCGGTCCGCCCGATCGCTGCCCGGGTGAGCCGGGCGTATGGCTGACACGCTGCGCCCCCTCCCCCCCGCCCCCCGCGGCGTTGACCGCGGGCGGGGGTGGCCCGCGGGTTGGACGGCCGCGCCCGCCCACAGTGTGCGGGTCCCCGGATGGGATGTGTTGCTCGTGTGCGTGGCCGCGCACATCGCCAATTACGTAGGTCGCGTGCCGCAGCTGTTTCCAGTGCTATTCCCCTTGAGGCTCGCGCTGATCTCGACGGTCCTGTCCATCGGGCTGTACCTGTTGCACCGGTCCGGGCGGCGACGGGCCGGTCTGCTCCGCTCGCCCACGACGACCTGCCTTCTCGGACTGCTGCTGTGGGGCGCCCTGTCCGTCCCCGGCGCGCTGTACCCGGGACTGGCCTTCCGTTCGTGGACGGACTTCGCCCGAGCCGTCGTGATGTGCCTCGTGCTCGCCGGCAGTACGCGCAGCGTGCGCGATGTGGAGCGGCTGGTGCTCGTCTACTTCGCCGTGACCACCATGTACGTGGCGCTGGTCCTCTCACGGTTCCAACTCGGGCCCGAGAGTTGGCGGCTCGGGGATCTCTACTACTACGACGCGAACGATCTTGCCACCCTGATCGTGAGCGCGATGCCCTTCGGGCTGTACTACGTGCTCGGGCAGCGGCGCCGCCGCGTGGTCCGGGCGCTCGCGGCCCTCGGGCTCGCCATCCTGGCCGTGGGTCTGACGCGCTCGGGCTCTCGGGGGGGGTTCCTCGCCTTCCTTGCCGTCGTGGCGTTCATCCTGTTGGGATTTACCACGATACCGGCACGCTCGAGGTTCGTGGGGCTCGTGGTGGTGCTCGCCGTCGTGTTCGCAGCCGCGAGCGACCAGTACTGGAGGCAGATGCAGACCCTGCTCAACCCCCACCAGGATTACAATACGAGCTCCGAGGAAGGCCGCCTGAAGGTCTGGGAGCGCGGTCTCGGGTACATGGCGCGTCACCCCGTATTCGGCGTCGGGGCAAGCAACTTCCAGGTCGCCGAAGGCACGATCTCACCGCTCGCCAGGCGCCAGGAGCGCGGCCTCGCGGTCTATTGGACGGCGCCCCATAACACGCTCATACAGGCGGGGGTGGAACTCGGAGTGCCGGGCTTGCTGCTGTTCCTCGGGATGTTCGGGACGGCGCTCGCGTCCCTGCGTCGCGTCGCGCGATACGCCCGCAGCCTGAGTCCGCCCGCCAGCGAACTGTCGCGCCTCGCGCAGACCCTCATGGCGGCGCTGGTCGGGTTCTTCGTGGGGGCGTTCTTCCTGTCGCTGGCCTACACCGACATGCTGTACACGCTGGTGGCGTTGGCGGTCGCCCTCCGGAAGGTCGCGCGCCCCGAGGCCGGGTGATGCCGACCCGGCCGCGTGTCCTCGTACTCGCTCAGTGCCTTCCCTACCCGCCTCACAGCGGCGTGGCGAGCCGCACGTTCAACATCCTGCGGCAGCTCCAGGTCGCGTACGACGTCGACCTGGTGGCATTCTCCCGAGCGAGCCACCAGCCTGATCGCGCCGCGCGCGATGCGGCCCGGGACGCGCTGCGCGGCGTAGCCGCCTTCGTCGCCGAGCCGACGCCGATTCCCAATGAGCACTCGGCGCTCCGCAAGATCTGGGACCACGTCCGCAGCCTCCTCAGCGGGCGCCCCTATACGTACTACGAGTATCAAAGCGGCGCGTTCGCGGACCGGCTGCGCACGCTGCTCCGGATGCGCACGCCGGCCCTGGTGCACCTCGACAGCCCGGACCTTCATCGCTGGCTGCCCGAGCTGGGCCACGTGCCGATCGCCTGCACCCACCACGACATCGAGTCCGAGCTGCTGCGGCGGCGGGCGCGACGCCTCGCTCCGGCCGTGCTGGGGCGCTACCTGTTGCTTCAGGCCGCCCGCGTCGAGCGCCTGGAGCGGGAGTTATGTCCGCGCCTCGCCCTCAACGTCATGATGTCGGAGGTCGACGCGCAGCGGCTGCGGGCGCTGGCCCCCGGCGCCGCCACGGTGGTCGTACCGAACGGCACCGACACGGCGTACTTCCGCCCGAACGGCGCCCGGTCCGTCGCCGGGCGGGTCGCGTTCGTGGGACCAACGCACAGCCACCCGAATCGGGACGCCGTGGAGTTCTTGCTGGGGGAGATCTGGCCGAAGGTCCGCGCCGCCGACCGATCCACCACGTTGCAGCTGATCGGCCGCAATAGCCCAGGGGACCGGGCGCGCTATGCTGCCCAGCCCGGCGTCAGCGCCCTCGGCAACGTTCCCGACATCCGGCCTCCGCTCGCGGAGGCGGGCTGCTGCGTCGTACCGATCCGCATCGGCGGGGGGACGCGCCTCAAGATCCTGGATGCGTGGGCGATGGGGAAGGCCGTCGTGTCGACCACGATCGGCTGCGAGGGGCTCGACGCCGTAGACGGAGAGAACATCCTCATCCGGGACACGCCCGACGCCATCGCCGGCGCCGTCCTCGAGGTCCTGCACGACGCGCGCCTTCGCGCTCACCTCGAGCGCAACGGGCGACGCACGGCGACCGAGACCTACAGCTGGGCGGCCGTCGGTGAACGGCTCCGCTCGGCATACGACCGGTTACTCGACCGGTAGCCCCTCACGGGCCCGGCCACCAGTCGGTGCGGATTTGCACGCCCGCATAATACCAGGGGAGTCCCGTATCGACTGCGTCCTTCTGCCCGTTGTTCCCCATCCCAAACTTCCGCAGAGCAGCGGGGTCGACACACAAGCTGTAGCCCGCGGCATAATAGGATTTCAGCGTCCAATCGTTGCGTCCGTTCCAAATCGCTTTGCCCCAGTCCTGCTGCCGGAAATCGTCGTCGCCCGCGATCTGCGTGCCGGTCGCATCGAACACGCGCGCGTGCACCTGCACGTGTGTCGCGTCGACGAACTCGACGTGGTACTCGAACCGGTACCACGCCCCGAGACGGAGCGTCAGACCGGGACCCCAATGCGCCAGGGGGTAGGTGGACTCGCAGCCGTAGAGGCTGATGACGAAGCGCCACCCATCGCCGACGCCCCACTTTCGCATGAAGGTGAGGTTGCCGTACTTGTAGATGTCCACCGTGACGACGTGATCGCCCGTGCCTGACGTGTCGTCGTTCCGCATGTAGAACCGGACATAAAAATCCGCCGAGGACGGCACGACCCTGTCTTGCTGCAGCGCAGCGGCATAGTTCGGCCCGCGCTGCACGACCCGCAGGGCATTGCGGCCGCCGGGGCCGCCGGGAACGACCGACATCAGTCGCACGCCGGTGCCGTTGTTGAATTCCCAGTAGTGCTTCCAGCGGCCGCCGTCCGTCACCGCGCGCTGCGAGGTACCGGTGTCGGTGCTCCAATCGCTCTCGAAGGCCACGTTGGGGTCGCGCGCATCCGGGAACGCCAGACAGGCCATCGTCCCGATCAGCGCGACCCCCGCGACGCCGGCAGACAGTTTCGCCTTGTTCCGCATTGGCATGACGATCCTCGCTGCAAGGCTCGTGCACCCGCGCGCCCGCAGCGCGGCCCGGCGGTGTAGCTCCCATGCAACGACGCCGGTGGACTCGAACTGCAACGTGGCACATATCGTGCTCTCAACCGGTATGCCTAGTCCTGGTGCTCCCGTGCCCCGCGCCGCCCGCATCAAGCAACTGTTGCTGAGTACCGCGCAGTATGGCGGCATCGTGCTCGCTACGCTGCTCGCCATAGACGTCGCGTGCATCACGCTCGGCCTGTTCCCCCCGACGTACGAGTACGGTGAACCCGACGTCGGATGGGTGTCGGCGCCGGCGACCGGGGCCATGCGTGAAGATCGGTGCACCGAGTTCTCCACCGGCACGACGTACACCTACGCGCGCAACGAGGACGGCGTCCGCACGGATCGCCACGCTGCCGAGCTGCGGGCCGACAGCCAGGCGTACCTCGTCGCCGTGACGGGCGACTCGCAAACCGACTTGTGCGCGCCCAACGCGCAGACCCACGCGGGGGTTCTCGAGAAGACGTTGAAGGCGAGCGGCGTGCGGGCGGTCGTGCTGGCGTATGGCGCCGGCAGGTATTCGCCGATCCAAGACTACGTCGTGTTCAAGAAGCGGTTGCGGAAGTACCACCCCGACGCGTTCGTGCTCAACCTGTACACGGGGAACGACTTCTACGATGTCCTCCGGGTGGACGACCGCCCGCATTTCGTCCGTACCGACAGCGGATACACGATCGCCCCGCCGGTGTGGTATCTGTACGATGCGCCGGGTGTTCGGCGGCGCAGCCGCGTCCTGTTCGCCATTCGCTCGGTCGCGAAGCGCACGGGGGTTCAGGGATTCATCCAGCGCATTCAACTGCTGCGCGCGGCGGCGGCCGAGCAGGGGAAAGGGTTGCCCACGGTCCTGGCCTACATGAACGACCTGCGCAAGTCGGCGGAACCCAGCCTGGGCTATCCCGCCGCCCTGTCCGCCCAGATGCTCAACCAGCAGCTGTTCTTCTATCGGTTCCCCGAAAGCCGCGCCGAGTCCGTCCGGCGGGTTCGCGCCCTGCTCCAACTGATTCGCCGCGAGAACCCGGGCCTGGTCTTGATGCTCAGCCCACTGCCCTCATACCAGCTGGTGCAGCAGCAACCCGTGGATGATGCGTTCCTCCGCACCCTCGCCCGGCTGCCCATCACGTACGAAGGCGGGGTGCGGGAGGAACGCGCGCTCTACGACAGCCTGCAGGTGCTGGCGCGCGAGACGGGCTGGCTGTTTGTCGACAACCTGCGCGCGCTCCAGGCCTACAAAGGCGCCGATCGACTCTACAACAATTTCGACTACCACCTGCTCCCGCCCGCCAGCGAGATCATCGGGCGGGCGCAGGCGGCAGCGCTCCTCCAGGGACGGGCTAAGTCCCGTCGTTGACCGTCACGGGCCGGGCCAGCGGTCGGTACGGATCTGCACGCCGGCGTAGTACCAGGAGAGGCCCGTGTCCACCGCCCCCGCCTGCCCGTTGTTGCCCACCGCGAAGCTCTGCAGCGAGACCGGGTTGACGCAGTAGCTGAACCCGGTCGCGTAGAGGGACGCGAGCGTCCAGTCGCTGCGGCCGTTCCAGGTCGCTGCGCCCCAGTCCTCTTGCCGGAAGTCGGCATCGCCCAGGATCTGGGTGCCGTTCGCGTCGTACACCCGGGGATGCACCTGCACGTGCGTCGCATCCACGAAGTCCACGAAATACTCGAACCGGTACCACACCCCGTTGCTCAGGGTCACGTTCGGCCCGATATGACTGAGGGGATAGATGAACGAGCAGCCATACAGGCTGATGACGAACCGCCAGCCGCTGCTCCCACTCATCTTCCGCATGTACGTGAGATTCGCGTACGTGTAGATGTCCGGCGTGACGACGTGATCGCCGGCTGGCGAG
>DASYRJ010000039.1:0-25586 GCA_036004525.1 Gemmatimonadales bacterium | reverse complement strand
GGTGCGCGTGTACTTCGACCCCACGCGCGCGACCTACGTCGCGGGAAGCGCGGCCTCGGCCTGTCCCGACGCCGCCACGTTCCCCCTGAACGCGCCCGTGCAGGGGCCGAACTACGTCGAGTTCTCGGCGGCCGGCTGCGCACCGATCAACACGTACGCCGCGGACGTCGTGCGCTTCAAGCTGCGGCTCGAGCCCGGTCCGGCGAGCGGGACGGTGCTATACGCCGATCCCGTCAGCGTGACCCAGAGCGATGGCACCCCGCGCCCGAGCGACGAAGAGGCCGCGCTCGCGGAGATCTGCCTCGGCACGACGGTGTGGGGCGACATCGATGCCGACGCCGCGGTCGGCAGCCGCGACGCGCTGATCGCTCTCGCCGGCGCCGTGGGGCTCCCCACCGGCGGGTTCGACCTCACTCGCGGCGACGTGGACTCGGACGGGCGCGTCACGTCGCGCGATGCGCTCTTCATGCTGTCCAGCGCCGTCGCGCTGCCGACCTCCGGATCGCGCACGGGGGAGGCGATCGCGGAGCACTGCGCGCCGCAGACCGCGCTGCCCGATCCGCTCTACTACCAATCGGAGGGGTCAGGGCGGGCGGTGGCAGGCGTGAACGGCCTGACGATCCGTCCGGCGGCTGATACGCTCGCGACGATCGTCGGCGACAGCTCGGCCGACTGGTTTACCAGCTCGGCCTACAATCACCGGTATCGCCCGCGGCTGTCGCCCGACGGGAGCAAGCTGGTGTACGCGTGCTGGTACAACACCAGCACCTCGGACGCCCAAATCTGCACGACGAATGCTGACGGCTCGGGCGGCATTGTCCGGCTTTCGAACCCGAACGGGTCCGTGCATGCCTCACCCGACTGGTCGCCGGCGGGAGACTCGATCATCTACGTCCGCGACGGGCAGATCTTCATCATGGATGCCGCCGGAGGTGGACAGTCGGCGATCCCGGGAATCCCGAGCTTCGTGAACAGCGTGGCGTGGCAGCCGCGTGCAGGCAGTCACACGATCGCGTACACGAGGCAGGGATGTAACGGCGAGGTGCACACGCGCGACCGCGATACGGGTGCCGATGTCATCGTCGCCGCCGGCGACTGTGGGCCGAAGGGTCAGCCCGACCTCGTGGACTGGAGCCCCGCGGGCGACTCGCTGGCGTTCGACATGTTCATCAACAACAAGAAGGTCGTCATCGTTGCCCCGGCGGTCGCGAGCGCGCCGCTCACGAAGCGTGTCAGCTCCGACTTTATGACCGCGAATGAGCCGCTGTGGCGGACGGACGGAATGGTGTTCCAGTTCGGCGGCAGCCTGTACGGTCAGCTCTACTTCCGCCGCAACGACGGGAGCGTATTCCGGCTCACCCGTGCGGCGCAGGATCTCCACTTCCCCGGGACGAAGAAGCAGTAAGGTAGGCCCACCCGCTCGCAAGGTAGAGCAACAGGAAAACCGCCGTCGTCGCGCTGACGCCGTACTTCCAGACGGCGGGGGCGTCGCTGGTCGAGAGCAGGCCTTCGATCGCCCCGGCGATCGCGAGCAGCGTCACGACCGCGCCGATCATCCGCACCGCAATCGTGCCCTCGACCACGAGCGCGTCCTTTCGCGTCAGGTCGCCCGGCGCGATGATCGCTTTGGCGACGCGGAACCCGGCGCCCCCCGCAATGAAGATCGCCGTCAGCTCGAGCACCCCGTGGCCCGCGACGAAGGTCGCCAGATAGCCGAGCGCGCCGTAGTTCTTGAACAGCCCGAACCCCAGGCCGAGCGACAGTCCGTTGGACACGAGGACCCAGGTCGTGAGCAGGCCCGCCGTCATTCCACCCGCGAACGCCCAGAAGGACACCACGATGTTGTTGGCCATGATCGCCGCGGCGATCACCGGGCGCTCGTCGCCTTCCGTCTGCGCGTACCCCCGCCCCTCCGCGAGGCGCTCTGCGGCTTGCTCCGCCCGGCCGACCATGATCGGCTCGACCGCTTCATCGGCGAGGCTGGGGCGCTCCCGGATCATCACGTAGCCGACCACGGCGGGCAGCGCGAACAGCAGGAACGCAGCCACGACGTAGGCCCTCGACAGGACGACCGACGCGGGGAAGTCGCGCAGCACGTAGCGCACGAGCGGCGTGCCTTCCTTGCCCCTCGCGCGGTACAGCGCGTTGTGTCCCGCGCTGACGACGCGCTCCAGGTACTCGATCACCCGCGCATCCACCCCGTAGGTGCGCGCACGCGCGAGGTCGGCCGCCACCTCCCGGTACCGCGCCGCGAACGACGGGATCTCGCCTCCCGCGAGCGCCCCGACGCCGGAGCGCTCCATCCGGACCGCCACGGCCCGGAATGCCTCCCACCCCTCTCGCTTCTTGGCGAGGAACCGTTCCGCCGTGACTGTGGTGCGCCCGGCGGCCCCGGCGCCCGTCTGCGCGCGCGTCGCGAACCGGCCGCGCCGCTTCTGCTGCTCGTCGGCGAAGACCTGCACCAGGTACGCTTGCGCATCCCCCCCGCGGGCGCGGCGGGGGATGCGCGTCTCGAACCGCCGCGCCAGCTCCGTCGTGAGCCGCACCTGCACCGCCGGCTCCAGCTCGTTCAGCCGGCCGAGGAACCGGTCCAGGAGCCGGAACTCGTCCTCGGACAGCTCAGGCGGCCCGGCCTCGACCGGCTCTTCCCGTTCCGGCGCGGCCTGGCCGCCCAGGATCCACTGGGTGGGCCGGTCCCGTACGACGATCGTGCCGGCCGCCATGTCCCCCAGCCGCTTGTTGCTCTTGTGCAGGGCGATCGCCACCAGCGCCGGCAGCCCGGCGAGGAGATAGCAGTCCAGGAGGCGCACGAGGCTTCGGACCACGGCGGCGCTGGGTGTGACCGGCCGGCCCGTGTCCATGACCACCCGGATCCCGAGCGCCTGCTTGCCGGGCGTCCGGCCGCCGTTCAGCGCCTCGAAGGCGGCGAAGTAGCCGAACAGCAGGGCGAACGCCAGCAGGATCATGAGCGCCGCAATCCATCCGCCCCCACGCCCCTCGAGCCCGGCCGTGCCCGCAACCGTGGCGCCGCCGACGATGACGACGAGGAGCGAAACGTAGAGCAGCACCAGGTCGATCAGCGCCGCGGCCATGCGGGAGCCGAGCCCGGCCAGCTCGAACTGCACCTCCACGTGCTCCGGCGTCTCGACGCCGTGGTGTTGGCGCAGATCCAGCGGGTCTCGCGCGGAAGGCGTCACGTCCTCATCTTACCGCCATCCCGCGCACGGAGCGAGAGCCGTATGCCCGACCTGAAGCCGATGGAGCTCGGAGAGATCCTGGACGGGGCGCTCACGATCTTCCGCCGCCACTTCGGCGTGTTCGCGAAGCTCGGCATCGTGGCTCTCTGGTTGCCCGTCTCCCTCACGATCTACATCCAGCTGAGCGGGGGCGTGGAGCAGCACGTCGTCCTGTGGCTGCTGGCACAGCTCATCTTGTACTTCGCGGGCCTATTTCTGACGGCCGCCGCCATCCGGGTCATCTCCGACTCCTACCTCGGGCGCACTCCGGAGCTGGGCGACGCGCTGGCGCTCGGGGCCTCGAAGATCTGGCCCCTGTTCCTCGTCGGCCTGGGCAAGACCATCATCCTCGGGCTCATCGGCGCCGTCTGCGGCGTCATTGTCGCCGTGGCGATCCCCGCCCTGTCGGGCGCGAGCGGCCTCGCGGCGCTCGTCGCCGTGCTACTGGTGGGGGCCGGCATCTGGTTCCTGATCTTCGTCGCCTGCGGTTACGCCGTCACCACGCCGGTCGTCGTGCTCGAGAACTTGGGCGGCTCCTTCGACGCCTTCGGCCGCTCCTGGGACTTGACCCGCACCTTCAAACGCAAGATCCTCGGTATCGCCGTCGTGACGTACCTCATCGTCTTCGTGCCGGTCGCGGGCGTGAGCGGGGTCGGCGGCTACTTCGCGCTCCAGGTGCCCGTCGTCGCCCGGGCGATCGAGGTGATCTCCGCCGCACTCCCGATCGTCCTGACGCCGATCATGTCGTGCGTCTTCACCCTGATGTACTACGACCTGCGCGTGCGGCGCGAGGCGTTCGACCTGCAGCTGCTCGGCGAGCAGTTGGGGATCACCTGACCGCACTGTTCCTCCGGCTCGCGCAGGACGTGGCGCCGGACTCGTTGCGGCGCGCCCTGGGCGACGTCTTCTCCCGCCCCGAGTACAAGTGGGTGGAGCGGCGGCATCCCCTCGTGTGGCTCACCACGCTGTGGGAACGCGTGCTGAACTGGCTCGACGGGCTTTCGGACCGGAGCCCCACCGGTTTCAAGCTGCTGCTGCTCGCCCTGATGCTGGTCCTCGTCCTGATCCTGGTGCACGTGGGGTGGGTCGTGTGGCGGATCGTGCGGCCGCCGGCCCGCACCGGTCGGGCGGCAACGGGCGGCGCCGCCGCCGTCGCGGACGCCCCCTCGCACCTCGCCCGCGCCGAGGAGCTGGCGCGCGCGGGGCGCTACGCCGAAGCGCTGGGCCACCGCTTCCTCGCCGTGGTGCTCGAGCTGGAGGGGGTTGACGCGCTACGGTTCCACGCGTCCAAGACGCCGGCGGAGTACGTGGGAGAGGCGCGCCTCGACGACGCGGGCCGGGCGACGTTTGCGGGGCTGGTGACGCGCCTGTACCGCCACCTCTTCGGTGCGGTCCCGTGCGATGAGACGGAGTACCGCGCGTTCGGGGCCACGGCGGAGGAGCTGCGCCGGCATGTCGTACCGGCTTGAGATCGGGCTCGCCCTGCTCCTGGCGGGCGCCATCGGCGTGGCCATGGTGGCCGCGGGCCGCACCGCCAAGCCGCCGTCGCAGGATCCGCGCGCGTCCACCCTCCTGAGCGGGCCGCGCGGGAGCCAGGCGCTGCACGATGTCCTGGTTCGTCTGGGGCGTCCCGTGCAGCGCCGGCGCACCCCGCTGTTCGACCTCGGCGACGACACGGTGCGGCGGCGACGCCCCGGGTTGCTCGTGGTCCTCGCCCCGCGGATCCCGCTGGAGTCTGCCGAGCTCGAGCACATGGTGCGGTTCGTGAACGACGGCGGCGCGGTGCTCGCGGCGGGCGCGGGGGGCGGCATCACGGCGTGCGCCGGCTGGGACGTGGAGCCGGCCCGGGCGGGGTTCGCGGTCGACAGCCTGCCGGTGCGCGGGCACGACGGGCTGCGGTTGCCGCCGGTGGCGCGCGTGCTCACGTGGCGGCCCGAAGACCGGGGGGCAAAGGGGGGACTCGCGGGGCTGGTCAAGCGGCGCGCCGCGAAGGCGGAGGACGACGCGTGTGGTGCGCTGATCGCGCGCCGCACCGACACGCTGCTCGCCACCACGGATGGGCGCCCCGTGGTCGTCCGCCAGCATTACGGCAACGACGGGACGATCATCCTCGCCGCCGACGCCGGCTGGTTCCGCAACCAGATGTGGCGCGACACGGACGTCCCCTACGTGGTCCTGCCGCTCCTCGTGCCGCCGCGCGGCGGTCGCATCGTGCTGGACGAATACCACCAGGGGTTCGGACGCGGGAAACCGTCGGCCGTGCTGGTGACGTGGGAGTGGCTGCGCGCCTCGCCGGCGGGCTGGGCGATCTTGCAGCTCGTCGCCGTCGCGCTCGTCTGGCTCGCGGTGACGGCGGTGCGGTTCGGCCCCGCGCGCTCCGTGATCGAGCTCCGCCGCCGCTCGCCGCTCGAGCACCTGGAAGCGCTCGCCGCCGGGCTGGAGAGCGCCGCGGGCGCCGACGCGGCGGTGCAACGGATCGTGTCGGGCCTCGAGCGGCGCCTGGGCCGCGCCGGGCACGCCAAGGCCGACCCCCAACGTCTGATGTCGTGGCTCGAAGCCCTCGAGCTGGCGATGCCGAGTGCCCGCGGGCGCGGCGTGGTGCGCCGGTTGCGGCACGTTATGACCGAACGCGGCGGCGCCGAGCGGGTGCTTGCCGCCGCCCAAGCCGTGGAGGACGTGTGGGAGGAACTTCGCCCGCGCACGACGCGCGACGCATTCTAGACGCCCTGCGCCAGGTCGTGCTGGGGCAGGAGGCGACCACCCGCGAGGTGCTCGTCTGCCTCCTCGCCCGCGGGCACATCCTGCTCGAAGGCGTGCCCGGCACCGCCAAAACGCTGCTGGTGCGCACCCTGGCGCTGGCCCTCGACGTCCGCTTCATGCGCATACAGTTCACCCCCGACCTGATGCCTGCCGACATCACCGGCATCACGCTGCTCACCGGCACCCACGAGTTCACCTTCCGGCACGGGCCGATCTTCGCCGACCTGGTGCTCGCCGACGAGATCAACCGGGCGCCCGCCAAGACGCAGGCGGCGCTGCTCGAGGCGATGCAGGAGCGCACCGTGACCGTCGACGGCAAGAGTCACCCGCTGTCGCCGGTCTTCACCGTGTTCGCCACCCAGAACCCGATCGAGTTCGAGGGCACCTACCCCCTCCCCGAGGCCGAGTTGGACCGGTTCATGCTCAAGGCGCACGTGGGCTATCCGTCGGCCCCCGTGGAGCAGGGGATCTTGAACCGGTACGTCGAGGGGTTCGAGGCCGATCGCCCACAGACGTATGGCGTCAGCCCCGTGACCGACGGGAAGGGGCTGGAGCAGCTGCGGCAGGCCGTCGATGGGATCCGGGTGGAGCCCCGCATCACGGCATACATCAGCACGATCGTCCGCGCCACGCGCGAGGCTGCGTCGCTCACCCTGGGTGCGAGCCCCCGCGCCGGCGTGGCGCTGCTCAAGGCCGCGCGCGCCGCGGCGCTGCTCGAGGAGCGCGACTTCGTCATCCCCGACGACGTGAAGCTGCTCGCGCCGGCGGTGCTGCGGCACCGGGTGAGCGTGGCGCCCGAGCTGGAGCTGGAGGGCGTCACCGCCGACGCCGCGCTCAAGGCGATCCTCGACAAGACCGAAGCCCCCACCGCCTGAGCATGCTGCCGTTCCTGCTCGTCGGGTCCGTCATCGGCGCGTTCCTCGGGCTGTGGTATCTGCTCGGGACCTGGGCGGGCGTGCTGTGGACGCCACGCGCCTTATGGGTGGGGGCGGCCCTCGCGCCGCTCGGTGTGCTCGGATTCTGGGTCCCGTGGGCGCTCGACGCGATCCTGGTCGGGGACGCCGCACTGGTCGCGCTGATCTGGCTCGACGCCACACTCGCGGTGCGGCCGATTCCGACGGCGCTCACGGTTGTCCGCGATCCGCTGCCCGCCCTGTCGGTGGGCCACACCGGCCAGGTGACCTACCGCTGGGCCAACCGGGCGCGCCGCACCGCGCGGCTGGTGGTGCGCGAGATCCGTCCCGACCTCCTGGGCGGCACGCAGGCCCCGCGGCCGATCACGGTCGCGGCGGAGGGGGTGACCCGCGAGGATTTGCCCGTCATCCCACGACAGCGCGGGCGCGAAACGGCGGGCGGGTTTGTCCTGGACAGCATCGGGCCGCTCGGGTTGGGGCGCCGGCGCCATCGGATCGATGTGCCGTGGGAGGTCGTCGTGTACCCGCCGCTCGTGTCCATGCGGCTGCGCGCCTCCGTGGCGCAGGCGTTGCGGCGACGCGAGGCGGGCATGAAGCCCGTCCGCCAGCTCGGCGAAGGGCGGCTGTTCGAGTCGCTGCGCGAGTGGGTGCCGGGGGACGACATCCGGCACATCGACTGGAAGGCGACGGCGCGGCGCCGCAAGGTCATCACGCGGCAGTACGAGGCGGAACGCCGGCAGCAGGTGCTGCTGGTGCTCGACACGGGGCGCCTCATGACCGCCGACATCGCCGGCGGCGTGGCGCGCCTCGACTTCGCCGTGCAGGCGGCGCTCGAGCTGGCCTATGCGGCCGCCCAGCACGACGACAACGTCGGGATCATGACCTTCGCCGACGGCGTCCAGCATTTCGTCGCCCCCGAGCGCGGCCGGCTGGGCATGCGCCGCGTGCTCGACGTCCTCGCCGTGGTGCAGCCCAAGCTCGTCGAGCCCGACTATCCGGGCGCCTTCCGCTACCTCGCGGCGCGGAACCGCAAGCGTGCGCTGACCGTGTTGTTCACCGACGTGATCGATCGGTTCGCGTCGGATGCGCTCGTGGCGAACGTCGCCTCGCTGCGCCCCCGCCACCTCCCGCTGGCCGTAACGCTGCGGAATCCCGAGCTCGACGCCGTGGCCGCGCTCCGGCCTCCGGCCGATCCGGCGGGCGGAGCGCTGCGCGGCGCGTTTCGCAAAGCGGCCGCGGAAGAGCTGCTGCACGCGCGGGAGGAGGCGCTGGCGCACATGCGGCGCGCGGGGGTGCTGGTGATCGACGTCACACCGGAGCGCGCAGCGCAGGCGGTGGTGACGAAGTACTTGGACCTAAAGCGGCGGGGCACCTTGTGAGTCGGGCCCAGGGGCTGGGGCCTGGGGGCTAGGGGTGGATTACCACGGGCGCGCGGCGACGTTATAGATTAGCCCATGCGATTCGAGCCTGGGCACACGCTGGCCGTTCTCGTAACGGCGCTTGCCGTCAGCACTTGCGCGTTCCCCACCGACAAGAGCGACTCCGTCTTCGTCACCCTCGAGGCCCCCTCGCTCGTCGTGCTGCGCGGGCAGGACATGTCCGTGTTCGCCCGGGCGTGGCGCGTGATCGGGACCGACACCCAGCCCATCGCCAACGTGGACTTCGCGTTCTACACGGGCAGCTCGTCGATCGCGCGGGTGGAGAAGGACTGCTGCGGCTACGCGACCGTCACCGGCGTGAACAGCGGGATGGTGGATATCGTCGCGCGGGCGGTGGCCTTCGAGCAGGCGGGGCAGGGCGATCTGGTGCTGCGCGTGTCGAGTCCGGTTGAGGTCGACAGTGTGCGGCCGACGACGGTGCGGTACGGGGACACGATTACGGTCTTCGGGGTCGGCGTGGATTCGATCGTGCTGGCGAGTATGGGTCCGGTCAACCTCTTTCCGTATCCGTTCTCAGCAAAGAAGGACAGTGTCGCTGGACAACCCACCGGATTCGCGCGGATTCAGTTCTGGGTACCGCCGCCGGCGCACACGGATTCGCTGCTCTACATCGGGAACACCGTCTTCGGTTACGCGAAGGACACGACCCGTGTGCTGCCGTTCGACCTGTACGAACCGAACGAGGTGGCGCCGCGCGACATCAACCTGGAGCAAGCGCCGCCGATCCCCCAGTTGCCGAACCTGCGGTTTTACAACCCGGCGTTGTTCTTCGAGCCGCTGCGGCGCGACCAAGCCTTGGGCGTGGACTGGTACAGGCTGGACCAGACCAGCACCCGCGACCTCACCGTCATTCTCACGTCGCCCGAGGTCGCGGGGAATTTCTCGACCTTCCTCTCGGACTCTCTCTACTTCAACGCACCGGATACGACCTACTACCTGGGCTCGAACGCGTGGACGTTTGGCCCCGCGTCACACGCCTGCCACGGTCTGGGATTCGAGCCCGCTCAAAAATCCGTGGACTCGACGGTGGTGGCGCTCAAGGGCTATCCGGGTCCGAGTCGGCTCGATGCGATCTCGCTCTACAACAAGCAGGGGCGCTACGGCCTGGCAATCCTCGACCAGTATGTCACCAGCAAGGGCTTCAACATCGACTCGCATGAGGAGGACGACTTCTGCAACGCGGCCGATACGAAGCTCGATGTCAGCCAGACGCAGCTGTCGGGCAGCTTCACGATCGACAACCCCGGGGACGTGGACTGGTTCCGGTTTCGGGTGGCCGCGCTGGGCGCCGTCCGCTTCCGCCTCCAATCGCGCCCGTTCACCGCGGCCGACACGCTCGACGACGTGGATTTCTACGTGGCCAAAGTGCCGATCGCCGGAGATGTGTCGTTCAACGTCGTCGGCCAGGCCATCAACGCCGGCTCAAACGAGGACGCGATCTTCACCCTCGGAGCGGGTAACTATTATCTCATCGTGGTGGACTACGCTGGCGTCTCCACGCGTTACGCGCTCTGCTTTGCGCCCGGCCTGACTGCGTGCACCCTGGCTCCAGTGAGTCCGTTCCAGCCGGCTCCGGCAACGTCCCGCCCCCCCGCCGTGAAGCATCGCTCAGCGCCGACGGCCGGCGTTCTCGCCCCAGGCCCCAAGCCGCAGGCGCCGTCTTCCCCATGACCGGCGCCGCGGGCTCGACCATGGAATGCCTCAAGTGCCACACCCCGCTGCCCGATAACAGCAAGTTCTGCTACGCCTGCGGCGCGGACGTCACGGGCGGAACGGGCGCGACCACGAGCGCCGGCGCGATCGAAGGGCTGATGCAGCGCCTGCAACGCCTCGTCGAGGGCAAGTACCAGATCACCCGGATGCTCGGCAAGGGCGGCATGGGCGCCGTGTTCCTCGCGCACGACTTGACGCTCGAGCGCGAGGTGGCGATCAAGGTCCTCCCCCCCGACATCTCGATGGACGAGCACGTCGTCAAACGGTTCCAGCAGGAGGCGAAGACCGCCGCGAAGCTCGACCACACGAACATCATTCCGATCTACCGGGTGGAGAGCGAGGGCGGGCTCAATTACTTCGTGATGAAGTACATCGCCGGCACGTCGCTGGAAGATGTGCTGGAGCAGAAGCAACCGCTCACGATCGACTACATCCAGCGGGTGCTCTGGGAGGCCGCGTGTGCGCTGGGCCACGCCCACCAGCGCGGCGTGGTGCACCGCGACGTGAAGCCGGCGAACATCATGTTCGACCACGACGGCCGCGTGATGCTCACCGACTTCGGGATCTCGAAGGCATTGCAGGCGGCGAGCGGCTTCACCGGCACCGGGATGATCATCGGCACGCCGCACTACATGGCCCCCGAGCAGGCGAAGGGGGCGGCGGTGGACGGCCGCGCCGACCAGTACTCGCTGGCCGTCGTCGGGTACCGCATGGTCACCGGTGAGCTGCCCTACGTCGGCGACTCGGTCCACACCATCCTCTACAAGCACATATTCGAGGAGGTGCCGCGGGTTAGCATCAAGCGTGCCGACACCCCCGAGTTTCTCGTCACCGCCCTGTCGCGTGCCCTCTCCAAGGAGCCCGCCCAGCGGTTCCCGACGATGGAGGAGTTCGCGACCGGGGTGTGGCCCGAGCAGCCCGTCGCGGCCCCCAAAGCCGGCCAGCGCGCGAGCCATCGCCGGCCGCCGCCCCGCACCGGAGCCGGCGTGGCTCCCTCCGACGCGCCCACAGTGACCACCGCGCCCACGACGCCGATGCCGCGCGCGGCGATGAAGGTCGGGTCCGCGAAAAAAAAGCCGGGCATGGGCGTGTTCGTTGGGATCGCCGTCGTCGCAGTGGCGGGTGTGGGCGGCTACTTCGTGCTGAACAGCAAGAGCGAAGCGCCGTCGCAGGGGAGCGTCGCGCCCGTCGAGACCGTCCGCGTGACCGCCCCACCTCCGCCGTCCGACACGACGTCGACGCGGCGGCCGCCCCCGCGCCGGGGAGGCGGCGGGACACAGCGCCAGACCCCGGTCACGCAGCCACCTGCCGCCGAGGGCTACATCACGGTCAACTCCGATCCGCCGGGCACCGTGTTCATCGACGGCCGCGACGTAGGCCCCACACCCGTGGTCGAGTTCAGCGTATCCGTGGGGCGCCACACGATCCGCGTGGAGCGGGCCGGCTACAAGACACGGAGCGAAAGCGTGGACGTGGCGCCCAGCACGCCGGTCCGCAAGAACTGGGTCCTACAGCCGGAGGGATCGGAATGATGCGTCGCGCCGCGTGGCTGCTCGCCGTGCTCGCCTGTCCCGTCCCCGGCGTGGTTGCGGCGCAGACGGTGCAGAACGCCACCCTGCGCCGGGCGCAACAGGCCTCCCAGAACCTCGACTACCGCCAAGCGCTGACGCTCAGCCAGGCCGCCCTGCGCGAGCGGCTCAGTGGGTTCGAGCGCGCGCGCGCCTACGAGCTGCTCGGCTTCACCTACAGCGCCATGGATTCGATTCTCAAGGCGGTGGATGCCTTCAAGCAGGTCGTCCTGCTCGAGCCCGAGCGCGAGCTGGACCCGAACCGTACCTCGCCCAAGGCCCTGAGTGCCTTCCAGGTGGCGCTCACCCAGGTGCTCGTCGTGCGCCAGTTGCGCGTGGACAGCACGGAGTTCGTCGGGGGTCAAGGAGCCGTCGGGATGCGGTACACCGTCACCCAGCCGGCCCGCGTCGTGACCCGGGTCGTCGGCGGCCAGACCGCGCTCAAGATCGACTCGACCGTCGCCAACGGGCAGGTCAACCTGCGCTGGCCCGCCCGGCTGCCGAGCGGCGATCCCGTGCCCTCGGGCACATACACCGTCGTCGTCGAGGCGACCGTGGGGCAGAACAGCTTCTCGGCATCGCAGCCGATCCGCATCACGCACGGAGCCGTCGATACGCTGCCGCACCTCACGGGCCTCCCCGGCTACGAATACCTCCCGGAGACGGAGGTGCCACCCAAGAGCTCGCGACCGATGGGCCTGGCGCTGGTGTACACCGGCGTCGCACTGGCGGGGACGGCGGCGTTGAGCGAGGGCGACCTCGGATCGACGTCCCTCCGCGAGGCGGGTGTGATCGGCACCGGGGTGGTGCTGGCCGGCTTCATCATGACGCTGAAGAAACCGGCGCCGCAGCCCGCGCGCGGGAACATCCTGTACAACCAGCTGCTGCGCGAGCAGATCGCGCGGCGCAACGCGGAGATCTCGCAGGATAACGTGCGGCGGCGCCAGCAGGTGCAGGTGAGCGTGGTCCCCCTGCCGAAGACGGGAGCAGGGCGATGAGGGCCCTGACGGGCGCGGCCTTGGCGGTCTTGCTGACCGCCATTCCGCCCGTCCGCCTATCCGCCCAGCATTTCGTCGTCGGTCCTCAGGCGGTCTTCGGGGATTACCGCGAGGTGTCGGCGGACCTCCACTATCGGGGCGGGGGCGGCGGGCTGGCGGGGTCGTTCACGTGGAAGAAGCTCGCGGCCGAGGCCGCGTTCGTCAGCATCAAGTACGAGCCCGCCGGTGACGGCACGGCGGTCGCGTCGTTCACCGCCAAGCAGCTGGACGTGCGCGTGCGGTACTATGTCACCGGTCCGGTGAGCGCCGAGGTGGGTTTCGTGCGGCGGAAGGCGGATCCCGAGTTCGAGGCGCAGTCGGTGGGAGCGGTGCGGGCCGGGGCGCGGATGGCGTATCCCCTCGGGCCGGGGGTGCGGATGGCCTTGCGCGGTGGGATGCTGTTCGGGCCCAAGTTCTCGGGCGGCGGCAAGAGCTCGGCGCTGGGCGCGCTCGAGATCGGGCTGTTTTTCGTCGTGGACGGGCTGCGCGGCCGCCTGCGCTTCTCCGGCGATTACGACTTCCAGCGGTTCGCGCGCAAGGCCGACGACGGCAGCGGGGAGGTGGACGTTCCGATTCAGCAGTCCCTGGGACGCGTGGGGCTCGCGGTGGCGTTCTAGCGGCGCATCTACCTCGACGGAGGGACCACGATGATACTGGCACTGCAGGACAGTGGTGCGGCGCCCAGTGCGGCGCTGGCGGTCGAGTTCGTGATCGGACGCGTGTTGTTCTCGGCGATGTTCATCATGTCGGGCATCCAGCATCTCACGAAGCTCCAGATGATGAGCCAGTACGCCGCGAGCCAGAAGGTGCCGGCGCCCAAGGTGGCTGTGGGGGTGACGGGGTTGATGTTGATCGCCGGAGGGCTGTCGATCCTGCTCGGCGTGCAGGTGCCGCTCGGCACGGCGTTGCTGGTCGTGTTCCTGATCCCGACGGCGTTCTTCATGCACCGATTCTGGGGGCTCGCGGACCCGATGCAGGCGGCCGTTCAGCGGGCGCATTTCATGAAGAACATCACGTTGGCCGGAGCGGCGCTGCTGATCTGTTACTTCACGAGCGTCGCGCCAGGGGCGTGGGTGTACGTGGTGGGAGGGAGATAGACCCGGAAGGTTGATGCGCCAGGCGGGATTCGAACCCACGACCTTCGGCTCCGGAGGCCGACGCTCTATCCAGCTGAGCTACTGGCGCGCGGTGATGCGAGGTTGTGGAGGTCGGCGGAGGGTTGTGAAGGTTGGTGGAGGTAGGCGACAACCTCCACCAACTTCCACCAACTTTCACCATCCTTCACAACCTCCTTCAAGTCGGGGCGAGTGGATTTGAACCACCGACCTCCTGGTCCCGAACCAGGCGCGCTAACCGGACTGCGCTACGCCCCGCAATGATCGGACAGCCGGACGGGCGGACTGTCGGACGGTAATCTCGGTCATCCACGACTCCACGGTCCGTCTGTCCGACGGTCCGTCAGTCCGACCGAATGCGCCCAGGAGGACTCGAACCCCCAGCCTCTTGATCCGTAGTCAAGCGCTCTATCCAGTTGAGCTATGGGCGCCGATGGGCGGTACAAGACTCGAACTTGTGACCTCCACGATGTCAACGTGGCGCTCTAACCAACTGAGCTAACCGCCCTGGAACGAATTGCGGATTGCGGATTTGCGATTGCGGATTGAACTGCTCGCCGTCAATCCGCAATCCACAATCCACAATCCGCAATGGCTTCCAGTAGCGGGGGTGGGATTTGAACCCACGACCTCCGGGTTATGAGCCCGGCGAGCTACCAGACTGCTCCACCCCGCGTCGCTTTTCAGTCGGACGGTCGGAATGGCGGACCGTCGGACCGTGAATTCTACCCATTGCCGTTTGGCGGTCCGCCCGTCCGCCCGTCCGCCCAGCCGCCAGTCGAGAGCGGGAAACGGGACTCGAACCCGCGACCCCAACCTTGGCAAGGTTGTGCTCTACCAACTGAGCTATTCCCGCGTGCTGCGCAAATGTAATCGCCCAGTGGGCCGGTATCTACGCCTCTGCCGCCTCACGGACCGCCCGACCGCCCGACCGCCCGTCCGCCAGTGGAGGCGAGGGGGATCGAACCCCTGACCTCGTGAATGCCATTCACGCGCTCTCCCAACTGAGCTACGCCCCCAGTATATTGCGCCCCCGCAACGACCCGGCGGGAACACGGCATCTTACCGGGACGTTCTGTCGGTGTCAAGCGATTTCCTTGTCCTGGCTGAACTTTTCCCCCCTGTGCGGCGTATCACAGGCAGCCAAAATCGAGCCCCGAACGATGCCCAAGCAGGTCCGCAAGAAGAAGACCAAGACCGCCCCCAAGGCGCACGCCCCGGCCCCCAAGGCCGAGGCGAAGCCGAAGGCTGCCAAGAAGCGCGGCCGGCGCCGGGGTCTGCTTGCGGGCCTGGGGGCTCACGAGCACGAGCGCGACATCCTCGATCAGTACCTCCACGAGGTCTCCAAGACTCCGCTCCTGACCCAGAAGGAAGAGATCGCGTTGGCCCGCAAGGTGCGCGCCGGCGACCAGGACTCCATGCAGGAGCTCGTGAAGCGCAACCTCCGCTTCGTGATCTCGGTCGCCAAGAAGTACCAGAACCGCGGTCTGCCCCTCACCGACCTGATCGGCGAGGGGAACGTCGGGCTGCTCACCGCCGCCCGCAAGTTCGATCCCGATCAGGGCGTCAAGTTCATCTCCTACGCCGTGTGGTGGATCCGCCAGGCGATCCTCGCCGCCCTCGCCCGCCAGGGGCGCACGGTCCGCGTCCCGCTCAACCGGACGGCGGACCTGTCGCGGATCGTCCGCACTGCGGAGTACCTGCGACAGACGCTGCGCCGCGAGCCCACGCCCGAGGAGATCGCCGACGCGACCAAGCTGTCGCTCGAGGTCGTGCAGTCGCTCGCCGCCCTGAACACGGGCGACGTGCGGCTCGACGCGCCGCTCGATCCCGACGGCGACCGGTCGCTGATCGAGCGCTTCATCGCCGAGGACCTCCCGGACACGGAAGACCAGGCGATGGACCGGTTCCTGTCCGACGAGATCGAGCAGGCACTGAGCACGCTGCAGCGCCGCGATGCTAAAGTGCTGCGGCTCTACTTCGGGCTCGACGGCGGCCGCGAGCACACGCTCGAGGAGATCGGCGGGATGCTGGGCGTGACGCGTGAGCGAGTGCGACAGCTACGGGACCGGGCGCTGAAGCGGCTTCGGGATGGGGATGTGGGTAAGGCGCTCGCTAGCTTCGCAGCGTGAACCGACGCTAAGACGCTACGTCATACGTTGTACGAGAGCGGTCGGCGGACTCCGTCGGCCGCTTTTTCGTACAACGTAGCGTCGTACAACGTAGCGTCGTAGTTTCAGCCCCGTGATCGAGTCGATAGGCCGCCGTTCCGTTTCCGCTGTCGAGGCGGTTGGGAGGGTCGGCCACTTTCTGCTGGACATGCTGCGCGCCCTCCCCGACGTCTCCACGTGGGCGCGCCCCGCCGTCGTCCAGATGCGCCGCATCGGCGTCGACTCCCTTCCCGTGGCGCTGTTCATCGCCGCCTTCACCGGCGTCGTGCTCGCCCTCCAGGCCTCCTATACCTTCACCGGCGCCGTCCCGCTGTACTTCGTCGGCACCCTCGTCGGCAAGACGATGATGCTGGAGCTGGGCCCCGTCCTCGCCGGCCTCGCCCTCGCGGGCCGGGTCGGCGCCAGCATGGCCGCCGAGCTCGGCACCATGAAGGTCACGGAGCAGGTGGATGCCCTCGAGACCCTGGCCTACGATCCTCAGAGCTATCTGGTCGTCCCGCGGGTGCTCGCGGGGACGACGATGTTCCCCGTGATCGTCGCGTTCGCCATCACCGTCGGGATCGTTACCGGGTGGCTGACGAGCTTGGCCCTGCTCCACCTTTCGACGCCCGAGTTCATCAAGGGCTTGAAGATCTTCTACCAATTCAAGGACGTGTGGTTCGGGCTCTACAAGAGCGCCACCTTCGGCTTCACGATCGCGCTCGTCGGCTGCATCGTCGGCTTGCGGACCCGGGGCGGCGCGGAGGGGGTGGGGCGGGGGGCGATGCAAGCCGTGGTGTATTCGGCCATCCTCATCCTGGTCCTCGACGCCTTCTGGGCGATTGTGCTGCTGTGATCGAGTTCCGGGACCTGCACAAGGCGTTCGGCGGGAAGGGCGTGCTCACCGGCCTGTCGCTGGCCGTGCAGGACGGCGAGACGCTGGTGATCATCGGCTACTCGGGAACGGGCAAGAGTGTGGCGCTGAAGCACATCGTCGGTTTGTTGCACCCCGATGCGGGCGACGTCATCGTTGACGGCCAGGCGGTGTCGACGCTGGACCGCGACGGGCTCACGGCCCTGCGCCGGGGCATCGGGTACGTGTTCCAGTTCGCGGCTCTGTTCGACTCGATGACGGTCGCCGAGAACGTGGCGCTGGGACTGCGCCGCCGCGGGCTCTCCGACGAAGAGATCGAAGACCGCGTGCGTGAGGCCCTGGCGCTCGTGGATCTCTCCGGGACCGAGGAGCGGCTCCCCGCCGAGCTGTCGGGCGGCATGCGCAAGCGCGTGGGGATCGCCCGCGCCATCGCCCTGCGGCCGCGCTATATCCTGTACGACGAGCCGACCACGGGGCTCGATCCCGTCACGTCCGCCGTTATGGACCGGCTGATGGTGCGGGCGCGCGAGCACTTGAACGTGACCGGCGTCGTCGTCACGCACGACATGCGCAGCGCCTACGCGGTGGGCGACCGCGTCGCGATGCTGTACGAGGGCCGCATCCGGCAGGTGGGCACGGTGGCGGAGATCCAGGAGACGGAGGACCCGGTGGTGCGGCAGTTCATCGAGGGACGTGCGGAATGAAGCGCGAGAACGAGTTCGCCGTCGGCGTGGTCGTCATCGCGGCGCTCGTGGTCGTGGTGGTCGGCGCGTTGTGGCTCTCCGGCGCCCACCTCGGCAAGACCGAGGCGTTGTATACGGCGCGCTTCCGGACCGTCGGCGGGCTGGGCGTGGGGAATCCGGTGGTGCTGCGGGGCGTCCGGGTGGGGCGCGTCGAGGCGATCCGGCTCGCGCCCCACAACTGGGTCGAGGCCGACCTCAAGATCTACGCCGGCGTGACCCCGCCCGAGAAGCCGGCGGTCATCGCCGCGTCCGCCTCCCTGTTCGGCGAATGGGCCGCGACGCTGATCTCGGGCGATCCGCTGCCCAACGATCCCAACGTGCGCCAGGCCCTGATGGAAGCCCAGGCGGCGGGCGGGGGGCGGTGGCCGGGCGCGACGCTCCCCGACATCGGTCAGCTGACGGCGCAGGCGAGCCGGATCGCGACCGACATCGCCACGGTGGCGGCGCGGGTCCAGACCGCGTTCGACTCCCAGGCCGTGTCCGACCTGCGGCGGTCCATCCGGGACTTCGGCCAGATCGCCGACCGGCTGGCGCGCGTCACCAACGAGCAGGCCGACGTCTTCGGCAACGTCGGGCAGAATTTGAGCAAGGGGTCGGATGTGCTCGCCCGCGCCGCGACCGACCTCCAGGCGACGCTCGGCCGCGTGGATTCGGCGACGAACCGGGGCCAGCTCGGGACGATCCTCAACAACACCGCCGCCGCGAGCACCGATCTGCGCACGGCGTCGCAGGACTTCCGCGAGCTGATGGACGCAGCGCACAAGAACCAGGAGAGCCTGGTGCACGTGCTCGTGTCGGCCGACACGGTGCTGTCGCGGATCGCGGGCCGCAGCGGCACCCTGGGCCTGCTCGTGGCCGACTCGGCGCTGTACCGCGAGACGACGCTCACAATGATCCAGCTGCGCCAGCTCCTGTCGGACATTCAGGCGAATCCGCGGAAGTACTTCACGTTCAGCGTATTCTAAGACACGAATGCGGCGTGCGGGGTGCGGCGTGCGGAGTCACAGGGTGCGTTCGGCGCCCCGGTCGAGGCTCGACGCACGCCCCCGATACGCCGCACTCCGCACCTCGCACGCCGTACTTTCGGGTCCATGGCCGGCATGAAGCGCCCAAAGGCCCGCGCCCAGCGCGAAACCAGCGCCGGGGGCGTCGTCTTCCGGCGCGGCGCGGACGGCGTCGCCCGGTTTCTGCTGATCCGGGATTCCTACAAGAACTGGGGATTCCCCAAGGGCCACCTGGAGCGCGGGGAGCCGCCCGCCGAGGCCGCGCGCCGCGAGGTGGCCGAGGAGACGGGTCTCGAGGAGCTGCTGCTGCATGGGCCGATCAAGGTGATCGACTGGTACTTCCGGTTCCGCGGCAAGACGATTCATAAGTACTGCCACTTCTTCCTGTTCGAGTCGCGGCGCGGCGAGCCGGTGCCGCAGGTAGACGAGGGGATCACGGCCTGCGTCTGGCACCCGCTCGACGAGGCGCTCAAGACGATCAGTTACCACAACGCGCGCGACGTGCTGCGGCGCGCCGCCGAGATGCAGCGCGCGCTGGTCGGAGTCGAGGACGGCGACGAGGGGGGAGGAGGGGGGGGGGGGGGGCGCAAACGAGAGCCGTGACGCCGGTCGTGCCTGTTTTCCATCCGCGCCGCGAGGCGCGCCGCGCGGTGAAACAGGGATATCCGCGGCATGCCGGCAGCGTGCGGCTGTGTCGCACCTTTCAGGCGATCGAGCGGCTGCTCGACCAGCGCCTCGTCGACGCGGTGGTGCTCGATGTGCGAAGCTGCACCGAGGCGGGGCTCACCTTGCCGGAGCGCTTCCCGCGGATTCCGGTGTACGCCCTCTCGGCCGTCCGCCCCGATGACGCGCCTCTCGTCGCCTCGTGCCAGCGGGCGGGCTTCGCGGGCGTGCTGGTCGAGGGGGTAGACAACGCGGTGGCGGGGGAGTGGATCGCGGCGCGCACGGCGCAGGTGGCGCGTCGCGCCGCCCTCGCCGATGCGCCCCGGCTGCTCCGCCTCACCGACCGGCTGCAGCTCGCGGCGTGGGAGGAGGTGCTGCGGCGTTCCGGCATGCCGACCCAGACGGGCCAGGTCGCCCAGGCGCTCCGGGTGACCCGCGAGCACCTGTCCCGCGAGTTCGGCGCCGGCGGCGCGCCGAACCTGAAGCGCGTGATCGATCTCGCGCGCGCCGCCTGCGCCGCCGACCTGCTCGGCAATCCCGGCTACACCGTCCGGGCAGTCGTGCGGATCCTGGGCTACGCCTCGCCCAGCCACCTGGCGGGAGCCGCGCGCCGCGTGGCAGGTGCGACGCCGCACGAATTGGGGGAGCTGGGGCCGGGAGGCGTGCTGGCGAGATTCTTGAAAGGAAGGACGAGATCGCGCCCCTGATGCGGGGTGCGGCGTGCGGTGTGCAGAGTTGAACAGCGGGGGTCGAAGCGCTCGAGACGCGCCGTTACATTCCGCACTCCGCATTCCGCACGCCGCACGTTGGGTGGGCTGGCGGGGTAGCTGTATCTTGTGATAATTTTCACAATCTCTCAGGGCGAGCATTCATGGCCACCGATTCCATCCTCAGACCCGGCGAGCTGAAAGACATCCTCCTCAAGGAAATCCAGGCGGCCGACCTGGCGGACATCGACGTCCGCGAGGTCGGGACGGTGCTCGAGGTGAAGGACGGGATCGCCCGTATCTACGGGCTGACGTCCGCGATGGCGGGGGAGATGCTCGAATTCACCGCCTCCGAGACGGGGGACAAGATCACCGGTCTGGCGTTGAACCTCGAAGAAGACAACATCGGCGCGGTGATCTTCGGGGACTACCTCCAGCTGCGCGAGGGGGACGAGGTGCGCCGCACCGGCCGCGTGCTCGAGGTGCCGGTCGGGCCGGCGATGGTGGGGCGGGTGGTGGACGCGCTGGGGCGTCCGGTGGACGGCCTGGGCGCGATCCACACCACCACGTCGCGCAAGGTAGAGATCGTCGCCCCCGGGATCATCAAGCGCCAGCCGGTGAAAGAGCCGCTCCAGACCGGCATCAAGGCGATCGACTCGATGATCCCGATCGGTCGCGGCCAGCGCGAGCTGATCATCGGCGACCGCGGCACCGGGAAGACGGCGATCGCGGTCGATACGATCATCAACCAGAAGGGGCAGGGCGTCGTCTGCGTCTACGTGGCGATCGGCCAGAAAAACTCGACCGTCGCCGCCGTGGTCGAGCGCCTGAAAGAGCACGCGGCCATGGAGTACACGATCGTGGTCGTCGCGTCCGCCTCCGAGCCGGCGCCGATGCAGTACATCGCGCCGTACTCGGGCTGCACCATGGCCGAGTACTTCATGTACGACGAGAAGAAGGCGACGCTGTGTATTTACGACGACCTGTCGAAGCAGGCGGCGGCGTATCGCCAGCTGTCGCTGGTGCTGCGGCGGCCTCCCGGCCGCGAGGCGTACCCGGGGGACGTCTTCTACCTGCACAGCCGCCTGCTCGAGCGCGCCGCGAAGCTGTCCGACGAGATGGGCGGCGGCTCGCTCACCGCGCTGCCGATCATCGAGACGCAGGCGGGCGACGTTTCCGCCTACATCCCGACCAACGTCATCTCGATCACCGACGGCCAGATCTTCCTCGAGACCGACCTCTTCTACTCGAACGTCCGGCCCGCGGTGAACGCCGGGATCTCGGTGAGCCGGGTGGGCGGCAATGCGCAGATCAAGGCCATGAAGCAGGTGGCCGGCCGGCTGCGGCTCGACCTCGCGCAGTATCGCGAGCTCGAGGCGTTCGCCCAGTTCGGCTCGGAGCTCGATCCCGCAACCCAGCGCCAGCTGGCGCGCGGCGCGCGCGTCGTCGAGGTGCTGAAGCAGCCCCAGTACCAGCCGATGCCCGTCGAGCAACAGGTGATCGTCATCTTCGCCGTGACCAACGGGCTGATCGACGACGTGGACGTCCCCGAGATCAAGGCATGGGAGCGCGGCCTGCTGGAGTTCATGGCGGCGGAGCACCCGCAGGTCGCCGAGGAGATCCGCACCCGCAAGGCGCTCTCGGACGAGTTGTCCGCCCGGCTGCGCAAGGCCATCGAGGAGTACAAGGCGCTCGGCAGCCGCTGATGGCCAAGCCCCGGGAGCTGCGCCGGCGCATCAAGTCGGTCCAGAACACGCGCAAGATCACGAAGACGATGGAGCTGGTCTCCACGTCGAAGCTCAAGCGCGCCCAGGACCGGGTGGTGGCCGCGCGGCCGTACGCGCAGGCGCTGGCCGAGGTGATCGGCGAGCTGTACTCCCCGGAGCTGGCGGAGCGGTTCCCGCTGCTGCGCCAGCCGGGGCGCGAAGGCGTGCGGCGGGTCGCGGTCGTCCTGATCACGTCGAACCGCGGCCTGTGCGGCGCGTTCAACGCCAACCTGATCCGCGAGGCGCGGCGGCGGCTGGAGGAAGTCGAGGGGCAGGGCGCCCAAGCGGCGCTGCACCTCGTGGGCAAGAAGGGGATCGGCTTCTTCAAGTTCACCAAACGCACCATCGCGTCGCAGCGGGTGGACATCGGCGACCGGCCGACGGCGGCGCACGCGGCCGAGGTGGTCGGGCCGCTCATGGCACAGTTCGAGGCCGGGGCGCTCGACGCGGTCGACATCGTGTTTGCGAAGTTCAACAGCGCGGTCTCGACGCCGCCGACGACGCTGCGCATCCTGCCTGTGACTCCGCCGCCGTCGGACGGGCGGACGGGCGGACGGGCGGTCAACTACATTCTCAAGCCCTCGGCCGAGGCGATTCTCGAGTCCTTGCTCCCCCTGTACGTCCGCAACCAGGTCTATCGCGCACTCGTCGAGACGGCGGCCGCCGAGCACGGGGCGCGGCGCACGGCGATGAAGAACGCGACCGACGCGGCCGGAGACATGTTGGACATTCTGCAGCGCACCTTCAACCGGGCGCGGCAGGGGCAGATTACGCAGGAGCTGGCGGAAATTGTCGGGGGAGCGGAAGCACTCAAAGGCTAGGTGCCGGGTGTCAGGTGTCGGGTGTCAGGTCTGAACACCCCGGCACCCGGCACCTGACACCCGACACCTGAGGAATCAAATGGCGACTCGAACCAAGGAAGCCCCGAAGAAGTCCGCGGGCGAAACCAAGCCGAACACCGGCAAGGTCGTCCAGGTCATCGGCCCCGTGCTCGACGTCGAGTTCGAGCCCGAGCACCTCCCCGAGCTGTACAACGCGCTGGTCGTGGAGCTCGAAGGGCGGCGGGTGGTGGTCGAGGTGCAGCAGCACATCGGCCGCAACCAGGTCCGCGCCGTCGCGATGAGCTCGACAGACGGCGTGGTGCGCGGGATGCCGGTGGTCGACACGGGTTCGGCGATCACAGTGCCCGTCGGGAAGGCGGCGCTCGGCCGCATCCTGAACGTGCTCGGCGAGCCGGTGGACGAAGGCGACCCGATCCCGAAGGACGCCGAGCGGTGGCCCATCCACCGCGAGACGCCGAAGTTCGTAGATCTCGAGCCCAAGACCGAGGTGTTCGAGACGGGGATCAAGGTCATCGACCTGATCGCCCCGTTCGTGAAGGGCGGCAAGATCGGCCTGTTCGGCGGCGCCGGCGTCGGCAAGACCGTCGTCATCATGGAGCTGATCCACAACGTGGCGATGGGCCACGGCGGCCGCTCGGTGTTCTGCGGCGTCGGGGAGCGCACCCGCGAGGGCAACGATCTCTACCTCGAGATGAAGGAAAGCGGCGTGCTCGGCTCGGCGGCGCTGATCTATGGGCAGATGAACGAGCCGCCCGGCGCGCGGCTGCGCGTCGGTCTCTCGGGGCTCACCGTCGCCGAGTACTTCCGCGACGTCGAGGGCCAGGACGTGCTCGTCTTCATCGACAACATCTTCCGGTTCACGCAAGCCGGGTCTGAGGTTTCGGCGCTCTTGGGGCGAATGCCATCAGCGGTCGGCTATCAGCCAACCCTGGCGACCGAGATGGGCGAGCTGCAGGAGCGGATCACTTCGACCAAGAAGGGATCGATCACGTCGGTGCAGGCGATCTACGTGCCCGCGGACGACCTGACCGATCCGGCGCCGGCGACCGCATTCTCCCATCTCGATGCGACCGTGGTGCTCGACCGCGCCATCGTGGAGCTGGGGATCTACCCGGCGGTGAACCCGCTGTCGTCGTCGAGCCGCATCCTCGACGCCCAGTACCTGGGCGAGCGCCACTACAAGGTGGCGGTCGAGGTGCAGCGCATCCTGCAGCGCTACAAGGATCTCCAGGACATCATCGCGATCCTCGGGATGGACGAGCTGTCCGAGGAGGACAAGCTGCTCGTCGCCCGGGCGCGCCGCGTGCAGCGGTTCCTCTCTCAGCCGTTCTTCGTGGCGGCCCAGTTTACCGGGCTCGAGGGGAAGTACGTCAAGCTCGAGGACACGATCGCCTCGTTCGAGCGCGTCGTGGCGGGCGAGTTCGACCAGCTGCCCGAGCAGGCGTTTTACATGCAGGGCGGCATCGACGACGTGGTCGCGCAGGCGAAGAAACTGGCGTCGGCCTGATGCGGGTCACCGTCATCTCTCCCGAGCGGTCGCTGTTCGACGGCGAGGCGGACGCCGTCGTGGCGCCGGCCCACGACGGGCAGGTGGGCATCCTCCGCCGGCACGCTCCGTTCATGACGTTGCTGGGCGATGGCGTGCTGACGGTACGCAACGCAGGGACGGCGACGCGATTTCGCGTCACGGGGGGCTTCCTCCAGGTCGCGGGCGACGCCGTGCGCGTGGTCGCGGGAAGCGCCGGAGGCAGCCCATGAAGCCCGCGCTGCTGGCCGCCTTCGCAGCCGGCGTCCTCGCCGTCGTGCCGGCCACGCCCCCGCTGTCGGCGCAAAGTATCCGGTTCGGTGTGGGCGCCGGCCTGCAAATGCCGATAGGCGACTACGCAGGCCAGGACAAACTCGGCTGGGTGGCCGGTGGAGGGGGCACGTATTGGTTGCGGAGCGGGAAGCTCGGGATCCGGGGCGATCTCTCGTACGCGCAGACCGCTCACGACACCTCGGGTGGGAGCACGAAGATCTTCGGCGCCATGGCATCCGCCGTGTACGCCCTGCGGACCAGCGCCGCTTCGGCCCGGCCGTACGTCATGGGTGGCCTCGGCTACTACAACGTGGACATCGAGGTGACACCATTTCCCTCCGCTTCGGAGTCCAAGCTCGGGTTCGCCGCCGGCGCCGGCGTCTCGTTCAGGATGGGCACCGGTGGGAAGCGCTGGTTCGCCGAGACCCGGTTCACCAGCGTCCGCACGAGCGGTGTTTCCACGACTTTCTTCCCGATTATCGTCGGAATCAGCGTCGGCAGGTAAGCGGCCCGGCGCGGCGTGAGCCGCGTCACTGGCGATGTCCCGTGGCCCGTCACGCTGTCGCGGACGGGCGACGGGGCCGTTTTGCAATTTGCGGCTTGACAGGGGGGGAGGGGGTCTTTAACGATGTGGCGGCCCTAAACCCCCAACTTGGAGGCTAGGTATGCGGAAGCTCATAGGCGGCGTGGCAGCAGTTGCCGTGCTGCTGTCTCTCCCGGTGCTGGCGACGGCCCAACGGCGCGCAGCCGCGAGCGGCGCCAAGCACGAGTTCGGGCTCGACGTCTTCGCTGGCTACGTGAAGCCGGATGGCGTGGACGGCGGGATCGCGATCGTGACGCCGCTGAACGTGCGCGTCGGTCTCGTCAAGGCCGGCAAGGTCATGTGGGAGCCCCGCTTCACGCTCGACTTCAGCACGGTCGGTGGGGAGACGACCTACGAGTTCACTCCTGGCGTCAATCTCCTCTACGCGCAATCGCCCGGTGGCCACCGTAACGGGATGTTTCTGACGGGCGGCGCTGGGTTGAACCTCGTGGATGGCGGCGCCAACAGCGGAGCTGGGTTCATGTTGAACGGAGCGGTCGGGTGGCGCAAGCCGTACGGCTCCGGCGCGTGGCGCTATGAGCTCGGGTTGCAGTGGTTGTCCGAGATCAAGGACGGCGCTGCGGTCATCCAGCCGAGCACGCTCTTCATCGGTGCGCGGGCCGGCATCTCTCTCTGGCACTAAGCTGTTTCCAGGCGCGGCGTTCCGAGGAACC
>DASYRJ010000038.1:0-3297 GCA_036004525.1 Gemmatimonadales bacterium | reverse complement strand
CGGGAACGGATAGCCCACGCGGCCCGGCTGTCGAGGGCCGTCGTAGGGGTTGGTGACCACGATCCCGCCCTCGGTGATCCCGTAGCGCTCCACCGGCGCCTGGCCGAGCAGCTTCGCGCAGCGCTCGAACAGAGCGGGCTGTAGCGGGGCCGATCCGCAGACGAAAACGCGCACGTGCGACAGGTCCGTGGGGTGCTCGTCGAGCCACTCGCACAGGCGCTGATACATCGAGGGCACGCCGAAGAACATCGTGCCGCCGTGCGTGAGCTCGCGGACCACGTTCTCGGGTGCGAACGGCACCAGGACGGCGCTGCCCCCGCTGAGCAGCGTTCCATGCAGACCCATGCCGAGGCCGTGGAGGTGGAACAGCGGCAGCGCGTGGACCAACACGTCCTTTGACGTCCAGCGCCAGACCTCGAGCGCGCCCCGGCCCTGGGCGAGGAAGTTGCCGTGGTCGAGCACGGCGCCCTTGGGCCGGCCCGTGGTGCCGGAGGTGTAGAGGATGGCGGCGGGGCTCTCGGAACTGAGGTCCGGCGTCGGCGGTGGGCCGGCTCGGGGCAGGTTCTCCAGCGGGCACATGCGGGCGCCGATCTGCTGCACGACCTCCGCCCGCGGAGCATCGGCCACGACCAACGCCGGCTCCGAGTCGCGCAGGATGTGCTCGGCCTCGGCGGAGTGATAGTCGGGGTTCATCATCACCGCGACCGCGCCGATCCGCTGCACGCCGAGGTACGCCGTCACCCACTCGAGCGAGTTCGCGGCGTAGATGGCGACCCGGTCCCCGGCCCTGACCCCGCATCCCTGCAACCCACCCGCCACCGACTCCGCCTCGCGGCGCAGCTCGTCGCGCGTGATCTTGCGGTCGCCCGAGCGCAGGACGACGTCCTCACCGGGCCCGAGAAGCTGCTGGGGCAGCGTGCCCGAGCGCAACTGCGTTCGCAGCTCCTCGATGCTCGCCGTCACCTCCCAAACAATGCCATACGGCAGAGATCAGCCTGAGGTGACGACCTCCGCCGGCTCGCTCTCCTTGTCGCGCGTCTGGCCGGGCCGCAGGAGCTGGTAGAGGACGATCGCGCTCAGCGCGCCCAGACCCAGGTTGTTGAAGGTGAGGGTCGTAAAACCGATGTTGATGGGGATCGCCTGGGTGGCCGGGATGCCGGCCGCGATGATCAGCGGGATCGCCGCCACCGCCAGGTTGGCACGCTTCGAGAAGTCGACCTTGGCGTCGACCCAGATCTTGCCCCCGATGACTGCGATCAGTCCGAAGAGATAGAGCGTGATGCCGCCCTGGACGCTGACCGGGATGCTGCGCACCAGCGCGCCGAACATGGGGATGAAGCCGAGGAGGATGGCGAAGATCGCGGCGACGACGAAGACCATGATCGAGAAAACCTTGGTGACGCCCATGACGCCGATGTTCTCGGCGTAGGTCGTCTCACCGGTGCCTCCGAACAGCCCGCTGATGGTGGTGCCGATGCCGTCGCCCATGAAGGTGCGGCCCAGCATGTGGCTGAGGTCGCGCTTCATGATGCCGCTGATCGCATAGACGTGTCCCGCGTTCTCAGCGACCAGGATCACCGGGATGAAGAAGAACAGGCTGAGGGTGGAGCCGAACTGGCTGAAGTCGGGGAAGCTGAAGGTCGGAAATCCCAGGATGGGCGCGCTGGCGATGGCGTTGAAGTCGATGTGACAGCCAGGCTTGGGATTGACGCATCCCGGCCAGAAGCTGGAGACGATGTACCCCACCACGACGCCGATCAGCACCGGCAACAGGCGTGGGAAGCCCCTCAGGTAGACCGCGGCCGCAATGGCGGCCAGCAGCGTGATGGTCGCGGTGACCGGTTCGACCGAGTAGCTGCTGGTGGCGGCGCTGGCCAGCGCGAGACCGATCACGGCGACGACCGTGCCGGTCACCACCGGCGGCATCAGGAAGCGAATCGGGTTGACGCCGACGAAGTGGACAAGGGCGCCGATGGCGAAGTAGATGACGCCCGCGATCACGATGCCCGCGTAGGCGAGACCGTGGTTGGGGTTGGTCGCACCCTGGACGGCGAGCACCGAGCCGATGAAGGAGAAGCTCGAGCCTAGGTAGCTGGGCACCTTGAACCCGGTGACGAACAGGAAGATCAGGGTCGCGACGCCGCTGAAGAAGATGACCGTGTTGGGATTGAAGCCGAGGATCAGGGGCACCAGCACGGTGGCGCCGAACATGGCCATCACGTGCTGCAGGCCCATGAGGATGGTCTGCGGCCACCCCAGTCGATCCTCCGGATAGACGACGTCCCGTTCGCGTGTGCCGGTTGCGACCGCCATGACGCTTCCCCCTCCTGTGTGCGCCCGGGGCACCCGGGCCCGGCGCTAAGGTAAGCCCCCCATGTGGGCTTTGCAAGATGCCCGCCTGCCCGACGGGTCGACGGCCGACATCCTGGTCGACGGGGAGCGGATCGCGCGAGTCGGGGCCGGCTCGGCCCGGGGTGTGGATGATCGCCTGGTCTGTTCCGGCCAGCTGGTGCTGCCCGCCTTCATCGACGGGCACGTCCACCTCGACAAGGTGCTGATCCGGGACGAGCTCCGGGAGCACGACGGGACGCTTTCGGGGGCGATCGGAGCGATCCACGAGCGCAAACGTCGCTACACGGCGGACGATGTGAGCGCCAGGGCTGTGAGCGTGATCGAGGAGTCGGTGCGCCTGGGCACCACCCGCCTTCGCTCGCACGTGGACGTCGACACCATCGGCGGTCTGACGCCGCTGGAGGGCGTGATGGGCGCTGCTCGCGAATGCGCCGACATCGCCGAGGTGCGCACGATCGCGTTCCCGCAGGAGGGTTTGCTCCGCGACCCCGGCGCGTACTCGCTGATGGAAGCCGCCCTGGAAGGGGGCGCCGACGTGGTCGGTGGCATGCCCCACTGGGAGCTCGATGAGGACGCCCAGCTGGAGCACGTCCGCCTCTGCTTCGAGCTCGCCCAGCGCTTCGACCGCGACATCGACATGCACGTCGACGAGACCGACGACGGAGGCGTGCGCACACTGGAGATGGTCGCCGACGAAGCACTCGCCCGCGGCTTCGTCGGCCGGGTGTGCGCCGGTCACGTGTGTTCCCTTGCAGCGGCCGACCACGACTACGCCGACCGCGTCATCGAAAAGTGCCGGCGGGCCGAGATCTCCATCGCCTCCAACCCGGTGACCAACCTGGTCCTCCAGGGACGAGGCGACCGCGGCCTGATCCGGCGCGGCACCACGCGCATCGCAGAGCTTCGCGCGGCCGGTGTGAACGTCCTGTTCGGACAGGACTGCGT
>DASYRJ010000037.1:0-36023 GCA_036004525.1 Gemmatimonadales bacterium | reverse complement strand
AGGCACGGCGTCGCCGTTCATCGCGCAGAGTGCCAGCGAGTCCGCGAGGCCGAAGGGCGCGAGCCGCGCCTTCAGCGTCGCGACGTTGCCGCGCGGGTCGCCACCTCGGCGGCGGCGCCGGGCCGCCGCCGAGGTGTCACGCTCATCGAGATCGAGGGCCTCGAGCCAAATCACGCGATACCCGAGCGCGCGCAGGCCGAGAGCCCAGTGCAGATAGACCCAGAGATGGCCGCCGCCGTTGGGATAGGCGACGGTATTCGCCGGGGCGAGGCAAACCGTCAAGCTCACGGCACCACCCAGGTCCTGGTCGCCGTGCCGGTCGGCTCGCCGGCGTCGGGCGTGCCGTTGTGGTTCGTGTCCGCGACTCCCGTGATCGTGTCGTCGCCCGCCTGGGTCCCGCTATAGCAGAACGCGGCTTGCCCGGCGGGGTCGGTCGTGACCGAGCCGGCCGTCGTGTCCACCCCCGCGACGGAGAAGCGCACGGGCACGCCGGGAACCGGATTGGCGGCGGCGTCCTGCACCGTCGCAGTCACGCAGGACTCGGTGTTCACAGGCGTGGTGGCCGTATCCGGCGCGAGCGCGAGCGTCGCCGGCTGGCCCGAGTCGCCGATCTTCACCACGAAGATGTCGGCGAGGCCGTTGGATGTCGGATCGACGGCACCCGCGGTGGTCGGAAAGTCGGCGGAAGACGTTGTGCCCGTGACGTGGGCATACCCGGCGGCATCGACGGCCACGCCCATGGTCTCATCGTCACCGGTGCCGCCCAGATAGGTCGAGAACGCCAGCGTCGAGGTGCTGGGGCTCAGCTTGGCGACGAAGGCTTCCACCAGACCGGCCGGAGCCGGCTGGACCGCCCCGGCGGTCACCGGAAAGTTCGTGGATTCGGTCGTGCCGGCGACGTAGACGTTGCCGGCGGCGTCCACGCCGATGTCTGCGCCCTCGTCATCGGCAGCCCCGCCCAGGTAGGTGGAGTACACGAGGCCCGAACCGCTCGGGTTCAGCTCGGCGACGTACGCGTCCCTCCCACCGGCCAAGGCCGTCTGCACGGCTCCAGCGGTAAGGGGAAAGTCGGTCGACGTCGCTCGGCCGGTGACGTACGCGTTGCCTGCGGCGTCGAGCGCGATGGAGACACCGCGGTCGCTGCCGCTACCGCCCAGATACGTCGAGTACGCGAGGCCCGAGCCGCCTGGGTTCACCTTGCTGACGAAGGCGGCGTGGGCGGTCCCGTTGCTGGCCTTGGTGGTCTGAAACGCGCCGGCGGTGACCGGAAAGTCGCTCGACGAGGTACGCCCGGTAACATATGCGTAGCCCGCGGCGTCGACGGCGATGTCGGTGCCGTGCTCGGTGCTGCGGCCGCCCAGGTACGTCGAGTACACGAGCGCCGAGCCGCTCGGGTCGAGCTCGGTGACGAACCCGTCCTCCTGGCCGGAGAGGGACGCCCGAAGGGCTCCCGCGGTGACGGGAAAGTCGGACGACGTAGCGGCGCCTGTGACGTAGGCGTTCCCCGCGCCGTCGAGCGCGATGGCGCGGGCGTCGTCGCTGCCGGTGCTGCCGCCCAGGTAGGTCGAATACGCCAGGGACGACCCGGCCGGGTCCAACTTGGCGACGAAGCCGGCGAACCTCGTGCCGAGGCTCCCCGGCGCAGTGGCCCGGAAGGCCCCGGCCGTCGTCGGAAAGTCGTTCGAATAGGTTTCCCCGGCGATGTAGGTGTACCCGGCGGCATCAACGGCGATACCCGCCCCGGCGTCTTCGTTGGCGCCGCCCAGGTACGTCGAATACACCAGGCCCGCGCCGGACGGATCGAGCTTGCTCACGACGACGTCCTTCACGCCGGCGAAGGTGGTCCGGAACGCGCCGGCCGTCGCCGGAAAGTCGATGGATGCGGTGGAACCGGTGACGTAGATGTAGCCGTTCCCATCCACGGTGATCGCGCTACCGTCTTCGTCCCCAGTGCCGCCGAGGTAGGTCGAAAAGAACAGGGTCGAACCTGCGGCCAGCGCGCTCGCAACGGGGCGCCCGGGATACGGTGCCGCGGGCTCGACGGAGTCGCGGCAGCCGGCAGTCAGTGAGATCAGGCACGCGAGGCCGATCAATTGTGTTGCGCGGTTCATGAAGTCACCTCACAGAAGTCATTGATGCCGATTCTTCGGGCGATACAGACAAGGGCACGATGCTGGTGATGACCAGCGGCCGGGTGGCGTCGTAGGTGCCTGCGTCGAACCCGAACTGACGCGAGGCTTGGCGCACATAGCGTCCGGCAATGTCTCGCCGTGCCGGGGCGAGAGCTTGATACACGTGTGGCTTCGGCTGGCGGACCACGCCCGCCGCCGTGTGAAGCAGGAGGTTTCCGCGGGCGTCCAGCTCCAGGCTGTCGACGCCTTGCCATGCGAGTGAGACCCGCCGAGGGTCGGCGCCCGGCCGAACGACGAACTCGCACGCCACCTGGCGTTGGTCGCCGAAGTACCGGAGGTCGATGCCGGGATAGAGGTCGGTGTACTGCACCGTGCCAAACACCGGCACATTCGTGCGCCACTGCGCCGGGTCCCTTCCGACGAAGTAGTTGGTCTTCCCCGGCAGTTCATCGAGCCCCGCCACGCGAGGCCGCGCATTGGCGCCCAAGAACTGCATCCGCAGCACGAGCTTCGTTTCCGGATTCGTGAGGACGAGCACCGCCTCGCTCGCGGTCAGAAACAGCGCGTGGTCGATGCCGCGCGCCAGAAAGCGGACCCGCGGGTCGGTCTGGCCGCGGTTGGCCTCGAAGTGCAAGGGCGGGGCGCGGAAGGTCTCGATGCGGTGTAACCGCGCCAGCCCGACGATGGACAGTCCAACGATGAGAGCGGCCAAGGCCCGGCGTGCCATGATGTTCCCGCCCGTGATCCTTATGACACGGTTGCGGCTTCGAGCGCGTGCGAGCCGCTGACTGCGCGTTCCGCCGCCGCGCGAAAGTATTCAGCCAGGTGCCGCGCCGCGTTCGGGACGCCCTTGAATCCCGGCATGGCCGACATGTCGACGACGTACGGCCGCCCCTGGCTTTCGATGATGTCCACGCCGTAGAGGTCGATGCCGAACGCTCGACCGCAGCGGAGCACGATGCTGCACTCCTCGGGCGTCGGCGTGAACGGCTCGCCGTGCTTTTCCGCTTCCGTGCGCGCCGGAAACACCTTGTGGACCCCGAAGATGCGCGCGCCGATGCGGTACAGCTTGCGATCGCGGCCCTCAGGCGGATGGTAGCGTTGCGCGAACACGGGGTCCTTGCCGACCTGCACGGTGTCCAGGTCGGCGGCGCTTCGCACAATGCACACACCGTGCCCGCTCGTTCCCTGGTAGGGCTTCACGACCAGGGGGCCCGCCTCGAGCAGTGGGACCAGCTCCTCGCGGTGCCGGCTCACGTAGGTCGCCGGCACCGGCACGCCGGCCGCCTGGAGGATCCGGAAGGTGACGATCTTGTCGCGCAGGGCGAGGCACACCGGATAGTGATTCACCATCGCGGCACCCTGCGTGTGCAGCGCTCCCGCGAGGCTCAGGGGCAGGGCGCTGACCTTCTTCAGGACGTACAGATCGTGAGCCACCTGCACGGTGGAGAGGTCGACGACGCCTTCGGTGGGATAGATGACGTCGACGATGACTCCCGCCTCGGCGAGCAGCCGCATCGCGGCCGGGAGCTGGCTCGTGCTGCGCGGCGTATAGCGCGGCACCAGGAACCCGATGCGGAGCGGCGTCATGTCGGGACGGCCTCCGAGCGCCCCACAGGGGCATGCGCCGTCCACCCGAGGCGCGCGAGCGCGTGCACCAGCTCTCCTTCGTACAGCCGCATGCTCCGGATGAACGCCTGTGCCCAGTCGTGCTCCAGGTGGTGCGAGTCCCACTCGAGTGCGGCGATGGACCGGAACACGCTGCCGCAGTTCGCGATGCGCTCGATCGCAGTCGCCTCGGGAGCCGCCCCGCGCTCGCGCAATACCGCGCGATACGTCGCGAGATCGGGGTTCGCCGAGATGCGGCTCGACGGAAGCACCATCTGCGCCAGGTCGGCGGCGGGGACGCCCCAGCCCGCGTCCTCCCAGTCGAAGACGACGAGGCCGGCCCCCCCGGACTGGACGCGCACGTTCTTCGCGCTGAAGTCCCCGTGCACCAGCGTCGGCGGGAGACCGGTGCAGGCGGCGACCAGCCGATCCCAGTGCTCTTCCAGATCGTCGAAGCGCGACACGAGCGTCTCGAGGAAGGCCACGTCGTCCTGGCCCAGGACGGGACTGTCGACGTGCGCGCGGATGAAGCTCCGCGCAACGCGCAGCCGCTCCAGGTAGCGGCCGGGGCCGCCGTCGGGCAGGCCTGCCGGCGCGCCCAGCACCGCCGCGTCGGCATGGAGCGTCGCGAGCCAGCGCGCCGCGTGGGCACGATGTTGAGGGAGCAGGTCGGAATACTCGTCACCCCGCACCTCTCCGATGAACAGCCAGGTCAGGCCGTCGCCGTGGTCCTCGACGCAGCCGTAGTAGCCGGCCATCGGGAGTCGCACGCGGGGCAGGACCCGCTCGTACACGACGCGCTCGACGCCTGCATCGTCCGGCTGGCAGGCCTTCGCGATCACGGCGCAGCCGTCGGGGCCGACCCCTTCAAGCCGGTACACGGGCGTGTCCCGCTTTTTCGGCTTCAGGGTCGTGGGGGCAATCCGATCCGGGACGGCGTGACCGGACCCGAGCTGCAGCCACGCCCGGACGGCCGGATGGGCCAGCAACGTCTCCCGCCGCCTACCGGACGGCGCACGGACGGGAGCGGGCGTCGTCTCGACTGGGGCGCGGGTCGTGTCCTTCACGACGCGCCCGTGCTCGATCGTCAACAGGGCCGTGCACCCCGCGAGCGTCGTGGGGCGGTGGCTGATGATGATCACCGTCCGGCCGCGCTTGAGGCGCTCCAGCGCCTCGACGATCGCGCCCTCGGTCTGCGCATCCACAGAACTGGTCGGCTCGTCCAGAATCAGGATCGGGCTGTTCTTGAGGAACGCGCGGGCGAGCGAGATCCGCTGCCGCTGCCCGCCCGACAGTTTCACCCCGCGGTCGCCGACCTCCGTGTCGTAGCCCTGCGGCAGCCGCTCGATGAACTCATGCGCGTTCGCGGCCTGCGCCGCCGCGACGATCTCCTCCCGCGTCGCGCCCGGTGCCGCGTAGGCGATGTTCTCGGCGATACTCGTCGAGAAGAGCACCGCCTCTTGCAGCACGACCGCGAACTGGCGCCGCAGGTCGGCGAGCCGGTACTCGCGCAGGTCCGTTCCATCCAGCAGGATCGCGCCGTGCTGGGGATCGTAGAAGCGTGTGAGCAGGCTGATCAGCGTGGTCTTCCCGGCGCCCGTCGCCCCCACGATCCCGAGTCGCGCGCCGGGCTGAATGACGCAGGAGATGTCGTGCAGCACGGGCCGGTCCGGCCCGTAGGCGAACGACACGCTGCGGAACTCGAGCACCCCGCGCGCCCGCCCGAGGGGCCGGGCATCGGGCCGTTCCGGCACCTCCGGCTGCTGATCCAGCAGCGCGAACGCCCGCTCCGCGCTCGCCAGGTACGACTGCAGGGTCGCCGCCTTCTTGCTGACCGTCTTGAGCGGCTCGTACAGCTGCCCCAGGTAGGTCACCGCCATCAGCAGCTGGCCGAGCGTCAGCAGGTTCGCCTGGACGTGCCGCACGCCGATGAACAGCACCGCGCCCGTGCCGAGCGCGGTGGTGAGGCCGACGAGCAGCCCGTAGCGTCCTTCCATCAGCGCCATGCGAATGCGCGCCGCCACGCCCTCGCGCGAGCGCTGGGCGAACCGGTCGGTCTCCCGCTGCTCCCCGCCGAACGCCTTCACGACGCGCAGGGCGCCGAGCGTCTCCTGGACGACGGCCAGCGCGGAGCTCTCGAGCTTCTTGATGTGGCGGTGCTGGCGCCGCATGCGCGGGCGATAGAGGCGCGAGAGCACAAACAGCGGGGGAGACACCGCCAGCGCCACGAGCGCCAGCTGCCAGTCCAGGCGGGCCGTGACCACGATCATGGTGCCCAGCGTGATCGCGGCGGTGATGAAGGGGATGATCCCCTCCACCATGATCTTGTCGATCACCGCCGCGTCCTGCTGGATGCGGTACAGGGAGTCGGCGGCGCCCTTGGAATCGTGGTACGACAGGGACAGGCGTTGGGCCTGCCGGACCAGCTGGGTCCGAAAGCCGAGCACCAGCCGTTCGCCGACGTAGGCCTGCATGAACTTGTTGGCGAGCGCCTGGAGTTGCGTGAGCGCCGCGACCGCAAGGAGAAGGCCCACGGCCGCGGCGAGGAGGGCGCCGGGGGATCCGACCAGGGCATGCGGCAGCCACGCCCGAAGGGCCGTGGGAAGCGGGCGCGTCCCGATCACGGAGTCGACGACAATCTTCAGCGGGACGGGGTTGAGCAGCGCGATCGGGCTGGCCAGGAGCCCGACTCCGAAGAGGGCAGCGAGGTGGAGCCAATACGGCCGCGCCTGGCGGAGCAGGCGGCGGTACAGCGCGAGGTCACCCATCACTCGTCCCCACCGTACCCGTTCCCACCTTCGGGGCGAAACGCCCAGGCGAAGCCCGGCTCGTCGGAGGGGAAGGCAAAGTACCGCGGGGCGGTGAACCGCAGGCGCGCGAGAATCCGTTCGTAAATCGTGCGCTCGACCCGCACGCGCCCGATCCGCGAGCGCCGGGCCAGGACCGGCCCTCCCTTCGGCCCGGCCCCGACCAGACGGTACGCGGCGGTGCCGTTCTTCCGGCGGAGCACCTCGATGCGTTCCGGGACGGGCGCGGTCGGCGCGACCTCGCGCCACGCGGCGGCGGCGGGGTGCCAGGAGAGGTTTCCCCAGAGTACCATGCCCATTACCAGCCTCCCTGTTTCAGCTGCTGGACCGTCTGTTTGATCGTGGCCATGCCGGCCATGCACTGCTCGACGATGTGCAACGTCGGCAGGAGGGCGCCGAGGCCGAGCAGGACGGCGGCAACCCACAACTGGGCCGTGGCGGCCGCGGCGGCGAGCGCGGCGAAGCCGCACGCGAGAATCGGCCCGCGCGCGGGGACCTTGGGCCACCAGCGCAACCGGACGAGCTGCTTGCCGCCGGCGTGATCTTCCACGCCCATGAGCAGTCGCGCGACGCCGAGGATCCCACCGCGGACCTCGAGATCCCACCCATCGTGCTCTTCCCCGCGCAGGACGCAGGCGCGTTTGGCGCGGAGCCGCGCTTCGAGCGCCAGCAGGCGCCGGTCCTGCGGCTCCCAGCGCTCGCTCCAGATGGACGCCGTGACCGGCCAGAGCGGCGCCCGTCCCGGCGTGGCGCGCCGGCGCCAGGGCGTGAGCCCCTCCAGCAGCCGCCCGCGCAGTCGGGCGAGGGGTTGCACGAGATGCAGCGCGGCCGTCAGCACTCGGCGGCTCAGATGGGCGAAGCCCCGCGTCCCCTCGGGGAACGACACCCGAGCCGCGCTGACGCACGCCTGTGCGATCGGCAGCGCGAGGGCGCCGACGAGCAACGGCACCGCCAGTGCGAACGGCGGGTACACCACGCTCGAGCCCGCGAGCACGGCCAGCGTCGCCGTCATCAAGTGCCACTCCGGCATCTGCGGCAGGAAGCCGAGCAGGCTGGGCGCGGGCTCGTACAGCGACTGGAACGGGGCGCCGCCCCAGACGCCGTGGTAGATGCGCGGCCGGCGCCAGCCGAGCAGGCGCGTGATGCCCGGTCCGTAGATGCGGCCCGCCCAGCGGACGTGCCCCGGTCCGTTGTATTTCTCGGGCCACTTCCGCTCCAGCATCGCCTCGGCCCGGCCGTACCCGATCTGCTGCTTCCAGTACGTGCGCACCGAATTCCGGCGGTGGTGCCATACCAACGCGGCAGGATGGAACCCGAGGGTCCAGTTATGCTCCTGCAGCCGCCAGCACACGTCCACGTCGTCGCCGGCGGTGCGGAACTGCGGATCGAATCCGCCGATCGCCTCCAGACAGGTCTTGCGGAAGGCCATGTTGCAGCCGGGGATGTGCTCGGCCTCGCGATCGCTCAGCAGGACGTGCACGGGCCCACCGGGGGCACGCGCCACGCAGTCGGCGATCGGGCCGTCCCCGGGCGGGGCGATGTTGGGCCCGCCCACGCCGGCGTGCGCCGTGCTCATGAACGTGGCCGCCAGGTACCGCAGCCAATGCGGGTCGGGGAAGGCGTCGTCGTCGATGTACGCCACGATCTCCCCCCTGGCCGCGGCGAGCCCCGCGTTGCGAGCGTGGGCCAGGCCGCGGTTCGGCGTCCGGATCAGCCGGACGCGGTAGCGCCCGGCGATGGCCGCGGTCGCGTCACGGGATCCGTCGTCGATCACAATGACTTCATAGTCGGGGTAGTCGAGCCGAGCGAGCCCCTCGAGGCAGTCGGCGATGGTGCGCGCCCCGTTGTACGAGCACACGACGACCGAGATGCGGGGCCAGCGGAGTTGCGGGGAAAACGGCACGTCGTCGAACGCCTCGCGCACCGCGTCCAGCGCGGGCTTGGGCGACCGGTCGGCGCGGGTGAGGCCGAACGCCCAGTCCTCCACGTCGCTGCCGTGGCGGTACCACTCGTCGGTCCACGAGAAGACGAACGCGCCGGCGCAGCCCCCGGCGAACGCCGTCCGCACCTGCCAGTCGAGCACCTGCGCCTGGACGCGTTCGCCGTTGCGCAGGCTGTCGAGTCCCAGCTCGCTCATGAGGAGGGGACGGTCGCCCGCGATGTTCTGCAGGCGCGCGAGGTAGGCCTTCAGCCGGTCCTGCGATTCGAGGTAGACGTTGAAGCAGAGCAGATCGAGGAACGGGAGCTCGAGGTATTCCGTCGTCGGATAGTTCACGTACGTGACCAGCCCCGCCGGATCCTCGCGCTTCACCACGCGATACAGCCGCTTCAAGTAGCGCTGGACGCGCTCGCGTCCCAGCCAGCGCGCCATCGGTGCGGAAATCTCGTTGCCGAGCGCGTAGCACAGCAGTGCCGGGTGGCCCGCGCATTCGCGCACCTTAGCGGCCACCAACGCTTCGACATCGGGCGCGCCCCGACGATCGATCAAATACCCGACGTACTGCTCGGCGCTGAGCCCCACCATGACCCGGAGCCCGTGTTGGAACGCGATATCGAGCAACGCCCGGGGCGGCATCGTGTGGGGAATGCGCACGGCGTTGATCCCGTTCGCGGCCATCTGCGCGAAATCGCGATCGACCTGGCCCAAGTCGCAGTACTCCCGTCCGTCGGCGTCCGGCTCGAAGGCGCCATACGTCACGCCGCGGACGTAGAGCTTTTCGTCGCCGACGAAGAGGAACTTCCCCCGAACGTGCGGCCGCGCCGCCGGCTCGATACCGGGCGGGGTGAGGCGACCCTCGCCCGAGCCGCGTGTCGGCGAGACGCCAACGGCAAGCGAGGCTACTCGGATCGGACGATGCACGGTGACCGCTCCACGTCAGTGAAACCGATGCGAGACGGATTCGAGACGATTGCGCTGTGAATTGGTGACCGATTCGTTGCATGAGGCCGCAAGTCATATGCCAAGTGCGGCGATGCGGTGGGGCGGACAGACGTGCACCGGACGCGTTGCTTCGGCGCGGCCGTGTGTGGCCCGCGCCGCAGCGGACGCGCAACATGTTACAATTCGCTCCCAAACGCTGAGAATCCAGTGCGTTACCGCGACGGCTGTCGCGGCATCTTCACCTCTTGTCGCCGATTTTCGCGTGACCGGCTAGAAGGGTCGGAGAAACCCCGCCCGCGGTGCGGGCATCCGCTCGCGAGGCCGCACGCTGGTCCAGATCTCCGCATTTAACTCGGCTTCATCCGCCACGTCGGGACGGGTCAGGTCCCGGTCCGGGACGCGGGAGCGGAAGGCGTGCGCGTTGTGCTCGTCGAGCGGCCAGCGGTTGGGCAGGGCGGCGAACGGCGCCGGATCGGGGCGCGTGGTGAACGCGGGCCAGAGGGGCGTCGCGCCGGCGTCGTACTGACTGAGGGGCGGCAGGCCGAGCAACACGCCGATCGTGCGGAGCACGGAGCTGGTCGTGTAGAACGTGCTGTCCACCACGCCGCGACGTGCGTAGGGTGAGGCCACGAGCAGCACGGACCGGTGCGCGTCCACGTGATCGGGGCCGTTCTGCGCGTCGTCTTCGATCGCGAACAGGGCCAGGGAGGCCCAGAAGGGCGAGCGGCTCAGCCGCTCGACCACGCGCCCCATCGCGAGATCGTTGTCGGCCACCATCGCGCGGGGCGTGGGCCGGTCGGCCTGGCGGCCCAGCGTGTGATCGCGCGGGAGATAGAGGATCACCAGATCGGGAAAACGGCCCTGGCGCTCCCAGCTGGCGACGGAATCGGCGAACAGGCCGGCGCGCAGCGTGTCGGGAATGCTCATGACGAACCCCGGATACCGATCCGCGGTGATGCCCTTCAACCCTGGGATGTTCGTGCGAATCGTGTCGGCCTCGTCCGTCGTCATCTCCCCGAAATTCACGACCCATAGCCCCTTCCGTTTTGCCGCGTCCCACAGGTAGGACTCGGCGCGATTGGCGAGGTCCTCACCACTCGTCAAGTCCCATTCGCGCCGGTCCGAATAGATCTGGGGCCAGGTCTTTTCGTTGTAGTCGTTGGCGAACGCCCGCGTACTCCATTCGTGACCGTCCGCGCTGACTTCCCCATCCACGTAGAAGTTGTCGAACAACACCCAGCGCCGGGCGATGGCATGTGCGTTCGGCGTCACCGAGTCATTGAAGATCGCCAGCGCGGCATCACCGTTGCCCTGCGGCATGTCGCCGAACACCTGATCGTATGTCCGGTTCTCGCGGATGACGTACACGACGTGCTTCACCTGCGACGGAACGACGGAAGGACGGAACGATGGACGGAGGCGAGCATTGGAATACGGGCTGAGGGCGTACACGCCGGCCGTGTAGCGGGCGAGGGTGGCGGAGTCGGGGACCGGAACGATCGAGACCGACCCCGTGATGACGTCGCCGATATAGGTGCCGTCGGGATTCGCGCCCGAGCCGCGCCCTTTGCCGTTCGCGACGTACAGCGTGCGACCGTCGGGCGAGGTGGCGACCGCCGTCGGATACCAGCCGGCGGGTATGAGCCCGGCGACGCGCATCGAGCGCGTCTCGACCCGAACGACGGCCACCGCGTTGTTGCCTGCCATGGCGACGTACAGGGTGCGGCCGTCGGGGGAGAGCGCCAGCGCGTTGGGATCGCTCCCCGCGACCGACGCCCGCGGGTCGAGCGCCACCGTGAGCTGCTCGATCACGTGGCCCGTCGCGAGGTCCACGCGCGCCACCCCGTTCGAGCCCGCGAGGGCGACGAACAGATCACGGCCGCGCAGCGCGAGGGCGGAGGGATGGGGGCCGACGAAAACGGCGGTCGGACGGACGGGCGGACGGGCGGTCAGGTCGATGACGGATACCGTTGAGTCGCCCCAATTGCTGACGTAGAGGCGCGTCGAGTCCGCAACGGCCGTGTAGGGGCGATGCCCGACCTCGGCGGCCCCGCGGCGTTGCAGCGTGACGGCATCGATCAGATAGACCGAATCGCTGAGGTTGCCGACGGCGGCGATGAGCGACCGTCCCGGCAGAACGGCGACCCCGCCCACGAACAGTCTCGCGCTCGTGTCGGCGAGCACCACGGAGTCCGTCGTCCACTTGGTGCCGGGCCGCGATGGTACCAGTCGGTAGACGCGGTTCCGCCCGCCGCCGCTCATCCAGAGCGTGTCCGCGCCGCGGGCGCCCGCGCGGGCGAGCCCGAGCCACGCGGCGCGGACCGGCAGCAGCCACGCGGCCGTGCCGATCACCGGATCGACGCGCATCAAGCCGTTCTGGCCGTAACCGTTATTGGTGATGAAGACCAATCCGTCGTCCGTCACGACGAGATTGAGGGGCAGCGTGCCGACGGTGACCTGGCGGCCGGCAGGGTCAATGCGCCAGCCCGAGGGGAGGAGCGTCGCGCCGCCGCTCCCGCGCAGCGGGCCGGGAACGAGACGGGTCGCGATCAGCGTGAGCCCGACGAGGGCGGGCGCGGCGAGCCAGGCGGTCTTTCGCATGGTCGGCAATATGCCGGTCGCGAGCGACGGCGCCATCCCCTACCTTAAGCGCGCGCATGAGCGGCCTGATCTTCCATCTCATCGCCCATACCCACTGGGACCGGGAGTGGTACCTCCCGCGCGGGGCATTCCAAGCCCGGCTCGTCCCGATGCTCGACGATCTCATCGACCGGCTGCACGCGGACGCGGGCTTCCGCAGCTTCCTCCTCGACGGCCAGACCGTGCTGGTGGAGGACTACCTGCGCGCGCGCCCCGAGCGGGAATCGGACGTGCGGGCGCTGGTCAAGACCGGCCGCCTCCAGGTCGGCCCGTGGTACGTGCTCGCCGACGAGCTGATCCCCTCGGGTGAGTCGCTCGTCCGCAACCTGCTGCTCGGCGCGGCCGACGCCGAGCGGCTCGGCGGCCGCCTGGACGTGCTGTATTCGCCCGACGCCTTCGGCCATCCGGCCGTCTGGCCCACGCTGGCGCGCGAATTCGGCATCAAGCACGGCGTCCTGTGGCGCGGGTTGGGCGGCGAGCCCGGGCAGGAGCGCGATACGTATCGCTGGCAGGGTCCCGATGGCCGCGACGTCCTGCTGTGGCACCTGCCGCCCCAGGGATACGAGATTGGCGCCGCCCTCTCGGCCGACGGCGACCGGCTGCGCGCCGAGTGGCAGCGAGTGCGCGCGACCCTGGTGGAGCGCGCAGCGGGCAAGCACGTCCCCGTGTTCGTGGGCGCGGATCACCACGCGGCCCACCCCCAGCTCGCGCGGGTGCGCGACCTCCTGCTCGAGCTCGAGCCCGCCAACGCGTTCCGCATTTCCCGCCTCGACGAATTCTTCCAGTCCGCCGCCGAGAGCGCCCCTGCGGCGCCGCTATCCGGCGAGCTGCGCTGGTCCTACCGCTACACCTGGACGCTCCAGGGCGTGCACGGGACCCGGGCGCCGGTCAAGCGCCGGCACAGCGTGGCAGAGCTGTGGCTCGAGCGGCTGGCCGAGCCCCTCGCGGCGCTGGCCCGGCGCTACGGCGGCCGCGATCGGCGGCCCCTGCTCGACCTGGCGTGGCGCACGCTCGTCCGCGCGCAGTTCCACGACGCCCTCGCCGGTTGCTCGAGCGACGCGGTGACGGCGGCGGTGGAATCGCGGTTGGCGCAGGTCGAAGCGTACGCGTCGGAGATCACACGGGGTGCGCTGCTCGAGCTGGCCGGTTACGACCCCGATGTTGCGCGCGAGCGGGCCGGGGGCGAGCCGGCGCTCGTCCTCTGGAACCCGGCCGCGCGGGCCCGCGGCGGAGTGGTCGTGGCGGACGTCAGCTTCTTCCGGCGCGACGTGCTGGTCGGGCCGCCCGGCGAGGGGAGCGGCGGGCGCGCCGCGGAGACCGGACCCGGTTACGAGCCGTTTGCGTTACGCACCGCCGACGGCCGCATCGTGCCGGTGCAGGTGCTGGCGCGCCGCGTGGGCCAGGAGCGTCGGGACGCCGTGCGCCATTACCCCGATCAAGACGAAGTGGATCACGTGCGGATCGCCTTTCGTGCGCCCCCCGTGCCGGGGCTCGGGCTCGCGGCACTGGTGCCGGGCGCGCCCGCGCCGCTCACCGTTCCCCGGGGGGGAAGCGAGGCCGTTCAGGTTCGCGGCCGCGCGCTCCAGAACCGGTTCGTCGAGGTGGCGCTGGAGCCGAGCGGCGCCCTGACCCTGCTGGATCGCGCCTCGGGGCACCGCTACGCCGATCTGCTCGGCCTCGAGGATAGTGGGGATGCGGGTGACACCTACACCTACTGCCCCTCGCGCCGCGGCCGCGTCACGCGGAGCCGCGGGCCGCTCACCGTGCGCCGCCTCGCGGCCGGCCCGCTCGTCGCGGCGCTCGAGGCCCAATGGTCGCTGACCCGCGCGATCGACGCGCGGCTCGTCGTGCAGCTCCACGCCGACAGCCCGGTCGTCCGCTGCGGGCTCGAGATCGAGAACCGGGCTACCTACCACCGGCTTCGTGCCCGCCTCCCCACCGGCCTCGCCGGCATCGCGGCTCTGGCGGGCGCCGCATTCGGAACGGTGGAGCGACCGCCGGTACGCGCCGACCCGGCGGCGTATCCACGGGAAACGCCGGTGCGCACGGGACCGGCACACCGCTTCGTCGCGGCGGCACGCGGCGCGCGCGGGCTCGCCGTGCTGGCGCCGGGGTTCTTCGAGTACGAGTGGACCGAGGGAGGCGATGTGCTGGTGACCGTGCTGCGGGCGGTCGGCGAGCTCTCGCGCGACGACCTGCCTACCCGTCCCGGGCACGCCGGGTGGCCGGTGGCGACTCCCGGTGCCCAATGCCTCGGGGGCAGCCGTATCGAGCTCGCGGTGACGCCCGTCTCGGCCGCGGAGCTCGAGCGCGGCGACGCGGTGCCGCACCTCTGGGAGGACGCGTTTCTCCCCCTGCGCGGCCATTGGCTGCGTGACGCGGGTCCGCTCGCGCCCGCGCCGGCGGACGTCACCCTCGAGGGCGCCGGGCTGGTGCTGTCGGCAGTGAAGCCGGCGCAGGCAGGGTCCCCGATGGTGCTGCGCTGTTACAACGCCACCGGTCGTCGCGCCGCGGGCGCGTGGCGCGTGGGGGACGGAGTGAAGAGCGCCCACCGGGTCCGCGCCGACGAGCGCGAATCGGTGGCGCTGGTACTCGAGCAGCGCGGCCGCACGGTGCGGTTCGTCGCCGAGCCGCACGAGATCGTGACGATTCTCGTCACGTGATTGCGGATTGTGGACTGCGGAGTGAAAACCCCGACGTGCGACAATCCGCAATCGGCAATCCGAAATCCGCAATTGAGGGGGGCGTATGCAGGAGCACCACATAGAAGTGACCCGCTCCGCACGCTACTTCACCCTCGGCGGAACCTCACGGGAGGTGGCGGAGGTCTGGTTTGTCCTGCACGGCTACGGCCAGCTCGCGGCGCGGTTCGTCCGGCATTTCGAGCCGCTCGACGACGGCACGCGCCTGATCGTCGCGCCCGAGGGGTTGTCGCGGTTCTACCTGAGCGAGGATCCCGCCGAGCGCCGCGTCGGCGCGAGCTGGATGACGCGGGAGGACCGGCTGGCGGAAATCGAGAACTATGTGCAGTACCTCGACGCCGTCTACGCGGACGTCTTCGCAGGCGCCGGCAGGTCGCCGGTCACGGTCGTGGCGCTCGGGTTCTCGCAGGGCGCCAACACCGCGTGCCGCTGGGCGACCATGGGAACCTCGCAGATCGACCGGTTGATCGTGTGGGGCGGCGAGGTGCCGCCCGATCTCGATCTCTCGCGGGAGCCGGCTGCCGGCCGCCTGCGGGCGCTGCGTCTCTCGCTCGTCTACGGCGCCCGCGACGAATTCTTCACGGCGAAGGTGGTAGGCGCCACCGAGGCGCGGCTCCGCGAGCACCGGATCCCGTACGCCCTCGTCCCCTTCGACGGCGGGCACGAGATCGACGCGGGGGCACTCAGGCGCGTGGCGCTGAGAGCTGAGGGCTGACGGCCGACGGCTCCAGCGCGTCTCGCGCGGCATCTCCCAGCATCGTGCACGCGACCACGACGAGCACGAGGGCCAGGCCCGGTGCGGTGGCCACCCACGGCGCGTTGACGAGCACGTCGCGCCCCGACGCGATCATGTTCCCCCATGAGGGCGTGGGCGGCTGCACGCCCAGCCCGAGATAGGAGAGCCCCGCCTCGAGCGTGATCGCGTTGCCCACGCCCAGCGCCGCCGCGACGATGACGGGGGTGAGCGCGTTCGGCAGGATGTGACGCAGCAGGACGCGCAGCCGGTGCGCGCCGAGGGCGACCGCGCCCTCCACGAACGGCCGCGCGGCGAGCCCGCGAACCTCGCCGTGCACGAGCCGGGCGACGCTCATCCACCCCGTCAGACCCAGGACCACGATCACGAGCGCCGTGCTGGGCTGCCACAACGCGGCGAGCAGCAGCAGGAGCACGACCCGGGGCAGCGCGAGCGCGAAGTCGGTGAAGCCGACCAACGCGAGCGCCACCGGCCCGCGCTCGTATCCCGCGAGTGCGCCGACGGCGACGCCCAGCGTGACCGAGATGAGGACTGCCAGCAGACCGACGCCGAGGGAGACGCGGGCACCGTAGACGAGCCGCGTCCACACGTCGCGCCCGAATCGATCGGTGCCCAGGGCGTGGAAGGTGCCGTACGCGTCGGTCGCCAGCGGTGGCAGGAAGCGCGTCGCCACGATGTCGCGCTGCGTGTTGGGCCCGCCGCTCGTGACGAGTGGTGCGGCGGCGGCGCATAGCACGACCGCGGCGAGCGCGATCGCCCCGAACGCCCCGCGCCGGTCCCGCAGCAGGCGCCTCACCGGATGCGCGGATCGAGCCACGCCGCGAGCAGGTCGGCGAGCAAGTTCCCGGCCACGACCAGCACCGCGCTCACCGCGGTCGCCGCCATCACCACGGGGTAGTCGCGCGCCTGCACGGCCTCGACCAGTACCCGCCCCACGCCCGGCCACGCGAAGACCCCCTCCACCAGCACGGCACCGGAGAACAGGGCGGGGAGGGAGAGGCCGAGCAGCGTGACGACGGGCGTGAGGGCGTTGCGCAGCGTGTGGCGCAGCGTCACGCGCCACGGAGACAGGCCCTTCGCATGCGCGGTGGTGACGAACGGCTGCGCATCGAGGTCGATCATCGCGCCGCGCACGAAGCGGGCGGAGCCGCCGATGCCGATCAGCGTGAGCGTCGCGAGCGGCAAGGCGAGGTGTCGCAGGCCGTCGACGAAGCGGCCCCAACTGGTTAGGTAGTCGGCGTCGAGCCCCGCGGCGCCGAATGCGGGCAATACACGCGCCCAGTAGGTGAATATCATGACGAGCATCAAGCCCAGCCAAAACCCGGGGACCGCGAAGAGTGTGACTGTAGTCACCGAGAGCGCGGTATCAGTGCGGGAGCCGCGGCGGTGCGCTTGCACGGCGCCGATCACGATGCCGAGCAGGTAACTCAGGAGCAGGGACAAACCGACGAGGCGAACGGTCGCGGGCCACGCGTCGCCCAACAGCGTACGCACCGGCCGGCCTTTGGCGATGCTTATTCCCCAGTCGCCGCGCACGAACCCGCTCACCCAGGCGGTGTACTGGACGGGGATCGATCGATCGAGCCCAAGCGCGTGCCGCTGCGCGGCCACCTGTTCGGGTCTCGCGGCGGGGCCGAGCAGGTGCTCCACGGGGTCGCCCGGGGCGAGGCGCAGCAGCACGAAGGTGAGGGTCACGACGCCAAGCACCACGCCCAGGCCGGCCAGGGCGCGCCGCAGCAGGGTCGATCCCATGTCCTTAAAACTAGTGACCGACTGCGCCGTGCGGGGAGTCACAGGCGTAGGATGTGAGGCGGCCGACATTAATGAAGATTGGTGAGGAACACCACGGATTCGGGAAGGAGCTGACGACGATGCGGTACTACGTGAGCGTTCTCGCGGCGGCCCTGGTCGCCGGCTGCACGATGGACCAGGCAGCCGCGCCCGACACCCGGTCATTCTCCGATGCCGACGCGCAGCTCGTCGGCCGGGAGGTCGCCGGTGAAGTGGAGGACGTGGCCGGCGAATTCACGATCGGCAGCCTGTTCGTACCCGCGTTTCCCAGCGCCGGCGTTGCCCCCCCCGCAAGCGCCGGTGAGGATCCGCGGCCCGCGGCGACCAACTGCCCGACCATCACGCCGTTCCCGCCGGTCGACACGGACGGCGATCACGTTCCCGACGACGTGACCCTCAGTTTCACCCTTCCAGATTGCAGCTTCACCCGCGACGGGCGGACCCTAGAGATCACCGGCACCATCCACATCACCGATCCGTCCACGACCCAGTTCGGCGCACGCGCGGAATTCGCGGATTTCCAGCACAAGCTCACGGGTACCGATGGAGGGTTCTTCCTCACGCGGCTGAACGGCGCGCGGCAGGTGCTGCGCTCGGCGGCGGGCTTCTCGCTGATCGACAGCACCACGGCGGACCGCGAGTCGAGCGAGCACGGCGCTGCGCAGCTCGCGAAGGCCTGGGTCGTCGATTTCACGGCCGATCCGGGGCAGACCGTGGACCACGAGCGCGGGCTACCGAGCGGCGACCTGACGGTGAACGGAGCAATGACCTGGACGCGCGGCACGGAGTCGCACGAGCTCGCGGTGACGACCGTGACGCCGCTGCATCACGACGCGACCTGCACGGCCCGGCCGAAGTTCACATCGGGCGAGCTGGTGGTGACGAAGACGGGTCCCAACGGCACGGTGACGATTGACATCGTCTTCAACGGATGCGGCGTGGAGCCGACGGTGACGGTGGAGCGCAGCGCGGCCTGAGGTCACGGCCGGCGACGGCGTGAAACACCCGCGGCGGCGCCGCGGGTGTTTCTTTTCGGGCAGCGGCCGCTAGAATCAAGCCCGTGATCACACGGCGGCGGTGGTGGGCGCTGGCGCTGGCGGGGCTGTGCGCCTGCGCGGCGGAGGGAGGGGGAGGCGAGCGCCACGGCCGCACGGTGCTGTTCGCGACGGGGGCCGACCTCCAGAGCATCAACCCGCTGCTGACGGTTCATCCGCTCGCCCGGCAAATCCAGCGCTACGTCTTGCTCACGACGCTCGCGCGTTACGACTCGACGCTCGTCCCGCGGCCGTACCTGGCGCGCGGCTGGCGCTGGTCCGACGCGGGCCACACGCTCACGGTCCGCCTGCACAGCGGCGTGCGCTGGCACGACGGCCGCCCCACGACGGCCCGGGACGTCGTCTGGACGCTCGAGGCGGCGCGCGACCCCGTCACCGGCTACGCCCGCCTCACCGACCTTGAGGGCCTGGCGGGGGTCACGGCGCCCGACGACACGACGGTCGTGCTGCGATTCGCGCGGCCCATGCCCCACGTCCCGGGCGACTTCCCCGACGTCCTGACCGACCTCGCGATTCTGCCGGCGCATCTCCTCGATACCGTGCCGCGGGGGCATCTGCGTGAGGCCGAGTGGAGCCGCCGGCCGGTGGGCAACGGGCCATTCCGGTTCGTGGCGCACGAGCCGAACCGTCGCTGGGTGTTCGCCGCCAATCCCGAGTTCCCCGCGGCCTTGGGCGGGCCGCCCGCCCTCGAGCGGCTCATCGTCGTCGTGGTGGACGAGCCCACGACCAAGCTCGCGGCGCTCGTCGCCGGGGAGATCGACTTCGCCGGGATCAGCCCCGCGCACGCGGCCTTCGTGCGCCGGCACACCGCGCTCGCGCTCGTCGACTACCCACTGATCCTCCCCTATGGGCTCGTCTTCAACACGCGGCGTCCGCCGTTCGACGACCCGCGACTGCGCCTCGCGGCGGCGCTAGCGATCGACCGGCAGGAGATCGTGGACGGCTACCTCTTCGGCTTTGCGGCCGTCGCGGATGGGCCGGTGCCGCCCCCTCCCGCGGGCCTGCCGGAGTATCTTCCCGTGCCGCGCCTCCCGCTGGCTCCCGATTCGGCGCGGCGGCTCCTCGGCGCCCGCCGCCCGCGTTTCGAGTTGCTGACGGTCGGCAGCGGGGAGGCGCCGCTCGAGCAGATGCTGCAGGCGCGCCTCGCGGCGGTCGGCTTCGACGTGGCGATCCGCCAGCTGGAGCTGTCGGCCTTCCTCGACCGCGTGTACGGCGCGCGGCACGACTTCGCGGCCGCCGTCATGAGCGTGCCGGGCAATCCGGGGTTGGGCTTCCTCCGCCCCATCGGCGACCTCACCGGGATACCGGTGCCGGCCGATCCCGCCGCCGCGCAGCGGCTCTTTGCGGACCGGTTGCCCGTCGCCTGGCTGTATCACGCGCGGGGAGTGCAGGGGATGAACCGCCGAGTGCGCGGCGTGCGCATGGACGTGCGCGGCGAGCTGCCGACCGTGGCCCGGTGGCGGGTCGGCCCGTGAGGCGCCGCGACCTCCCCACCGAATTCCACGCCACCGCGCCGGTGCGGCTCGATTTCGCCGGCGCCTGGACCGATGTGCCGCCGTTCTCGGCGCGGGAGGGGGGCGTGGTCGTCAACGCGGCGATCCAGCTCCACGCCCAGGTCGAGCTTCAGCTCGGCGGCATCCTGCTGCGCCTCGTCTCCGAGGACTTGGGCGAGACGCTCGAGTGCGCCAACTCTGGAGGTCTGGTCCTGGACGGCAAGCTGACGCTCCTCAAGGCGGCGCTGCGGATGTTTCCGGTGCTCGGCGGGTTCACGTTGACGACGCGCTCCGAAGCGCCGCCCGGCTCCGGGCTGGGCAGTTCCGGCGCGCTCGATGTGGCGCTCGTCGCTGCGCTGACCCGCGCGCGCGCCGAGCGCCTCGACGCGCGCGACCTGGCCGACCAGGCGTGGCGCGTCGAGGCGGTCGAGGCCGGCGTACCCGGCGGCCGCCAGGACCAGTACGCTGCGGCCCTGGGCGGCGTGCACCGACTCACCTTCCGCGATCCGGATGTGGGCGTCGAGCCTCTCACCCTCGATCCCGCGTTCGCCGCCGCGCTCGAGCGTCAGACGCTGCTGTGCTATACCGGCCATACGCGCGTCTCGGGCGACACGATCGCGCGCGTGATGGCCGCGTACGAGCGGGGCGACCCGCGCGTGACCGGGGCGCTGCGCGCCCTGAAGGATGTCGCGGAAGCGATGACGGAGGCGCTGCGCCACGCCGACTTGGCGCGCGTCGGCGCCCTCCTCGCCGAGAACTGGAGGCAGCAGCAGGCGCTCGACCCGGGGATGCGCACGCCCGAGATGGCGCGCCTCGAGCAGGCGATGACAGGCGCCGGGGCCCTGGGAGGCAAGGCGGCGGGCGCCGGAGCGGGGGGCTCGATGTTCTTCGTCATCCCCGGCGACCGCCGCGCCGCGGCCGAAGCCGCCGCCGCGGCGGGCGCGACGGTCCTCCCCGTCGCGTGGGCCCGGGAAGGGGCGCGCGCGTGGTGACGCCGGAGGAGCTGGCCGCGCGGCGCCAGGCCATCGCGGGCTCTCCTGATCTCCAGCGACTTCTCGAGCACCTGCGCGAGCGCGCCCATCCCGTGCTGGAGCGCCTGCCGGCTATCCCCGAGCACAAGGCTCTGCTGTCCGTCGATGGTGGCGTGTGCGGCGACGACGGCGCGTCCTTGACGTTCGATCCCTGGAGTCCCGCGGCGCACCGCTGCCCGCGCTGTGGCAAGACGTGGACGGGCGAACGGCACGACCGGCACTGGGCGCGCTTCCAGCACCTCTGGCTCGCCGAGCGGGCCGCGCACCTCGCCGCGCTCGCCGCGTTGGGCGGTGACGATGCGGCCGGCGAGCGCTCGCACGAGATCCTCACGGGCTACGCGGAGCGCTACTGGCGCTATCCCAATCGCGACAACGTCCTGGGCCCGAGCCGCCTCTTCTTTTCCACCTACCTCGAGTCGCTGTGGGTCTGCAACTATCTCGCGGCGGCGATGCTGCTGCGCGCCGCCGGGCGGCTCGACCCGGCCGCGGCGCGGGCCGTCGGCCAGGTGGCCGATGAAGCTGCGAATCTGATCGGCGACTTCGACGAGCACTTCTCCAACCGCCAAACCTGGAACAATGCCGCCCTCACGGCGATCGCCGTGTGGTTCGAAGACGAGGATCTGGCGCAGCGCGCGATCGAGGGCCCGACGGGCCTGGTGGCGCACCTCGTACGCGGCTACGGGCGCGACGGCATGTGGTACGAAGGGGAGAACTACCACCTCTTCGCCCTGCGCGGCCTCCTCACGGGCGTGGGCTGGGCGCGGCTCGCCGGCGTGGAGTGCTGGGCCGATCCCCGGCTGGCAGGGCGCATCGCGGCCGCGCTGCGCGCACCCGCGTTGACGGCCCTCCCCGACTTCACCTTCCCTGCCCGCAAGGACTCCCGGTATGGCATCTCGCTCGCGCAGCCGATGTATCTCGAACTATGGGAGATCGGGCTGGCAAAGCTGGGGACCGGGGACCGGGGACCGGAGACCGGGGATCTCGCGAACTGGCTCGCGGCGCTGTATCGCGTGCGATCGCCGGCCCCCGAACTGTTCGAGTCCTATCTGCACGATGCGCCCTTCGCATCCCCCACGCCGCACGCCGCACGCCGCACGCGGCTCTCCTGGTGGTCCCTCCTCGAGATGGCGCCGGAGCTGTCGGGGGATCCGGACGCGTGGCGGCCGGGGAGCATCCTGCTCGAGGCGCAGGGGCTGGCCGTGCTGCGCGCTGACGGGCGCTACGCGAGCGTCGAGTGCGGGCGTTACGGGGGTGGGCACGGGCACCCGGACCGGCTGCACCTTACCTTGCACGCCGGCGGCGTTCACTGGCTGCCCGATCCGGGGACCGGCTCGTACGTAGCGCGCGACCTGTTCTGGTATCGCTCGACCCTGGCCCACAACGCCCCCCGCGTGGACGGCGCCTCGCAGCCTCCCGGCGACGCGAGCTGCGAGATGTTCGACGTCGTCCACGACTGGGCATGGGTCGTAGGGCGGTACGGCGACCTGCGCCGCACGGTGGTTTCGGGGCCGCGCTACGTGGTCGATGTGGTCGAGCTCGTGGGGCGGGAGGATCGTGTCCTGGAGGTCCCGTGGCACGTCGGCGGGCGCGGCGACGTGGCCACGCCTGGGCGGTGGGAGGCCGGCCAGCTGGCGGACGAGTTCGTCACCGGCGTCGAGCGGTTCGTGCCCGACCAGGCCGGACCGATCGTGCTCGAGCACTCCGCGCACCGCGCACAGCTCACCGCGCACTGGGTCTTTGACGGCGAGCTGCTGCGGGCAGAGGGGCCGGGACTACCGGGAGATGGGAAACGGGAAGCGTTCTACGTGATCCGGGCCCGGGGGCGGAACCTCCGCATCGTCGCGGTGCTGGACCCGCACACGGGGGAGCAACAGACGGTGCGCACCGTGCGTGCGAGCGGCGACGTCGTGGAGGTCGAGACGGGGACGGGCGTGGAACGGCATCGGTTCACGGGTCGTAGCTGGGAGGTCGGCGGAGGGGAGGGGAAGCTGGCGCTGGGTGGCAGCCGCGAGATCGAGCCCCCGTTCGAGCCCCTGCTCGAGCTGGAGGGACCGACGCCCGCCCTGGGCGCGGCGCTGCGGGTCGCCGCCGAGCCGGCGCTGGACGGCACGCCGGTCGGCTTCGATCCGTCGGAGCCGCTCCACCTCGCGCTCGAGGACCAGTACCGCCGCAGCGAGGACGCCTATCCCGGCCCCGACGATCTGTTCGCGGTGGCCTATGCCGCCTGGGATGAGGCAGCGCTCTACCTCGCCGTCCAGGTGACCAAACCGGACCTCTGCTTCCGCCCCGGCGATGCACCGCCGCTGCGGCTCGAGAACGAGCCGGACGACATTCACTCCGATGGGCTCCAGGTGTACGTCGCCGGGGACCGGGACCCTGACGGAGGCGGGGTGAGGAGCGGGCATGTCGGTTACCTGGTGATTCCGGATACGAACGGCACGTTGCGCGTCCGGGCCACGAGCGACACGGCGGGCGATGCGCGCGGCGTGCGCGGCGCCTGGCGGCGCACCGACCCCGGCTACTGTGTGACCCTGGCCGTCCCCTGGCCGTCGGAGGTCCGGCCGCACGTCGGCGGGCGCGTGGCCTTCGACCTTATCATTAACGAGATGCTGCCCGGCCGGTTACGCCGCGCGGGGCAGCTGGTGTGGAGCGGCGGTGACGGCTGGGTTTGGCTGCGGGGAGACCGGCAGGACCCGGCCCGGTTCGGGGTACTGGAACTCATCGGATGATACTGCGACGGCATGTCGGAAGGACGGAACGGGGATGCGGAGGCGAGTTCATCATCCCCGTTCCGTCGTTCCGTCCTTCCGTCGCCTTCAGGTTATGATCGTCGTCGTCCTCCACGAGCCCCAGGACCTCGTCAACATCGCCCACGTCGTGCGGGCCTTGAAGAACTTCGGCGTCCGCGACCTGCGCCTGGTGGCCCCTCGCGAGTACGATGCCCACCGGATCTCGGGCATCGCGCACCAAACGGATGACATTCTCGCGCGCGTGCGGACTTTCGGCTCGCTCTCGGAGGCGCTCGGGGACTGCGTGCACGTGGTCGGGTTCACGGCGCGCGGGCGGACGGCCAAACGCAACGTGCAGCGGCCCCGCGAAGCGGCGGCGGAGATCACGGCGCTGGCGGAGGGCGCCTCCCCCTCTCCCGTTGCGCTGCTGTTCGGACGGGAGGACAAAGGGCTGACGAACGAGACCCTCGATCATTGCCACCGCATCGTCACGATTCCCACGGCACCGTCGTACGCTTCGCTCAACCTGGCGCACGCGGTGGTGGTGATGTTGTACGAGCTGGCATTGGCGCGGGGAGCGGACGCCCAGGCCTTCAAGTCGCCGCGCCGATCTGCCGGCCCGGCTACCGTCGAGGAGCTGGAGCGGCTGTTCGACGATGCGGAGCGCGCCCTCGCCGCGATCGAGTTTTTCAAGACCCGAAACGCGGAAGGCATCATGCGGACGATGCGGGAGCTCGTGCACCGCACGCCGCTCGACGCGCGCGAGGCCAAGCTGCTTCGCGCCATGGCCATCGAAGTGGTGAAATACGGTGAGCGACTGGCGCGTTCCCGGCTTCACGTCGACGGGTAGCAAGCGCCCCGACGCGCTCTTCGGCCCCGAGCCCGGACCCGACGCTCCGGCGCGGGTCGTGCGTGCCGCGGGCTGCCGGGTGTGGGACGCCGCGGGTCGGGAATACGTGGACTACGTGATGGCCCTCGGCGCCGTGGCCCTGGGCTACGGCCATCCCGCCGTCAATGCCGCGGCGGAGCGGGCGATCGCGGACGGCGTGGTCGGCCCCCTGCCGCCGGTGATCGAGGAGGAGCTGGCCGAGATGCTCGCCGCGCGGATTCCCTGGCTCGAGCGGGTCCGGTTCCTCAAGACCGGCGCGGAGGCGGTCGCGGCGGCGGTGCGGCTCGCCCGGGTCGCCACGGGTCGCGATCAGGTGCTGGGATGCGGCTACCACGGCTGGCTCGACTGGTGCCAGGGCGGGGCCGAAGGGATTCCGGTGGGGGTGCGGGGACTGTTCGCCGAGCTGCCGTTCAACGACGTGACGGCCGCGCGCGACCTGATCCGCGAGCGGGGCCGTGATCTCGCCGCGGTGGTGGTGGAGCCGGTGGTGGTCGCGGACCCGAGCCGCGAGTGGCTCGACGCGCTGCGGGCGGAGACGGAGCGCGTGGGCGCGGTGCTGGTGTTCGACGAAATCAAGACGGCCTTCCGTCTGGCGGTCGGCGGGGCCGCCGAGCGCTACGGGGTGCGTCCCGACCTCGCCGTGCTCGGCAAGGCGCTGGCGAACGGGTTTCCCCTGGCGGCGGTGGGCGGGCGGGCCGACCTGATGGCGGGGGTGACCCGCACCTGGATCTCGTCCACCCTCGCGACTGAAAGCGTTGCGCTGGCGGCCGCGCGCGCGACGCTCACCGTGTTCGGAGACCAGGATGTCTGCGCCCACTTGCATCGCGTGGGCACCCGCCTCCTCCACGGCCTCCACAACCTCCAGCACGCGCACCCGGCCGTCGTGACCGGCGTGGGCGGATTGGCCGAGATGTGCTTCCTCCATTACGCGAGCGAAGCGATCTCCCGCACGGTGGCGCTCGGCTGCGCCAAGCGCGGCCTCCTCTTCAAGCGCACCGCCTACAACTTCGTCTCCCTCGCGCACGACGACGATACCGTCGACCGCACGCTGAACATCCTGAACGACGTGCTGCGCGAGGCGCTCGCCTAGACGCGCGGCTCCAGCCCCGAGTAGCCCGGCAGGAACGCCGCTGCGATGGCTCCCATGATCAGCCAGACGACGACCACCGCGATGATCACCACGATCGTGTAGCCCATCGCTTTGTCCCTGGGCGCCTTCATCACCACCGGCAGCCCGGCGTACAGGAGATAGAGGGTGTACAGCGAGACCAGCATGCCCACGAGGGCGAGGGGAGGAATCAGGTTGAAGGCGCCGCCCACCCACGCCGCCGTGCTCGAATAGGCCGCCACCTTGAGGGCCTGGACGTCGTTCTTCTGACCGCCGAAGGTGGGTGCGAGCGCGTTGATGATCAACGCGACGACAAACACGCCCACGAGCGCCAGCACGTACTGTACCACCGCCTGTGTCAGCGCGCTCACCACCGGCACGCGGAACGTCGCCCCCACGAGGGGAACGCGGAGACCGAACACCGACATCCCGATGGCGCTGCACACCGGCCCCACGGCCGCGAGTGGGATGATGTACCGCTGGTACAATTCGGCCGGCTTGGTGAACTCGCCGTCGATCACCTTCCACGTGGCGCCCGGTTGCAGCAGAATGGCTCTGGCGCGGTTGATGTCGATGAGCGTCGGCATGGCGTCTCCCGATGTGGCGGGTGGAGGCCCCAAGATAGCAAATTGGGAGATGCTCGTCGACGTCCACGCCCATTTTTACCACGATCGCGCCCCGCGCGCCGACTGGCGCGAGCGCAACGCCAGCCGCCTGCGCGCGGGCGAGCAGATCGGGATCGGCGTCCACGTCGCCTCGATCCTCGGCAGCTGGGGCCGGACGTCACCGGTGTACTTCCCCTCGCCGGCGGACGTCACCGCCGGTAACGACGCGCTGCTCGCGTTGCAGCGCCAGTATCCCGATCGCATCCGCGGCTACGTGTGCGTCAACCCCAACTACACCGATCACGCCCTGGCCGAGATCGCCCGCTGCCGGGACGCGGGGATGATCGGCGTCAAGCTGGCGGCGAGCCGCCGCGCCGACGACGCGTTGCTCGACCCCATCGCCGGCCTCGCCCGGCGTCACGGCCTTCCGGTATTGCAGCACGCGTGGCAGCACCGCCGCCGGGACTGGCCCGGCCAGGAAGCCTCGGACGCGGGGGAGCTGTGCACGCTCGCGCGGCGCCACCCCGACGTGGCGTTCATCCTGGCGCACATCGGCGGCGGGGGCGATTGGCTGCACTCGCTGCGCGCGGTCCGCGACGTTCCCAACGTGCACGTCGATCTCTCGGGGAGCGGCGTGGACGGCGGGATGCTCGAGGCCTGCGTCGAAGCGGCCGGTGTGAGCCGGCTGCTCTGGGGCACGGACCTCACCATGGACACGGGGTGGGCGAAGCTCCGCTACTTGGAGCGGCTCCTCACGAAGGACGAGCTGGCGCTGGTCCGGTGGAAGAACGCCGCCAGGATCTTCCCGCCCGGCGCGCTCCCCGCCGACTGATGCGCATCGACGTCAACGCCTTCCTCGGCGCCTATCCGTGGCGGAAGGTCCCCGGCACGTCGCCCGAGGCCCTGCTGGCGGCCCTGGACCGCGTCGCCATCGACGAGGCGTGGGTCACGCACCTCCCCGGTCTCTTCTGGCGCGATCCCGGCGAAGGGAACGCCTGGCTGGTCGAGACGGCCCGCGCCCATCCCCGGCTCAAGCCGGTGCCCGCGGTCCATCCGGGTCTCCCCATGTGGGAGCAGGGGCTCGCCGACGCCGTGAACGCCGGAGCGCCCGCGGTGCGCTGCGACCCGTGCTACTTCGGTCTCGACCCGGCCGGGGGGGAGATGCGGGTGCTCGCGGCGGCGTGCGGCGCGGCGCGCGTCCCGCTCATGCTTGCCGTGCGACTCGAGGACGGGCGCCAGCGCCATCCCAACGACGGCGTCGCCGAGCTGCCCGCCGCGGCGGTGCGCGCGTTGATCCGCAGCGACGAGGATGTCCGGCTGCTCGTCACCCACGCCGACCGCGCGTTCGTCGAGGAGGTGCATTTCGGCTCGACACCCGAGGAGGCTCGCCGCATCTGGTGGGACATCTGCTGGATCTGGGGACCGCCCGAGGATCACCTCGCGACGCTGTGCGAGACGGTGGGGGTGGATCGCTTCGTCTTCGGGACGGGTCAGCCGCTGCGGATTCCCGAAACCGGCATCGCGAAGCTGGACCTCCTGGAACTGGCCTCGGAGCAGCGGTCAGCCATCGAGTGCGGCAACGTGCGCACGATGCTCGTGAACTGACCGCCGCGACCGCCTTGACCGCCGCCGTTGTCTTTTGACCGCCCCGACCGCCTCGACCGCCCCGACCGCCCTGACCGCCCGCCTCGAGTGGCGGCTCATTCCAGCCGTCCCCGTCCCGTTTCGCGGGACGGCGCTGGCCGACGATGTGCAGCGCGCCTACGCGAAGTGGATGGCGACGCAGCCCATCGCCGGCGTGGCGGTGTGGGCCCACACAGGGCGCGGGCCCCATCTGACGCAAGAGCAGCGCGGCCTCGTCCTGGCCACCTGGCGCGCGGCCCTGCCGGACAAGGTCATCGTGGCGGGTGCGAACTCCATCGAAATGGGGCGTGACGCGAAGCGCGGCGGGGCCGACGCCTTGCTCGCCTTCCCGCGGCGCGACGAGGCGGTCGCGTATCATGCCGCGCTGGCCAGAGAGCTTCCCGTGATCGCCTTCTATCTGTATGAGGCCGCGGGAGGCGTGGCGTACGACGACGCGACCCTCCACGCGATTCTGTCGCTGCCCGGCGTGATCGGCATCAAGGTCGCGACACTCGACTCGGTGATGACGTTCCAGCGCATGGCGACCGTGATGCGAGACCACCCGGACAAGCTCTTGATTACGGGTGAGGACCGTTTCCTGGGCTATTCGTTGCTCATGGGTGCTCGCGCCGCCTTGATCGGCATGGGCGCCGCCCTCACCGACAGGCAAGCGAACCTGATGGCCGCTTTTCACGCCGGTGACCACGAGGTTTTTCTACGCCTCTCCGCGCAGGTCGACGCCTTTGCTCAGACGACTTTCGTTGTGCCCATGGCGGGCTATATCCGCCGCACGCTCTGGGCCCTCGCCGCCGACGGCGTGATTCCCGAGGACGCCTGCGACGATCCCTGGGGTCCGGCCTTGCCTGCGGCGGAGCGAGAGGCCGTGCGCCGGGCAGTGCGCGAGGCTCGCGTACGGTAGCCCGGCGGTCGTTTCTCAAATCGTGCGCGGCTGTCGCGCTCGGAGGCGTGTTTCCCATGAGCAAGCAACCGCACGTGGTCGTGGTCGGCGCGGGGGCATTCGGCGGCTGGACTGCGCTCTACCTGCGGCGTCGCGGCGCCCGCGTCACCTTGCTCGATGCCTGGGGGCCCGGCAACGCCCGCGCCAGCTCGGGTGGCGAGACGCGGGTCCTCCGCGCGACGTACGGCCCGCGGGCGATCTACACCCGGATGGCGGCCCGCGCGCTCGCGCTGTGGAAGGAGCACGAGCGGCACTGGCGCCGGCCGTTGTACCACGGGATCGGCGTGCTGTGGCTGGTCGAAGGCGACGAACAATACGAGCGGGCGGCGCTGCCGTTGCTCCGGGACGCCGGCGTCGCGTTCGAGGAGCTGACCGGCGCCGAGGTGGCGCGACGCTACCCGCAGATCAGCTGCGAGCGGGTGCGCTGGGCCATCTTCGAGCGCGACGGCGGTTATCTCACGGCGCGCCGCGCCTGCGCCGCCGTGCTCGAGGGGTTCCTCGCCGAAGGGGGCGAGTATCGCCAGCTCGCCGTCCAGGCGCCCGTGCAACCACGGAGCGGCGAGCTCGCCGCCGCGACGTTATCTGACGGCACGACGCTGGCGGCTGATCGCTTTGTTTTTGCCTGCGGCCCCTGGTTGGGATCGCTCTTCCCCGAGGCCATCGGCGATCGGGTGCGCGCCACGCGCCAGGACGTGTTCTTCTTCGGCACGCCGCCGGGCGACACGCGCTTCACGGAAGCGTCGCTCCCCGTCTGGGCCGATCACGGGACGCGCTTCATGTACGGGATTCCCGGGAATGAGTGGCGCGGGTTCAAGGTCGCGGATGATACGCGCGGGCCCGCGTTCGACCCCACGGGCGGCGAGCGGGTGCCCAGTGAACAGGCTCTGCGCACGGCACGCGACTACCTCGCGTTTCGCTTTCCGGGACTGCAAGGCGCGCCCTTACTCGAAGCGCGTGTGTGCCAGTACGAGAACTCGCCCGACGAGCATTTCATCATCGACCGGCATCCGGAGGCGGGGAATGCCTGGCTGGTGGGCGGCGGCTCGGGACACGGCTTCAAGCATGGTCCCGCCGTGGGTGAGCTCGTCGCCCGGCTCGTGCTCACTGGGGAGGCGCCCGATGCGCAATTCAGGCTCTCCCGCTTTGCTCGATAGAGACTTCGAGCGGTTCAAGCGGGAGTTGCCCCGCGACTTCGCTGCTCACGTTCGGGAGACCTACGCAATCGATCTCACGGCGCGCTACCTCGGCGAGACGCTGCCGCACCCCATCGGGAAGGGCTCCGGCCAGTTATCGCTGAACGAGGGCCAACTGGAAACCGACGCCGACGCCGGCCTCGCGTTCGCCGTCTTGAAGACCGTCATCGCGCAGGACGAGGCCGGGGCGCAATCGATGGCGGCCTGGGCGATCCGTGAGACCAAGATGAAGGTCGAGCGCCGCGGCGGCGGGTGGACGGTCACGTGGAAGGGGCGGGGGTGGGACCGCTCGCTCGACGACTACCTGGCGCTCGTCCGCGCGGGCCGCGACCTGACGCGCGGCGGCCGGTTGCTCGTCGTCCCGTCGGTGAAGTACCACCTGCCGCAGCTCGACGAGCCGTTCCGCGACGCCGAGTATCGGTACACCACGGGGGCGCTCGCCGCCGCGTGGCGTGACCCGCCCCTCCTCGTCGAGAAGGATTTCTCGCCCACCCTCGCGGGCGATGCGCTCGCCGACGATCGCGCCCAGATCCTGCGCTGGCTGCGCGAGGTGCCGGAGCGCATCCGCGCCGCGTCTGCCATCCCCGTCCGCATCGCCATGAAGCTGATGAACGCCCGCTTCGACGACGCCTTTCAGGTCGAGATGGTGAACGCAGCTGCCGGCGCCGATGCGCTCGTGGTGTTCAACCGGTTGTTCGATGCGAAGCTCGGTGTGGCCTATGGTGGCGGGGAGTTGAGCGAACGAAACCTGCGGGTGCTCGATGCCGCGGCCTCTTCCGTCCGCCCGTCCGCCCGTCCGCCCATCCGCCTGTGCGGCACCGGCAACATCCACTCCGGCCGCATGATCGTAGCGTACGCCCGCCGCGGCTGCTCGTCGGTCCAGCTGCACACCTTCTTCCAGCTCCCGCTCGAGGAGTACGCCGCGACCGGCGGTTCCCGGACGCAACGCGCGCTGCACCAGCTGGTGTTCGACCCGCGCGACGGGCTCGTGGCCTGCCTCCTGGAGCTCGAAGCGCAGGGCGACCTGGAGCGGCGGGACGGGGAGCTGCGGTTTCTCGACCTCGCGACCGATGCGCATCACCCGGGCTGACCTCTACGACCTGACGCTGCCGCTGGTCGAGCCGTTTGTGATCTCGGGCGGCTCGATCGACGAGCGGCGCTCCCTCATCGTCGTGCTGCACGACGACGCGGGCCACGTCGGCTACGGCGAGTGTCCCCCCTTTCATCTGCCCTTCTACTCCGAAGAAACGCTCGCCGGGGCCGGCGATCTCATCGAACGCGTCCTGATCCCACGGGTCGTCGGCCGCGAGTTCGAGGAGCCCGAGGCTGTGGACGCGAGCCTGCGCGACGGCGTGCGCGGCAACTGGTTCGCGCGCGCCGGCGTGGAGACGGCCGCCTGGGACCTCGCCGCGCACCGGCGCGGGACCGGCCTCGCCGCGCTGCTCGGCGACCGCCTGGGGATCGCGCCGGCGGCCGCGGTGGACTGCGGCGTCGCCCTCGGCATTCCGCCGGAACGCCAGGCCGACGTGCTCACGCGGTGGGTGTACGAAGCGGTGCGCCGCGGCTACCGGCGCGTGAAGATCAAAGTCTGTCCCGGGTGGGACGCGGTCGCGGTCCGGGCGGCGCGCGAGGGAATGGCGGGTGCCGATCTGCCGCTCACCGTGGACGCCAACGGCGCCTACGAATGGCCGCGCGACGAGACCGCCCTGCGCGGTCTCGACGACGCCGGCCTCCTGTACATCGAGCAGCCGCTCCCGCCCGACGAGCTGGTCGGCCACGCCCGGCTGGGCCAGACCCTCCGCACGCCGGTGTGCCTGGACGAGACGCTGCGCGACGCCCGCGCCGCGCGACAGGTGATGGAGCTCGACGGGCCCAAGGTGTGGAACATCAAGGTGCACCGGGTCGGTGGGCTGAGCGAGGTCTGCCGCATCTACCGGCTCGCCGAAGAGTACGGCGCGGAGCTGTGGGCCGGGACGATGCCGGAATCGGGCATCGGGTCGCAGGCCGCTCTGGCAGCGGCGGCGCTGCCGCGGTTCGTCTACCCGTCCGACCTGGAGCCGTCGGACCGCTGGTACGGACGCAACGCCGACGTGATCAAGCTCTCGATGGGGAAGGATGGCCGGATGACCGTGCCCCAACAGGCCTGCGGCCGCCTGCTCGATCCGGGGCGGTTTCGCGCTGCGACGCGCCTGCGCCATTCCGAGTAATTGATTCGGGAATCGCTCTTGACCCCGCCTGTACCTTTTGGGCGCCATGACCAAGCAGCCCACCGGATACTGGGCCACGCATCTCTATCTGAGCCCACGGCAGCGGCCGAAGGCTGATCAGCCAATCCGCGACCTGCCGCCCCGCGCGGCGCAGCGGTTCCGCAAAGCGCGCGAGGCGCTGCGCGAACTGCGGCATGTGACCGAGCAGGTCGTCTACCTCGGCACCATGTGGAAGTGGGTGTGGATGTACGAGGTCGGCGGCCGCAAGCTCGGGTACCTGCATCCGATGGAGTCCGGCGTGAGCGGCACGTTCGTGCTGAGTCGCCTGGAGGAGCACGAGATCGGCGCGACGAACGGGCTGCCCCGGCTCATCAAGCAAGCGGTGCGAGACGGCGTGGTCTCCGATGGCGTGCGCCACTGCTGGATGGAGTTCCCCGACTTGGAAGCCGTCACGTCGTTCGTGGACGTCGTGCGACTGAAATACCAACTCCTGGCCCGGCCGGAATAGGGCACGGCATGCCGTGCCCCGACGCGTGATCCGAACCGCCCTTGTGTGCCGTTCCGGGGCGGGGATACATTGCGGGGCCTGCAGCGTAGCATTCATCGATTCGCCATCGAGGCCAATGCATTGGTGACGAAGATCGTCCTGCTCTCGCTGCTCCTCGCGCTTCCGGCAGCGGCCCAGCGATACCAGGCCCCAGTCATCAGCGACACGGGCAGCCTCCCGGGTCCCCGCCAACCGATTTTCTTCCGCCACGACATCCACGCCGGCCAGGACCAGATTCCCTGCCTGTACTGCCACTCTTCGGTGGCCGTGTCGAGCGAGCCGGGTATTCCCGCGCTGCAGACGTGCATCGGGTGCCACCAGGTGATCGGCGGCTCGACGCCCTCGCACCAGGCGGAGATCAAGAAGGTCCGGGACGCCTGGCGCGAGCGCAAACCGCCCGAGTGGATCCGCATCCACGCCGTCCCCGGCTTTGTCCACTTCCCGCACCAGCGCCACATCAAGGCCCTCGGCACACAGTCGTGTACCACCTGCCACGGCGAGGTCCAGCGCATGGCACAGGTCCAGCAGGTCTCGACCTTGCGCATGGGATGGTGCGTGGGGTGCCACGTGCAGAATAAGGTGAGTCGCGACTGCACGGTGTGCCACTACTAAGGGGAGCCCGAGCGCGATGACCGACGGGATGGATCGCAGGCGGTTTCTCAAGGTCCTCGGCGTCACCGGCGCCGGGGCGGCGACGCTCTCCGCCTGCGGCATCGGGCCAGAGCCTACCGAGCGGCTGATCCCCTATCTGATTCAGCCCGAGGATCAGATCCCCGGCACCGCGACGTACTACGCATCCACCTGCCGCGAGTGCCCCGCCGGCTGCGGCATCCGCGTGCGGGTGCGCGAGGGGCGAGCGGTCAAGATCGAGGGGAACCCCGATTCGCCGATCAACCGCGGCCGCCTCTGTGCCCGCGGCCAGGCCGCGCTCCAGGGACTCTACAACCCCGACCGGGTGATCCGCCCCATGGTTCGCAACGCCGCGGGCGGCTTCGATGCGATCGACTGGGAGGGGGCGATCCAGCGGCTCTCGGCCAAGGTGCGCGAAGCGCAGGGCAAGGGCGTCGTCTTTCTCACGGGCGCCGAGGCGTCGACGTTCGGCGACCTGGTGGACGAGTGGATGCGCCAGGTCGGCGGCCGACGCGTGAGCTACGAGCCGTTCGGCTTCGAGGCGCTGCGCGCCGGGAACCGGCTCGCGTTCGGGACTGCGGCGATTCCGTCGTACGATTTCGCCAACGCGAAGTACGTCCTCTCCTTCGGGGCGGACTTCCTCGACACCTGGTTGTCACCCGTGGCGTTCCAGAACGGCTTCGCCCGCGCGCATGCGTTCGACGCCGGACGCGACGCCTCGATGGCGAAGTTCGTGTACGTGGGCCCGCGGATGTCGCTCACCGGTATGAACGCGGATGAATGGGTGGCGGCCCTGCCGGGCACCGAGGGGACGCTGGCGCTCGCCCTGGCGCAGGTCATCGTGAGCCAGCGCCTGGCGCCACTTCCGGCGGACGTCGGCCGCGTGCGCGATCTCCTCGCGCGCCACACCCCGGCCGCCGTCGCGGCCACGGTCGGGATCGAGCGGGAGACCATCGTCCGGTTGGCGATCGAGTTCGCCAACTCGAAGGGCGGCCTCGCCGTGGCGGGCGGAACCGCGGCGCAGTACCCGAACGGCGCCGAGATCGTAGCCGCGGTCAACATTCTCAATTACGTGGTGGGCGCCGTCGGCAAGCTGGTGAAGTTCGGCCCCGATCTCGCGCTGTCCGCTCTCGGGACCTTCGCCGACCTCGCGGCGTTGACCGCGGACATGGAGGCCGGCCGCGTGGCGCTGCTGCTCGTGCACGGCGCGAATCCGGGCCACTCGCTCCCCGGCGCGTTCACGCACGCCCTCGGCAAGGTCGGGTACCGGGTCAGCTTCTCCTCCTACCTCGATGAGACGGCGGCCGCGTGCGACCTCGTGCTCCCCGATCTCCACCCGCTCGAGCAATGGGCCGACAGCCGGCCGCGGGCCGGCGTGCTCGCGCTGCAGCAACCCGTCGTGCAGCCCGTCTTCCCGGAGACTCGGGGCGCGGGCGACGTCGTGCTGCGTCTCGCCGGCCGTGCCGGGACCTTCAAGGATTACCTGCAGGACAAGTGGCGTGCGCGGCCCCACGGGGCGACGAGCGTCGAGCAGTTCTGGATGGACGCGCTGGCGCAGGGCGGCGTGTACGCTGACCCCCCCGTTCGCGCCGTGCGCCTGGCCGATTCCGCCGGTCGCATTGCCGCCGCCGCCGTTCCGCTCGAGGGCAGCGGCGACCAAACGGTCGTCGTCTTCCCGCACCCGGTGCTGCACGACGGCCGCGGCGCCAACAAGCCCTGGCTGCAGGAGCTCCCCGACCCCGTCTCCAAGATTGCCTGGCACGGCTGGGTGGAGGTGCACCCCGAGACCGCCGCGCGCTGGGGCCTGGCCACGGGCGATTTCCTGCTGCTCAAGTCCGCCTTCGGCGCGGTGAACGCGCCCGTGTGGATCACGGCCAGCGTGCGTCCCGACGTGCTGGCCGTGCCCACGGGGCAGGGACACGCCGCCTACGGGCGCTACGCCAAGGATCGCTCCTTCAACGCCTTCGAGCTGCTGGGCCCGCAGGCGAACGGGTATGGGGGCCGCACCTTCGCGGTACGCGCTGCCGCCACCAAGACGGGTGAGCACCGCAACATCGTGACGACGGAGGGGAGCCCGCGCGAGCGCGGCGAGGGATCGGTCGAGGTGCTGAGTCTCGCTCGCGCCAAGCGGCTCCACCCGGGGGACGCTCCCTTCCACCATGCCGAGACGCCGGAGTACGCCACCGAGTCCGTCGAGTGGTGGGCGGAGCGGCAATTCGAGAAGGCCGAGCTGGGCAATTACCGGGGGGAGCAGCCCCGCTGGGGCCTGGCAGTGGATCTGGCGAAGTGCACCGGCTGCTCCGCGTGCGTGACGGCCTGCTACGCCGAGAACAATCTGGCCACGGTGGGCGAGGCGCTGATGCAGCGCGGCCGCGAGATGTCGTGGCTGCGAATCGAGCGCTATTGGCGGGCCGACGCCGAAGGCCGGCCCCAAGGCGCCGTGAGCTCGCCGATGATGTGCCAACAATGCGGCAACGCGCCGTGCGAGCCCGTCTGCCCGGTGTACGCGGCGTATCACACGCCCGACGGGCTCAACGGCCAGGTCTACAACCGCTGCGTGGGCACGCGGTACTGCTCCAACAACTGCCCCTACAAGGTCCGCTACTTCAATTGGTACAACTACGCCGAGCCGGGCGGCGC
>DASYRJ010000036.1:0-25260 GCA_036004525.1 Gemmatimonadales bacterium | reverse complement strand
CCTGCTCTTCATCCCCTTCGCGCGGCTCGTGGCGCTCCTCGGCCTCCAGAACTCGCTTGGGGCCTTGATCCTTATCTACCCGACCATCACAATCCCCTTCTGCACGTGGCTCGTCATGGGGTTCCTCCGCTCCGTTCCGTGGGACATCGAGGAGCAGGCCATGATTGATGGGTACAGCCGGCTCGCCGTGATCGTAAAAGTCGTGCCCCGCCTCATCGTTCCAGGCATCTTGACGGTTGTTGTATTCAGCTTCACGCTGGTGTTGCAGGAATTCGTGTATGCCCTGACCTTCATCAGCTCGGTCGACAAGATGACCGTGAGCCTGGGCGTGCCGATCGCATTGGTGCGGGGCGATGTGTACCACTGGGGGTCTCTCATGGCCGCGGCGCTGTTCACGAGCATTCCGCTGGCCATCGTTTACAACCTCTTCATCGATCGCTTCATCCAGGGGTTCACGCTGGGAGCGGTCAAGGGATAGTCCCATGGCCAAGCGAAAAGGGATGGATCGACGGCAGTTCGTCAGGACGTCGGGCGCGGCGGCAACAGCGGCCGCCTTCGGGAGGGGACCGACGCTCTGGATCAAACGGCAGCAGAAGACGCTCAAGATCATCCAGTGGAGCCATTTCGTTCCCGCCTACGACGCGTGGTTCGACAAGTACGCCAAGGACTGGGGCACGGCCAAGGGCGTCGAGGTCACCGTGGACCACATCGCCCTCGCCGACCTCACGACGCGGGCCAACGCGGAGGTCGCGGCGCAACAGGGCCACGACCTCTTTCAGTTCCTGTCGCCGCCGGGCGCGTTCGAGCCGCAGGTGCTCGACATGGCCGACGTCGTCAAGGAGGCCGAGCGCCAGCACGGGCCGCTGATCGACCTGTGCAAGCGCAGCACCTACAACCCGGTGACGCGGAAATGGTTCGGCTTCAGCGACAACTACGTCCCCGATCCGGGCGATTACCTGAAGAGCGTCTGGACCGAGATCGGCATGCCCGACGGACCCGCCACGTGGGAGGACCTCGTGACGGCAGGGCCGCAGATCAAGGCGAAGCACCCCGAGATCCAGATCCCGATCGGCATCGGGATGTCGCAGGAGCTCGACACCAACATGGCGACGCGCGCGATGCTGTGGTCGCACGACGGCTCGATCCAGGACGCGAATGAGAACGTGGTTCTCAAGTCCGACCAGGCGCTCGAGGCCCTGACCTTCGCCAAGCGGCTGTTCGAGGCCGGGATGAATCCGGCGGTGCTCAGCTGGAACGCCGCCTCGAACAACCAGGCACTGAACGCCCGCCAGACGTCGTACATCCTCAACTCCATCTCCGCCTACCGCACCGCGCAGGACAACAAGCTGCCCGTGGCGGACGACATTTTCTTCGTCCCCGCGCTCAAGGGGCCGCGGGGGACGCGCTGGGCGAGCGAGCACGTCATGGGCATCTACGCGATCTGGAAGTTCGCCCAGAGCCCCGACGTCGCGAAGCAGTTCCTGCTCGACCTCATCGCGCATTATCGGGACGCCGTGATGGGGAGCAAGCTGTACAACTTCCCCGCCTACCCGGGCTCCCTGGCCGATCGGGGCACGCCGCTGGCCCAGAAGCCGGCCGCCGGCAACCGTTGGCTCGAGCAGGCGACGGCCAACGACCCGTTCGGGTCGAACCCGCCGACCAAGCTCCGGCCGATCGGCACGGCGCTCCAGTGGGCGACGAACATCGGGCATCCGGGACCGGCCAACCCGGCGGAATCCGAGGTGTTCGATACCTTCGTGCTGCCGACGATGTTCGCGAACGCGGCCACGGGGCGGATGACGCCGGCGCAGGCGCTGGACGATGGGCACCAGCAGGTAAAACGGATCTTCGAGAAGTGGCGCGCCAAGGGACTCGTCGCCGGCGGCGCCGGCGACCGAGCCTAGTTCGGTGACGCGCCATGGCATGCGATATGCGATCTTCTAGGTTCCCCACCACCGACCCGAGGGAGTTATGACTGCGCCCCAGCTCGCCATGAAGGACCTTCGCAGGGTCGTCATTGCCGCAGCAGTCGGAAATGTGATCGAGTGGTACGACTTCTACATCTTCGGGAGCCTGGCGGCGCTCCTGTCGGTGAAGTTTTTCGCGGCCGGCGCTTCCGGAAGCGCCCTCATCAAGACGGTCGGCACGTTCACGGCCGGGTTCCTGATCCGCCCGTTCGGCGCCTTCGTGTTCGGCCGCATCGGTGACATCGTGGGCCGCAAGTACACGTTCCTGATTACGCTGAGCGGCATGGGCCTGGCAACGGCCCTCATCGGCCTCGTGCCGAGCTACGCCCAGATCGGCGCAGCGGCGGGGATTATCCTGTTGCTCCTTCGCCTCGTCCAGGGCTTGTGCCTGGGCGGCGAGTACGGCGGCGCCATCACCTACGTCGCCGAGCATGCGCCGGACGACAAACGGGGCTACTACACCGGCTGGCTCCAGACGTCGCCCACACTCGGGATCGTGGTGTCTCTCGTCGTCATCATCGTGACGCGCGAGGTGCTAGGGACCGAAGCGTTCAACGCGTGGGGATGGCGCATCCCGTTCCTGCTCTCGCTGCTGATGGTCGCGATCGCGATCTACATCCGGCTGCAGCTCCAGGAGACGCCGATCTTCCAGGCGATCAAGGCGAAGGGACAGACGGCGGCCAATCCGTGGCGCGAGGCCTTCTGGAGTCAGAACATCCGATACGTGCTGATCGCCAGCATCGTCGTGATCGGCGAGGGGGTCGTGTGGTACAGCGGCCAGTTCTGGGCGCTCTATTTCATCCAACAGGTGCAGAAGCCGGATGTCTTACACCCGGCCATCATCACAGGCCTCGCGCTGCTCATTGCCACGCCGTCGCTCATTTTTTTCGGTTGGCTCTCCGACAGGATCGGTCGCAAGCCGATAATTCTCGCCGGGTTCTTCCTGGCGGCCGTGACCTACTACCCGCTTTATAACGCGCTCGGCAGTGCCGCCAACCCGGCCAACATCAACTACCCCCTGTCGATCTTGATCGTTGCGATCATGGTCTCCTACGTGGGGATGGTGTACGGCCCGATCGGCGCGTTCCTCGCCGAGTACTTCCCGGCGCGCATCCGGTACTCGTCCGTGTCGGTACCCTATCACATCGGCAACGGCTGGGGCGGGGGACTGGTACCCGTCATCACGACCGCGGCCTATGTGTCTGCGCAGGCAGCGGGGCTCACCATGTCCCAGAGCCTGGGCCACGCACTGGTTTATCCTATCGCCGTGCCGGCCGTCGCATTCCTGCTGAGCCTGTTCCTGATGCCCGAGACCCGGAAGATCAGCATCTGGCAGCCGGCAGACGTGCGCGCACCGGCTAGGGGTTAGGGGCTGGGGGCTGGGGGCTGGGGGCTAGGCGCTGGGGCATCGAAAGACGAGGGGCCGGGACAGGTTGTCCCGACCCCTCGTTTCCGTCTACCGCGGCGCGTCTGTGCGTCTAGTCGTTGCAGGTCCTAATAGCTGACCTCTTGCATCTCCGCATCTGCTACCGCGTCATGATCGCGATGCGCCTCCCTGATGTGCTCGACCAGCCGGTGTAGGATCTGCATCCCCCGGAGATTCAGGGCCAGGGCCGTCACCTTGTCGCCCGCGGCCAGCGCGCGGTCGGCCTCGGCACGGAGGTCCTTCACGTGGGCGAGGATCAGGCGGATGCGGGGCGCGTCACGCCCGCCGAGGTACCGCTCGATCCGGACGATCGCCTGATCGACGGCGAGACCGGTCCGCTCGGGGGCGTTGGGGTAGATCTCGATCACCGCGGCCAGCACCGAGCGGAAGGCGAGCCGCCGGTAGGCGCGCGCCGCCGTCGTGTCGCCGGCTTCCCAGGCGGCGCGGGCCGAGTCACGGTAGGCAGCGGCCTGGTCGAGGAAAGCGCGGGCTTCGGGATCGTCCGTGGTGCGGAGGGTGTCGCGGAGCCGCGCCCACCAGCCTTCATACGTGGCGCCGGTCGAGGCCGCTACGTCCTGCGCGATCGACTGGGCGTTCTGGGCGAGCACCAGCTCGTCGCTCGCACCCGATACGCCTGCCGGGTCCTGGCTGCACGCCGCGATCACCAGTGCCGCGGCGAGGGCGGCCGTCATCTGCGTACGCATCGAATGCTCCTGAAAGGCGTCCGGGCTTTGGACGCCGCCGTGCGCCGACCGTTAAGCCGCGGGTGGAGGCGTTGCGGGGGCATGACTTACGGGCTCCAGCCTGAGGCTGGCGACCCAGGCCAGGAGCATGACGCCGCCGGCCGCGAGGAACGCCGTGCGCGCACCCGCAACGTCGTAGGTCTTGCCGATAACTTCCGGCCCGAGCATGCGCCCCAGGGCGCCCAGCGCCTGAGCCGCGCCCAGCGTGACGCCTTGCTCGCTCGGCGACGCGTACACCGACACCAGCCCGCTCGCCCCGGGCGACACCAGGCCCTGCGAAAAGGCCAGCGCGATCGTCCACGCGTAGAGGCCCAGTGAGTGGTGGGCGAACGGCACGGCGCCGATGGCGACCGCCACGCCCATGGTCCCGGCGATCACGAGGGTGCGCTCGCCGAAACGCCGCGCCAGCCGCCCGAAGAGTAAGCCCTGCACGAACGCCGTGGTGAGCCCGAACACGGTGAAAAAGACGCCCAGCTCCGCATCGCGCCAGCCGAACGTCACCCGGGCGTGGAGCGGCAGCGCCGCCGTGTACCCGGCGAAGGCGAACGGGAAAATCCCCCACACGAGCATCAGGGGCCGGAGCCGGGGGTCGGCGAGGCCGCGGGCGATCGCCTCGAAGCCCAGACCACGCCGCGCGGTGCGGTGCTGGGCGTGGAGCGACTCGGGCAGAATCAGCCATGCGGATACGAGGTTCACGAGCGACAGCCCGGCCGCGACCAGTCCCGGCGCGGCCGGGCCGCCGAAGTGGGCGGCCACGCCGCCCAGCGCCGGCCCGAGGGCGAAGCCGATGCCGAAGGCGGCGCCGATCATTCCCATGCCCCGCGAGCGCTCCGCCGCGCTGGTCGAGTCCGCGACGTACGCCTGAGCCGCCGAGATGTTGCCGCCGGCAAACCCGCTGATCACCCGCGCCACGAACAGCGCGGTGTACGACCCGGCGAAGGCGAACAGCAGGTAGCCACCGGCGTTCAGCACCATGGTGCCGAGCAGGATCGGGCGCCGCCCCACGCGGTCCGACATCCGCCCGAGCAGGGCCGTCGCGAAGAACTGCATCAAGGAGTACACGCCGAGCAGCGCCCCGAACTCGAACCCTTTGGCCCCGAACCGCACGGCGACGCCCGGCAGGATCGGAATGACGATGCCGAACCCAATGAGGTCGATCAGGACCGTCAGGAAGATGACGCCGAGGCGCGAGCGGGATGCAGGCATGGCGCGTCGAATATAGCATTGAGCCAGCCCTCTCTCGGGAGCATTGCATGGCCACCTGGCACCGGCTCGGCTCCAAGGACGAGCTGCTCGCCCGCGTCCCGTTCGCGGTGAAGGTCGAGCGCCACCGCATCGCCGTCTTCGTGCACGAAGGCCGCTTCACCGCCATCTCCGACATCTGCAACCACAAAGGCGGTCCCCTCTCCGAGGGGCGCGTGCGCGGCGAGTTCGTGATGTGCCCCTGGCACGGCTGGGAGTACAGCGTCCTCACCGGGAAGGGGCCGGCGGGCTACGACGAAGAACAAGTGCCCTCCTTCGCCGTCGAGGAGCGCGCCGACGGCGTGTACGTGCAGACCCCGCCCGTGATGCCGCGCAGGCTCGTCAAGCACAAGCCGAGCCACCTGCTCGACGAACACACCAAACCTGCCGGCGCCCCTTGTCGGGTGCTCGGCATCTCGACCACGGCGATGGACGAAGCCAATCCGCGCTTCTCGACGTCCGACGCGCTGCTCGAGCACGCCATCGCGCGGGCGCGCGAGCTGCAGACCGACACGCAGCTCATCAGACTCCGCGCACTCAACTTCAAGCACTGTGAGGGGAACTACTCCAAGGCGTCGCACGCCTGCACCTGGCCGTGCGCCATCACCGAGCGCGATCCCGACGATCAGCTCACGGCGGTGTACGAAGGGCTCGTGCATTGGGCGGACGTCGTGCTCATCTCGACGCCGATCCGCTGGGGGAACGCCTCGTCGCTGTACTACAAGATGATCGAACGGCTGAACTGCGTGCAGAACCAAATCACGATCCACAACAAGGTGCTGATCCGGAACAAGGTCGGGGCGTTCATCATCACCGGGGGCCAGGACAACATCCAGGGCGTGGCGGGGAGCATGTTCACCTTCTGGTCCGAGCTGGGGTTCCTGTTCCCGCCGTTCCCGTTCATCGCCCACTCGCGCGGGTGGGACGCCGAGGACATGCAGAACAACGTGCGACAGGTGAAGGCGAGCGATGCCCTGCGCGAGGCCGCGCGCGAGCTGGCGGAGCGCGCGGTGGACTTCTGGAAGATCCTGGACGAGCACCGCGGCGAGATGGACAAGCCGATGGAGCGCGCCGGCCGCAAGGCCAATCCGCTGCTCAGCCCCGAGGAGGCGATCGTATGAGCACGCGGATGGAGATAGCGAAAGCGTACGAGAAGGCCCTGTTCGCGGGCGATCGCGATGGAGTCGGGAGTCGCTTTACCGACGACATCGTGTACTGGGTCGCGGGCGTGCCGCGCATCGGCGGCGAGTGGCGGGGCCGCGAGGAGGTGCTCGACGCGTTATGGAACCGCGCGCCCGGGCTCGGCGCCGCCGATTGGGGCTACGAGGACGTGTGGCGCGACTGGTACGAGGCCGACGAGCGGGTCATCGTGGAGATCCGGGAGCGCAGCTGGCTGAAGAGTGCTCCCAAGGACGTGATGGACCAGCGCACCTGCGTGGTGATCCGATTCCGCGGCGACAAGATCTGCGAGCTGCGGGACTACACGGACTCGCACGTGTATGAGGAGTTTCTGTCGCGCCACCGCAACAGTCTTCCGAAATTCGCTTAGGGAGGCATCTTCTCATGGCGCCCCATCGCAATCCCCCAATCTCTCGGGAGGGTGCCGCCATGATTCATCCCCACTCTGTAGTCCGGCTTCTCGCGGTCGCCGCGCTCGCCGCAGCCGCGGCCTGTAGCGACAGCACGACCCCCAACGAGCCGGCCCCGCCTCTGGTGCCCGCGCTGCGGGGCATGCAGGCGCCCGACCTCGCGACCCTGGCGCGCACCGTGCCCGGGTTCGGTGGCTTCTTCCTTGATCAGGGCGTGCCGACCGTGTACCTGACGAATCCCGCGGACCGCGGCCCGGTCGAGCGCGCGCTTGGCGACTTCGCCCGCGCGCGAGGCTTTCTGCCCGCTCAGATCCAGGTGCTCCGCGGCCGCTTCGCCTATGGCGACCTCGATCGCTGGTTCCAGCGGATCTCGTACGAGGTGTTCGCGCAGGGCGGCGTCGTGTTCGTGGATCTCGACGAGGCCGCGAACCGCGTGCTGGTGGGCATCGAGCCCGGCGCGTCGCACGCCAATATCCGCGCCCTTGCGGCCCGGCTCGGCGTCCCGGCCGAGGCCCTGGTCGTGCGGGAGACGGAGCCGATCGCCTACGCCGCGACTCTGCGCGACCAGGTCCGCCCCGTCGTCGCCGGCCTGCAGATCAACTTCAGCAACTTCCTTTGCTCGATCGGCTTCAACGCCCTGAGCGGCGGGCAGAACTCCTTCGTGACCGCGTCGCACTGCACCGACCACCAGGGCGGCGTGGAAGGGACGCAGTACTTCCAGTCCCTCGCCAGCCAGGCGAACAGCTTCATCGGCACCGAGGTGGACGACCCAACCTACTTCCGGAACCAGAACGGCTGTCCCAAGGGGAGGCGGTGCCGCTTCAGCGACGCCGCGCGCGCCGCCTACGCGAGCGGTGTGGCGTTCAGCGCTGCGATCGCGCAGACCAGTGGCCCGAACAACGGCTCGATCACCATCACCGGCACCATCAACGTGAGCGGCGAGGGCACGGCGGTCGTCAACGATGTGGTGAACAAGATCGGCCGTACCACGGGGTGGACGCAGGGCGTGGTCACAAACACCTGCGTGAACACCGGGGTGTCGGGAACGAACATCGTGCAGCTGTGCCAGACCTTCGTGAGCGCCGGTGTGGGCGGCGGCGATTCTGGCTCCGACGTCTTCGCGCTGTCGGGCGGGAACGCCACGCTGCTCGGGATCCTGTGGGGCGGCAACTCGTCGGGCACGCTGTTCGTGTACAGCCCGATGTCCGGCATCGAGTCGGAGCTCGGGCCCCTCACGACGACGTTCTGATCGGGAGCCGGCGACGATGCGGAGATGGTGCGGCGCCGCGCTGTGCGGCGCCGCACTCCTCGCCCCGCGAGCTGTGACGGCTGCTGCTCCCCCGCCGCAAGCGGACTCCTTGCGTTTGGCCCTCGTCGCGCCCGACAAGGTGCGCCGCGGTGAGCCCGTCCCCATCACCCTCCGCCTCACCAACACCGCGAAGCGCGGCGTCGAGCTCTACCTCACGGGCCGCACGGTCACGTTCGACATCATCGTCGCCCGCCCTGACGGACAGGTCGTCTGGCGCCGGCTGGAGCACGTCGCCACCCAACAGATCCTGCAGATCAAGATGCTGGCGCCGGGAGAGACGTTCGAGCTGAAGGACGTGTGGAGGCAGGCCGTTGAGCCCGGAGAGTACACGTTGACGGGCGTGCTCCCGACGGGTGGCGAGCCGCTGCGGACGGCGCCGGCGCGACTGCGGATCGGTCCTTAGAACTTGTCGAGCGCCCGGTCGCGCCGCCGGGCCAGGACGTACAGCGGCACGCCCAAGAACAGCGCCAACCCCGCGCCCACCCATGCCTCCGCCAGCCCGCGCGACCGGGCGAGGTAGCCCCACCCCGACTGGCCGCCGACGCCGCCCAGGTTCGCGAAGAACGAGTCCAGCGAGATGATCGTGGCCCGCTGGGCCGACGGGATGTGGGCGTTGAGGTAGCCCTGCTTGACCGGCATCGCGACGCCGAGCGCGAGGGCGTAGACGAGGTATAGCCCGACAACGGCGTAGAACGTGTAGGGGCTTGGCATGCCAAGCCCCAACCAGCCGCACGCGACCGTCATGGCGGCCTGGACGACGACCGTGAGCGTCAGGACCCCGGTGCGGGTCCCAACCACGCGCGACACCGGGCCGACGAGCGCGTTCCCGGCGATCATCGTGAGGCCGATGAGCGAGCTGATCACCCCGTTGACCCACACGAGGTTCTTCCCCAGCAGATCGAGGAAGTACTTCTGCCAGCTGTAGAATCCGAAGATCAGAAAGCTCATCGTGACGAGCGACGCGAGCATCACGGGCCGCACGACCGGGTGGTGCAGGCCGTAGTCCATCCCCTCGACGAACACGCGCCGCATCTCGGCCGGGACCCGGCGCAGCTCTAGGGCGCGGGGGGTGAAGCCCAGCTCTTTCATCCCGAGCCACGCGAGGGCGAAGAGCGGGATCACTATCCCAGCGCGGACGAGGTAGGGGAGGTACAAATGGACCTGGCCGAGGAAGCCGCCGGTGATCGTGCCGACGAGCATCCCGGCGCCGAACATCATGTGCGCCTTCGCGAAGATCGGCTCGAGTGGCGCGCCGTAGCCCGTCGCCTTGAGCGCGTCGACGAGCCAGGCATCGACCGCCCCCGTGTAGAACGTGTAACCCAACCCGAGGAACACCGAGACCCAAACGAAGGCCCAGAACCCCCACCCGCGCCAGTAGGTCGCTACGTACAACAGGGTCGTGACGAACAGCGTGCCGAGGCAGAGCAGCAGCGAGGCACGGCGCCCGACGGTGTCCGCCACGACGCCGGTGGGAATCTCGAAGACCATCGAGCCCGCGGTAAACGCGGCATTGGTGAGCATCACCTGGAAGATGTCGAGCCCGGCGTCGAGCTTGAACAGCGTGTCGACGCCCCAGATGAGCGACATCGCCAGGTTGAACAGAAACGTGATGGCGAGGTAGCTCCGGATGATGCGGGCGCTCACGGCAGGTTCCGCACGAGCCACTCGCGGGCGATCTCACGGATATCGCGGTGCTCCACGTCGGCGAGGGCGTTGAGGCGGCGCATTTCATCGTCGGAGATCTTCCCCCCCAGCTCGGCGAGGGCGGCGGCGAGCGCGGGACGGCGCACCAGCAGCTCCGAGCGCACCACCGGCGCCGCCTGGTACGGCGGGAAGTAGCGCCGGTCGTCCGCCAGCGCCACGAGGTCCAGCGCCCGGATCTGCCCGTCCGTCGAGTTACCCGCGATCACGTCTACTTTCCTCTCGGCGAGTGCCCGGTAGGTGAGCCCCAGGTCCATCGCGGTCGGCGGTGCCGCGAACGTCAGGCCATACACCCGCGCCAGACCCCCGAACCCGTCCGCCCGCTCGAGGAACTCGTAGCCGAACCCCGCTTTCCAGCGCGCGGCCACGCGAGTGAGGTCGGAAATATGGGTCAGCCCGTATCGCTCGGCGTCGGCGCGCCGGACCAGGATCGCGAACGTGTTGTCAAATCCGAACGGCGCCGTCCAGCTCAGGCGGAAGCGGCGCGGGTACTCCGCCGCCACGAACCGGAACACGCTGTCGGGATCGGTGCGCGGCGGTTGCTTCAGGATGGCGGTGAACGCCGTGCCGGAGTACTCGACGTAGAGATCGATCTGTCCCGCCGTGATCGCCTCGTGGCACACGAACGTTCCCCCCAGGTGGAGCCGCCGCTCCACCGGAAGTCCCGTGCGCCGCTCGATCTGTTGGGCGACGATCTCGGCGAGCAGGTCCGACTCGGTGAAGTTCTTCGCCCCGACCACGATGCGCTCGGGGCGCCCGCAGCCCCCGAGCAGCAGGGCGGCCGCGAGCAGCGGTCCGCCCCTCATGGCCGCCACACGAGTCTTCGTTCCGCGAGCCCCAGCAGCCCGTCGGCCGCGAGCGCCAACAGGGCCGCCGGGAGCGCGCCCGCGAGAATGAGGGTGTCGTCCACCGTCGCCACGCCCCGAAAGATGTAGACGCCCAGGCCGCCGGCACCGATCGCCGCGCCGATCGTCGCGATCCCCACGCTCACCACCGTCGCCACGCGCACGCCGGCGAGGATCACGCCGGCCGCGAGCGGCAACTCGACGAGGCGCAACAGCTGGCCGCCGGTCATTCCCATTCCCCGCCCCGCTTCCCGCACCGCGGGGTCCACGCCGGCGATCCCAGTGTAGGTGTTGCGCACGATGGGGAGGAGCGCGTACACGAGAAGGGCGGTGATCGCCGTCCAGGCGCCGATGCCGAACACGGGGATCAGTATGCCGAAGAGCGCGAGGCTCGGGATGGTCTGAAATACGTTCGCCAGGCCCAGCACCGGCGCGCGCCAGGCGGGGCGGCGCGTCAGCAGGACGCCCAGCGGGAACCCGATCACCAGCGCGCCGCCCGTCGAGATCGCCACGAGATAGAGATGCTGGCCGAGCAGGTGCAGCAGCTCGCCCCAGTTCCGCGCGTAGAACTGGAAGACGCTCACGCCGTCATCCCCAGGCTGAAGCCTGGGCTCGGCGCGATGGTGTCCTTAAGGACAACCTCCGGCCGAGCGCACCCTTCAGGGTGCGAATTCACGCGACGGCATCCATGAACTGCCTACACTCCGGCAGGTCGCTGCGCCGGAACTCCTCCGGCGTCCCGAGGAACACGAGCCGCCCCGCCGCGAGCAGGCCGATCCGCGTGCCGAGCAGCAGCCCCTCTCGGACGTCGTGGGTCACGAAGACCATCGCCTTCCGCAGCCGGCCTTCGAGCGCCTGGAACTCGCGCTGCAGCTCCAGGCGGGTGATCGGATCGAGCGCGCCGAAGGGCTCGTCGAGCAACAGCAACGGCGGGTCGGCGGCGAGGGCCCGTGCGACCCCGACCCGCTGGCGCTGCCCGCCCGACAGCTCGTGCGGGTGGCGATCGCCGTAGACGCCGGGATCGAGGCCGACGAGAGCGAGGAGCTCCCGAACCCGCGCGGCGATCCGCTCCGGCGCCCACCCCTCGAGACGCGGCACGAGGCCCACGTTCTGGGCGATGGAGAAGTGCGGCAGCAGACCCACCTCCTGGATCACGTAGCCGATGCGCCGGCGGAGCCTGGTTGCGTCGAGGGCGGCGGCGCGCTCCCCGGCGATCACCACGTCGCCGCCGGTGGGCTCGAGCAACCGGTTGATCAGCTTGAGCGTGGTGGTCTTTCCCGAGCCGCTCCGGCCGAGCAGCACGAGGGTCTCGCCGGCGCCCACCACGAACGACACGCCGTCCACGCGATCGGCGTAGCCGAGGTCCCGCACCTCGAGCACAGCGCTCATACCGGAGCCGCGAGCACCATCAAGAAGCGGGCGTCATCGCTCGTCCCCCGCCACCGCGCCGCGAGCCCTGCCCCCGCCAGGATCTGGACAAAGGTTTCGGCCGCGTACTTGTAGGAGTGATTCATCTCGACCCGCTCTCCCGCCCGCAGGGCGAGAGTCTCCCCACCCAGCCGCGCCGCCACGTCGCGGCGGGCCTCGAAGTACTTCGCGAGGGGATGCAAGCCCGGCAGGCGCGTGTCCGCGCGCACCTCGAACCGCAGCTCGCCGTCGGCGTCGCCGATGCCCACCGCGTGCAACGGTGCCCAGGCAAACCGCCGGTTGAGCGGATTGTCATAGCCCGCGATTGTCTCGCCACCCGAATAGATCTCGCCGTCCACGAGGACCAGGTCCTGCGGCCGCAGCAGAGCGCGCAGGCCGGCCGCCGCCGCCAGCGGATCGAATGCGCCGAGGGTGTTGCCCACCATCAGCACCAGGCGGGGCGGCGCCTCGGGATCGGCGGCGAGGGCGGCGAGGTGCTCGGGGCGCGTCACGTCGGCCTTGATCCCCACCGCGGGCAGCCCCGCGGTGAGGGCGCTCCGGCATGCCATCTCGAGCAGCCCCTGGCTCGCGTCCACGGGGAGATAACTGACCCGGCGCCCTTGCTCTCGCAGCGCCTCGAGCAGGATCAGATCTTTATCCCCCTGCCCGGACCCGAGGCTCACGACCTCGATGGGGCCCACGGGGGTCAGGCGGGCGAGATCCCGCGCGGATTGGGCGATCAGCGACCGGGACCGCACGAAGTTGCGGTAGGCGCCGTCCGAGCACAGCGCCAGCCACGCACGCACGGACAGCGGGAACCAATAGAAGAACTTTTCGTCGAGCCGCCGCGTTTGAAAGGACGCGACGAACGCATCGGCGATCGCAGTTTCGGTCAGCAACACCTGGATTGGAATCATGCAGTGGAGCTCAAGACTTACGGGTTGACGGTCCTTCCGGCAACCCGTATGGTAGTTCTGCAGCCCCGTTCTCACCTCATGCTCTAGGAGGCTGAAATGCACATCGTCGAAACGCAGGAGCTGGTGCCCAGCTGTCATCGTCCCGAGATCGTCGAGACGAGCGAGCTGGAACCGACCTGCCACTCCTGATCGGAGCGGCGGCATGCATGCGGGGGCCCGGATAGATCCCGGGCCCCCTCCGCGTTTCGGGTTCGGCGCGTGGGCCGTGGGGGGCAGCGGCTGGGGAGGGGGCTCGCCGGGCGACGTCGCCGGGCACGAGGCCGCGGTGCGCCACGCGCTCGATCGTGGCATCACCTTCTTCGATACCGCCCCGACGTACGGCGACGGCGCGTCCGAGGCGCTGTTGGGCCGCGTGCTCGCGTCGCGTCGCGCCCTCGTCACCATCGCTACGAAAGTGGGTCCGCGCGACGACCCCCGCGCCTCGCTGGGCGCCTCGCTCCGCCGGCTCGCCACCGATTACGTCGACTTGGTGCAGCTGCACGAGGCGCTGGACGGTTGGGAATCGCGCCTCGAGACCCTGCACCGGCTCCAGGAAGAAGGCAAGGCGCGAGCTGTCGGGCTGTGCAACGCCAGCCACCTGCAGATTCGCCGCGCGCTCGAGATCGCGCCGATTGCGACCTATCAGGGGCCGTACAACCTCTTCGACCGCGATGTGGAGCAGCGGGATCTCCCGCTCTGCCGGGACCGCGATGTGCGGTTTCTCGCCTATCGACCACTCGCGTCGGGCCTGTTGTCCGGCAAGTATCCCGCTGTGCCGCAGTTCTCTGCCGGGGATCACCGGAACAAGATCTACTGGTTCAAGGGCGCCGAGTTCGAGCGGCGGCGGCGCGTGATCGAAGGGCTGCGGCCCATCGCGGAGCGCGAGGGGATGTCGCTCGCTGCCCTCGCACTCGCGTGGGTGTACTCGCAATCGGGCGTTGCGGTCGTCCTCGCCGGAGCGCGGAGCACGGAGCAGATCGATCAGAATCTCGCGGGCGCCCGACGCCTGGCGCCCGGCATCTGCGCGGCGATCGACCGCATCGTGGCGGACGAGTTCCGTCCGGCTCGAGTGACGGCGCAGTGCCGGGAGCAGGCGGCGACGTGGGGCGCGCGTGAGCGGTTCATCGTGGAGCGGCTCGACGGCCGGACGCCCTACGAGGCGATCGCGGCCGCGTGGACCGACCGGGGCGAGGTGCCGATGAGCGCGGCCCAAGTGAAGGTGTTCGTTGACGCGCTGGTCGGGCGCGGCCTGGTGTGCGGCGGGGAGCCATGTCCAGACTGATGGTCGGGGCGTTCTACAATCCGCACCTCGGCGCCGAGCTCGTCCGGGCCGAAGGGATCGACCATCTGGCGATGGCCGATCCGCCCGCCCCGAGCGACACCCATTGGCCTGCCATCAAGCAGCGCTACACGCTCCTGCTCCACGACTACCTCGGCCAGCTGTCGGAGCCGCTCGACGACCGGGCGATCGCGCGGGCCCGCTCCCTCGCCGCGCTCTACGACACACCGTGGGTCGCCGAGCATTTTCAGTGCCTCCACACCGAGGACGGAACGTACAATCTCAACTACGTTTTCCCGCCGCTGTACACCGAGGAGTTTCTGGCGCGGTTCGTGGCGAACGCCGCCGCGCTCCAGGCGAGGCTCGACCAGCCGCTCGTGATGGAGAACATTCCCGGCTTCTTCGACGTCAAGGCGAGCCAGATGCCGGAGCCGGTGTGGCTGCGCAGGTTTTTCGAGGCGACAGGCGCCGGGTTCTTGTTGGACTTACCCCACGTCTGGCTCGAGGCCCACTACCGCGGCCTCTCCCCCGATACCTGGCTTGCCGAGTTTCCCCTCGAGCACGTCGTGGAGCTGCACGTCGCGGGCGTCGAGCAGGACGGCGATCTGCGCGGGCCGTGGATTGCGCCGACCGAGCCGAGCGACGCCATGCTGGAGTTCCTGGCGCAGGCCGCGAGCCGGTGCCCCCGGGCGCGGGCGGTGACGTTCGACGCCTTCTCGCCGTCGCTCACCGCGGAGGTGCTGCTCGCGAGCGTCGACCGGATCCGGGCGGCGCTGTGAGCGACCGCGCGGTGCAGGACCTGGTGATTCGCGCCCTCGCCGACGCGCCGTTCCGCGACTCGGCGGCGTGGCGCGGCCGGGGCCTCGCCGACCAGGACCGCGTCGAGCGCTTCGCCCGCTTCCTGGCCAGGCACTTCTACTTCGAGCGCATCGTCCACTTCTTCAAGTACTCCCGCGCGCTGGCGCGCGTGACCGGCCGGCATCCCGAGGCGATCCTGCGGCGCCCCGCCTTCGACGCGCTGCTGCCCACCGCCGTGCTGGGCGGTCGCGAGACGGCGCGGGCGGTGGCCGGTCTGGTGGTGGACTACGTGCGGGAGGCCGGCGGCGCCGCGCCCTACCACGACGACCTGCTGCGCTACGAGGAAGCGATGATGGTCGTCGAGGCCGGGCCCAGAACCTCGACGTCGCCGGGGACAGGGGCGGCACCCCAGACGGTCGCCGGCACGCTCCTGCTCGAGCTCGACTACGACCTCCCCGTGGTGCTCCCCAAACTGCTCCAGCCCTGGACGCAGGTTCCCGAGGCCCCTCGTCGAGCCGCGAAGCTGCTGGTCGCGCGGTCGCGGCACGGACGGGTCGCCGTCGCCCGCGCCGACCAGGCCGTGGCGGCGGTCGTGCAGCTCGCCGACGGCACCAAGACACTCGACGACCTCGCCCACGCGGCGGGCCTGCGCCCCGCGGAGCTCGCGGCGACGCTCCAGGACCTCACCGAGATCGGCGCCGTGCGGTTCTCGACGGGGAGCTAGGACCGGTGCTAGTATTGCCGGATGAAGCCGCTGTTCGCCGTGCTCCTCGCCGCCCTCGTCACCGCCTGCGCCACCGGCGCCGCCACCCGCCCCGACCGCAGCGGCCAGCAGAACCAGAATCTCATCGATGAGAGCGAGATTCGCGGCGTGTCGGCGGGCACGGCGCTCGACGTCGTGCACTCGTTGCGCCCCGCCTGGCTGTTACAGCGGCGGCCCACGTCGCTGATGCGGCAGGAGGGACCGCTGGTCGTGTACCTCGACGGCCGGCGGTACGGCGACGCGTCGAGCCTGCGCCAGATCAGCGCGAGCTCCGTGCGCACCATCCGCTATTACCAGCCGAGCGAGGCGCAGGCGCGGTTCGGACCCGACCACCCGCAAGGGGCGATCGAGGTCACGACGGTGCGCTAATCGGCGTGATCGCGCTCCTCGCCCTGGTGGTCATGCAGGGCATCGACACCCTCTTCGCCGGATACACCGGCGCGGCAGTCCCCGGCGCGAGCGTCGTGGTGATCCGGGACGGCAGGGTCGTACTGCGCCGCGCCTATGGCTCCGCCAACCTCGAGACACGCGAGCCCGCCACGCCCGCGACGAACTACCGCCTCGCCTCCCTCACCAAGCAGTTCACCGCGATGGCCGTGATGCTGCTCGAGCGAGACGGCAAGTTGCGCTACGACCAGCCGGTCCGCGAGATCCTCCCCGAGCTTCCGCCGGCCGCCCGATCGGTTACGATCCGCCAGCTCTTGAACCACAGCTCCGGCCTGTGGGATTACGAGGACCTGATCCCCGACACCCAGACCGTCCAACTGTCGGACCGCGACGTGCTCGTCCTGCTGTCGCGCAAGGACACGTTGTACTTCGCGCCCGGCAGCACATTCCGCTACAGCAATTCGGGGTACGTCCTGCTCGGGCTGGTCGTCGAGCGCGTTTCCGGCATCCCGTTCGCGCGGTTCCTGCACGAGCGCATCTTCGCGCCGCTGGGCATGACGGCCACGGTGGCGCACGTGGAGGGCGTGGATACCGTCCCGCGGCGCGCCTACGGCTACACGGGCTCCACGCCCAGCGACCAGAGCGTGACCAGCGCGACGCTCGGGGACGGAGGCATTTACTCGAACGTGGACGACCTGGTGCGCTGGGACCAGGCGTTGTACGGGAGCGTGCTCGTGGACACCGCGGCCTTGGGGCGCGTGATCACGCCGCCCTACGGGTTCGGCTGGTTCGTGGACACGTATTGCGGCGCGCGCCGCTGGCGCCACCACGGCGAGACGAGTGGTTTCCGGAACGAGATCCAGCGATTCCCCGACCGGCGCTTCACCGTGATCGTGCTGACCAACCGGAACGGCGGGGAGCCCCGCGCGATTGCCGAACGGATCGCGGACCGCCTGCTGTGTGCGCCTAGCGGTACCCCGCGGCCTGGAGGCTGAACAGCTCGGCGTACAGACCGCCGCGCGCGACCAGATCCTCGTGCGTCCCATCGTCGACCAGCTCACCACCCTGCAAGACCAGAATGCGGTCGGCCATCCTGACGGTCGAGAAGCGGTGCGAGATCAGCACGGCCATCCGGCCCCTCGTCAGCTCGGCGAACCGCAGGAACACCTCGTACTCGGCGCGGGCGTCGAGCGCCGCGGTCGGCTCGTCGAGGATCAGCACCTGTGCGTCCCGCATATAGGCCCGCCCCAGCGCCACCTTCTGCCACTCGCCCCCGGAGAGATCGACGCCGCCGTCGAACCGCCGGCCCAGCATCTGGTCGTAGCCCCCCTTGAGCCGCTGCGCCACCGAGTCGGCCAGGCTGCGGCGCGCCGCCTCGCGGATGCGGGCGTCGTCGTCCAGCGCCTCCACCTGGCTCACCCCGATGTTCTCCCGAAACGCAAAGTCGTAGCGCACGAAATCCTGAAAGATGACCCCGATGTTCCGCCGCAGGCTTTCGAGGTCATAGTCGCGCAGGTCCGCGCCGTCGAGCACGACCCGGCCTTCATCGGGGTCGTACAGCCGCGCGAGCAGCTTGACCAGTGTCGTCTTTCCCGCGCCGTTCTCTCCCACCAGCGCGATCCGCTCGTCCGGCCGGAAGTCGAACGTGAGCCCCCGCACCGCCCACCGGTCCGAGCCGGGATAGCGGAATCCCACGTTATCGAACCGGAAGCCCTCGCGGATCGGCCGCGGAACCGCGCGGGCGCCCGGCTTCGACACGACACTCGGCCGCACGTCGAAGAAGGTGAAGAGATCGCTCAGGTACAGGCTCTGCTCGTAGATCTGCGACAGCGAAAGGAGGACCCGCTGGATCAGGTCGCGGCTCGCGCGGAACGATCCCGCCAGGAACGTCAGCGCGCCGATCGTGAAGGCGCCGAGCACCGTCCGATAGATGATCACGCCGTACGCGCCGTAGTAGCCCAGGGTCCCCAGCGTCACGAGCAGCGTGGACACGATGTTGCGGCGCACGGCGAGCCGCTTGTTCGCCTGGTAGAACTCCTCCGACAGCTTCGCGTATCGCCCCACCAGGAAGTCCGACAAGCTGAACAGCTTGACCTCTTTGGCCGATTCGTCGGAGGCGCCCATGTAACGCAAATAGTCGAGCAGCCGGCGCTCGGGGGTCCACGAGAACAGGAGCGAGTAACCCAGCGACGCGAAGTGCGCCTCTCCCAGGAACGCCGGCAGCACCGCGATCGTGAGCAACAACAGGAGCCAGGGGAGCTGCACCAGCAGGACCGCCGCGAGGGAGGCGAGGGTGACGAGGTCCTGCGCGGTCGAGAGGAGCAGCGCGAACAGGCCGATGCGCCCCACCGTCTGCCGCCGGGCCCGCTCCAGGTGGTCGTAGGTCTCCGCATCCTCGAACTGGGCGAGGTCGAGCGTGGCGGCGTGCTGCATCAAGCGGACACTCAAACGATTGGCAAAGAGATCGCCCAGCAGGCTCTCGAGCAGCGCCGACAGCCGGGCGAGCCCTTCCCCGACGACCGCGATTCCCAGCTCCAGCCCGACGAGCCCGGCGAGGTGCCACCAGTCGGGCGTACCGCCGGTCCTGGCAGCCGCCCCCGCCGCGATCACTCCGTCGATGATCAATTTGCCGACCCAGAGCACCGCCACCGGAATGAACGAGCGGACCGCCCGGAGAACCAGGATCGCGGCCGTATAGCCACGATGGGTCTCGAACACCAGGCGCACGAGGGGCGGCACGTGTTTCAGTGCCGCGAGCCGCTGGCCCCAGGTAGGAGGCGGGGATTCGCTTTCCTTCCCCCCGATCGGGCTCCTGGGCCGCGGTATCATGCCGTGCGACACGAAGCGGCTGCGCGTGCCTGCCATGCCATTAACTTCGCATGGGAGGAGGCGTCAGTATAGGCGTATGGGGAATGTAACGGCGATGGAACGATGGAACGTTGGAAAGATGGACCGTGCGCGTCGGACGGCCCTCGTGGTCGTTCTTTCCATCGTTCCGTCTTTCCATCTTTCCGCCCAAGGTCTTTCCCCCCGCGACTCCGCGTTCCACGCATTGAACCGCCTCGCCTACGGGCCGCGTCCTAGCGAGGTAGACAGCGTCGCGCGGCTCGGCGTGCTGCGCTGGATCGATCAGCAGCTCCAGCCCGAGCGCCTGCGCGACAACCGCGTGGGAGAGCGCGCGCGCGCATTCAAGCTGCTCGATTACGATCGCGAGGACCTGGCTCAGCGTTACACCGCGGCACTCCAAGAGCGGCGGCGCATGCAGCGCGAGATGGCCGCGACGGGCGACACGATGCGGCCACAGGGCGGCGGGAGCGGACCAATGCGCGAGTTCCGTGAGCTGGGCGGCGAGCTGCAGCAGCTCGCCGTGGTGCGGGCGGTCCTCTCCGAGCGGCAGCTGTACGAAGTGATGGTGGATTTCTGGACCAATCATTTCAACGTGTTCGTGGGTAAAGGCGCCGATCGCTTCCTGACACCTTCGTATATAGAGGAAACCATCCGGCCGCACGCGTTGGGGCGCTTCGAGGACTTGCTGATCGCGACGGCGCAGAGCCCCGCGATGCTGTTCTATCTGGACAATGCACAAAGCATCGCTCCCGGATCCTCCCCTGCGTCCCCCCTCTCCGCTTCGCGGAGAGGGGGTCAGGGGGTGAGGCCAGCGAGGCAGCCCCGCGGCATCAACGAGAACTACGCCCGCGAGCTGATGGAGCTGCACACGCTGGGCGTGGACGGCGGCTACACCCAGCAGGACGTGATCGCGGTCGCGCGGATCTTCACCGGCTGGAGCATCGAGCGGCCGCAGCAGGGCGCGGCGTTTACCTTCCGCGACTGGGCGCACGACCGCGGCGAAAAGGCGGTGCTCGGCGTCCGGTTTCCGGCCGGGCACGGCATGGACGAGGGGATCCGTCTCCTCAAGCTGCTCGCGAACCAGCACGCCACGATGCACCACGTGAGCGCCAAGCTGTGCGCCCGCTTCGTCGCCGACGAGCCGCCCGACGGCTGCGTCGACGCGGCGGTCGAGGCGTGGCACCACACCGGCGGCGACATCCGGGCCGTGCTGCGCGCGATCTTCACGTCGCCCGATTTCTGGGCGCCCCAGGCGGTGCAGACCAAGGTCAAGACACCGTTCGAGTTCGTCGTGAGCGCCGTGCGGGCCACCGGCGCCGAGCCCGACGATTCCCCACGCCTCGCGCAGGTCGTCGCCCGCCTCGGGCAGCCGCTGTACCTGCAGGCGGCGCCGACGGGCTACCCCGAAACGCAGGCAGATTGGGTGAACAGCGGAGCCCTCCTGGGCCGGATGAATGCCGCGGTCGCGCTCGCGGCCGGCCGCTTGCCCGGCGTCACGACGAACCTCGACGCGGTCGTCCCGCTCACCGCGGACCGCTCACAGCTCACGGACTTGGTGAATGCGCACCTCCTCGGCGGCACGATGACGGCGCACACCCGGACCGTGATCCTCAAGCACCTGGCGGACGTATCGGATCCGGTGCAGGCCAGAGCCCTGGCGGTGGGGCTGGCGCTGGGTGGACCGGAGTTCCAAAGACAATGACGGTAAGAGACGGTAAAGGACGGCAAGCGACGGTATGACTGTATCCCGACGAGTGTTCGTGAAGTCTGGGGGACTGGCGCTGTTCAGTCTCGGCATAGATCCGCTCTTTCTTGCAAGAGCAGTCGCCTCCTACCGTCCCTTACCGTCCCTTACCGTCCCCGACCGTCCTGTTTTGGTGTGTCTCTTCCAACGCGGCGCGGTGGACGGCCTCAACATGATCGTGCCGCACGGCGAGCCGCTCTACTATCGCGAGCGTCCGCGGATCGCGATCCCCGCGAGCGACGTGATCGACCTGGACGGGCACTTCGGCCTGCACCCGAGCCTCGCTCCGCTCAAGCCTCTCTGGGACAACAAGAGTCTCGCGCCGATTCATGCCGTCGGCTCCCCCGACGCGACCCGCAGCCACTTCGACGCCCAGGATTACATGGAGACCGGCACGCCCGGGGTGAAGAGCACGCCCGACGGCTGGCTCAACCGTTACTGCAACCACGACCGGGAGCACGCGGATACGCCGTTTCGGGCCGTCGCCTTCGGGCCGCAGCTGCCCCGGGTGCTCGCCGGGTCGGCGCCCGCGCTCGCGATCGACGACCTCCAGGCGTTCGGGCTGCGCATCCCGCAGGAAGGGGCGCGCGACCGGCTCACGCGTGCGTTCGAGGAGCTGTACGAAGGGGGGGGCGCCGCGACCGGGCTCCTCGCTTCGTCGTCCCAGGAGGGCTTCGAGGCCATTCAGGTCCTGAAGCGCGTGAACCCTGCGCAGTACCAACCCGCGAATGGCGCGACCTATCCACCCGGCCGCTTTGGCCGCGCCCTGCTTCAGATCGCGCAGCTCATCAAGGCCGACGTGGGCCTCGAGATCGCCTTTGCCGACATCGGCGGGTGGGACACGCACGTCAACCAGGGATCGAGCGATGGCCAGCTCGCAGCCCGGCTGCGGGAGCTGGGCCTCGGGCTCGCGGCCTTCGCCCAGGATCTGGGGGAGCGGATGCGCAGCGTCGTGGTCCTGACGATGTCCGAATTCGGACGCACCATCCGGGAGAACGGCAACAGCGGCACCGACCACGGCCACGCGACCGCGATGCTCGCGCTCGGCGGCCCCGTGAACGGTGGGAAAGTCCTCGGCCGCTGGCCGGGGCTCGCTCCCGAGAGCCGCTTCGAGGGGCGGGACGTGGCAGTGACGACCGATTTTCGCGATCTATTCGCTGAGGCGCTATCGCGACACCTGGGCGCACGCGACCTGCAGCCCGTCTTCCCGGGCTACGCGCCAGACACCGGCCGTTTCCCGGGGCTGATCCGAGGTTGAGCCTCCGCGCGGCGGCGCGTAGCTTCGCCGCATGCGCACACTTCGCCTCGGCCTCCCGGCCACGCTCCTGCTGCTCACCTGCCCCGCCGTGCTCGGGGCACAGTTCCAGAACCTCCGCTTCCGCTCGATCGGTCCCGCCGTGATGGGCGGCCGCATCCACGACATCGAAGCGCTGCCGACGAACCCCGCCGTCATGTACGTGGCCTCGGCGTCCGGCGGCCTCTGGAAATCCGTCAACAAGGGCACGACCTGGACGCCGATCTTCGACGATCAGCCCGTGAGCACGTTCGGCGACGTCGCGATCGCGCCGTCCAACCCCGATGTCGTCTGGGCGGGCACCGGAGAGCAGAACAACCGCCAGAGCACGTCGTGGGGCAACGGCGTGTATCGCTCGACCGATGCGGGCAAGACGTGGACCCACCTCGGACTCGAGAACACGCGGCACATCGGGCGCGTGCGCGTGCATCCCACGAACCCCGATGTCGCCTACGTCGCGGCGCTCGGCAACCTGTGGGCGCCCAGCTCGGACCGCGGCGTCTACAAGACGACGGACGGCGGCAAGACCTGGAGCAAGGTGTTGTTCGTGGACAGTCTCACGGGTGTCGTGGATCTCGCGATGGACCCCACGAACCCCGACGTGCTCTACGCCGCCGCCTACCAGCGCCTGCGGCGCGCCTGGGGCTTCAACGGCGGGGGCCCGGGGAGCGGCATCTACAAGACCACCGACGGCGGCAGGACCTGGACCAAGCTCACGAGCGGCCTGCCAGCTGGGGACAAGGGGCGCATCGGCCTCGCCCTCTCCGCGTCCAATCCGCGCGTGCTGAACGCCATCATCGAGCACGCTACCGACGGCGGCGTCTACCGGACGGAAGATGCGGGCGCCACGTGGGCCAAGGTCAACGCGCTCGACCCCCGCCCCATGTACTACAGCCACATCTTCATCGATCCGAACAACGACAAACGGGTGTACGTCCTCGCGGTCACCTACTACAAGAGCGACGATGGCGGCAAGACCTTCCGCCGCATGCCGCACGCGCCGACGTACGACGTCGGCACGAAGGGCGACTTCCATGCCATGTGGATCGACCCGAGGAACAGCGACCATTTCTTCCTCGGCTCGGACGGCGGCCTGCACGAGACGTGGGATCAGGGCGAGACGTTTACGAAGCTCAACAACCTGCCCGTGGGGCAGTTTTACGCCATCGGCGTGGACATGCGGACGCCCTATTTCATCTACGGCGGGATGCAGGACAACCATTCCTGGCTGGGGCCCAGCGCGACGCGCTCGTGGATCGGCATCACCAACGACGAATGGAAGCAGATCGGGTTCGGCGACGGGATGTACCACGCGGTGGACCCGACGAGTCGGGGCGCCGTGTACAGCATCGCCCAGAACGGAGAGGTGCAGCGGGTGGACGCCGAGACCGGCGACCGGCTCGACGTGCAACCGCACCCGCCCGCAGGCGAGCCCGACTACCGCTGGGACTGGGTGACCCCGGGGATCGTGTCGCAGCACGACCCGAAGGTCGTCTACCTCGGCGGGAACCGCCTCTTCATCTCGCGCGACCGCGGCGTGACGTGGGAGCGCACTCAGGACCTGACGCGCCAGATCAACCGCGACACCCTCCGGCTGATGGGCGTGCTCGGCTCGCAGCCGATGCTGTCCAAGAACGACGGCGAGCAGTCGTTCTCCGAGATCACGACGATCGCCGAGTCGCCGCTCGACGCGAAAATCCTCTGGGTGGGCACCGACGACGGCAACATCCAGGTCTCCCGCGATGGCGGCCGAACCTGGACCGAGACCTCCCCCCTCAAGACGTACGTGACCCGCGTGATCGCTTCGGCGGCGGGGCCCGGCGTCGCCTACGCGACGCTCGACGCCCACCGCGACGGCGACCTGCGGCCGTACGTGTACCGCACCGAGAACTTCGGCCGCACGTGGACGCCCCTCGTGCGGGGCCTGCCCGCCAGCGGCCCGGTGCACGTGATCTGCGAGCACCCGAAGAACCCGAGCCTTCTGTTCCTCGGCACCGAGCACGCGCTGTTCGTGTCCACGGACCGGGGGAGCGAGTGGCGCCCGCTCGAGGCGAACCTGCCCACCACGCTGTACTTCGATCTCGTGATCCATCCGCGCGACAACGACCTCATCGTCGCCACGCACGGGCGCGGCCTGTGGATCCTGGACGACCTGGCGCCGCTCGTCGAGTGGTCCCCGGAGATCGCGCGCCGGCCGCTCCACCTCTTCTCGATCCGGCCCGCGACGATCTTCAATTACTGGGAATCGACGTCATACCGCGGGCAGGGTGCCTACGCCGGCGAGAACCCGCCCGAGGGGGCGATCATCAGTTTCCACCTTGCGACACCGGTGGACTCGGTGCGGGTGACCATCACCAACGCCGCCGGCCGCGTGGTGCGGCGCCTCGCTGCTCCGGGACCTGCCGGCATCGTACAGCGGATTACGTGGGACCTGCGGCATGATTTGCCTCCCGGGGCCGACGTACCCGACTTCGGGGGTGAAGAGGGTGGCGCTGGCAGTGGTGGCGGCGCGCCGGCGCCCGCGCCGGAAGCGCTGGCAGCGCTCGCGCACCCGGTGCGCGCGCGCGGGCCGTTTGTCTCGCCCGGGACCTACAGCGTCAAGCTCGAGGCGGGTGGTGCGAGCGCCGCCCAAACGGTCGAGGTCCGCGGCGACCCGCAGCTACCGCTGACCGCCGTGCAGTGGCGCGAGCGGGAGGCGTTTCTGTTGGCGGTGCTCGACCAGCAGCGGAAGGCGGGAGAGATCGTGCAGCGGGCCCGCGCGCTTCCCGACTCGCTGCGGCAGCTGCGCACGCGCGCGGGGCAGGTGCGCCGCGACCTCGGCCGGCTCGCCGCGGAGTTCAATGGGCAGGGGGTGCGGCAGGGGAGCCTGTATCCACCGACGAGCACGCACCGCCAGCGCCTGACGGCACTGACGGCGGCGCTCGCCGAGGTGATCGGGTCCCTGCCGGCGGTGGACCGGTAGG
>DASYRJ010000035.1:0-29593 GCA_036004525.1 Gemmatimonadales bacterium | reverse complement strand
AACCACGGTGAATGTGGACGAGACCGACGTCGTGCGCCTCCACCTCGGCGATTCGGTGGAAGTCACGATCGACGCCTTCCCCGACACGACATTCGTCGGCCGCGTCACCAAGGTCTCCAACAGCGCGATCCTGACCGCCGCGTCCGCCGCCACGGGCTCGAACGACCGCGCGGTGGACTACGAAGTAGAAATCACGCTGGCCAATCCGCCGTCCGACGTGCGGCCGGATCTGTCGGCCACCGCGCGGATCGTGACGGACACGCGCAAGCAGGCCCTCGCCATCCCGATCATCGCGCTGACCGTGCGGGAGAACACCCCGGTCCCGAACGAGCAGAAGCGCAGCGGCGGCGCGGCCGCGGCCGCGGCCGCCCCCGCCGCGTCCGCGGGAGCTTCGGACCAGAAGAAGAAGGAGACCGAGGGCGTGTTCGTCGTGAATAACGGTGTGGCCGCGTTCCGACCGGTGAAGGTCGGCATTGCGGGCGAGGAGCATTTCGAGGTGGTCGAGGGCGTCCGCGAGGGCGACACCATCGTCGCCGGTCCCTACCAGGCGATCCGCGACTTGAAGGAGGGCGCCCGCGTCCGGCCGAGCAAGCAGTCCGGCGATTCGACCGCGCGGAGGCGCTCGTGACGCCCGAACGGGGGGGGCCGCAGGAATTCCGCACCGGCGACACGCCGCTCCCCGACGTCATCATCCTGGCGCACAAGCTCACCCGCGAGTACGACATGGGCTCCGAGCTGGTGCGCGCGCTGCGCGGCGTCAGCATCCAGATCCGGCGCAACGAATACGTCGCCGTCATGGGGCCGTCGGGCTCGGGGAAATCCACGCTGATGAACCTCGTCGGCTGCCTCGACACGCCCACGAGCGGCGAGTACTGGCTCAACGGCCAGAAGGTCAGCGATCTGGCGGACGACGACCTCGCGCGGATCCGCAACAAGGAGATCGGGTTCGTCTTCCAGACGTTCAACCTCCTCCCCCGGGCCGACGCGCTGCACAACGTGGAGCTGCCGCTGATTTACGCGGGGCTGGGCGCGCGGGAGCGGCGCAGCCGCGCGGCGCGCGCCCTCGAGCGCGTGGGGCTGGGGGACCGGATGGACCACCGCCCCAACGAGCTGTCGGGCGGGCAACGCCAGCGGGTGGCGATCGCCCGCGCCCTGGTCAACGAGCCGAGTATTCTCCTGGCCGACGAGCCGACGGGCAACCTCGATTCGTCGACCAGCGGGGAAATCATGCAGGTGTTCGCGGACCTGCACGCTCAGGGCCAGACCGTGGTGATGGTCACGCACGAGCACGACATCGCGGCGCACGCCGCGCGCGTCATTACCCTGCGCGACGGCGTGGTGGCCACCGACCAGCGGCAGGCGGCCTGAGTGCCGTTTTTCGAAGCCCTGCGTCTCGCGCTCCAGACGATCCGCGCACAGAAGCTGAAGAGCGGGTTCTCGCTGCTGGGGGTCTTCATCGGGGTGGCCTCGTTGATCGGCGCATGGTCGATCGTCAACGGCGTGAATCGCTACATGACGGAGAAGTTCGCGCAGACGCTGTACGGCGTGAACACGTTCCAGCTGCGGCGCCGGCCGATGTTCACGCCCAACGTCCCCGATTCCGTCTGGCGCGCGTGGGCGCGGCGGCCCCGCATCCGCTTCAGCGATGCTGAAGCCGTCAGCGCGGGACTCACCGTCCCGGTGATCACGGCCTGGCAGTCGAGCGACAACGTCACGGTGTCCTACGGCAACAAGGAAGCGCGGGACATCGAGCTGACCGCGGCCACCGAGCGCTACTTCGACATCAAGAACCTGGGGTTCGCGGTCGGCCGGCCGTTCACCGGCGAGGAGAACCGCTCCGGCGCGCCGGTCGTCGTGCTGGGCGATGCGGTGGCACAGCGGCTGTTCGCCGATCGTGCGCCGCTTGGCAAGAATGTCCGCATCGGCGGCGTCCCCTATCGCGTGATCGGCGTGGTGACGAAGCAGGGCAGCATCCTGGGCTTCCCACTCGATCGCTTCGTGGTCGTGCCCGCCCTGTCGCCGGCGCAGAATCTGGTGAATCCGCCCGGCATCCTCGACGCGTTCCTCGTCAAGGCCCGGTCGGAGATCGAGATGCGCGAAGCCATCGCACAAGCGGAAGGCATCATGCGCGGCCGGCGCCACCTGCGACCCCGGCAGGACAACAACTTCGTGCTCGAAACATCCGAAGGCGTGCAGCAGTTCTGGGCCGGGATCAGCCGCATTCTCGTCGTGTTGCTCCCGGGCGTCGTGGTGATATCGCTCGTCATCGGCGGCATCGTGATCATGAACATCATGCTGATGGCGGTCGCCGAGCGGACGCGGGAGATCGGGCTGCGGAAATCACTCGGCGCCCGCCGCCGGGACGTGCTGCGCCAGTTTTTGGCGGAGTCGACCGCGATCGCGACGGTGGGCGCGGCGTTCGGCATCGTCGCCGGGATCGGCCTCACCGTGCTGATCGACAAGATCTCGCCCCTTCCCGCCAGTGTGTCGCCGATGTCGATCGTGCTCGGCGTCATCATGGGCGCGGGCGTCGGCGTCGTGGCCGGCGTATATCCCGCCAGCCGTGCGGCGCGCCTCGATCCGATCGCGGCGCTGCGGCAGGAGTAGCGTATGACCCAGCTGTTCGAAGGCGTCGGCATCGCACTCACCTCGCTGCGCGCCCATAAGATGCGCGCCGCGCTCACGATTCTCGGCGTCGCCATCGGCGTGACCGTCGTGATGGTCATCGGAGCGCTGATCAGCGGGTTCAACAAAGGCATCACCGACATGCTCGCCTCCCTGGGGCCGAAAACGTTCTGGGTGGGGCGCTATTGGGGCGGCCAGGGCGACGAGGACCCCGAAGACCCCAATCCGTGGCGCCGCCGGCCGCCGATCACGGTCGAAGAAGCCAACCGGCTCGCCCAGCTGCCGACGATCGCGTTCGTGGTCGTGGACGAGGGCACATCCGCGGACGTCGAATTCGAGGGCCACCGCCTCGCCGCGGTGCGGATCCGCGGCCGCAATGCCGATTGGCCCAAGATCGAAGGCGGGCACATCAATGTCGGCCGGTCGTTCACGCACCTCGAGGACGCGGCGAACAGCCACGTGGTGGTGGTGAACACGAAGCTGGCCGAGAACCTCTTCGGACAGCGGGACCCCATGGACCGGCGCGTCAAGATCAGTGGGCTCCCCTACGACGTCGTTGGCGTATACGAACCGCCGCCCCGACTGTTCGGCGAGGGGGACCAGCCGGAAGTCATGATTCCCCACGGCACCTTCCTCAAGGACCTGCAGTACTGGCCCGGATGGATGGACATGTTCGTCGTGCCGCAGGATTCGGTGTCCCTCGATCGCGCCATTGACGACGTGACGATGGCGATGCGAACGATGCGCGGGCTCCGGCCCGGCCAGAAGAACAACTTCGACGCGATCACGCAGGAAGTGTACGTGCAGGCGATCAACAGCTTTACGCTCGTCGCGCGCGTGTTGATGATCGCGCTGTCGATGGTGGGGTTGATGGTCGGGGGGATCGGGGTGGTCGCGATCATGATGATCTCCGTCACCGAGCGCACCCGCGAGATCGGCGTGCGCAAGGCATTAGGGGCGACCCGGCGCGAAGTCATGTGGCAATTCCTGGTCGAGGCGTCGACCTTGACGCTCGTCGGAGGGATCGTCGGCATGGTGATCGGCTGGGGGATCGCCATCCTGCTGCACAGCTTTACGCCCGTGCCCGCCTACGTGCCACTGGGATCGATCATCCTCGCGCTGACGGCAGCGGCCGTGACCGGCCTGCTGTTCGGCATTTATCCCGCGAGCAAGGCCGCGCGACTCGATCCCGTCGAAGCGCTGCGATACGAATAGTGCCCTTCCTGGACGCGATTCGTCTCGCCTTTCAGACCATTCGCGCGCAGAAGCTGAAGAGTGCGTTCTCGATCGTCGGCGTGTTCATCGGCGTCATGTTCCTCATCGCCGTCGTGTCGGTGGTGCACGGGATGAACCGCTACATGACCGACAAGTTCGCCGGCACGATTCTGGGCGTGAACACCTTTCGCGTCCGGCAGTTTCCCGACGTCCAGCTCGGTAATGTCACCGATTCGACGTGGCGGTCGTGGCTCCGACGCCCCCGGATCACCTACGAGGACGCGCAGGCCGTGGCGCGCGGCGTGACGGTCCCCGTCCTCGCGGCCTGGGAGTCCAACACGCGGGCGGCCCTCACCGCCGGGCGCAAGCAAGCGAAAGACGTCCAGGTCACGGCGGCGACGGAGCAGTACTTCGAGATCCGCGCACTCGCGCTCGAGCAGGGGCGCGCGTTCACGGCGCAGGAGGTGCAGGCCGGCCTCCCGGTCGTGGTGCTGGGACACGAGCTGGCCGACAAGCTGTTCGAGGGGAGTGGGGACCCGATCGGCCGGGAGGTGAAGATCTTCGATGTGCCGTATCGCGTGATCGGCGTGGTCGAAAAGCAGGGCAACCTGTTCGGGTTGTCGCTCGACAAGTTCGCGGTCGCGCCCGCCACCGCGCCCCTGCGGCGCTACGTCAACCAACCGCGCGTGATCGATGCCCTGGCGATGAAGGCCGGCTCGCCGGCCGAGATGCGGGAGGCGATGGCGCAGGCCGAAGCGGTGATGCGCAGCCGGCGCCACCTGCGCCCCCGCGAGCCGGACGACTTCGCGCTCGAGACCGCGGACGAGGTGCTCGATTTCTGGGGCAAGATCAGCCGCGTGCTGTTCCTCGCGCTGCCGGGGCTCGTGGCCATCTCCCTCGTGGTCGGGGGGATCGTGATCATGAACATCATGCTGATGGCGGTCGCGGAGCGGACCCGCGAGATCGGCATCCGCAAGTCGCTGGGCGCGCGCCGACGCGACATCTTACGACAATTCCTGGTCGAGGCCACGACGCTCGCCACCGTCGGCGCGGGTGCCGGCGTCGGCATCGGGGTCGCGCTGGCGAGCGTCGTCGCCGCCACCACGCCGCTGCCCGCCGCCGTCGCGCCGTGGTCCATCCTGGTCGGCGTGATCCTCGGCGCGGGGGTCGGCATCATCGCCGGGGTGTATCCGGCGACCCGCGCGTCCCGCCTGGATCCGATCGCCGCGCTGCGACACGAGACATGACCGGGGGGGGGCTGTTCGAAGGCGTCGGCATCGCGCTCGACTCCCTGCGCAGCAACAAGGGACGGGCCGCCCTCACCATCCTTGGGGTCGCCATCGGCGTGATGGTGGTGATGGTAATCGCCGCCATGATCAGCGGGATCAACACGAGCGTGTCGGGTATCTTCGAATCGATCGCGCCGCGCACGTTCCTGGTGTGGCGCTTCTTCCAGGCCGGGGTCAACATCTCGGACGGCTCCGACGAAAGTAGTCCCTGGCGGCGCAACCCCCCGATCAACGAGATCGAAGCCGACCGCATCGCCCTGCTGCCCTCGGTGCGCTACGTCACCCGCCGGGACGAGAGCGCCGCGACGGTCGAGTTCGGCAACGTCCGCCTCGAGTCGGTGAACGTGTCGGGTCTGTCCGCGCAGTGGGTGGAGGTGAACGGCGGCGACGTCTATCCCGGTCGCACGTTCACGCGTCTCGAGGACCTCGCCAACAGCGCGGTGGCCGTCATCAACCGGAAGCTCGAAGATCAGCTGTTCCGCGGGCGCGATCCGATCGGCCAGACGATTCACATCGCCGGCGTGCCGTTCGCCGTGATCGGGGTGTACACGCCGCCCCCCAGCCTGTTCAGCGGCAGCACGCCGCCGTTCGTCGGCGTTCCCCACGGAGCGTTCAACAAGCACGTGCCGTACTTCAAGGGCTGGATGCGGCTTGCGGTCGCGCCGGCGCCGGGCTACACGCAGCAGCAGTCCATGGATGAGGTGGTGGCGACGCTGCGTTCCTTGCGCGGGCTCAAGCCGGGCCAAGAGAACACCTTCTCGATCGTGACCCAGGACAAGCTCCTCGACTCGTGGAACCAGGTTACCGGGATGTTCTTCCTCGTCATGCTGGTGCTCTCCTCCATCGGGCTCATGGTGGGCGGCGTGGGGGTCGTGGCGATCATGATGATCTCGGTGACCGAGCGCACGCGCGAGATCGGCGTCCGCAAGGCGCTCGGCGCGACGCGGCGCGCGATCCTGTGGCAGTTCCTCGTGGAGGCCTCAACCCTGACCCTGGTGGGCGGCGCGACCGGCATGCTGGCGGGCGGCGTGCTGGCGTTCGCCGTGGGCCACCTGACGCCGATTCCCGCCCACGTCCCCGCATGGTCGATCGTCGCAGCGCTGGCGGCCTCGGCCCTCACCGGCGTCGGGTTCGGGCTGTACCCCGCCAGCCGGGCGGCGCGGCTGGATCCGGTGGAGGCGCTGAGGTACGAATAGCGGGAAACGGGACACGAGAAACGGGAAACGTGATTCCGGCCAAAACCACGTTTCCCGTTTCCCGTTTCCCGCTAGTTTTCAGCCGTGCCCCTCCTCGAAGCGATCCGCCTCGCCCTCCAGACCGTCTGGAGCCACAAGCTGCGCTCCTTCTTCACCCTGCTCGGCATCATCGTCTCCGTCGCGTTTCTGGTCGCCGTCGTCGCGGTGATTCAGGGGATGAATGCGTACGTCCGCGATCGCCTGGCTGGCGCCATCGTGGGCGTGAATGCGTTTCAGATCCGCCGCGATCCCATTCAGGTCGGCTTTATCGATGATGAGGCCTGGAAGCAGATCCAGCGCCGGCCGATCATCGCGCCCGAAGACGTCGGGTTCATCGAGCACGCCATTCCGGATGCCGCAGCGATCGCGCTGCAGTCGGGCTGGCCGACGCCGATGGCGGACGTGCAGTGGCGCAACCGCACGACCGGCGACGTGTTCATCTTTGGCGTCACCGCTCCCTTCGTGCTGGTGCAGGACTACACGTTCGCCGCGGGCCAACCGCTGACGGACATCGATCTCCAGCAGCGGCGTTACGTCGCGGTGCTCGGCTACGACGTCGCCGACAAGCTGTTCGGCAATGTCGCGGCCGCCGTGGGTCAGACGATCCGGGTACGCGGTATCCAACTGGTGGTGCGGGGTGTGATTGCCCGGAAGGGCACCGTCCTCGGACAGTCGTGGGACGGCTTCGTGATGTTGCCGCTGACCACGTTCGAGTCCATGTACGGGCGCCGCCAGACGATGGTGATCTCGGTGAAGATGCCGACCGCCGAGGCGGTGGAGCCGGCGATGCTGCGCGCGGAGGAGGCGATGCGCATCGCGCACCGGCTGCGGCCCGGGGCGGACAACGATTTCACCATAGACACAGGCGAGGGATTGATCGCGTTCTGGGCCAAGCTCACGCGCGTGATCTTCAACGTCGTCCCCATCGTCGCCGGGATCGGCGTCGTCGTCGGCGGAATCGTCATCATGAACATCATGTTGATGAGCGTCACGGAGCGAACGCGCGAGATCGGCATCCGCAAGGCGTTGGGCGCCGCGCGCCGGGACATCCGCCGCCAGTTCTTCGCCGAGGCGCTGACACTCTCCGTGCTCGGTGGCCTGGCCGGCCTCGTCGCCGGCTTTGCCCTGGCCGCTCTGGTCCAGGCCATTTCGCCCTTGCCCGCACGCGTCACGACCTGGTCCATCGGCCTCGCTTTACTGGTCGGCGTCGTCGTCGGCGTCGCCTTCGGCGTCTACCCGGCTCATCGTGCCTCGCGCCTCGATCCCATCGAGGCGCTCCGCCAGGAATAGATGAAGCTCCACTCGGTGCGCGAGGGCTGGCGCATCGCCTTCGAGCAGCTGCGCGCCAACAAGCTGCGCTCCGCCCTCACCGTTCTTGGCGTCGTGATCGGCATCGCCACGGTGATGTCCATGGCGTCGATCGTTGCCGGCTTTCGCGAGCAGATCGTCAACACCCTCGAAGTCGTGGGTCCGACGACGTTCCGCGTGCTCCGGTATTTTTCGACGACCGGCGTGAATCCCGACGCGGTGCCACGCGAGGTGCGCATCCGGCCGAGATTGCTTCCGCAGGACGCCGAGGCGATCGCGCGCCTCCCCGAAATCCACTATGCCGCGATCTGGACGCAGGTGTTCCAACGCTTCGAATACGGCGGGAATCACACGCGCATCCTCGGCGTGTTCGGCGCGGATGATCGCTTCATGGAGATTCTCGGCGGCGGCATTCCGTACGGCCGATCGTTCACCACGGCGGAAATCCGCGGCGGTGAGCCCGTCGCGATCGTCGAGCAGCGGACCATCGATCGACTGTTCGGCACCGTGAGTCCGCTCGGCCGCCTCGTACGGATTGGTGGGCATCCGTTTCGCATCGTCGGGGTCTGGCAACGACCCACGAATATCTTTGAGGTGCCGGGGACACCCGAAATCGCCGCGGTGGTGCCGTTCGAAGCGGCGCGCCGCAGCTTTATCATCGACGAGTGGAACAGCCTCATCATTCTCGTGAAACCGAAGCCGGAGGTCAGTGTCAGCCGCGCGATGGATGCCGCGACGGTGACCTTGCGGCGCCTCCGCGGCCTGCGCGTCGGCGACCCCAACACCTTCGACCTGCTCACGTCGGATCAGGTCCTGAGTATCTTTGACAGCCTGACGTTCGCGTTCTTCTTCGTGATGCTGGTGTTGTCGAGTATCGCGTTGATGGTCGGAGGAATCGGCGTGATGGCGATCATGATGGTGTCGGTCACCAGTCGCACACGCGAGATCGGCCTGCGCAAGGCGCTGGGTGCGACCCGGCGGGCCATCCTGTGGCAGTTCCTCGTCGAAGCAGCCACGCTCACGCTGCTGGGGGGCATCATCGGCATCCTTCTGGGCCTGGGTGCCGGAGAGGTATTGAAACGCCTGCTCGCGTTCCACACGACCGTCCCCGTGGTCCCGGCAGCGATCGCCACGGTAGCGTCGATCGTGGTGGGGCTAGTGTTCGGGATTGCGCCGGCCGCGCGCGCGGCGCGGTTGGATCCGGTGGAAGCGTTGCGGTACGAGTGACGGGAAACGGGACACGAGAAACGGGAAACGTTCTACCTGAGTCCCTCCACGTTTCCCGTGTCCCGTTTCTCGTTTCCCGATTGAAGGGAGCCATGACCTGTGACGGATACGGTGCATCTATTGGCGATCGCCGCCCACCGCGACGATGTCGAGCTGACGTGCGGGGGGACGCTCGCGAAGGCCGCCCGCGCAGGCCACCGGGTCGGGATCGTGGACCTCACGCAGGGCGAGATGGGCACGCGGGGCGACGCCGCGACGCGCGCCGCCGAGGCGGAACGGGCGGCCCGCGCCCTCGGCGCCCACCTGCGCCTCAACGCCGGACTCCCCGACGCACATCTGACAAACAATGAGGCGTCGAGGCAAAAAGTCGTCGAGCTGATACGTCAAACGAGACCCCGCGTCGTGATCCTGCCCTATCCCGTGGGGCGGCATCCCGACCACCGCGTTGCGTCGGAGCTGGGCCGCGATGCCTGCTACCTCGCGGGGCTCGCCAAGTACGCCCCGGGGGAGAGGGAGCCCCACCGGCCGTTCAAACTCCTGTACGCGCTCGCCTACCGCGAGGACCCGGTGAAGCCGTCGTTCGTCGTGGACATCTCGGACAGCTTCGAGGCGAAGATGCAGGCGATCCGGTGCTATGCCTCGCAGTTCGACGGCGCCAAGGCGGCGGGGGAGATCTTCCCCACCGGCCAGGACCTGTACGAACTGATCCGCGTGCAGTCGGCGCACTACGGGTCACTGATCCGCCGGCCCTACGGCGAGCCGTTCTTCACCTCCGAGACCATGGAAGTCGGGGACGTGCTGCAGCTTGGCGTCCAGTCCCTGTAGCCGATAGATTCCTCCGTCATGGCGAAGCGCGTGGTTTATCTCGACAACGCCGCGACCACCCCGGTGCGGCCCGAAGTGCTGGAGGCGATGCTGCCCTACCTGGGCAAGGACGCCTTCGGGAACCCCTCGTCCGCGCACCGCTTCGGGCGGGCGGCGCGGGCGGGGATCGAGGAGGCCAAGCGGCAGGTCGCCGAGGCGGTCGGCGCCGAGCCCAACCAGGTGATTTTTACGTCAGGCGGCACGGAGGCCGACAACCTCGCGATCATCGGCGCAGCGCTGGCGGCGCGCGCCCGCGGCGGGCCGTTCCGGGTGGCCGTCTCGACCACCGAGCACAAGGCGGCGCTCGCCGCGGCGCACGCCGTGAAGCACCTGGGCGGTGACGAGATCCTGCTTCCCGTGACGGCCTCGGGAACGGTAGAGGAGGCCGCGCTGGAGCGGGCGCTCGATGGCGGCGGCGTCGCCCTGGTGAGCGTGATGTGGGTGAATAACGAAGTGGGGACGGTCCAGCCCGTCGCCGGAATCGCCCGGCGATGTTGCGACGCGGGTGTCCTGTTCCATTCCGACGCCGTCCAGGCGTTCGGCAAGCTTCCGGTGTCGCTGCGCGACGTCCCCTGCACCCTGCTGACCATTTCCGGCCACAAGATCGGCGCTCCGAAGGGCATCGGCGCGCTCGTCGTGCGCGACCGCCAGGCGGTCGAGGCGATCATCCACGGCGGGGGACAGCAGTTCGGGATCCGGCCGGGCACCGAGAACGTGCCTGGGATCGTGGGCCTCGGGACGGCGGCGGAGCTGGCGGCGCGGGAACAGGCGGCGCTCGCGCCGCGGCTCGCGGCGCTACGCGACGACCTCGAGCGGCGGCTGCTCGAAATCGTGCCCGACGCGGTGATCCACGGATGGCAGGGGGATCGGGCGCCCCACGTGTCCAACGCCTCCATCCCCGGCACCGACAGCGAGGCCCTGCTGATGCATCTCGATCTCGCTGGGATCGCCTGCTCGTCCGGCTCGGCGTGCAGCACGGGCGCGGTCGAGCCGTCGCACGTGCTGACCGCGATGGGCGTCCCGCGCGACCTTGGGGTCGCCGCGCTGCGGTTCTCGTTCGGCAAGGACAACGCGGCGGCGGACGTGGACGCTCTGATCGCCGTGCTCCCGAGGATCGTCGAAAAAGTGAGGTCGCTCTCGGCAGTGTTGCACCGATGATGGCGGACGGGCGGACGGGCGGACGGCCGGACGGTCAACACACCCGAGAGCGCGTTCTTGTTGCAATGTCGGGTGGCGTAGACTCGTCCGTGGCAGCCGCCCTGCTTGTCGAGCAGGGCTACGAGGTCATCGGGGCCACAATGAAGCTGTTCTGCTACGGCGACAGCGTCCCCGACCGTCCCTGCTGCTCGCTCGATTCCATCACGGACGCGAAGCTCGTCGCGCACAAGCTGGGCATTCCGCACTACGTGCTGAGCCTCGAGGACCGCTTCGGGCAGGACGTGATCGCGAACTTCGTCGCCGAATACGCGCGGGGGCGGACGCCGATTCCGTGCGTGCGCTGCAACTCGTTCACCAAGTTCCGCGACTTCCTGTATCACGCCGACGCGCTCGACTGCGCCTACGTGGCCACGGGGCACTATGCGGTCGCCCGGGACGGCGCGCTGTATCGCGGGCGCGACCCGCAGAAGGACCAGTCGTACTTCCTGTGGGGCATCGATCGCCGCGTCGTGAGCCGCATGCTCACGCCCGTCGGCGGGCTCACCAAGCAGGAGACGCGGGCCGTGGCGCGGCGGCTCGGTCTCACGACTGCGGAGAAGCCGGAGTCGGTCGAGATCTGCTTCGTCCCTGACGATGACTACGTCGCCGTGCTGCAGCGCCGCCTGCCCGCGGACGCCCCGGCCCTCGCACCCGGGCCCCTCGTCACGACGACGGGCGAGATCATCGGAGCGCACGACGGGTTCGCGCGCTTCACCGTCGGACAGCGGAAGGGGCTGCCCGGCGGGTCCCACGCGCCGCAGTACGTCGTCGCGATCCGCCCCGAGACGCGCGAGGTGGTGGTGGGTCGGAACGAGGATCTGTTCGGACACACGGTGTCCCTGGAGGAGGTCAACTGGCTGGCCGATCCTCCCCCCGTCGGCCCCGGCGACACCGTGTGGGTGCAATGCCGCTACCGGGCCCGTGCTGTCCCCGGCACGGTCGATACGATCCGCAACGACCGCATCGCGCTCCGGCTCGCGGAGCCGATCCGGGCGATCACACCCGGGCAGTCGGGCGTCCTGTACGACGCGGACGATCGTGTGCTCGGTGGCGGCGTGATCGACTAACCCCGGGGCCCCGGGGCACGTGCGGCCGGTCACATCGGTCCGGCCCTGGCCGGGCGGGGGGTTTTGCCGTATTACCTACGGGTGCTCTACCGGCTGCTCGCCAATGCCGTCGTGGCGCTCCACGGCCTGTTCATCGCGTTCGTGGTGCTCGGCGGCTTCCTGGTCTGGCGCTGGCGCTGGGCGGCGGCGGTGCACCTCCCCTGCGCCGCCTGGGGTGTGTTGATCGAGTACCGCCACTGGGTGTGTCCTCTCACCCCGCTCGAGAACCACCTGCGCGCGCGGGCCGGTGAGCAGGGCTATCACGGCGGCTTCATCGAGCACTACATCATGCCGGTGATCTATCCGGGGGGCCTGACGCCCCAGGTGCAGGTGATACTCGGCACCGTCGTTCTGGCGGTGAACGTCTGCGTCTACGGCTTCGTGATTCGCCAGGTGCTCCGGGGGTCCTAATGACCACGCGTCGCAGGTTTCTCCGTTCGCTGGCCGAGGCCACCGCCGCCACGGCGGCGGTCCCGGCCTTCCGGAACCACGCGCTGCCGCACGTGGTCAATGCGGCGCGCGCCGTGGAGGGTCGCCGGCCCGAGGACATCGCGGCCGACGAGGATTTCTGGCGGGAGATCCAGCAAGCCTTCGACATCGACCGCGGGATGATCAACCTCAACAACGGCGGCGTGGCGCCGAGCCCGCGAGTCGTGCAGGCCGCGCTCCAGCGCTACCTCGCGGTCTCGAACCAGGCGCCGGCGATCACGATGTGGGCGTGGATCGAGCCGGAGATCGAAAGCGTGCGCCGGCGTCTGGCGGTGAGCTTCGGGTGCGACCCCGAGGAGATGGCGATCACGCGGAACGCCAGCGAGGCGCTCGAGATCGTGCAGCTCGGGATACCGCTCGAGCGCGGGGACGAGGTCCTGACGACCACACAGGACTACCCCCGGATGATCACGACGTGGAAGCAACGCGAGCGGCGCGACGGCATCGTCCTGAAGCAGATCCCGTTCCCCGTGCCGCCGCCGTCCCAGGACGACCTGTACACGCGCATCGCCCAGGCGATCACGCCGCGGACCAAGGTCATCCACATCTGTCACATCACGAACCTGACGGGTCAGATCTTCCCGGTAAAGAAGATCTGCCAGCTGGGCCGGGCCCGCGGCATCGAGGTGATCGTGGACGGGGCGCACGCGTACGCGCACTTCCCCTTCACGCGCGACGAGCTGGACTGCGATTACTACGGCACCAGCCTGCACAAGTGGCTCACGGCCCCGATCGGGACGGGGTTCCTGTACGTGCGGCGCGCCAAGATCGAGAAGGTCTGGCCGATGATGGCCGCGCCGCCGGAGATGAACGCCAACATCCGCAAGTTCGAGGAGATCGGCACGCACCCGGCGGCGAACCACAACGCCATCGCCGAGGCGCTCGACTTCTACGATGGGCTGGGGCCGGAGCGGAAGGCCGCGCGGCTGCGCCTGCTGCGGGACCGCTGGGCGAAGCGCCTCGAGCGGGTCCCCGGGGTGAAGATCCTCACCCCCTACGACCCGGCCCAGTCGTGCGGCCTCGCCTCCTTCACACCCGCCCAGCTCGACGTGGGCAAGGTCACGGCCCACCTCTACGACCGGCACAAGATCATCGTCACCCCGATCGTGCACCCTGAGTTCAACTGTCTGCGGATCACGCCGAACGTCTACACGACGCTCGCGGAGATCGACCGGTTCGGGGATGTGATGGAGGAGTTGCTCCGCACCGGCCTGCCCGCCTAAACGGCCGGCCTCATCCTGGTGCGTCGCGAGTGGCCGACGCACCGGAACTAAGCGCGCGCACGCCGAGTGCCGCGCGACGTCCTCAGCCATTCCCTGAGCAGATCCGTCCGGCATTCCCCGATCGCCGCTACGGAAGCGGCACCGTGGCCACCGAGCGGCGTGGCGCGTTTGCGCCAGGTCGGTTTCAGGCACGGACGTTGCCGCGCATGACGCTCGCTGGAGAATCACGCGATCTGTTTCGCCATCACATGAGGGGAGGTGAAGCGCATGAGACACCTGAATCCCACGCTGGAGCGGCTCGAGGAGCGCGTTGCGCCTTGTTTGAGCCTCGGCTTGCCCGCGATCGGCATCACGATCGGCGCCTGCGGAAGCGCGAATCCGGACGGCTGCACCGGTAGCTCGGCCCGCAGCTGTGACGGCAGCAGCGCTTCGGGCAGTAGGAGCTCCAAGAGCAAGAGTCACGAGAGCTGTAGCTCGTAGCGTCATGCAGTAGCGGGGAGGTCGCGGGAACGCAGCCCCCGCGGCCTTCCTTCGACGCCTGTATCGAGAGAGGAGTCCGCGGCGCCGTGCTTCCGTCTCCGCCGAAACTCCGCAGCGATCTCACCGTCAGCCGGCAGCAGGCGGGCGGGGCGCCGCGGTACGTCGTCAAGGACCCCCGGTCCGGTCGCTTCTTTCGTTTTGGCCCAGTCGAACAGTGCATTGCCGAGCAGCTCGACGGCGAAACGCCGCTCAATGTGGTGCGCGAGCGAACCGAGGCCGCGTTCGGCGCGCCGCTCCCGCCCAAGGCGCTCACCGCGTTCCTGCGAAGCCTCGCGAAGGGCGGCCTCCTGGAAGGGCAGGACGCGGCGCAGCAGGGCGCGGCGGGTCGGCAGGGACGGCTGCGCGGCAGCCTGTTGTACCTCCGCTTCCGGCTCTTCGACCCGGACCGGCTCTTCGGTCGCTTCGTCCCCCGCGTGCGGTTCTGCTTCACGCCGCATTTTCTCGTGCTGTCGGCGGGGCTCATCCTTCTGGCCACCGGCATCACGATCCTGCAGTGGAGCGACGTCAGGCAGGACCTGTCCCGGCTCTACCGCCTGTCGTCGATCCCCTTGTTTCTGCTGGTCAGCCTCGGGTTGGCCTTCGCCCACGAGTCCGCCCACGGCCTGACGTGCAAACGGTTCGGCGGGGAGGTGCACGAGCTCGGCTTCCTGCTCATCTACTTCACGCCCGCCTTCTACGTGAACGTCAGTGACGCCTGGCTCTTTCCCGAGAAGGCGAAGCGGCTGTGGGTGGGCTTCGCGGGGCCCTACTTCGAGCTGTTCCTGTGGGCGCTCGCGACGCTGGCGTGGCGCGTGACCGACGTGGACACGCGCATCAACTACGCCGCGCTGATCGTGATGACGCTGTCAGGAATCAAAACGCTCTTCAACTTGAACCCCTTCATCAAGCTCGACGGCTATTACCTGCTGAGCGACTACCTGGAGCTCCCCAACCTGAGAAAGCGAGCGTTCCGGTACGTCGGGGCGCTCGTCAAGCGACTCGTGGGCGTGGGCCAGCAGGTCGTGGCGGACGTGTCGCCCCGCGAACGCTGGATCTACGTCGCGTACGGACTCGTAGGCGCAGTCACCTCGCTTTCCCTGCTGGGATACGTCGTGGTCACCGCGGGTGGCTACCTGATTGACACTCATCAATCGATGGCCCTCTTGCTGTTCACGGGCCTGGTGGGCACCAAGTCCCGTCGCAAGCTGCGCAAGTTGTTCGGCGGAGCGGCGCGTGCATCGGACCCGGAGGACGACGGCGACCTCGGCGACGACGGCGTGGCCCCGGACAACGGCCGTGAGGCGAGCCCGCCCTCGGCGCCGGCACAGGCGCGGCCTCGCTGGTCGCCGCACGTCAAGTGGCTGGCCATCACGCTCGCGGCCGTCGCCGTGGCGGTCTTCGGCCGCCTGCAGTTGCGGATCGGGGGGCCGGTCAGCGTGCTCCCGGAGCAGAACGCGGACGTGCGGGCGGCGGTCGACGGGATCGTCGAGGACATCACCGTGGACGAGGGGGATGCGGTCCGGGCGGGAGACGTGATCGCCCGGCTCTCGAACCACGCGACGGTGGCGGAGCTGCGGAAGACGGACGCATCGCTCCGCGAGACCCGCGCCGAGCTCGACAAGCTCGTCGCGGGCGCGACGCCCGAGGAATTCGCGTTGGCCAACACCGCGCTTTCCAGAGTCGAGAGTCGGCTCCGCGTCGCGCGGAGCAATCTCGCACGGGTCCAAGCCCTGTTCGCGACGGCCGCGGTGAGCCGCCAGGAGGTGGAAGCCGCCCAGGATCTCGTCACCACGGGGGAGATCGATGTCGCGGACGCCCGCGCCCGACTCGAGCTGTTGCGCCGCCGCAGTCGGCCGGAGGATATCGAAGCCGCACGCGCGCGGCTGGCGTCGCTCGAAGCGCAGCAGCGGTTCCTCGAGGGAGAGGTGCACGAGCTGACCGTCGTCAGCCCGGCCAGCGGGGTCGTGGCGACGCCCTCGCGCCAGCTGACGGAAATGCGCGGTCAGCTGGTGGCCCGGGGAGCGTTGATCGCCAAGGTGTACGACTTCAGCACCGTGCGAGCCCAGCTCGTCGTCTCGGAGAAGGACATCGCCGACGTCCGGGTGGGCCAGCCGGTCGCGCTCCGCACGCGCGCCTATCCCGACGTCGCCTTCCGCGGGACCGTGACCGCCATCGCGACCGAGGTGGCACCCACGAGCAGCAGCAGCGCTCAGAGCACGACCGGCACCTCGAGCCCGGGGAGCAGCACGACACTTCCCGGCAGCGCGAGCCGGACGTTCGTCGTCACCACGCAGATCGACAACCGCGACTTGCTCCTCAAGCCCGGGATGACGGGCCAGGGCAAGATCTACGCGGGCCAGCGAAGCATCATCGGGTTGATCACCCGGCGGCTCGCCCGCACGTTCAAAGTGGAGTTCTGGTCATGGTGGTAAGCGCAGCGCCGCGCGTCGAGCCCGCGCCCATCCCGTCCCCGGTCGCCCCATCCGCCGGGGACGAGTACCTGTATTTGACCGGGCGGCCGCGCCTCCGGGACCTGGTGCGATTCGCGCGGAGTCACGCGGTGACGCCGCCGGATGAACGCGTCCTGGCCGAGACGTGGCACACCGCCCACGAGCGCGTCCGCGGCCTCGAGACCGACGAGGCCGGCCTGGCGGACCATCCGCCCATCCGCGCGCTGGGACCCGCGTACGAACCCCTCCTCCTCGAGCTCTTGGCGGACCCGCTGGTGCAACACGGGTTCAACACGGTGCCCACCGACGTGGCCCTGGTCGAGCTGGACCGGTTGGTCGTGTATCAGAAGCACATCGACCTCACGTACGTCCGGCAGCTCACGTCCAAGCTGGGGGGAGAGGCGCCGGGGGACGACCAGGTCTTTCGCACCTGCCTGCTGCACGATCACGACGAGGCCCCGGTGAAATGGTCCCGCGTGACCAACGACCGGTTCGTCTTCGTGTCTGCCTCGAATGACCTGCGGTTTCTCGGGGCGGTGCCGCTGCAACGCGATCAGATCAAGGATTATCCGGAACGCGGCAAGTTCGTAGGTCTCGTCGGGATCGCCGTCGGCCTCGGCTCGAATTTTCTCAACGCGGTCTACGCGGAGAACCGGCTCATCCTCAACAACGGCAGCCATCGGGCGTACGCCCTCCGGCAGCTGGGCGTCACGCACGTCCCGTGTATCATCCAGCACTGCGCCTCCCGAGACGAAGTGGACGCGGTGGCCGCGGCGGAGGTTCGAAAGAACCCGGACGTCTACCTCAAGCATCCGCGGCCTTCGATGCTCAAGGACTACTTCGATCCGGCGCTGCACATCGTGATGCCGGTGTACCGCCGGGTGCGTCAGGTCACCGTCCGGTTCGAGATCGAGGAGAACGCCGTGCCCGCCCTCTGAGCGCGGCTCACGGCAGCAGCGCGACGATCCTGAGCGGCCCGCCGCTCCCACCGCTGATCAGCATCGGCAGTGCGACCACGAAGCTCCCCGTCGTGGGCAGCCGGTCGAGATGCGCCACGTTCTCGAATCCCGGGATGTTCGCGCCCAGCAGAATCTGGTGGACGTCGAACCGGTCGGACTGGCCATAGTCGATGCTCGGTGTGTCGATCCCGACCGCATCCACGCGCCGTTCCACCAGCACGCGCGCCGCGTCGGGGTGCAGGCCGGGAAAGTGCAGCTCCGGCACCGCCGCCGCCCCTGCCTTGGTGGTGCCGAGATACCGAGCCCGGTCGGGCCAGCGGCTCCCCCAGCCCGTGCGAATCAAGACGATCGCGCCCGCCGGAATCGGGCCGTGTAGCGCCTCCCACGCCGCGAGGTCAGCCGCGGTAACGCGGTAATCCGCGCCGGCGTCCGCCTGGCGCGCCACATCGATGACGACCGCCGGGCCCATCAGCTGGGCGAGGGGGATCCCGTCGGTGGCGTGGCGCCCCTCGGCGAAGTGCACCGGGGCGTCGAGGTGCGTACCGCCGTGCTCGGCTGCCGCGAAGTTGTTGGCTGCGTAGTAATAGCCAGCCGCTGTACGCTGCGCCGAAACGACCTGGAGCCGGAACGGCTGCGCCGTGGGCCAGTAGATCGTCGTCGAATCAAACGGGTAGGTGAGGTCCACCCAGGTGCCGGAGGCGAGCCGGTCGGCGAGGGGCGGCTGGCGGCAGGCGGCGAGCGGGACGATGAGCGCAAGGGTGAGGTGTCTGAGCACGATGGTGCCTCCGGTTGTTCCCCAGGCTGAAGTGTGGGAACGAAGATGGCGGTGGGGAGTCTTTTGGCAACCGAGGCTCTCGTGGGGTAGACTTGCGTAGACCAAACTGGGGAGAGCTCATGCCAAAGCGCCTTCCACTCGTGCTGCTCCTCCTGACGCTCGCTTGCGGCGGCGGCTCGAACGGCGGCTCCCAGCAAACCGTGGACCGCGACACCCTCACGCAGCGCCAGAAGGACAGCATCCTGGCGCAGTCGAAGATCCCCGGCGCTCGCGCCGTACGGAACGCCATGACCGCCGCCGACTCCACCAGCGCCCGGATCCAGCAGGCGAACGCGGTCGCGACGGACACGCAGCCGCGGTGAGGCGCGGCGGACTCGCGGCGGCGGCACTGGCCCTCGCTGCCTGCGGTCCCTCGGACCCCTGCTCGGGCTATCAGTTTCAGCGGCTGCAGCGCTTCTCGCGCCCGTATGCCGGGCATTGGGTGGTGGCACGGGGCGACACCCTCACCTTTCCGGATTCCCCGCCGATGAGCGACCGCTTCCGCCTCACGGACGTGGTGCTCGATACGGCACGGACGATTGCCGGCAAGGACTGCCTGCTCCGCGGGCAGCTCGTGTTTCGGATCCCCCGTGCCGAGACGCTCGCGGTGCGCTGGTTCGGGCAGCCGGAGCAGGCGATCGTCGAGGGCTGGCCCGCCGACGTCGGGCCGTTTGCGGGCGTGTCGCTGGCCTGGTGGGGACGGGACTCGCTGCGCGGATCGGTGTTGTTCGACGCGCGGCTCGGCGTGCAGGTGCGGCCCGGCGTGACCGCCCAATTCGTGGCCGGGCGATTATCTTTCCGGCCATGACGGACGGCAGCGGATCGCGCTGGGGCTTCCTCGGCGGCGTGGCTGGCTGCGTGCTCGGCGGGCTGATCTGGGTGGTCGTGGCCGGCTTCACGCTGCACGACTGGCGCGTCGTGGCGTCCGCCGTCGCCGTGGGCGGCGCGATCTGGTGGGGCGCGGTGGCCTCGTACGCGCGCCTCCCGACCCATCCGTTCGGCGTCCTGGGCGCCGTGATCCTGGCGGTCGTGGTCGTGGATGGGATCTATCTCGCCCTGCTGTTGCCGCGCCTGTCCATGCACCCCGAGTATCCCTGGTTCGGGACGAATTGGCGTACCGTCCGGGCCCTGCGCCCCTTGCTCGTCGTGGGCTCGGTCGCCGGAGTGGTGGTCGTGCTCTTCGACCTGCTGCGCCGGAGGACGCCGTGAGGGGTTTTTTCTTCCGCCTGGTCATCACCGCCCTCGGCCTCTGGGCCGCCGCGACCATCGTGCCCGGCATCGAGATCACCGGCTGGCGCGCCCTGCTCGTCTCCGCCCTGCTTCTGGGGATCGTGAACGCCGTGATCCGGCCGATCATCCTCATCCTCACGCTGCCGCTCACGGTGCTCACGCTCGGGTTGTTCATCTTCGTGGTGAACGGCATCTCGCTCGCGCTGGTGGCGTGGCTCGTGCCGGGGTTCCACGTCGCCGGCCTCGTGGCGGCGACGCTCGGCGCCGTCGTCGTGGGGCTGACCGGCTGGCTCGGCTCGGCCTTCGTCGGCGGGTCGGGCCGGATCGAGCACATCCGGAAGATCGAGGTGACCGGCCGCCGGCTTGATGGCTAGCCCCCAGTTGTCGGACGTCGAAACCCCCGCCCTGCTGCTCCACCTCGACGTGGTGGAGCGCAACCTCGCCTGCATGGCCGGCCGTGCCCGCCAACTCGGCGTCGCGCTGCGGCCGCACGTGAAAACGCACAAGTGCATCGAGCTGGGGCGACGCCAACTCGCCCACGGCGCCGCGGGAATCACGGTCTCGACCCTGGCGGAAGCCGAAGCGTTCGCGGGGGCCGGATTCACCGATCTCACCTGGGCGTTCCCGATCGATCCGACGCACATCCCGCACGCCCGCCGCGTCGCGGAGCGCACTACCCTGCGCGTGATCGTGGACGACCTGCGCACGGCGCAGGCGCTGGCAGCGACCGGACTACACGTGTGGCTCAAGGTGGACTGTGGCTACCACCGCGCCGGGGTCGACCCCGCCTCTCAGTACGCTCTCGAGGTGGCGCGGGAGTTGGGGCGGGAGCGAGGGCTCGTGTTCGACGGTATCCTGAGCCACTCAGGACACGCGTACCGCACGCGGAATCGAGCCGAGGCCGCGCAGGTCGCCGAGCAGGAACGGCAAGTCATGGTCTGGTTCGCCGAGCTGCTCCGGAAAGACGGAGTGCCGGTGCGCGGCGTGAGCGTTGGTTCCACGCCCGCGATGGCGGCGGCGCAGGACCTGACGGGCGTCACGGAGGTCCGGCCGGGGAATTACGTCTTCTACGACCGCACCATGGTCCTGATCGGGTGCTGCGGGCCGGAAGATGTGGGCGTGACGGTGCTGGCGAGTGTGGTCTCCCACCAGCCCGGGGCTGCGCACTTCGTGGTGGACGCGGGCGCCCTGGCGCTGTCCAAGGACGTGGGCCCGACGCACCTCGACGTGCCGCCGGCGATGGGCGAGGTCCGCGGGCACCCGGAGCTGATGGTGGCGTCCCTGTCGCAAGAGCACGGCATCATCCGGATGCCGCTCGCAGAACCGGGCGCGGCGGACGGGCGGTTGCGGGTCGGGGAGCGGGTGGAGATCGTCCCGAACCACTCCTGTCTGACGGTGGCGCATTTCGACGAGTACGTCGTGATCGAGGCCGGCGAGGAGACGGGCCGCTGGAAGATCGAGCGCGGGCGGTGAATGCACCGTGGCAAGCGCAGGTCGCCCTGGCGTGGGCGATCGCCGGCCCGCCGCTCCTCGTGTATGGCGCGACGCGGGTGGGCCGGGGCCAGATCCCGTTGCACCGGCGGCTCATGCTGACCTGGGTCGCCGTCGAGCTGCTCGTGTTCGTGAGCTTCGACTTGCTCATGCCGCCGAGCCCCCGGCGCCCCGCCCTGCTGGCGCTGCCGATCTTCAAGATCCATCTGGCGTTCGCGGTGACCACGTTCGCGGGGATGGCGTGGCAGCTGACGAGCCGTGCCGTGCCGCGGCTCCGCCCCGTGCACCGGTACACCGGGCCGTACGTCGTGTTGGTGTGGTGTCTCGCCCTGCTGACGGGCATCTACAACTTCGTCTTCCTCTACGTGATAGGCTCGCCATGAAAGTCGTGCTCCGGCATTTGTTCATCGCGCTGCTGCCGCTGGTCTTTGGACTGGCGGCCAGCTGGGGATTTGCGTTCTCGCAGGACACGTGCGGCCGCCTGGTGGGGCCGGTGTTCGCGCCCAAGTGCCACTGGATCCAGCTCCAGTATCAGCTCGGGTTCCAGAGCGCCGGGACGGCGCTCGGGTGTCTCGTGGCGGCGTGGCTGGGCGCGTGGTTGGAACTTCGGCGCCGCCGGGCCGTACAACGGGCGGACTCACTACAAGGAGAGCCGTGATGACGAGGATTCTCCCCCTGGCGCTGGCCCTCACGCTGACGGGCGCGGGAGCGCTGGTGGCGCAGGACACCACGCGGGCGGCACCGGCTGCGCCCGCAGCCGCGCCCAGCACGGCGACGGTCGAAGCCGTGCTCGCCCGCAGCGTGATGGACCGGGTGCCGCAAGACACGGGGATCGCGTTCCCCCCCGACGTCGGCCAACTGGTGCTGTGGACGCGCGTGACCGGCGGCGAGGGTCAGACGCTGACGCACGTGTGGTTTCACGGCGACACCGAGGTCGGGAACGTGCAGCTCACGATCAACGGGTCGCCGTACCGCACGTGGAGCCGCAAGACGATCCCCGCGGATGCGACGGGCGCGTGGCACGTCGAGGTGCGCGACGCGGCGGGGAGCGTACTCAAGAGAATAGACTTCACAGTCGGGCAGTAGATCGGACCGGCAACAACTAGACGCGCAGACGCACGGCGGTGAGCAGCAGGCCGGAGTCAGGACAGGCTCTCCTGATCCCGGCTTCCTGTTTTCCACGGTGCGTCTGCGCGCCTAGTATTTGCAGCTCCTGCTTCCCTACCCACTTCGTCCTGTGTTATTCTTTTCGCCCATGGACCTGGTGCAGCAGATCGTCGCCAACCTGGAAGTCGAAGAGGGTCAAGCCGAGAAGGGCGTGGGCGCGATTCTGATGGCGCTGCGCATGTCGGGCGATCCGGCCGCGTTCGAGAAGGCGAAGGCGGCGGTTCCGAACGCCGAGAGTTACATGGGGCGCTCGCTGATGAGCGGCGCGCGGACGGGGGAGATGGTGGTGATGGTCGGCCCCGCCGCCCTGCTCGCGGGGCTCGCCGCCGCCGGCTTCCGCAAGGACGACGTTCCCCGCCTGGGCCGGATCGTGATGGAGTATCTGCGGCCCACGATCGGGAACGACGCGGTCGAGAAGTTCCTCGACGGCGCGCCCGCCCTCAAGGGCTAGGGCAGCGCGACGAACTGCCCCAGGAACGCCCGCGCGTTCGGCGTGTCGGTGCGGTAGTCCCAACTCGTCGCCCGGCAGGGAAAGTCGCCCGTCGTGACGGTCGCCACGATCACGTTGAGATTCCCCGCGATGAACTTCGGGCCGCCGGAATCCCCGTAGCAGTCCCCGCCCAGATCGGTCGCGCTGATGTTCATGAGCAGCCCGAGCCACGCGGGCTGCAGCCCCAGGAACTCCGACTCCGACACCTTGCGCAGCCCGTCGTAAGGGAAGTCCGGCACTCCAGTGCGCGTATTGGACGTCCCGTATCCCACGTTCACGAAGATCTGGTCCGCGAGACCGCCTTGCGCGGCGAGCTGATCCAGATACCCGGCGGGGGGCAGCTGGTAAACGGTCATGCCCTTCGTGGCGTTCGCCGGCAGGAACACGACCGCGAGGTCGTGCAGGTCCGCTTGGTCGTGCCCGAAGGCGGGATCGAAGGTGTAGCCCGTCGCCTTGATGAATTTGAACGAGCGGGCATACAAATCGGGGGAGAAGGAGACGTAGAACTGGGTTCTGGGAGGCGTGTAGGAGCTGAAGACGCAGTGGGCGGCCGTGAGGAACACCGTCGGCGCAATGAGGCTGCCGGTGCACCACTCGTCGTCGCCGTTGATCACGTGGTCGGCGTTGAAGTCGAAGAGGAGGGCGCCGACGCTCGGGAAGGCATTCCCCGTCGGCGTACCATTGATGATGAAGCTCGGCCGGTCCGGAGCTGCGGAGGGGGCCGGGCGGTCGCTACAGGCCCCCAAAAGGAGCGCAGCGGTTGCGAACGCCGCCAGGTGCTTCGCGAGACGCATGGGAACCTCCTGTGGATCGGAAAAAATGGCTCGGAGTCTAGGGCAGCGCCAGCCACGCCGCCAAAGCGGCGGCTTTGTCTTCCGACCGCCACGATCCTGCGACGCGCTCACCCAGCGCGGCCACGCGGCCCTTGAGCCGCGGCGCCGGAATCCGCAGCGCCGCCGCCGCCACGGCGTAGAGCTGCTTCTCCACCGTCACCCGCGACCGTAGCCGGCACTGCCGCGCGGCCGTCTCGATCACCCTGCGGAACAGGCGACCCTCCTCGGCGTGGGCGCGGATGTGCTCGTTGCCGATCGTCGCCGGATCCACGGTGCTGCCTACCACGATCCCGACGTCGCGGATGCGGTGCCCGCTCGCGCGGTAGTCCGCGATCAGCTTCGCGACCGAGCGGCGGCCGAAGCGTTCCACGGAGCGGACCAGGCGGGCCACGGCCTTGGCGGCGCGCGCTTCATGGCGGCCCAACCCCGCGTGGAACGGCTGGCGCGCCTCGGGCTCATCGGGATCGGATAGCTGAGCAATCCGCCGGTCGACGACGTGTGGCGCGGCTCGCGGACCGGCGAGCAGGACGGCGGTCGCCCAGCCCGATTTGACGCGAAATCCGACCGCGGCGGTTACGGCCCGCCGAGCGGCTTGTTGATGCACCGCAGGCCGGCGGTGGGAATCTCCTCCAAGCGCCGCCGTTTGAGGTCGGCGCGCCACGCCCGCGTCACGACGCGATACGGGGCTCCCCGGCGGGCGTCGGCGCGGGCGATCGCGGCGATGCTCCCGTCCGCCGACCCTGCCCGGCCACAGGTACCCCGCACCAAGGTATGGCCGTCCGGGACGGCTGGGAGCAGCATCGCATCCGCAACCTCCCAGGTGAGGTGGCCGGATGAATCGCGCTCGTACACGTGCTCGAGCAGCAACACCCGCTGCCCCTGATAGGCCGCGTCCGAGATGCGGAACTCGATCGGATCCCGGGGACCGGGGAGGACCATCCACGCGGCCATCGGCGCGAGGCCCGGCGGCAACTCGCCCCGGCTGCTGGACCGCGAGCCAATGAGCGGCCGCAGGTCGACCGCGGCGGTGGCCGCGGCGCCGGGAGAATTGGCGGTGGTGTCCCCTGCGGGCGCGGCAACGGCGCCGGAATCGGTGGCCGTTTGACCGGAGCGCTGCTCGGGCGCTCCGCACGCGCCCAGCAGCAAGACGCCCAGGGCCGCGGCGGCGAGGCGCGCGGCCGAGATCGAGATAGTCATGAGGTGTGTAAGCTAGCCTCGCCGCCTACTCGCGGGCCAGGAGGTCCGCTGTGTGACGCTCGAGTAGCGCGACGTTCTTGAGGTTGGCCTTCCACACGAAGTCGAAGGCGTCGCCCAGGAGCGGGATCGCCCCGATCAGGGCATCGAGAGCGATGTTGGAGACGATGCGGACCAGCGTGGCGGGCGATGCGCCGAGCCGGATCGCCTCGACCAGGATCCAGCCGGCGAGGAGGGCACCGGCCGCATCGCCCACGCCGGGAACGAGACCGAGGAGGGGGTCGAGGCCGAACCGAATGCGCGTGCCGGGGATCGCGATGCCGGCGTCGAGCCAGGTGGCGAAGCGGCGGAGGCGTGTGAGGCGATCCTCGGCAGTCACCAGTTACTGGTTGCCGGTCGACCGCGGCTCCCGATTGAACACGATCACTTTGCCCGTCAGCTGGAGTTGAGACCCCCCATACTCGCCCCCTGTACCGACCCGGGTCAACGACCCGTTGCCGAGCAACACGGCATCACCCCCGAGCCGCGCGGCTTCCTTGAGGAGGCGCTTGCGACCGTCGTCCTGCGAGCCCAGGAGTGGATCAACCCGTACGGATACGAGGGCGATGACCATGTAGGGCTGCTCCGGCTCCTGTCCCAGCAACCGCACCGAGTCGCGTTGAGTCTGGGGACGTGGCATCGAGTCGAGACGCAACACGTCCGCCATGGTGATGCAGCCAATGGTGCCGACAATAACGGCGAGAGGGACGACGCGAGACAGGAACATGGGAGCCTCCTTCGAAAGGGGACCTCACATAGAGCATACGCGCAAACCCGGCCACGCGCAGCGTTGGAGGCCCGTGGCGGCGGCGCAACGGGAGCCCTTTGCCTCCGGCCGCTTGGGGCGCAGCTTATCCACCTGACCCGCACGACGCGAGGCGAGGATCCTTCCCAATCTGAGTCGGGCCCATTGGCCGGACGACGCGTACCGCCGGCAGGAGCTGCCGGAGCGCGTGCTCCAGTTCGGCACCGGCATGCTGCTGCGCGCTCTGTGCGCGGCGTCGGTCGACGCCGCCAACCGCGCCGGCGCGTTCAACGGCCGGATCGTGGTGGTACAAAGCACGCCACAGGGAAACGCTCGGGCGATCAACGCGCAGGACGGCTTGTTCACGCTCGTGGAACGGGGTTTGCAGAACGGCGCGCCGGTCGAGCGGACCCGCCTGATCGGATCGATCGCGCGCGCGCTGGTGGCCGACGCCGAGTGGGAAGCGGTGCGGGAGATCGCCGCGCGCCCCGAACTCCGGGTGATCGTGAGCAACGTGACGGAAGCGGGGTTTCGCATCGAGGGAGGCTTCCCCGCCCGGCTGACCGACGTCCTGCGCGCCCGCTGCGAGCGTCTGCCGGACGGCCCACCGTTGTTCGTGATCCCCACGGAGCTGGTGCCGGACAACGGCCCACAGCTCGCCGGGATGGTCGACGAGCTGGCGGGCAGCGGCAACGGCGCCGACGCATTTCGCCGCTGGCTCTCGGCCCGGGTCCGGTTTTGCTCTTCCCTGGTGGATCGCATCACCACCGGCGCGCCCCCGCCCGACCAACGGGTGGCGCTGGAGGCCACGTTGGGGTACGCGGACGAGCTGCTCACCGTGGCGGAGCCGTACTCGTTCTGGGCCATCGAGGCCGACCCGCGGGACCTGCGGGCGGCGTTCCCGATCGACGCCGCCGATGCCGTAGTCTTCGCACCCGACATCGGCTTCTACGAGGAGCGCAAGCTGCGGCTCCTGAACGCGACCCACACCGCGATGGCGCCGCTCGCGCTCCTGGCCGGAGTGCGGACGGTTCGCGAGGCGGTTGAACACCCGCGCCTGGGCGCGTTCTTGCGGCGCATGCTGTTCGACGAGATCATCCCCGCCACGGACCTGCCGGGCGAGGCGGCCGAGGAGTTTGCGCGGTCGGTCGTAGAGCGCTTCCGCAACCCGTGGCTCGATCACGAATGGCAGGTGATTCTGACCAACCAGGAGGTCAAGATGCGGATTCGCGTCGTGCCGCTGGTCGTGGCGTTCACGGAGCGGCGGGGGCAGGTGCCCGAGGGTCTCGCGCTGGCGTGCGCGGCGCACCTCGCGCTGCGCCGCCAGCCCCCGGAGACGCTGGCGGACGCGGGCGTGTGGGGCGCCCGCCTCGACCGGCTCCCCGGGTTCGTGGCCGCCGCGACGCGCTGGATGCTGGCGTTGGAGCGGGACGGCATCGAGGCCGTGCTCGCCCATGATTGAAGCGGCGCTCGCGGGCGGGGTGATCGCCGTCGTGCGGCTGCCGGAGGCGACGGACCTCCGCCCAGCGGCGGCGGCGCTCGCCGCCGGTGGCGTGAGCGCCGTGGAGATCACGTTGACGACTCCGGGCGCGCTCGACGCGATCGCTGACCTCGCCGCGGACCGCGGCGCGGGCTACGTCGTCGGCGCCGGCACGGTCCTCGACGAGGCCGCCGCGCGCGACGCGATCCGGGCGGGTGCCCGGTTCGTCGTGAGCCCGACGCTCGACCGGGACGTGGTGCGCTACTGCCGCGACCAGGGCGTCACGTGCATCCCGGGAGCGTTCACCCCCACTGAGCTGCTCGCGGCGTGGCGCGCCGGCGCGCCGCTGGTCAAACTGTTCCCCGCTTCCGCGCTGGGCCCGCGCTACCTCCGGGAAGTGCTTGCGCCGCTCCCGTTCCTGCGCGTCGTGCCGTCCGGCGGCGTGTCGCTCGACAACGCCGCCGAGTGGATCCGCGCCGGCGCTGCGGCGGTGAGCGTGGGGAGCGCGCTCGTGAGCGCCACGCTCGTCGTTCCCCCTCTCCACAACGTGGAGAGGGGGACAGGGGGTGAGGCGGAGCTGACGGCGCGCGCCCGGGCGCTCGTCGACGCCGTCGCCGCGGCACGCCAGCCGCTCGCCGGAGCGCGCGCGTGAGCCGGGCGCCGCGCGTGGTCGCCTTCGGCGAGATGCTGCTCCGGCTCAGCCCGCCGGGAGAAGAACGGCTGCTCGAGTCCGCCGAGCTGCACACGTTTTTCGGCGGCGCGGAGGCCAACGTCGCCGTGGCCCTGAGCCACCTGGGCCTGCGGTCCGACTACGTCACGCGCCTGCCCGCGAACCCGCTCGGCGACGCGGCGCTCGAGGCTTTGCAGCGCGAAGGCGTCGGCACCGGCTGGATCCTGCGCGGCGGCGCCCGGCTGGGGCTTTATTTCGTGGAGCCCGGCGCCGATCTGCGGGCGATGCGCGTGGTGTACGACCGCGCCGGCTCCGCGCTCGCGCAAATCGAGCCGGGCGAGCTGGACTGGACGCGCGTGCTGGCGGGCGCCGACTGGTTTCACACGACCGGCATCACCCCCGCGCTGGGCGACGGGCCGGCGACCGCGCTCGCGGACGCCGTCGCCTCCGCCCGCGCCCTCCACGTCCCGGTGAGCCTGGACTTGAACTACCGCGAGGCATTGTGGCGCGGCCGGGATCCGCGGGCGCTCATTGAGCCGCTCGCCCGCCAGGCCGATGTGCTCATCGGGAATGCAGAGGCGGTGCGCGCCATGCTCGGCGTGGAGGCCGGGACCGACGCGTTGCCATCGCGGCTCGTGGAACGCTGCGGCTGCCGCGTCGTCGCCATCACGCAGCGGGAGATCCTCGATGCCCGGGAGCACGCCTGGAGCGCGGCATTGTACGACGCTGCGACCCGCACCCTCGCGCGCAGCCGGCGGCACGTGGTGCGCGTGGTTGACCGCGTCGGCGGAGGCGACAGCTTTGCCGCGGGGCTGATCGCCGCGCTGCTCGGAGGGCAGGCGCCGCCGGCAGCCTTGGAATTCGCCGTCGCGGCGGGGGCCCTAAAGCTCGCCGTCCCCGGGGACTTCGGTCGGGCCACGAGTGCGGACATCGAGCGACTGGTCCACCAGTGTACATGACGTTCCGGTGGTTCGGGCCGGCGGACCCGATTCCGCTCGCCTATATCCGGCAGATCCCCGGTGTGCGGGGCGTGGTCAGCGCGCTCTATGACATTCCGGTCGGCGCCGCGTGGCCTCGGGAGCGGCTGGAGCGTCTCGGCGCCGACATCGACGCCGCGGGCCTCACGCTGGCGGTGGTCGAGAGCATCCCGGTGCACGAGGACATCAAGCTGGGCCGGCCCACCCGAGACCGGCTCATCGCGAACTACTGCGAGAGCGTGCGCGCGATGGGCGCGCTGGGAATCTCCGTGTTGTGCTACAACTTCATGCCCGTGTTCGACTGGATGCGCACCGATCTCGCGATGCCGTTGCCGGACGGCTCGACTGCGCTCGCCTACGACGACCGCGCCCTCGCCCGCGTGGACCTCACGCGCGGGACCGGCGACTTACCCGGCTGGGCGGCGGCCTACGGGGCGGACGAGCTGCAGGCGCTGCTCGCCGCCTATCGCGACGTGGACGCGGAGCGCCTGTGGGAGCACCTGGCCCATTTCCTCGAGCAGGTGGTGCCGGTCGCCGAGGAGGCGGGCGTCCGGATGGCGATCCACCCCGACGATCCGCCCTGGCCGATCTTCGGGCTGCCGCGCATCATCTCCCGGGGCCGGGACCTGGAACGGCTGGTCCGCCTCGTCGACCGCCCGGCGAACGGCGTGACGTTCTGCACGGGTTCGCTCGGCGCGCTGCCGGACAACGATCTTCCGGGCCTGGCGCGCCACCTCGGCGAGATGGGGCGCATCCA
>DASYRJ010000034.1:0-50176 GCA_036004525.1 Gemmatimonadales bacterium | reverse complement strand
GCGGTGTCCCCCGAGCTTCGGTCGACGAACGTCTCCTGGCCCTTGAAGAACGCCAGGACGTCGGCATCGAACAGCGGGTCACTCGCCGAGCGGACCAGCGTCACGATCTGCGCCGGCCCTCCGTTCGCGGGCGTCACGGTGCCGCCGAACGCATTGGGCACTCGGACGGCGAACGCCCCGGAGCGCGCGTTGTCATTCGCCCCGAGCCGCGTGATCAGGACGGCACGCTGGCCGGAATCGGCCAGGTCGTCCACACGGATCGACGTCGTCCCCGACTGCTCGGTGCCGTTGAAGAACACGCGCGAGTTGGCATCGAACGCGAGCGACCCGGCCGTCAGCGTCACGACCTGGCCGGGGTCGGCGGTCGCGGGCGCGATCGTGCCCCCCTCGGTCGAGAACGCGGGTGTCGCGAGCGTGATGCTGTCGCCGCCCACGGACAACTGGCTTGCGCCCACGCGGCTGAAGGTCACCTCGTACGGGCCCGGCGGGCGCACGTCGTCCAGGCGCACGGTAATCGAGTCGGGACCGACGAACCGGACGCCCTCGCCGCCGGTCGTGCCGGTCGAGGTGCCGAGCTGGACGCGATTGAGGAACACACGCGTGTCGCCGTCGAACACCTGCCCGACTCCGGGCACGATCTTGATGATGCCGCCCGGCTCGAAGACGCCCGAGCGCGTCCCCGCGAACGCCACGGGCGTCACCAGCACGCTGGCCCGCCCGCGCACACCGATCGTATCGTTCGGGTCGACGTTCACGCCCGTGGCGATCGCATCCACGCCCGGACCGGTGGCGATCACGTCCACGGCGCCGAAGTCCAGCGCGGTCAGCGCACCGGTGGTCGCGTTCACGACCCCCACCGCCGGATCGCTCGAGCTGAACGTCGCCGGGGGCACCTGGGCGTTGAGAGGGCGGCCGCTGGCGCTGCGGTACGTGAAGGTGTAGGTCGGCGTCTGCCCCGACGTCACCGACGGTGGTCCCGAGACCGCCAGCGTCTTCGGGAAGGTCTCGACCTCCATCGAATCCATGAGGGAGCCGGCCGTCGCCACGATCCACGTGCTGCCGAAGTTCTGCCCCTTGACGTAGAACTGGACCTGGCGCAGCTCGCTGAGCCCCTTGAGGCTCGCGGTGGCGATCGTGGCGCTGCGCGAGGCGAAGCTCGGGACCACCGCGAGCGGCGTCCCCAGCGCGTCCCGCACGATCGCGGTGACGAGCACCGAGTCGTCGATGACGACTTTCCGCAGGCTGAACTCCAGCTCGACGCCTGCCGGACCACCGGCGAGCGAGGCGGTGGGATCCTCCTTGCACGACGCCACCAGGGCCGCCGCCAGGATCAGGCCCTGCAATCCGTAGAAGCGTGAGTTCATACAATCCTCGCTTGATGGTCCATAGAATGCGGCTCCGCTAGAAGCGCTGCACGTCCACCACGGCCTCCGGCCCGAGCAGCGCCTCCCAGTTGGGCCGACTCGACTCCCGGCGGTCCGTCGTATAGATCAGCACGTAGTTTCCGAACCGCGTGACGTCCAGGAACACATATTTGAGCGACCGGCCCCGCGTGTACTTCCAGGCCACGTACGGCAGCGCGCTGCCGGCCTGCGGGCGGTCCAGAACCTCGTCGGGCGGACCGTACTTGATGAAGATCCGGCCCCGGTCCGTCCGCCATCCCGGGATCTGCGCGGCGCCGCCCTCGCGGTAGCGGCGGTTCGCTTCCGCGATCCGGGCGTAGAAATCCTCCCGTGCTTCGTTGCCCGGCGTCCCCGGCGTCTGATCGCGTTTCTGCCAGAACTGCCGCAGCCAGTTGCGCTTCCCGTCGAGCGAAAGGGTCGGGTAAATCCCCTGCTCCTCCCCCGTCATCAAGTACACGAGCGGCAGGTACAGCGTGTCGAGCTGCGCTTCCGCCAGGCCCTCGAAGCGGTCACGCACGGGCGCTGCGGCCGCGATGGCGGCTTCCGCCTCGAACCCCGTCATATGAAACTCGGCACCGCGCTCGATCGTCGAATCGGCCGTCGTCACTGCCAGCGACAGCCGGTAGTCGCCCGGCGGCAGCCCTGCCAGATCGAGCGTGCCGTTGAGCACGCCCCCGCCCTGGGCGACCGGCACCCGCTGCGGGCTCGTCGCCACCAGCTGCGCCCCCGCGCCGGTCAACACCCGGGCGGCCACCGTGACCGTCTCGGGCCGCGCCCGGTAGACCTCCAGGTAGTAGCCGAGCCGCGCCTGTTGCGGCGTCAGCGCCGGCCGCCCGGAGGCCTGGAGGAACAGCGCGCCTTTGCGGACCTCGCCCGGCTGCGGCACCGTGTCGCCCGCTCCGGCTCCACCAGCGGGCCGCATCGTCATCGCCAGCAACAGGTCCGAGGCGGCGGGCCCGCCCCCGCCCGGAAACCCGTGAACCTCCGTGCTCTGCCGGCGGATGCGCCCCGTCGCCGAATCGGTCACGGCGACTTCGACGCTATAGCGCCCCGCCTTGGCGGCGAAGCTGAAATGTTCCACCGCCGACGCCTGCGCGACGGTCAACAGGCGGGCGGGCACCGCCTGCGTCCACGACCGGCTGAGCAGCTCGAGCCCGGCGCTGTCCCGCACGGCGACCGCGAAGCGGTACACCGCGACGCCGTCCGGCCCCGGCTTCAGCGGATCGAGCAGCGTGAACGGCACCCGCGAGAACGCGTCCACGAGCGTCTGGGCACCCGCGCCGCGATAGAACCGCACCGCCCGCAGCTCGAGGCCCGGCTGGTCCGGGGCCTGCACCAGCCCCAGCGCCATCGATACGACCAGCGTCTGCACCATCACGCTTGCGACCTGCCGCACTCACCAGCCCAGGCTGAACGTGAAGAAGTTCGTCCCGCCCAGCGTGCCGAGGCTGCGCCAGGCGTAATCCACGCCCACATGCATCCCGGCGCGCCGCTCGTAGGCGATCCCTCCCCCGAACGCCACGCCGTCGCTCGTGAAACTCCCATCGCTCTCGGCCGTGGTCAGGCCGCCGAAGTTCAGGTCGCCCGCCTGGTTGTCGGCCTGGATGGAGTAGCTCCCGCGGGCCGCCAGCGAGAATCCCGATCCGCCCAGGTTCAGCGCGCTCCACTCGAACCCCGCGCCGGCGCCCGGTTTCGTATTGTTCGCCTGGGTGAACTCGGACAGCACCGTCACCCGGTTCGTGCCCTGGCTCACCACGTCCAGCGCTACGCCCACGCGGAACAGCACCGGCAGGGTCCACGCCGTGGTCCGCAGCCGTGCGGGCTGCTCCTCCTGCGGCACCTCCACGGTGCCGAGGGGCGGCTCGCGGACGACGCCGACGTCCAGGTCCTGGCCGTCGTGGCGCAGCGACGAGCCGAGGTTCTGGATGACGAAGGACGCGCGAATCGGCCGCGCCCCCACGGTCGCATGGAAGCTCGTGCCGAAGTCCACGGCGATGGCGTTCGCTTTCGCCGAGCCCAGGCGGTCGTTCACGAACTTCCCGGTGATGCCGGCGGCGAAGCGGTCCGAGAAGTTCTGCGCGTAGCTCAGCCCCACGTACGTCTCACTCACCGAGTAGCTGCGGCCGTCCCCGTCGGGGTTGTCGACCGTGTAAATCGGCTGGTCGCTGAACCCGAACGAGCCCAGGCTGAAACCCACCGCGCGGGCGCCGCCCCCCATCGGGAACCCGATGCCGGCCCAGGAATAGCGTGTGTCGGCCACGTAGGAGTAGCTCGAGACGACCACGCCGGGCCGGGCGAGCTGGGCGAGCCCGCTGGGGTTGTAGTACAGCGCCGTCACGTCGGTGACGAGGGCGGCGAACGCACCGCCCAGCGCCGCGCCACGCGCGCCTGCGCCCAGCAGCAGGAACTCGCCCGAGGCGCCGCCATAAGCCGTATTGTCCTGTCGCGTATCGATCTGCGCAGCCGCCGGCGCCGCCAGCGCCGCCGAGAGCAGGACCGCGCACATTCCGTTCATCAGTCGCTTGGTCATGTTAGCGATCTCCTCAAGGCGCGAAGGTCACGACGGTGAACCGGCCGACCTTGGTGTGGCCGGACGGCGTCTCGACGTGATAGAAATAGACGCCGGACGCGACCAGCTGGTTGTTGCGGTTCCGGAGGTTCCACGTCTCCTCGGCTCCGAGTCCAGGGTCGTTGTGCGCGATCACGTTCACGAGCACGCCGCTCACCGAGTAGATGCGAATCAGCGCCTGCGACGGCAGGTTCACGAACTTCAGGACTTTGTTCCCCGCCGTGGACTCGAGCGAGTTCGCGACGTAGTACGGATCCGGGACGGTATGCACGTTGTCCAGGATGTCGGCCGTCTCGGCCGTCGCGTGCGTCCGATCCGGGACCGTGAAGATCACCCGGATGCCGGGGACAGCCGGTGACGGCGTCACGGCGGTGAGGCTGTACCCCCCGGGCGTCGTGGTTCCCGCCCCGCTCGACGCGCTCACCCTGCCCGCGTAGCTGCGGAGGGTCCACACCGTTCCGGCCGCCGGCGGCGTCACCGTCGCCGTGGAGTCGGGGCTCATCTGGAAGATGAACTGCTGCCCGTTGATGTAGATCCCGAAGCCGACGCCGGTCGCCTGCCAGCCGGCCAAATCTCCGGTCGGCGAGGACCCGCGCACCGTGACCTTCCCGAACACCGGTTGATTGACCAGCAGCCCGTTCCCCGGAGCGACGGGCGCGGCGGAGGCGCAGAAGGTCATGCCGACCTCCGCTTGCCGCACGCCGCTCATGTCGTCGAAGTCGCGCCAGTCGATCCGGCCGTTGCCGTTCTGATCGGTGATGAACCCGTAGCCCGCCTGCGGCCTCGCGTGGAACGGCACGTTGACGCGATGGGTGCTGTCCCGCACCGAGACGATCGTGCCGCCCGCGCCCCACGTGACCTTGATGTCCGACTGCCGTCCCAGGGCGGCGACGACGTACGCATGACACTGCATCAGCGTGCGAATCGTGTTTCCACCGCCGTCACCGAAGTCGGGCGAGTAGGCCTGCGCGCCGGCCGTCACCGGATCGAAATCGATGTGACTGAGCGGCGCGAAGATCGAATCCACGCCCGGGATGTGACCGGCCCGCATCCCGTACGCCGGGTGGTTGACCGATTCGCTGTCCCCGCTGAACCAGCGCGAGCCGCCGGGGGAATTGCCGATCGAGCCCAAGGCCGGCCGGAAGCGCCGGCTCTGCTGTCCCTCGTGCGCGGAAAAGTCGATGTACTCGCGCAGGTCGAGCTGCACGGCCGCGTTGAACGACGTCCGGCCGCTCGGAATGCCGAACCGGGCCGCCGCCTCGCTGTCGGCGGGGACTGCGCTCCCTGCCAGGGTCGGCGTTTCGTCCGCCGCTTCGCCGAACCCGGTCCAGATCGGCCAGAACGCCGTGGTCCGGGTGCGGTCCGTGTCGGACCCGCTGATGTACGACGTGAAGAACTCGTAGCAGACGCCCTGGGTGTTGGCCAGGCCCGGGCAGGTCCCTTGCGCGTTGCTGCGCGGGATGACCGAGTCAATCGTCGCCGTGAGGTTCAGCGGCCCCAGCAACTGCGGCACGAGCGGTGCGAACACCGCCGCCAGCCCGCCGGTCGGCGGTGGCGGGCTTTTTGGGAAGCGACCCGTGACCGCGTCGATCGTCCAGTTGGCCGGCTGCGAAGGGTCGAGTTGTGGGCCGTTATCACCGAAGATCCCGAAGCTGAGCGACGCCACGGTCTGGTTCGACACCGCCTTGCGCGGCGTGACGCGCTTGGTCACGCGCGGTGATTCGAGCGACGTAGGCCCGGACTTGAGCGAGTTCACGTCGAACGCGGTGACCGTGTAGAAGTACGTGAAGGAGTTGCGGACACCCGCGTCCACGAACGCGAACGGCACGCCCGTGTTCTCGAGCGTGGGGCACGGCGCCGTGCCGCACACCGCGCCACCGCCGGTGACGGCGGTGTCGGCGCGCGTGATGAGCACGCTGCCGTTCGCCAGCAGCACGCGCCCACCCGCCGGGATCTGCACCAGGTCGCCGGCCAGGCCCTGCTCGAACGGGAAGGTCGGGCAATCGGCCGTCACGCCCAGCTCGGGCGCGCACTCCAGTAAGGCGTTGCCGTTTGCATCTCCGTAGGCCAGCGCGCCGGTGAAGTCGAGGAACGACGTTCCGCTGTAGTCGAACTGCGCGACCAGCTCCAGCTCGCTCGCGCTGCGCCCGCGGTAGATGCGGTAGCCCTCGACGTCGTACTGGCGGAAGTTCGGATCGAACAGGGCCGAGCCGGGATCGGATGCGACGGCGAAGAACGGATCGCCGTCCACTTCCGACTGGCTGGCCTTCCACACAACCGTCACCTGATTGTCGCCGGGCACGAGATAGAACTCTGGCGCCTCGGGCGCGAACGGCAGGAGGAACCTGCTGTCGAACACCGCCTGCGCCACCTTCGCCTTGTCGAGCAGCGAGCGGGGCGCCGTCACCACCTCCGACGCATCGATCGCCGAGTTGCCGTTGGTGTCGCCCACGTCCGACACCCACCCCGCGATCCGATCGATCTGGCGGATCTTGGTCCGATCCTGGAAGATCGAGTCACCCGTGAAGGGAATCCCGGGCTTCACGTCGGTGCCCACGAGGGGCTGCACGATGTCGAGCGGCGCGGCCTGGATGTAGGCGACGACGATGGTGCGCGATTCACCCGCCGGCAAGACGAACGGCCCCGACGCCTGATAGAACCGGGCGTCCGCCTGCGTCTGCCCGAGGAAGCACAGGCGCCGGGCCCGCGCGACCACCGGGTTGGTGAACGGCGAGCAGGGGTTGTCGGTGGGCCCGACGTGGCCCGACAGGTAGCGGTACAGCTGCCGCACACCGACGGGATCGGGGAACCCGGTGCCCGAGTTGAGGGTCGCCGAGAACATCGTGAGCCCCACCTCGTTGCCCACCGTGTCCTTGGGGGACAAGAGGTACTTCACGCCGATGAAGCCGGGCGCCGGATAGAACGGCGCCCCGAAGATGTCCTCGGGAAACCGCCAGCCGACCTCCGGCAGGAACGTCCCTGAATAGATCGACCCGATATTGAACGGCAGGAACGCCGTCGAGTAATTCTGGTTGAAGACGGCTACGTCGGCGTCCATGGCGAACGCCGCGTACAGGTCCCTGATCGCGTATCCGGTGTCGGGGATCTGCACGTTGAACCGGTTCAGCTGCGCCGCGCGGTAGGCGTCGCCCTGGGCGGCGATCTCCGCCCGGAGGGCGGGCTGGATCGTGGCGTTGTTGTACTTCCCCGACGCCGCGCTGGCGCTGACGTTATAGAACGTGAAGATGTTGTAAATGATGTCCTCGTTCCCGACGGGGAAGTTCCACCCCATGGTGCGCTGGTCCACGACGATGCCCATCGGGTGCTCGCGTCCCGTGAGGAACGCGGGGTTGCCCTCCCAGTAGCGCACCCACGCGTCGCCCTGCGATACCGTATTGCGGTTCAGCAGGACGGAGTTGTAGATGTTGGGATCGAGCGCCTTCGCGGCGGTGGGCCAGTTGGCGGCGTCGGCGGGGTTGAGCGAGTTGAAGAGCCCGGTGAGGGCCTCGCCGGCAGCCTGGTCGCCGCGCGCGTCGAAGAAGTACGCGCCGATCGTGTCGCCGGCCCACGCGAACCCCGCGTTCGACGGGATGACGCCCGCCAGCTGGAGGCCGGAGTTGAAGATGTACTGGTCCGGCGTGCCCTTGGGCCAGAACCCGCCCCCTCCGATGGGGGAGCCACCGGCCGAGCAGACCTCGCCGGTGCTCACGAGGAAGCACTGGATCCGGTTGACCTCGAACACCAGGTTCGCGCCCGCGAACAGGCTGACGGCGCGCGGCCGGCGCGGGCGATTGGGGGCGGGTCCGGCGGCCGCGACCGGCACGACAGTCGCGCCGAGGACGAGCACCACGCTCGCCTGCAGCAAGCGATTCCAGACAGTTGAACGCATGATGATTCCTCGATTCAGAAGATTGAGGGGGCGGCGCCGCTGCCGGCACCGCCCCCGCGACCGTCCGCTAGAAGCTCAGCTCGAAGCCGACCCGCACGTGCCGGGGTTGCCCGTTGAAGCGCCACGCGCCGAAGAACGAATCGTAGAAGGTGTTCAGCGCCTTCTCCTGCTCGTCCCGGGTGTACAGTCCGTTTCCGTCACCGAAGCGCGCTTCCACGCGTTGCAACGCCTCGCAGTTGACCGGCACGCCCCACGTGCCGCAGGCGGTGAGGTTGACGGTCTGACCGTCCAGGGCATCCGCCAGGCCGGCCTCGTCGTAGAGACGCAGATACTCCTCGTCGATCTGCTTGCCGCGGTGGACGGCATTGACCACATCGCCCGTCTCCGCGTACAACCCCACGATGTTCTTGAAGTTGAACACGTTGCGGATATCGGCGTACGCCGTGATGTCGGCGCGGCCCAGCTTGAAGCCCTTGTTGATCCGCATGTCGATGAATTTGGTCCACGGCATCGTGGACGCATTCAGCGGCTCCGCGGCCCGGCCGCCCAGGCCGAAGTTGAGCCGCGGCGCGGTCTGGCCGTCGCCGTTGTTCTGCAGCCGCGTGTACGCCAACCCGCTCTGCACGCGCATCGTGGCGAACACGCTGACGTCACGCAGGATCGTCCCCGCGGTCGTGCCCTTCCGCCAATCGGCCGGCACCGTCAGCGAGATCGCTCCCACGAGATTGTGGGTCCGGTCGTCGTTGGTGCGGTTGGCCGCATCGGGCGGCGGGGTGCGGTCGCCGGTCAACCCCGACACCTGCCGCGCAAAGGTGTTCAGGTACGAGAACGGATCAGAACCCGTGTTCTTCGACACCTGGAACGTGTAGGCGAACGTGGTGCTCACCAGCTGGCCCACGCGCCAGTCGAACTTGACGTCCACCCCCCGCGCGTTCCCGAAGTCGCGGTTCGTGAGAATGTTCACGTTCAAGGTGTCGGTCCCCGTGGCATCCGCGGGATCCGGGAAGAACGGAATGATGCGCGCCGCGTAGTCGGACACCTTGTCCTTGTTGTACGCCGACACGTCGAGCACCAGGTCCGGGCTGAATGCGTGCCGCACCCCGAACTCGAACAGGATCGTCTTCCCGAAGTCCAAGTCGCGGCCAAACGTGTCGTTCGTGTTGGTGAACGCCAGGTCGTTATTGACCCCCGTGAGCAGGGTCGTGAACTCCGGCGTCTGCACCTGGTGGGCGTAGGAGAGCCGGAAGCCCGTCTGCTCGGTGATGGGGAACGACACCAGGAGCCGCGGCGAGATGGTCGAGTGCGCCTTGGACGGCGTGAAGATGTCGCGGTTGTTCAGCATTTGCTGGTATACCGCGTCGTCCGTGCCCGCGTCGGTGTCCCACTCGGGATGCGTGTTGATGCGCCCCGGCGTCGTCGCGAACAGCGTGCGGCTGTCGTAGTAGTCCCACCGGCCGCCCAGCTCGAGCACGACGTCGCCCAGGTCGAGCCGGTCGGCGGCGAACAGCCCGTACTGCACCGGATGCACGACGTAGGCGTCCATGAAGATCTGCCGCAGCAGGCTGCCGTTGTTCCAGTACGCCAGGTCGGTCTTCTTGGCGTCGCCGCCGAACTTGAAACGGTGGAACCGGTTCGCCTGCCAGTCCACGATCAGCCGGCCGGTGTAGCGCGTCTCGCTGAGGAGCGTGCCGCCGGCGCCGAAGCCGCTGGTGGCCCACCCGCCCGACGACATGCCGTACGGGTTGACCCGGTACGGCTGCGCGTTTTGCAGGTCGGTCCGATTGATGAGCGGCACGCCCTGCCCGCCCGAGTTGTTGCGCAGCTCGCGGATGATCTCGTCGGTGATCGGGAAGGGGAAGTTGGCGAACCCGGGGAACTCGAGCGCACCGAACACCACCCCGAACCGCGGGCTGCGCGTATTCACGTCCGACGCGTTCGAGAGCGCACCCGAGATCGAGCGGTCCCGCGCCCACGACAGGTTCACGTTGACCGACAACGCCCGCTCGGCGCTGCGGCTCACCTGGTGGACCCAGTTGAGCACCGCCAGCCTGTTCCACGAGTGCGTGCCGGTGTACACCGTCGGCGCGCCGATGTTGGTGCCCGGCGAGTTGCGCGACTGATCGCCGCTGCCCAGGCCCGTGAGGCGCAAGCTCGAGCCCGTACCGTAGGTGTATTGCAGGTTGCCCTGGAACTGGACGAAGCTCTGCCAGTTGAGCGGAGCGCGGCGACCCTGGCAGTCGAAGCCATAGTTGTTCTGAATCGCCTGCGCGATCGCGTTGGCGCTCGACCCGTATTGACCGCACTGGCCGCTGTACTGCACGTACTGCGGCAGCACCACGTCGGTGACGTTTCCGGTCGCGTCGGGCGTCGGTACTACGTCATCCACGCCACCCAGCACGAACCGGGGCACGTTCTCAGCCCCCTGGGCGCGGAAGTCGGAGAGTTGGCCCTGCATGATCGTCGAGCCGAAGAAGCGCAGGTTCGGCACACCCGGTACGGGGCCGCCGACCGACGACTCGAGCCGGTTCCACCCGACGCTGATCGCGTCGCCGAACGGCTCATCGGTCTCCATCGACACCGAGCCCGACAACTGCTCGGTGCCGGAGCGCGTCGTGAAGGCGAGGATGCCCGACTGGGCATCGGCGAACTCGACGCCGAGCGCGCCCGTCGTCACGGACGCTTCCTCGACGGCGTTGGTGCCGAGCGACACGCGCGCCGAGCCCGAATTCGTCCCGCGGATCGGCGCGCCGTCGATGTAGATGTTCGCCTCGCCCGGCCGGCCGCCGCGGATCGAGACACCCGCCGCGTCGCCCGATTCCACGACGCCCGGCGTCAACGCCACGACCGCCCGCATGTCGTCGACGGGGAGGTGGCTGACCAGATCGCCGCTCACGATCGCCTTGGACGTCACCTGGTCGCGCGGGACGATCGGATTCGCCGCCGCCGTCACCGTCACGCCGGTCAGCACGACGGCCGACGACTGCATCTTGATGTCGGTCGTGATCGTCTGGCCGCCGAGCACGCGGATGCCCCGCACCTCGGAGGGCGCGTACCCGATGAACTGGCCGCGCACCGTGTACGTCCCGACGGGCACGTTGTTGATGAAGTAGTAGCCCTTTTCGTTGGTGATCGCGCCGAAGGACGTCCCGACGACGAACACCTGTGCGTTCGCGATCGGTACGCCGGCCTGGTCCGACACCGTGCCTTCGATCTTCCCCGTGGTCTGCTGCGCCACGAGCGGCGAGGCGGCGATCACCAGGGCGATCACAAACCCGACGCCGAGCGCGAGGAAACGACCGAAAGCGTCCCTCACACGATGAGTCATGGATGCGTCCTCCAAAGGCGTGAATGCGCGTGGACTACCGGACGAACGGAATGAGGTCGACACGCCACCTCCCTTCGGTGTGTCCGAAAATGACGGTCAAACGTCGCTATTTCGGTAAGCTGCGCCCACGCAACAGAGACGTCAAGGCGAGAGCACGTCAACGTCTTAGCGCGCTTCCTGTCCACCCGAGGGGACAGACCGGCGGCTCGAGCGGGGGCGAAAATGCGGCTTGAATGAGAACCCCGCAAGACCCCCTGCCGCCACCCCCCGACCGCCACCCCGTTGCCAGACGCCAAGACGCTAAGTCGCCAAGAACACATTAAACCAGCAGCAACTCGGTTTGTGGAGCCCGCGGCGTGACTTCCGGGCCGGTTTCGTGCAGAAACACGTTGATCTCGCTCCGGATCCCGAACCGGCCGGTGAGATAGATCCCCGGCTCGACCGAGAAGCCCACCCCCGGGAGCAGCTCCCGGTCGTCGGTGGTCTCGAAGTTGTCGAGGTGCGGGCCGGATCCGTGCAGGTCGCGGTCGATCGAATGGCCGGTGCGGTGCACGAAGTAGTCGCCAAACCCCGCGTCCCGAATCACCTCCCGCGCAGCGTCGTCGAGCTGCGCGCCGGTCACGGGGTGCTTGCCCCACGCCTCCCGCAACCGCACCACCGCTCGGTCGCGGGCGGCGCGCACTATGTCCCAGACTTTCCGTACGTCCGCATCAGGAGAGCGGCCCGCGAATGCCATCCACGTCTGATCGGCGAACACGGTGCCCCGGGCCGGCCCCGCCCACAAGTCGAGGAGCATCACGTCGCCCGGCGCGAGACGCCGGTCCGCGCCCTCCAGCGGCTCGTAGTGGGGGTTCGCCGCGTTCGCCTGGAAGCCGACGATCGGCGGGTGATCGGTGACGAGGCCGGCGCGCGAGAAGCCGTCGAGCACGCGCCGCTGAATCGTCGACTCCCGGACCTCGGCGCCGCGAGCGAGCTCGCCTCCGGCCCAGCGCAGCGCCTCCTGGGCGATCGGGGCGAGCGCCTCGGCAGCCTGCCGGTGCCCGGCCAGCTCCTCCGGCGACCAGCGGGCGGCGAACCGCGTGACCAGCGGCGCCGACGGCACGATCCGGGCGCCGAAGCCCTCGAGCAGCTGCACGACGCCGTGCGGCACCCGGTCCAGGTAGGGCACGCCGTCGCGCGGCGACACCTCCATCGCGAGCGTCTTGCCCGCGACGAGGGGACCGAGCTGCGCGTGCAGCTCGCGCCACGCGGCGTAGGGGCGCACCTCGCCGGGGAAGCCGGCGAAGGAAGCCAGCTCGATGCGGTGCGCCACGGCGACCGGCGCACCGTTTCCCGGACTCGGCAGCAGCACAAAGAAGCGTCGCGAGCCCATGCCGTGGATGCCGAGCACCCGCGTCGCCACCGGATTGACGCCGCGGAAGTCGTACAGCAGCCAGCCGTCGGCGCCGAGCCCGCCGAGCAGATCGCCGAGCGCCGCGAAATCGAAACCCTGCAGCGGGGATGGAGCCATCAGTGATGCCTGGGGTCGGGGGGCGCGGCACGCCACTCGCAGCGCGCGGCCCCCGCGGCGCGACAGGCGGTGTGGAGCATGGCGCCCTCGTACCCGACGAGCAGCCGCAGCAGCTCGGCGAGGGCGGCGCCGTAGAAGCCGCAGGCCGAGCCGTCGGGCGTGGCGTTGATCGCGATGGGATCGGCCACGCGGGCCACGGGCAGATGCTGCTCGCGCGTCAGGTCTGCGCCCAGGACGGCGCGGGCGGCGCGCCGGGCGGCGAAGTGCCCGAAGACGCGCCAGGGAGCGAACAGCCGCCGGACGGCGCGCCGCGCCGCGCGCCGGCCCGCCTCGGCGAACACCAGGTCGGCGTCGGGCCGCCGCCCCACCAGGCGGAGCAGCGCCTCCACGTGCCCCGGGTCCACGCGCGCATCACGACGCACCAGCTGCTCGTATTCGGCGAGCTGCATGGCCACGGTCGGCGAGAGCCCCAGGCGTTTCACCAGCAGCTCTTCGGCAAACTCGGTGAGCCCATCCTCGACAGGGGTGTCGAGATTGCGAACCGCCTCGAGGACGGCGAGCGGGACGATGCTGTGCACCACGGCGCGCGAAACCTACCACCCCATTGCGGAACTCGGGAGCCCAAGTGAGCCTTCTACGACAACCATGACCCCCGCGCCCCCACCCCCACCCCCACCCCCACCCCCCCCCAAGGCCCCTCAACCGCCGCCCCCCACAGAGGAGAAGCGGGCCAGCTTCGAGCGCGAGGCGCTGGTGCACCTCGACGCGCTGTACCGGGTGGCCCTGCGCCTCTCCGGCAACGCGTCCGACGCGGACGACCTGGTGCAGGAAACGATGCTCAAGGCCTACCGCGCCTGGGACCAGTACGAGAAGGGCACGAACGCCAAGGGATGGCTCCTCACGATCCTGCGGCACGCCTTTATAAATGAATACCGCCGCCGCACACGGCACCCCGAAACCGTGGACGTGGACACCATCGAGCCGTTTGCGGTGTTTGGGGAGATACAGGAGGACGACCCCCAAGGCGCCTTTTTCGACCGCATCGTGGACGACGAGGTGCTCCGGGCGATCGACGCGCTGCCCGAGGCGTTCCGGGAAACGCTGGTATTGAGCGACGTCGAGGGGATGTCCTACCAGGAGATCGGCAGGATCCTCGAGATCCCGGTGGGGACCGTGAAGTCGCGCCTGTTCCGGGCGCGGCAGATGCTGCAGGGGAAGCTCTACGACTACGCGGTGAACATGGGCTACATCAAGGGAAGTCCCGCATGAATTGTCGCGAGTGCGTCGAGCATTTGTACGAATTCCTCGATCGGGAGGTCACACCCGACTTGGAGCGCGACATTCGCCGGCACCTGGAGGAATGCCCCCCCTGCGGGGAGCAGTTCGATTTCGAGGCGGTATTCCTCAAGTTCCTGCGGGCCCGCTGCCGCGCCCAAGGCGCCCCTCCGGAGCTCAAGCGCCGGCTGCTGCGCGACCTGTTCGGCGAGTGACGTGGCTGAGCCGCAGCGGCGTGGTCGCCGCGCTGGCGGTGGGTGCGGCGACGGCGTGGGGCGCGGGATGGCGAGGCTTGGGTCTGCTTCTCGCCTTTTTCGTTTCTGGGAGCCTCTTGACGCGCGGCGGAGGACGGCGGACGGCGGCGCAGGTATTCGCCAACGGGGGCGTCGCGGCGGTAGCGGCCCTGGCTGGTTGGTGGCCGGTTTTCGCGGGGGCCCTCGCCGCGGCCACGGCCGACACCTGGGCCACGGAGATCGGGGCCTTCTCTCCCACGCCCCCGCGGCTCATCACGACCGGGGTGCCGGTGCCGCGCGGCGCGTCCGGTGGCATCACGCCTCTGGGAACGGCTGGTGGCGTGCTCGGGGCGGCAGTCATCGGCGGCCTGACCTGGGTGCTGGGACCGCACGACCTGCGCCTCGCCGGCGTGGTGACGTTCGCCGGTGCGGCGGGGATGTTGGTGGACTCGGTGCTGGGCGCGACAATCCAGGGAGCCTTCAGGGATGAGCCGGTCCAACCGAGGCGAGGGTACGCATGGCTGGACAACGACGGCGTGAACCTCGCATCGACGCTCGCCGGGGCGGGAATCGCGGCCGCCGGCTGGCGGCTCGTCGGCTAGCGTGACTCCCTGGGACGCGGTGGTCGTCGGCGCCGGTCCAGCCGGCTCCGCCACCGCGCTGCTCCTCGCCCGCGCCGGCGTGCGGGTCCTGCTCCTCGACCGGGAGCGCTTTCCCCGCGACAAGCCGTGCTCGGAGTACTTGAGCCCCGAATCGACCCGTGTCCTGGAGCGGCTTGGCGGTGGCGTGGCGGCCGCGGTGGCGGCCGCGGCGCCTGCGCGACTCCGCGGCATGAAGGTCGTCGCACCAAGCGGCGCGTCGGTGGTAGGCCACTTCGCAGGACGCTTCAGCTACGCGCTGCCGCGCACCACGTTCGACACGATTCTGCGGCGCGCGGCGGAGGAGGCGGGGGCGGAGGTGCATGAGCGCGTGAAGGTCGACGACCTGCTGTACGAGGGCGGGGCTGTGGGAGGGGTGGTGGCCCGGAACGCGGGAAACGGGAAACGGGAAACGTGTCGCGCCCGCGTGGTGGTCGGGGCCGATGGCTTGCGCTCCGTGGTGGCGCGGCGGCTCGGCGTCGTACGGACGTCCCCGCCGCGCCGGGTGGCGTTCGCCGCACACGTGGCGGACGTGGCGGGCGTCGGCGATGTCGGCGAGATGCACGTGGGATCCATGGGATACGTGGGGCTCGGGCCGATCGGCGGCGGCGTGACGACGCTGGCCCTGGTGCTGCCGCTGCGCGCGGTCAGGCGCCATGGGCCCCCCCGGTTTTTCGACGCGCTGGAGCGGTTCCCGGGCTTGGCAGGGCGCGTCGACCCGCGGCGCCTGGTCCGCGACGTGCTGGGGACGGGGCCCTTCGCCCGGTGGTCGCGGCGCCCGGTGGCGCGCGGCGCGCTTCTCGTGGGGGACGCGGCCGATTTCTTCGACCCGTTTACGGGCCAAGGCATTTACAGTGCCCTGCGCGGGGCCGAGCTGGCGGCGGCGTGCCTGCTTTCCCCAGTCGGCTTGCGCGCGTATGCGCGGGCGCGGCGGCGCGAGTTCCGAGGGAAGTGGCTGCTGGAGCGGCTGATCGCACTGGGCGTCGGCTGGCCCGCGCTGGTGGAGCGAACGGTGGCGCGGCTGGCGCGCCGCCCCGAGCTCGCGGATCTTCTCGTGGGCGCGACGGGAAACTGCGTTCCGGCGCGCGCCGTGTTGCGTCCCGGCGTCCTCGCACGACTCCTCTGGTGACCATGCCCGGCGTGGAGCCCCCCCAATTCCGCCAGCTGCTCGGCCGGTTCGCAACCGGGGTCACGGTGCTGACGACGCGCACGCCCGGGAGAGGAGGCGGTCCGATCGGGATGACGGCGAGCTCCGTGGCGTCGGTCTCGCTCGACCCGCCGCTGCTGCTCGTATCGGTGGACCGGCGGCACGACATGCACGCGGCGCTCGAGGCGGCGTCTCACTTCGTGCTCAACGTCCTCGCAGCCGATCAGGAGGCGCTGTCGCGCCGCTTCGCGGCCGACGAGCCGAACCGCTTCGCCGGCGTCGGCTACCACGAGAACCGGCAGGGCATCGCCGTCCTGGACGGCGTGCTGGCGCACATCGATTGCCAGAAGCACTCGGCCGTCCCGGCGGGCGATCACACCGTGTACGTCGGGTTGGTGGTAGGAGGAAGCGTCACGGAACGTCGCCCACTGCTCTATTACCGCGGAGGGTACGCGAGCCTCCAGGGCGGCTGAGGTGCGGATCGTGGATGGCATCAGGATGCGCGCGCCCCTCGAGCGCGCCTTCGCGGCCGCGAGCACGGTCGAGCGCTGGCCGGCGATCCTCCCCCACTACCGCTGGGTCCGGCGGCTCGAAGGCAACCTCGTGGAGATGGCCGCCTGGCGGCCGTTCGGCGCGTTCCGTTATCCGACGTGGTGGGTTTCCGAGATGACCGTGGACCGCGCGGCCGGAGAAATCCGCTACCGCCACGTCCGGGGTATCACGCGCGGGATGGAGGTCGTGTGGAGGTTAGTGGAGGTTGGTGGAGGTTGTGAAGGAGGCGTGGACGTGGAGATCGTGCACACGTGGGACGGGCCGCGCTGGCCGCTCGTCGGCCGGCTGGCGGCGAATCTGGTGATCGGTCCCGTGTTCATCCATGGGATCGCGTCGCGCACGCTGGCGGGGATCAAGCGAGCGGCCGAAACGGGCGACGCCACGTGAGCGCCTCACGCCGAGTCGTGATCACCGGGATCGGGGCGGTGACGCCGATTGGGACCGCCGCCGATGGGTTATGGGCGGGGCTCGAGGCGCGCGCCTCGGCCGTGCGCGAGATCTCGCGGTTCGACCCCGCGCCCTTCCGCAGCCGCATCGCCGCCGAGATCCCCGACTTCCGGCCGCAGGACCACCTCGACGCCAGGCGCGCGCGGCGGCTGGACCGCTTCTCGCAACTCGCCGTGGCGAGCGCGCGGCTGGCGCTCGACGACGCACGGCTGGCCTCCGCGAGGGAGGATCCCGACCGCGTGGGGGCGATGATGGGGTCGGCGCTGGGCGGGGTGGCGTTCGCCGAGGCGCAGGTCCCCAAGTACCTCGCCGAGGGGCCGCGGGGGCTCGACGCGTCGCTCGCGCTGGCGGTGTTCCCCGGCGCGGCGAGCTGCAACATCGCGATCGAGTTCGGCTTCACGGGTCCCAACGCCACGAACGCGATGAGCTGCGCGTCGGGGACGATCGCGGTGGGCGAGGCGTTCCACGTGGTGCGCGACGGCCGGGCCGACGTCATGCTGGCGGGCGGTGCCGAGGCGCCGCTGGCCCCGCTCACCTTCGCCGCCTTCAGCATCATCCGCGCGATGAGCACACGCAACGGCGATCCGGCGCACGCGTCGCGTCCGTTCGACGCCGCGCGCGACGGTTTCGTCATGGGGGAGGGGGCCGCGGTCCTGGTGCTGGAGGAGCGGGGCCGGGCGCTGGCCCGGGGCGCGCCGATCTATGCCGAGGTCGTGGGTCACGCGTACACGAACGACGCCTACCACATGACGGCGCCGCGCCCCGACGGGCGCCAGGCCGCGCGCGCGATGCGCCTGGCGCTCGCCGACGGCGGCGTCGCGCCGGCGGAGGTCGGGTACATCAACGCGCACGGATCGTCCACACCACTCAACGACGCCACCGAGACGGCGGCGATCAAGCAGGTGTTCGGGGACCACGCCTACCGGCTCACCGTCAGCGGCACGAAGGGTTACTACGGTCACGCGTTGGGGGCGAGCGGGGCGATCGAAGCGGCGATCTGCGCCCTGGCCCTCGCCCGCGGCTGGCTCCCCCCCACGATCAATCTGGAGCGGCCCGATCCCGCTTGCGACCTGGACTGCCTTCCCGGCGCGGGCCGGGCGGCGCATCCCGGGGCGGTCGTCTCGAATTCCTTCGGGTTCGGCGGGATCAATGCCGCGCTGGTGTTGCGGCCCGATGCGGGCGACCGGTAGATTGCCCCCGCCTTCACATCCTGGAGCCTACTCGTGAATCGCACGGCCATGCGTCCGCTCGTCGCCGAATTCGTCGCGACCGCGTTGTTCGTGTTTCTCGGCGCGGGCAGCGTCGTCGTCAATGCCGCCTCGGGCAACGCGCTCGGCGTGGTCGGCATCGCCCTCGCGCACGGCGTCGGAATGGCCGTGCTCATCACGATGGTGATGACGATTTCGGGCGGCCACCTGAACCCCGCCGTGAGCTTCGGCCTGTGGATCGCGCAAAAGATCGACGCGCGCACCCTCGCCCGGTACGTGCCGGCGCAGCTGCTGGGCGCCATGGTCGGCGCGCTGCTGGTGAAGGCGCTGTTCCCGAGCGGAGCCGGGCGCGTCACGTCCCTGGGCACGCCGCAGCTCGCCAACACCGTCGGCGTCTTCCAGGCGATCGGCATCGAGGCGCTGCTCACGTTCTTTCTCGTGAGCGCGGTGTTCGGCACCGCCGTGTCGTCGCAGGCGCCGAAGGTCGGGGGGTTCGGAATCGGGTTGGCGATCTTCGTGTGCGCGCTGGCGGGTGGTCCGCTCACCGGCGCGGCGATGAACCCGGCGCGCGCGTTCGGCCCCGCCGTCGCCGCCTGGGACTGGCACGGCCAATTCCAGGTGTACTGGCTCGGTGCGCTGCTCGGCGCGACCGCGGCGGGGGCACTGTGGCGTTACCTGCTCCTGCCCCGCGACGCGACGGATATCGGGTGAGGGCTGTAGGGGCACGGCAATACCGTGCCCTTACAGCTGTTCCGCCGCGACCGGCGCGAAGTACGTCAGGATGATGTCCGCGCCGGCCCGCCGGATGGCCGTCAGCGACTCCCACATCGCGCGCGGCTCGTCCAGCATCCCGCGCTCCGCCGCCGCCTTGATCATCGCGTACTCGCCGCTCACCTGATACGCCGCGAGCGGCGAGCCGAACTCCTCCTTGGCACGCCGGATCAGATCCAGGCACGGGAGCGCCGGTTTGACCAGCACGATGTCGGCGCCCTCAGCGACGTCCAGCCGGATCTCGCGCATCGCCTCGTCGGCGTTGGCGGGCTGCATCTGGTAGGTCTGGCGGTCGCCGAACTGCGGCGTCGAGCCCGCCGCCTCACGGAACGGCCCGTAGAAGGCGGAGGCGAACTTGGCGGCGTAGGACATGATCGGCAGGTGCGCGAAGCCCGCGGCGTCGAGCGCTCTGCGGATCCCCGCCACGTGCCCGTCCATCATGTCGCTCGGCGCAACCAGGTCCACGCCCGCCCGCGCCTGCGTGACTGCCACCTTACCCAGCAGGTACACCGACGCGTCGTTGTCCACGTCGCCATCCCGGAGCACTCCGCAATGCCCGTGGTCGGTGTACTCGCACAGGCACACGTCGCCGATCACGAGCAGCTGCGGCACGGCGCGCTTGACCGCCCGGACGGCCTGCTGGACGATCCCCTCCTCGTCGTACGCCTCGGAGCCGGTTGCGTCCTTGGCCGCGGGAAGGCCGAACAGGATGATGCCGCCGAGCCCGAGCTGCGCGGCCCGCTCGGCGTCTTTCACCAGCTCGTCGGGCGACACCTGGTGCACGCCGGGCATCGCCGCCACCGGCCGGCGCACGCCCTCGCCGTGCGTCACGAACAGCGGCCACACGAGCTGCGAGGGGACGAGATGCGTCTCCTGCACCAGACGGCGCAGCGCGGGCGTGCGGCGCAACCGTCGCATCCGGAGAGTCGGGAACTGACTCATCGGGCGAGTAAGCTCGCCGCGCCCTCGGCCTCGAGCAAGCGGGCCACCGCCTCGCCCGCCCGCTCCGGCCTGTCGGGTTCAATGTCCTGCGACGCAGTCAGTTGCACCGATCCGTCGGAAGCCGTGACCCGACCGTACAGACGCATCCCGCTTCCCGCATCACGCATCCCGACCCATGCGGCCACCGGCGCCTGACACCCTCCTCCCAGGGCCGCCAGCACGGCGCGTTCGGCCGCCACCGCGCTGGCGCTCTCCTCGTGTGCGAGGGGCTGCAGCGCATCGCGCGTGGCGCGGTCGGCGGCCCGGATCTCGAGTCCCAACGCCCCCTGCCCCGGAGCCGGCATCACCTCCAGCGGGTCGATCGCCGCCGCCTGTCCTCCGCCACCGAGCCCGAGCCGCTCGAGGCCGGCCAGGGCGAGCAGCGCGGCGTCCAGCCCGTCGCCCGCTTCCACCTTCCGCACGCGGGTCGGCACGTTGCCGCGCAGCGCGACGAGCTCGAGATCGGGCCGCAGGTATCGCACCTGGGTGATGCGCCGCAGGCTCGACGTGCCCACCCGCGCCTGCGGCGGCAGCCGCAACAGCGACGAGACGCCCTTGGCGACCAGCGCTTCCCGCGGGTCGTGGCGCGCCGGCACCGCGGCGAGCGCCAGGCCGTCGGGGAGGCGGGTCGGCAAGTCCTTGAGCGAGTGTACGGCCACGTCGATCCCGCCGGCGAGGAGCGCGTCCTCGATCTCCTTCGTGAAGAAGCCCTTCCCCTCGAGCTCGTGGAGCGGGCGATCGACTTCGGCGTCGCCGCGCGTCTTGATCACGACGATCTCGGCGCTGACGCCGTGGGGTGACAGCGCGCGCTGCACCCACTCCGCCTGCCAACGGGCGAGGCGGCTGCCGCGGGTGCCGAGCTTCACGCGAACCGCCTCACCAGCGCGTCGACCAGCCCGGGCACGCTGTGCGGCGCCGCCTCGACCACGTCGGCGAGGCCGAGCTCGCGCGCCGTGCCGGCGGTGACCGGCCCGATCACGGCGGCGACAAACCGGCTCCCGCGCGCGGCACCCGGTCCCACGAGATCCACGAAGCTGCGGACCGTGGACGACGATGTGAACGTCACGGCGTCGATCCGGCCCGCCGCCAGCTCGGCCGCGAGTCCGCCCAGGTCCGCCTGCACCGGTACGGTGCGGTACACGGGGACGACGTCGACGCCGGCGCCGTGCGCCCGCAGGCCCGCCGCCAGCGCGTCGCGCGCGTCCTGGGCGCTGGGAATCAGGACCCGGCTCCCGCTCAACCCTCCCCGCGCCGCCAGGGCCTCGGCCAGCGCTTCGCCCACGAATTCGTCGGGGACCAGGGCGGGCGCGACCCCCTCGCGCGTCAGCGCGTCGGCGGTGGCGGTTCCGATGGCCGCGACGGCCGTCGTCCGGAACACACGCGCCGTGAGGCCCCAGGCGACGAGGCGATCGAAGACGACGCGAACGGCGTTCTGGCTGGTGAACACGACCCAACGATAGGCGGAGAGGCCGGCGAGTGCGGCGCGGAGGGCGCCCAGCTGGGGAGGGGGCAGCGGCTCGATGCGGATGACGGGCGCCACGACGAGGTCGGCGCCCTGGGCTTCGAGGGCGCGCACGAGATCGCCTGCCTGCTCGCGCGCGCGCGTCACCACGATGCGGCGCCCTTCCAATGCCCGTGCCATGCGCCGTTGCAATCTCACCGGCGCCGGACCCATTATCAAGCAATGCTGCGGTCGCTGCGCTCCGCCCTCGCCCGGTTTTGCGTGCGCCGCGCCGCTGCCTGCCAGCGGCATGCGCCCCGGCGCGCGCTGGCATGGCTGCGGCTGGGCTGCACCCTCACGCCCGTATTCGCCGAGCCGTACTCCGCCTTCGTCCACCTGTCCCGGGCGCTCGGGGACCGGTGGGGTGCCGTGGCCGCCGCGCGAGAGGCGTCGGTGCGCTTTCCCGACAATTCCGACCCCTGGATGCTGCTGGGCGACGCGTTGCAGATGGTGTTCCGGCAGCAGGAGGCGCTGGGGGCGTTCGAGCAGGCGCTGGCGCTCGAGGAGCGCGCCGACGCCGCCATGGCGGCCGGCGGCCTGTATCACCGCGCGGGCCAGTTCGCGGAGGCGGCGGCGCGGTTCGCCCGCGCCTACGCCGCGGGCGGCGGCGCCGAAGCGCTGTGGCAGAATGCGCAGGCGTTGTTCCAGGCGGGAGATGACGGCGCGGCCGAGGAAGCGCTCAACCTCTGGGCCACACAGGTCCCGAACGGGCACGACCGTCTCGCCGAGGCGCGCGCCCAGCTCCGGGGAGGAAGAGGGGCTAAGGCTTGAGCGTGCGCCGGTACAAGGTGACGGCGTAACCGACGAGGATCACCGCGGTGGTGATGTAGGCCGCGACCATGAACCCGGCGTTCTGCGGCACGGCGTCAGGCATGGAGGCCCTCGCTCCCGGCTGCCGGCTCGCGCAACAATCCCAGGGCGTAGCGCTGCATGACGAACGCCACGTACAGCAGCGTGAAGACGCTCAACGAGAACAGCCAGGTCGCGAGCATGCTCCCCGGCAGGGACGGGGCGCTCGGCTTCAAGACGATGGGCATCGGGTGCAGCGTGCGGAACAGGTACACACTGAAGTGGATGAAGGGCACGAGGCACATCCCGCAGATGCCGAGGACGGCGGCATACCGGCGCCGGGCTCCCGGGTCGGCCACGGCCCCGCGCAGCAACAGGTAGCCCGCATAGAGCAAGAAGAGGAAGAGCGTGAAGGTCAGCCGGGCGTCCCAGGACCACCACGTCCCCCAGATGGGCTTCCCCCAGATGGGACCCGTCGTCAGCACGATGGCGGCGAAGACGGTGCCCACCTCCGCCGAGGCTTCGGCGAACCGGTCGAGGCGCGGATCCTTCAGGAACAGATAGAAGACGCTCGCGAGGCCGACCAGGACCATGGCGGTTTCGGCCCAGATCGCCGCGGGGACGTGCAGGTAGAAAATCTTCTGCGCCAGCCCTTGCGATCGCTCGACCGGCGTAAAGGCGAGCGCGCGCAGGTACACGCCCGCGAGGAGCACGAAGCCGAGCACCGTGATCCAGCGCCCCGCACGCAGCAGTCTCATTCGTCCACCGTCGCGGGAAAGAGGAAGAAGGCGAGCGTGACGAAGACGATGTCGTAGGCTCCGAGCAACCTAAGCCAGCCCCCCGCCTCGCTCAAGGGACGGCCCGCGAGGAGCGCCGCCGTGGCGAGCACCGCCCAGATGAGCGGCGGGATCATGAAGGGCAGGAGCAGAACGGGGAGCAGCAGCTCGGCAAAGCGCGTGCGGGTCGTCATCGCGCTGAACAACGTCCCCACGGCGACGAACCCGATGGTGGCGAGGGCGATGACGCCCGCGAGCGGCGGCAGCACCGGCAGCACCGAGACGTTGAAGAACAGCGCGAACAGCGGCAGCCCGACGGCTTCGACCACGGCCACGAACATGAGATTCGCCAGGAGCTTGCCGAGGTAGAGGCTCCTCGGTCCGATCGGGGCGAGGAGCAGGCCATCGAGCGCCTGGTTTTCGAGCTCCAGCTGGAACGCGCGGTTCAACGTGAGCATCGCCGCGAAGGTGAAGGTCACCCACAGAATGCTGGGCGCGAGGTCCACCGCCGCGACCGCCGTCGGGTCGCGGCCGAAGTTGAATACCAGCAAGACCAGCACGGTGAACACCGCGACCGAGAGGATCGCCGTACGGGACCGGAACTCGACCAGCAGATCCTTGCGCGCGATGACCCAGGCGTGACGCAGCGTGTCAGGCATCGGCGATCGCCTCCCGGTACGCGTCGGCGATGCGACCGGCGCCGCGTCCCGCCCGCGGCTCGAGCCGCACAAACCGGCCGGCGCGCATGAACGCCACGTCCGTCGCCAGCTCGGTCCCTTCCTCGACGTTGTGCGTCACCAGCACCGTGGCCCGTCCATTGGCCACCTGCTCCTCGAGCAGCCTGCGGAACTCCTCGGCCGCCATCCGGTCGAGACCGGTGAACGGCTCGTCGAGCAGGAGCACGCGGGGGTCGTGGATCAGCGCGCGGGCGATCGCCACGCGCTGCACCAGGCCACGCGACAGGGCGCGCACGGGACGGTCGCGGTGGGCCTCGAGGCGGAGCCGCGCGAGCAGGTCGCCCGCGCGACGCCGGACGGCGCCGTCCGGCACGTCGTACAGCGACGCCCAAAACCGGAGGTTCTCGTGCACGGTCAGGTGGGCATAGAGCTGGGGCTGATGCCCGATCCACCCCACCGCGCCTCGGCCGCCCTCGATCTGCGCGCGGCCCCCCTGCGGCCGGATCAGCCCGGCGAGGACCTTCAGCAGCGTCGTCTTCCCCGCGCCGTTCGGGCCGAACACGGCGAGGGTCTGCCCGGGGTGCAGGGTGAAGGAGATGTCGTCGAGGGCCCGGACGGAGCCGAAGGCGTGGCGCAGCCCCTCAGCCCGCAGCATCGATGGCGGCCGCGAGCTCGTTCAGGTCGTAGGGCTTCACGAGGTACCGGCTGGGGCCCAGGTCCAGGACGTTCATCAGGGGCTCCATGCTCACGTACGCGGTCGTCACGACGACGGGGAGGGTGGGCTGCGTCTCGCGGATGCGCTGGAGCAGGGCGATGCCGTCGGTGTCCGGCAGGCGCATGTCGAGCACGAGGACATCAGGCTGAAAGGCGGTGAGCTGGCGCATGGCCTCGGCGCCGGTGGGGGCGTGCGCCATGGTGTAACGGCCCTGGAAGAAGCGCTGATAGGAAGTCCACAGCGCCGTTTCGTCCTCAACGAACAGGACCTTGCGCGGGGCAGCGGGGACGGCCATCGGGCGGAAATATAAGGCCCTTCCCCTCCCCCCCGCGCGGTCAGACCACGCCGCTCTCCAATTCGAAGAGGTCGTCGAGCTTGGTGAGCACCAGGAGAAACCTGAGTTCCTCGTTGGCACCGCGCAGGCACACGGTGTGACGGCGCTCGGCGGCTTTGCGCTGGATCAGCATCAGCGCACCCAGCCCCGCACTATCGACCTGGCGAGTGCCGGACAGATCGATCACCAGGCGGCCCGCGCCTTCCTCGAGCCCGTCCAGCAGCTCGGCGGCGGCGCGGCGAAAGGCCGTGCGCGACTCCAAACTCAGCCGCTCCGGCCCCGCCAGAACTTTCTCCATCGGGCGCGTCGACATCACAGTGGTCTCCACGGGCATTGGTGACAAGGTTCCTCCCCGTTGCCCCAACGCCACTCCGGTGCCACTCCAGCTAAACTGCGCTCCGTCAAGCGGTTGTCAAAACCGGTGTGACCGCGCTCACCCGGCTCGCTGCCGCAGAGCGAGCGGGCGCGGCGCAACTTGCCAGACTTCCCTCTTCCTTATATCTCACGGGCATGACCACGACCGACCGTCTGGGAACTGGCCAGGAGGCAAATCACATGGCACGCGGGACCAAAGCCAAGGAACTCACCGACGTCAGCGAAGCGCAGATTGCCGTGCACTGGAAGGAAGAGGAGTACTACTACCCTCCCGAGCAATTCAAGGCACAGGCAAACATGCGAGACCCGCACATTCTCGACAAGTTCGGTCTCGACAAGTTTCCCGACTGCTTCAAGGAATATGCGGCGATGCTGACCTGGTTCGAGCCGTATCGCACCGTCCTCGATACCAGTGACGCGCCGTTCTGGAAGTGGTTCGTGGGCGGCAAGATCAATGCGTGCTACAACTGCGTGGACCGGCACCTGGAGAAGTATGGAACCAAGCCCGCCTTCATCTTCGTCCCGGAGCCGGAGAAAGAAGCGGACGTCGCCATCACGTATCAAGAGCTGCATGGCCGCGTGAATGAAATGGCCGCGCTGCTCCGCAGCCTGGGACTCAAGGCAGGAGACCGCATCACGTTTCACATGCCGATGGTCCCGGAGCTTCCGATCACGATGCTGGCGTGCGCGCGCTTGGGGATCATCCATTCGCAGGTCTTCGGCGGATTCAGCGGTCAGGCGTGCGGGTCGCGCATTCAGGATTCGGGCAGCCGGGTGCTGGTCACGATGGACAGCTACTGGCGGAACGGCACCCTCGTCGATCACAAAGCGAACGCCGACATCGCGGTGCGGACCGCGAAGGACTTGGGGCAGGACGTCGACAAGGTCCTGGTGTGGCAGCGCTACCCGGGGAAGTACTCCGCGAAGACGCCGATGGTGTCAGGGCGCGATTTCTTCGTGAACGACCTGCTCAAGGAGCACACCGGCCGGAAAGTGGAGCCGGTGGCGCTGCCGTCGGAAGGCGCGCTGTTCTTGATGTACTCGAGCGGCACGACGGGGAAGCCCAAGGGCGCGCAGCACAGCATTGCCGGCTATCTGGCCTACGTGACCGCCACGTCCAAGTGGATTCTGGACATTCATCCCGAAGACGTCTACTGGTGCATGGCGGACATCGGCTGGATCACCGGGCATTCCTACATCGTCTACGGTCCCCTGGCGAACGCGGCGACGAGCGTGCTGTACGAAGGCGTCCCGACGTTTCCCGACGCGGGGCGGCCGTGGCGCATCGCCGAGCGGTTGGGCGTCAACATCTTTCATACCGCGCCCACGGCGATTCGCATGCTGCGGAAGCTCGGTCCCCAGGAGCCCCGCAAGTACAAGTACCGGTTCAAGTCGATGACGACGGTGGGGGAGCCGATCGAGCCCGAGGCATGGCGCTGGTATTACAACGAGGTCGGCAAGCGCGAGGCCGTGATCACCGATACGTGGTGGCTGACCGAGACCGGCGGCTTTCTCGGCACCACCGTGCCGGCGATCCATCCGATGAAGCCGGGCAGCTGCGGTCCCGGCGCCCCGGGGATCCATCCGGTCATTTACGACGAGACGGGCGCCGAAGTCGCGAAGGGCTCGGGCAAGGCGGGGAACATCTGCATCCGCAATCCGTGGCCGGGCATCATGCAGACGATCTGGGGCGACCGCGATCGCTACGTCAAGACGTACTTCTCCAAGTACAACAAGAATCCCAAGAGCAAGGACTGGCGCGACTGGCCCTTCATGTGCGGTGACGGCGCGGTGCAGGCGGCCGATGGGTACTATCGCATCCTGGGGCGTATCGACGACGTGATCAACGTGGCCGGCCACCGCCTCGGCACGAAGGAGATCGAGTCGGCCTGTCTCACGGTTCCGGAGGTGGCGGAGGCAGCCGTTGTCCCGGTTCAGGATGAGGTCAAGGGACGCGTGCCCGAGGTGTACATCGCGGTCAAGCCGGGCGTGCAGCCGAGCCAGGAGGTGATCGACCGCGTGATCAAGGCGAACGAAGAAGTGATCGGCAAGATCGCGCGGCCCAAGCACGTGTACATCGTGCCGGACATGCCCAAGACGCGCTCCGGGAAGATCATGCGCCGCGTGCTCGCGGCCATCTCGAATCGCCGAGATGTCGGCGACGTGACGACACTCGCGAACCCGGATGTGGTCGAGCAAATCCGCACCCTGGTGCAAGGCAAAGACGTGGTGACCACGCAGGAAGCATTGCCGGAGGACATCGCGCAGTTCGGGCAGGCTGAGTGAAGGACGGAAGGACGGAAGGACGGAACGTCATCCCCCTTCCGTCATTCCGTCTTTCCGTCGCAGTCCGCTCAGGGCCACCCCCCAGATCGCCGCCATGATCACCGCCGAGCCCACGCACCAGCGGCAGATCGCGTGGATGACGAACAGCTCGAGGTAGGTGAGCCACGCGCTGAAGAGCACGCCGCCGGTGGCGAGGGCGGCGACGAGCAGGGTCGGGCCGCGGCGGCCGAGCCAGGTGGGCTGCAGGCCGATCAGCGCCACGACGAGGAGCGCCGCGTACCCCACGACGCCGTAGAAGGCCACGGGCACGCCGAACAGGTCGGCCCAACGGCTGGTTTGCACGGTTTCGCACGCGCCGGTGCCGCACTTCAACTCCCCCGCGACGCCGATCTTGTAGAGCCAGAGGTACAACGCGACGAAGAACCCGGCCAGCGCGAGCAGCGCGATCGCCTGGCGGTGCCGCATTACTTCCGGCGGGCGCTCACGCTGTCCACCGCGGCCTTGATCGCGTCGGAGGTGGCCATGCCTCGGAACTTCGTTCCGTTGACGAAGAAGGTGGGCGTGCCGTCCACCAGCCGCTGCTCCCCCTCCTGGCGGCTGAACTCGATGCGCGCCGCGTAGCGACCGCTCTCCATGCATGCGTCATAGCGCGCGACGTTTAGGCCGGCGGCCGTGGCGAAGTCGCGGAACAGGCCGGCGGGATTCTTCCCCGCCTGCGCCCACGCGTGGTGCTCGAAGAGCTGGTCGTGCATCTCCCAGAACTTCCCCTGCTCGCCGGCGCACTGGGCGGCGTGAGCGGCGAACCGGGAGTACTGGTGGGCCGGAAGGGGAAAGTCGCGGTAACGCCACCGCACTTTGCCGGTCGCGATCAGCTGCTGCTTGATGGTGGGCATCTGGACGACGGCGAAGTTGGCGCAGTAGGGGCACTCGAAGTCCGAGTACTCGGTGATCTCGACCGGGGCGGCGTCCGGGCCCATGGTGTAGCCGCGGAAGCCGTCATCGGCTGCCGCGACGGGCGCTTCGGCCGCGGCCCGCGCCACCGGGGGCGGCTGCCGCATCAGGTAGAACAGCACGGCCGCGCCCGCGATCGCCAGCCCGCCCAGCGTCAGGTAGAACCGGCTCATTCCTCGGGGCCTCTCCTCCAGGGCTCGTCCTCGTCGGGGTCGTCGAAGCTCGATTCATCGAGCCGCCGCTGCGCCTCATCGACGATGCGCCGGCTGTCGGCGACCTCCGGCGTGTCGTAGGTGCTGCGCACTTCGTAATGAAACAGCTCGCTGCGCGCGTTGCCGAGGAGCTTCTGCAGCTCGGGCGCGGCGTCGAGCAGCCGGCGACCCCCCGCTCGGTCCAACTCTTGTATCCGTTCGGCCAGGGCGCGCAGCAGCGCTACCAGCCGCTGCGCGCGCTCCGGACCATAAACTTCTTCGCTCATCGGGACCTCCCCGGGGGCACGGGAACCGTAACCCCCGCCGTGGCATTATACCACACAACCGATTATCTTGCGGCGCCGTTCCACCAGAGCCCGCTGCCCCCGAGAGGAGTCCCCCAGCATGGCCAAAAAGCGTAGTGAGCCGCGGAAACACACCACCCCGACGACCTTCGAACAAGCGCGTGACGAGCTGTTCTCCCACATCCTCCGCTGCGGCGTGCTGGAAGCCACGCCCGAGCATCAGAAGGAGTGGTTCGACGACACGATGCTCTACCTCGCGGACCGCTACCAGGAGCTGACCGACGTCGAGCTGGGCGAGCTCCGCGTCCTGGGCGAGCGCTACTGCCGCCCCGTGCTGGCCCGCCGCGCGCCCGTCGGCGCCGACGCTCTCTAGGAGCCCCCCGCCGCCCCCCGCCACCAGGCGGGGAACCGCCGCGCGCGCCACCCCGCCGCCGCCCGCACGCCCCCGCACAACCCCAGCTCCGCGTACCACCCACCGCGCCGCCCCGGCGCCGCTTCGACCCCGAGGAGTATCGCCAGGTAGCCTCGGCCGGCGGACTCCCGGCGCGCGGCGACCGCCGCCCCCAGCCCGCCGTACAGGCCCACGCCGCCGCGCGCCGCGGGCGTGAGCAGGAACTGCGCCGTGAGCAGGGCGCGCGCGGCCGCGCGGCCGTCCTCCGTCCCGGCCGCCACGGCGAGGGCGAGCCGGCTCTGGCCCGCCGGCCGGTAGCCGACGCCGAGCTCCGCGCCGGCGAAGGTGTGCCGCGCCGCGACCGCGGCGAGACCGCCGCCCAGCTCGACCGCGGTGAGCCGCTGGCCCCGCGCGGGCGCGCACGGCACGGCCCCCGCCGCCAGGGCGGCGCCGAGCACCAGCCCACTACGCAACGGTGACGTCGTAGGTGATATGGATGTCGGGGGCCAGTGACGCGGCCACGGAGCAGTACTTCTCCAGGGAGAGACCGACGGCGCGGCGCGCCTTCGTTTCGTCGGCGCCCTCGCCCCGCACGGTGAAGTGGTAGGCGATGTCGGTGTAGCGACGCGGCTCGGTTTCGCGGCGGGCCCCGCGCACCGTGACCTCGAGCGCCGCGAGCCGCACGCGCTGCTTTTGCAGGATCCCGACGACGTCCGCGGCGGCGCAGGTCCCCGCCGCGAGCAGCAGCAGCTGCACGGGCGAGGTGGCCGCTGTGGAGTCGCCGTCCACCAGGATCGCGGGCCGGCCCGGGGCGCCGCCCTCGAACCGCAGCTGCTCCGTCCACCGCAGGGTGATCTCGGCCGTCGGCTTCGCCACGGTCAGTTGCCGCGGCGCGTCGTCAGCCCGATGTAGATCCGGTGCCGGCGCAGCGCGTCCATTCCATGGTACTCGAGCAGCCAGTTGAAGGTGGAGCGGTAGTGCAGCTCGACCCCGAACACGAGGTTGAGCCACAGATCGGGGCAGTCGGGGTCGGCGCCGCAGTTGTCGTGGCTCGCCAAACTGAACCCGATCCCCACGTAGGGGGTGGCGACCTGGTCGTCCTCGGTGAAGCGCCACAGCGACTCGAGACTGCCCACGTAACTGTTGGGCCCGTTGAAGACACCGATCTCCGCCGACGGCCGCAGGCGGACGCGGCTGGTGAACAGGTCGCCGGCGTCCAGGGTGGTGCCGAGTACCAGCTGCCCGTCGCCCCGCACGTCGAGACCGCCGCGCACGCCGAAGCCGAAGAGACCGAGCCGCGTGCCGGTGGCGCCCGCGCTGCGGGGTGGGGAGAACTGCTGCGCGGCCGCGGTTGCCGCCACCGCCGCCACCAGGGCCCCGACCAGCGTGATCCACACGGTGCGCATCCCGTTCCTCCCGGTCAGCGGTGCGCCGCGACCCGCGCGGCCGCCCGTCCGTAATCCCACGTGGCATAGACCGCGATCGCCGCGGTGGCCCAGGCGAGCGGCTGCCCGAGTGGCGAGCCCGCGATGAGCGCGACCAACGTCAGCAGCTGCGCCACGGTCACCGCCTTGCCGCCGGCGCGGGCGGGCAGCGCCACCGGGCGGTGCAGCAGCCAGGTGCCCGTGAACCCCAGGACGGCCAGGAGGTCCCGCAGCAGCACGCCCACCAGCTCGTACCAGGCGAGCAGGCCGCGGCTCGCCAGCGTGAGAAACGCCACCGCCATGAACGTCTTGTCGGCGATCGGGTCCAGCACGGCCCCGACCCGCGACCCGCCGAAGCGCCGCGCCAGAAGCCCATCGACGAGATCGGTGGCAGCGGCGACGCCGACGATCGCCAGCTCCCACAGCGGGCGGTGCACGAACGGGAACAGCGCCGCGAGCGGAAGCCGAAGCGCCGTCATGACATCCGCGCCCCTCACCGACGCTTTCACTTGCCCCCCCCTCCCGCGCGCCGTACCTTGAGCCGGTGGACCTCAAGCTGCTCCAGCAGGCGGCGATCTTTCAAGACCTCGACGTGGGCGAGCTCGCCCGCGTCGCCGAGGTATGCCGCGAGCAGAAGTTCACGGTCGGCCAGTACGTCTTTAAGGAAGGCGAGCCCGGCAACCGCCTGTTCCTCATCGCGGACGGCGAGGTGCGGATTTCGCGCACCATCCCCGGCTCGGGGGAAGAGGCGCTCGCTGTGTTGAAGCCCGGGTCGTGTTTCGGGGAGATGTCGATCGTCGACCGCTCGGAGCGCTCGACCGACGCGATCGCGAACATCTCCTGCACGCTCATCACCATTTCCCGTTCCGACTTCGAGCTGCTCCTCGACTTCAACCGCGACATCGCCTACAAGGTGCTCTGGTCGGTCGTGCGGCTCCTGTCCGCACGGCTCCGCGTGACGAACGACAACCTGCGGTCGTTCCTCGCCATGTCGATGTTCTAGGCTCTCCTCGGGAGCCCCTCCGCCCGTACCCCGATCGGCCCGGTGAAGTTCGAGCTGCAAGACCTGCTGCCCTGGCCGCGCTAAGGTAAGGGGTTTTACACTTCATGCCACCCATGTCCCAGGCTCGCCTCGCCGCCGTCATCCTCCTCGGGCTCGCCCTCGCCGCCGCGTGCGGGGAGAACGGACCCGGCGGCAGTCCGCGCGTGGTGATCGACCCCGTCCTCGATTCGCTCTTCGTCGGCGATACGCGGGCGCCGGGCGCGTTCGGGGTGACCTATTACGACGCGGACGGCCACACCCAACCGACCGGGCCGGTCCGGTGGGCGAGCTCCGACACGGCGGCGGTGCGCGTGGACAGCGTCACCGGCGAGGTGGTGGCCCGGGGGCACGGCCCCGCCCTGCTCTCGGCGCGCGCCAACGGGACCACGGGCAGGGCGCTCCTCGTCGTCTCCCGCCCGCTCGACGTGGCTCTGCTGCTCGACACGATCTACCTGATGGAGGGGGACACGTTCACGGTGCCCGTCTCGGTGCGCGTGCGCGGCGGCGGGCCGGCCACGGTGTGGTTCCGCACGCCGGCGAACGCCGTGCACGCCGTCGACTCGGCGACGGGCCGCGACAGCGCGTTTGCGCCCGGTCCGGCGCGGCCGTTCTTCGTCTTCGCGGCGACGGCCACCGACACCGTGGCCGACACGGGCGCCACGGAGGTCGTGCAGCTCACCGACACAATGGGGGGCAAGGCGTTCTTCACGGTCCTCGGGTCCGCGATCCGGCGGGCCCGCGCCGGCGCGCGGGCCGTGAACTACCGGCGTGCGGGCGACACCGCCACCTTCCGGCTGTCCGCGCCCATCACGATCCAGAACACCACGGTGGAGAACGTCGTGATCACATTGCGCGACTCGGTCGGCGCCGCGGGGACGTTCGGCATCGACTCGCTCTCTCCCCAGGAGGCGGCCAACACCGTCTTCATCTGCCGGCCCAAGCGCTCGTGGGCGCTCTGGTCCACGAGCATCGCGGTCCCGCCCCTGCGGGCGCTGTCGCGGCCCGGCGGCACGATCACCATCACGAAGATCATCGCCCTGCCGCACGGCCGCGCCATCGGGGGGCGGTTCCTGTTCACCGGCCAACGATCGGACATGTACGACGAGCCCCTGGGCGCGCTGCCGATCCGCGGCACCTTCGTGGCGCCGCTCATCACCGACGTCCGGCGGACCTGCGGGTAGTGAAGTTCGACCATGTCTTCGCGGACCTGGGCGGGATCCCCGCCGACCGGCTGAGCGATCCGCAGGGACTCGCGGGGCTCCTGCTCGCCGCGGCCAACGCGGCCGGACTGAATGCGGGGACACCCCCGGTGGTCACGGCGGGGCCCAAGGGCGTGGGCGTCGCCCTGATGTGCCACGGCGGCCACCTGGCGCTGCACGCCCTCCCGAACGAGGGGCTCTGTTTCGCGGATGTCGCCGGCGTGGGCGGAACGCACCCGCAGCGGGGACTGGATGTGATCGTCAAGCGTCTGGGGGCGCGCGAAGTGCGCACCGACGCGCGGCGCCGCGGCCCCGTCATTCAACCCATGGATCCGGAGCGATCATGAACCGACTGGCGCCGTACGCCGCCTTCTTCATGCGACTGGCGGTCGGAGGGGTGTTCCTGAACCACGGGATCGCGAAGTTTCAGCAGGGCGTGGCCGGCGTGGCGGGCTTCCTGTCCGGCGCCGGCTTCCCGTTCGCCACCATCGCCGCGCTCGTGCTGATCACGGTCGAGACCGTGGGAGCCGTGTGCCTGCTCGCCGGCATTCTCACGCGCGTCTGGGCCGCGTGTATGGCGATCGAGATGGCCGTGGCGATCCTGGCGGTGCTGGTGCCGCACGGCAGGAACTTCGAGCTCGAGGCGCTGCTGCTCGCCGGCGCGGTCACGCTGGTCGCGCTGGGCGATGGACCGCTCAGCCTGGCGGTGGGCTTCAAGCGCGCGCCTTAGTGCAGGATTCGTAGCACTCCGGCGTCCGCGCCGGCCCGGAGGAAGGCCTCCGGGTCGGTGGCGGGGATGGCCAACCCCGTCTGCTTGCGCCAGCGCTGGGCGCTGGCCTGCATGTAGTCCTCCAGGGAACCCCCCGCCCACTCGGCCGCGTCGTCCTTCATCTGTCGCACGATCTCCTCCCACGTCCCCACGTAGGTCGCGCCCGCGACGGTGCTGACCCGGTGAACCCGCTTCATCCCCTGCAGCTCGGTGAGGAGGGTGCCGAACAGCTCGAGCTGGCGCGGGTCGCGCATCTGGCCGTCGGGCCCCATGGCTTCGATCTCCGCCAGGAGGAGGTCTTCGGGCCCGGCGTCGCCGGCGAGCTGGCCGAGGCGGTCGTGCCAGGGCACCAGCTCGGGATCCTCTTCGGCCAGGCGGTAGACGCCCTTTTTCAGCTCGATGAGCCGCCAGATGGCGAGGGCGTCGTAGTGCTCCGCGGGGTCGGTGCGCTCGAGGTGGAACAGCGCCGCTTCGTACTCGCCCCGGTCGTAGAGCAGGTTCGCGAGATAGATCCGGGCCTCCCCGAGCCTCGGGTCGAGCTCCAACGCACGGCGCAGCCAGTGGAGGCTGCTCCCGTCGTCGGCGAGGCGGTGGGCGGTGTAGCCGGCGCAGGCGGCGGCCTCGGCGGAGTCCGGGTGGGCGGTGAGCGCCACGTCGAAGAAGCGCCGCGCCTGGTCGAGCACGCCGTCGCGGAACAGCGCCCGTCCGAGCTGCAGCATCAGGTCGTGGTCGCCCTCGAAGCCGAGCGAGAGGATCCGGTCGAAGCACGCGACGGCGCGGGCCCGCTCGCCGAACTTGAGCAGCACCTCGCCGAGCCCCGCGAGCGCGTCCTCGTGGTCCGCATCGAGGCTCAACGCTTCCTCGAACGCGCGCCGCGCCCACGCGTACTCCTCACGGGCGAGCCGGGCGTACCCGAGCCCGACGTGCAACTCCACGGCGTGCGGGTAGAGCGCCAGAGCCTCGCGGAGCGTGTCTATGGCGTCGTCGTAGCGTCCTTCGTTGTAGAGCTGATGTGCACGTTCGTCGTATTCGTCGGAGCTGAGGAACGGTTCCGACATCGAACGGGACCCTCCGGGAAGGTTGTGCCATGATACGAAACGCCGGGCGGTTACACAAGAGACCGCAGGCCGCTATCTTGACCGCCGATGACCTCAGCCCTCGCCGCCCTGCCGGACGGCTCGGTCACCTCCCCGGCGGGGTTCACCGCCGCGGCCGCGCATGCCGGCCTGAAGGCGGACGGCGCCCTCGACGTCGCGCTCCTCGTCAGCACCGCCAGCTGCGCCACCGCCGGCGTCTTCACGCGCAATGCCGTACGCGCGGCTCCCGTGGTGTACGACGCCGATCTCCTGAGCGAGCGCCCCGGCCGCATGCGGGCCGTGGCGATGAACGCGCGCGTCGCGAACGCGTGTACCGGCGCCGAGGGCCTGGAGGCGGCCCGCGCCATGGCCCGCGCCGCCGAAGAAGCCGCAGGACTCCCTCCCCGCACCGCGCTCGTGCTCTCGACCGGCGTGATCGGCGTCCCGTTGCCCGTGGACAAGGTGGCCGCGGGGCTGCGGCAGGCGGCGACCCGGCTGGGCGCAGCGGGCGGCGTCGAGGCCGCCCGAGCGATCATGACCACCGACACGCGCGTGAAGCACTGCGCAGTGCGCCTGGAGACCCCCGCCGGCGCCGTGACCGTCGGCGGGATCGCCAAGGGCGCCGGGATGATCCATCCCGACATGGCGACGCTGCTGGGCGTCCTCACGACCGATGCCGCGTCGGAGCCCAGCGTGCTCGGCCCGTTCCTGAAGCGCGTGGCCGACCGGACCTTCAACGCCATCTCGGTCGACGGGGACACCAGCACCAACGACACCGTCCTCCTGCTCGCGAACGGGCTTTCGGGCGTCGACCCGGCGCGCGACGGAGCGATGTGGAAGCTGTTCGAGGAGGCCGTGACGGAGGTGGCGCGCACCCTGGCGCTCGCCGTGGTGCAGGACGGCGAGGGCGCCACCAAGCTGCTCGAGATCCACGTCGTGGGCGCGCAGACCGAGGCGTTCGCCCGCGAGGTGGGCCGGGCGATCGCACGCTCCACGCTCGTCAAGACGGCGGTCTACGGCGCCGACCCCAACTGGGGGCGCGTCCTCGCCGCGGCCGGCGCGGCGGGCGTGCCGCTCACGCCCGACCGCCTCAATCTGCAGGCGGCCACCGACGGCGACTGGATCACGCTCGCCGCGGGCGGGGCAACCGCGCACCCCGATGCGGAGCGCGCCCGCGCGATTTTCCAGCAGAAAACCATCCGCCTCCGGCTCGACCTCGGGGTCGGGCGCGCGGAGGCGGTGGTCTGGACGTGCGATCTGTCGCCGGACTACGTCCGGATCAACTCCGACTACACCTCCTGATCACGGCTTGACGGAATCGCGCCGCGCCGTCGTGTCGCGGCGCGCAGCCGTGCCTTTCGCCTTCGGAGCGGCCGCGTGCCGGGCGTGGGTGCGGCGCGCCTTCGCCTTGGTGGTGTCGGCGCTCATGGCGTGGGTCTGCGCCGGCTTGGCGGGCGCCTGCGCCGGCTGCTGCGCCAGCGCGAGCGTGGGCGCCGCGGCGAGCGCCAGGGTCAGCAGCGTGTTGCGGAACATGACATGCCCTCTTGGGTTGGGGACGTCCCTACGACCCCGGCCCGGCCCGGCGCGTCACACTGCGGGGATGCGGCCGCGGCGCCTCGGGCACATCGGGGAGCATCGCCCGGACGCGTGCCAATGCGTCGGCCGGCGTGCGACCCCCTCCCCGTTGCAGCTCGCGCGACGCCGCGGCGGCGACGTCCAGGAGTCGCACGCCGCGCAGGCCCTCCCGCTCCGCCGTGACCAGCAGGTCGGCCGCCGAGTCGGGCGGAAAGCGGTGCGCGACGAGGTCGGCAGCCGCGTGCAGGACGGGACCGGGGGCCTCGGCGGGCATGGCGGCCAGCATCCGCTCGACGAGGGGGGGAGCGAGCCCGCGCGCCAGTCCGGCCGCGACGGCGGCCACGTCGCCGTCCGCGGCGGCACGCGCGGGAGACGCGCGCGCCAGGATCGCCCGGGCATCGCGCAGCTGCCCCAGGCCGCGGCGGACTCCGGCGACGAGGCGGTCCGCCGGCACGCCCTTCGCGCCGCCCTCCAGCGCCTTCTGTACCAGGGGCTCGCTGGGCAGGCTCTCGACGACCGCCTGCGCCACCAGGGAATCGATCGCCGGCAGCGCCTCAGCGGGCACGCGGCCCTCCAGCCGGCCCCGCACGCTCTGGGCGGCGAGCGGGGCGGGGGCGGGGACGGCGAGGAGGGCGGCGGCGGCGGCGAAGGCAAGTCTCATGGCCGAACGATCAGGAGCGCGTTCTCCCGTCCCCCGCCGAAGCCGTCGTCCACGTAGCGGCCCGCCAGCGGATCGGCCACCCAGCGCTCGCCGTCCACGACGAACATGTATTCGTGCTGGCCGGTGGGCAGGACGACGGCGCCATGCCAGATGCCGTCGTGGTTCTCGTCGCGCAGGGGCAAGGCGCCGCGCCGCCAGTCGTTGAACGATCCGACGACCTCCACGGAGCGCGCGCCGGGAAAGTGACCCACGAATTGCGCGACGCCTTCCTCCGCACCGGGCGCGACGGATTCTGCGGCGGGGAGGAGGATCACGGCGCCCACCGCCGCCGCGAGCGCCAGCGTCCACAGAGGCCGCAGGCGCAGCGTGACGGCGCGCGGCTCGGCGAGCCAGCTGGCGACGCGCCGCGCCACGCCCGGCGCCGAGTGCGGCGCGGCGGCCGGCGAGCGGCGGATCTCGGTCATCACCCGGTCTGCCACGGTGGCGACGGGGGCGGGAGCCTCGCGCAACAGTTGCACCGCGCGCTGCAGCCGCAGGTACGCCTCCTGCAGCTCGCCCGGCAGCGTCGCGGGATCGCGCTCGCCGTCCAGGGCTGCCTGCAACCGGGGATCGATCGGTGTCATACCAGCTCCTCCAGCGCCGCGAGCAGCGCCTCCCGGGCGCGGTGCACGCGCATCTTCAGCGTGGGAATTCGGGCGCCGGTCGCCGCCGCCATCTCATCGTAGCTCATCCCCTCGACGTGCTTCAGCACGAACGCCTCGCGCTTTTCCGGCGACAACGCCTCGAGGGCGCGCTCCACCAGCGCGACCTGCTCGCTGCGCTCGAGCACCGCCCAGGTATCTGCGGGGTCCGCGACGGGGGCGGCGTCGTCCAGCGGCACGTCGCCCGGCCGGCGCTGCGCCAGGTGGCTGCGGCAGCGGTTGCCCGTGATGCGGTACAACCAGCTGCGCAGGTGGGAGGGGTCGCGGCACTGGCCCAGGTGCCGATACGCGCGCACCAGACTCTCCGCCACCGCGTCGGCGGCGGCGTCGGGGCTCCCGAGCATGCGCGTGGCGAAGCGGAGCAGCCCCGGCTCGTACCGCCGGATCACGATGCCGAACGCTTCCCCGTCGCCGGCCAGGACTCGGGCGACTATCTCCGGGTCGGGCGGACCGTCGCTCACTGTGGGTGGGACCCGCACGCGGCGGGGTTCGTCACGGCCCGCGGCTGGCGAGCACTTCGCGAGCGGCGCCCAGGAACGTGGACGCGCGGACGCCGGCGCCGCCGGTAGTGCCGGCGAACGCTTCGAGGGCGGCTTCGGCGCGGCGCCGGTAGCCGCCGTCGCCGGTGGCGTCGGCGAGGCGCAGCAGCACGCGGGCGGCCCACGCGTTGGCGCCGGGGAGCATGTCGTCGAAGACCGGCTTGGCGCGATCGGCGAGGGCGGGCGCCGCGGGGTCCGCCGCGGCGGCGTCGTAATACCCGCCGGCCGGGTCGGCGTAGCTGCGCTCGAGCTGGGCGGCGAGGTCGCGCGCGACCTCGAGGTAGCGCGCGTCGCCGCCGACCTGATACGTCGCGATGCAGGCGCCCGCGACCTGCACCTGGTCCTGCAGCAGGCCCGCGCCGCCCGCCGGAGCGGAGCCGGCGACCGCGTGGCGCACGCCCCAGCCGCGGGCGTACATGCGCCGCAGCAGGGCGTCGAGCGCGGTGCGCGCCCGCCGCTCGACCGCCGCGTCGCCCAGCGTCGCGGCGGCGAGCACGACGGCTTCGATGACGTAGGCCTCCTGGTCGGCGAACACCGCGCGATTACCCGCGTCGGCGAGCTCGCGCGCGAGGCTGCGGGCGAGGGCATGGCCGGCGTCGCGATAGCGCGCGTCGCCCGTCACCACCCATCCTTTCGCGAGGGCGCGCAGCAGCGCGGCGCGCACCAGGCGGGGCGGATCTTCGCGCGCGCCCGCCGGCGGACCGCTCGCCAGCGCCGCCGAGTCGGTGAGCAGGTCGAGGGCCCGGCGCGCGGTCGCGAGCGACGCCGTGTCGGCGGTGCGGGCGTACTCGGACACGAGGAGCGAGGCGGCCTCCGCGTGCATCACGCTTCCCAGGGCCTCGCGCGTCCGTACCGCCGCCTCGAGCGCCGCGCGCGCGGCGGCGACCTGCTGCTGAATGCGCGCCGGCTGCAGGACGCCGCGCGACCCCCCTCCCGCCCCGCCGCCGGCCGCCAGCACGAGCTGCCGCACCAGCGCGGCGTGCTGCAGGATGAACGCCCGCCGCTCGCGATAGCTCTTGGCCACCTCGGGCAGGATCTGCTTCAGGCCCCGCCCCGTGACCGGGTCGTCGGCCGGGAAGTATGTGCCGCCGAAGAACGGCGCACCGTCGGAAGTGAGGAACACCGTGAGCGGCCAGCCGCGCAGGCCCGCCATCGTCTCGACCGCGACCTGATAGCGCTGGGCCACGTCCGGGCGCTCGTCACGATCCACGCGCACCGGAACGAACAACGCGTTGATCAAGGCGCCGATCTCGGGATCGGTGTAGATCGCGCGGTCGGTCTCGGCGCACCAGCGGCACACTTCGCCGCCGACGTACAGCAGCACCGGGCGGTCGAGCTTCTCGGCGAGCGCGAACGCGTCGCGCCCCCACGGCTGCCAGTCGACGGGCTGCCGGGCCGCGCGCGCCAGATAGCTCGTGGCCGAGTTGGCCATCCGGTTGGTGAACGGGCCCCGCTCGGTGACGCACGCGGATCCGGCGAACAACAGAAGGAGGAACGGTCGGGTGCGCATTCTCGTCGCGCGGGACAATACCCTGGCCGACGGCGGGACGTTCCCCAACTCGCCGGCGAGCGCGGGCCGGGCGGTGCGGCGTATATTGCCGCGTATGAGCGACGCGACCATCACCCCCAAGCCCAACGGCCCGCTCCTCGTCCAGGGGGCCGTCCGCATCGTGACGCCCGACGGGCGGGAAATCCCGGTCCCCCCGCGCAAGGACGGCCGACCGGCGGAAGTCGTTGTCCTGTGCCGATGTGGCGGTTCCGCGACGAAACCGTTTTGTGACGGAACGCACAAACGGAACGGCTTCACGGACGCCCCCGCCCCCCCGGCCCCCACGATCTGAGCACGGCGTATTATGTTGTCTGGCGCTTGCAGCACCCCGTGTCCCCGAACCGAGGAGCGACCGACCATGGCTAAGGGAAAAGCCCCGATGGCCGCGGACGAAGGCTACTGCGTGAAGTGCAAAGCGAAGCGGAAGATCTCCAACGCTCAGCAGGTGAAGATGGCCAATGGGCGGCCCGCGCTGAAGGGCGTGTGCCCGGTGTGCGGGACCGGGATGTTCAAGATCCTTCCGCCGTCGAAGTAAGCCCCACTGCCGCGGCGTTCATGACCACGCGCCCCCGGCGACGCCGTCGCCCGGGGGCGCGCTCATTTCGCCACCCGCCGGCCACCGCCGCCCTGGAAGGCGTACCGGAACGTGTAGCACGCGGCGCCGACGTCACGACAGTAGTATGCGAGGATCTCCAGCTTGGCGTAGCGGCCGTCCGCCGTGCGCACCGCGTAGACGTGCCGCTTCGACGTGAGCAGGTGGGAGAGCATGCTGTAGGTGTACCACTTCCCCACCCCGGCGTTGACCGTGTCTCCACGCAGCTCGGTGGCGGCGTAGCCCGTGTCGGGCACCTCGCGCACCGAATCGAACGCCACTGCGCCGAGGTCCGCCACGCCCGCGCCGGGCGCGGCGATCACGTGATGCCGCCGGAACGCGATATCCCATGCCCCCCCCTCCCCCTCCCCCTCCCCCTCCCCCGAGTCCAGGGCGGCATTGCGTCCGAAGTCGAAGCGGCGCCAGCGGTCGCCGGCGGATGCGTCGAGGGTGTAGGTCGCCGGTCCCACGAGCGAGTCGCCCACGCTCGAGAGACGGGGCGTGGTGAGCGTGTACGGCGGAAACTCCGGTTTCGTGAACGACCCGATGAGGAGCGCCGCGACGAGCAGCAGGAACGCCGCCGCGAGCGCGATCACCAGGACGGGTGGGCGGCTCAATCCTCCGCCATGAACGGGTAGGCGTAGTCGCGCGGCGGCGCGAAGTTCTCCTTCACGGCGCGCGGGCTCGTCCAGCGGACCAGGTTGAACAGGCTCCCCGCTTTGTCGTTGGTGCCGCTCGCGCGCGCGCCGCCGAAGGGCTGTTGTCCGACCACGGCGCCCGTCGGCTTGTCGTTCACGTAGAAGTTCCCCGCCGCGTACCGGAGCGCCGCCTGCGCCTCCGCCACAGCGCGCCGCTCCCGCGCGAACACCGCGCCCGTCAGCGCATAGGGCGAGGTCCGGTCCACCAGCGCCAGCGTCTCCGGCCACTGGCGCTCGGGATAGACGTAGAGCGACAACACCGGACCGAAGATCTCCTCGCACATCGTGCGGTACGCCGGATCCTCGACCTGGATCAGGGTGGGGTGCACGAAGTAGCCGTCGCTGTCGTCGCAGTCGCCGCCGAACAGCACCTTGGCCTGCCGGTCGCGCCTGGCGGCGTCGATGTACGCCTTGATCTTGTCGAACGCCCTCCGATCGATCACGGCGCCCATGAAGTTGCGGAAGTCGGCGGGGTCGCCGATCCGCACCGACCCGAGCATCCCGGCGACGCGGTCGCGCAGCGTGGGCCACAGCGTGTCGGGGACGTAGGCGCGCGAGGCGGCGCTGCACTTCTGGCCCTGGTACTCGTACGCGCCGCGCACGATGGCGGTCGCCAGCGCCTCGACGTCGGCGCTTGCGTGGGCGACGATGAAATCCTTGCCGCCGGTCTCGCCCACCAGCCGCGGATAGTCCGCGTAGCCCGTGAGATTCGCCGCCACCTGCTTCCAGAGCGACTGAAAGACGTCCGTCGACCCGGTGAAGTGAACGCCGCCCAGGTGCCGGTCGGCGAGCACCCGCTCGCTGATCTGGCCCGCGGGGCCGGGGATGAAATTGATCACGCCCGGCGGCAGACCGGCTTCATCGAGCAGCTTGAAGAGGAAGTAGTTCGAGTACGCGGCCGTCGCCGCCGGCTTCCAGACCACCGTGCACCCCATGATCGCGGGCGCCGTCGGCAGGTTGCCGCCGATCGAGGTGAAGTTGAACGGCGTGATCGCGTACACGAATCCCTCGAGCGCCCGGTAGTCGAGCGCGTTCCACGTGCCGGGGCCAGAGATCGGCTGCTCGGCGTGAATCCGCTCGGCGTAGTGGACGTTGAAGCGCCAGAAGTCGATCAGCTCGCACGCCGCGTCGATCTCGGCCTGGTGCGCCGTCTTGCTCTGCCCCAGCATCGTCGCGGCGTTGACCACCGCGCGCCCCCGGGTCGCCAGCAGGTCCGCGGCCTTGAGAAACACCGCCGCCCGGTCGGCCAGGCTCCAGGCGGACCACTCACGCCAGGCGGTGCGCGCGGCGGAGATCGCCGCGGCGATCTCCTCGGGGCCCGCCTGATGCACCTTGGCCAGCACGTGCCGGTGGCAGTGCGGCATCACGGCATCGACGGTCCGGCCGGTCCGAATCTCCTTGCCGCCGACGACGACGGGGATCTCGATCGCCCGGCCGCTCAGATCTTTCAGCGCCTGCTTGAGATCGGCGCGCTCGGGTGCTCCGGGGGCGTAGCTCAGGACCGGCTCATTGACCGGCGTGGGTATTTTGGGGATGGCGTTCATGCGAGAAATGTAATCGTTGTATGACGCTACGACGCTGCGTTGTACGTGAACCCACGCTGGGACCGTACGACCTACAACGTAGCGTCGCAGCGTCGTGGAACCAGCAAACGTTCACTCAGTGATGGCTATCCATCCCCAGGCCCGCATCGGCCACGTCCATCTGACGGTCTCCGACCTGGACCGCGCGCTCGCGTTTTATCGGGATGCGCTCGGCTTCGAGGTCACGGCGACCTACGGCCGCGACGCGGTCTTCCTCTCGGCGGGCGGCTATCACCATCACATCGGCCTCAATACCTGGGCCGGCCGCGGCGCGCCCCGCCCGGCACCGGGGACCACGGGGTTGTACCACTTCGCGATCCTCTACCCGGACCGGGCGGCGCTGGCAGCGGCGGTACGCCGGGTCCTCGAACACGGCGTGGCGCTGGAGGGCGCCGCCGATCACGGCGTGAGCGAAGCCGTGTACCTGCGGGATCCCGACGGCAACGGCGTGGAGCTGTACCGCGACCGGACGGAGGCCGAATGGCCGCGCGACGCCGCCGGCGGGCTCGTCATGCACACCCGGCCCCTCGATCTCGAGGGGCTTCTCGCGTAGGGCGGTGCCGACCTTCCCCTCGGCGGCCCGAAGTGTATTCATTACAGTAACCTTTTTCTCTCTCGAGGTGCGTCGTGTCCCACATCCGTCAGGTGCTCGTGTTCGCCGGGTTTGCGCTGGCCACCGCCTGCGGCGGCGACGGATCCGGTCCGGCTCCCCGGACGATCTCGGCATTCAGCGGTGCCCCGCAGAGCGACACCGTGCTCGCCACTCTTCCCAACCCGCTCGTCGTGCTGGTCCGTGAAAACTCGGACCCCCTCGCGGGAATCACGGTGAGCTGGACCGCGCCGGGGGATGGTAAGGTCAACGGCGCGGCCACAGCGCAAACGATGACCGGCGCCGATGGCAAGGCATCGGTCACCTACCAGCTCGGCCACACGGCAGGCACGCAGACGCCGACGGCTGCCGCGACCGGCCTGGGCGGATCTCCGGTGAGCTTTGCGATCACGGCCAACGCGGGCGTTGCGACCCAGATCGCGAAGACTGCGGGCGACGGCGGCAGCGCGGTGATCAACGGCCAGACCACCTACACCGTCACTGCGCGGGACGGCCACGACAATCCGAAGCAAGGCGTGACGATCGACTGGGCGGTGACGGGCGGCGGGGGCTCGATCACGCCCGCACAGAACACCACGGGTACGAACGGCACGGCCAGCGCCACGCGCACGTTGAGCGGCACGGAGGGTTCGCACACCGCCACGGCGACGGCGAACGGCATCACGGGGGCACCGTCCGTCACGTTCACCACGACTGCGACCGCCGCGCCGCTGACCGCCGCCGTAGAGGTGGCGAACAACTCCTTCAGCCCCGATAGCGTCCTGATCAAGGCGGGCGGCCAAGTGACGTGGACGTGGGCCGCGGGGGCCGTCACGCATAACGTCACCTTTACGAGTGGCACGAACCCACCGTCGAACATCGGCAATCGCAGCTCCGGCTCAGTCCCGCTGACGTTCACCGACGCGGGGACGTTCAATTACCACTGCACCCTTCATGGGGGCATGACCGGGAAGGTGGTAGTCGTGCCGTAGCCGCCTTCCTTAATTACCGGCGCTGCGGCGTCACCTGTGCCTCCACCGCATTCGTGTAGGCGAGTTGAGCCGCGTAGATGCGCCAGTCGCCGCCCTCGCGCTGCCAGAGCATGAGCGCCTGGCCGGGGCCGATCCGGCGCGACCCGCCGGCGGCCAGATCGAGGGTGAAGGGAAAGGTGACGAGAGCGAGGTTGCTGCGGAGCAGCACGATGTGCGGGCTCTGCGGCACCAGGTTCGCCACCGTGACGGTCGGCAGGAAGCGCTGCTGGAACTCCGACTCCTGCGTCCAGCCCTGCGTCCGCTCGCCGTTGGGCCAGATGACGGCGAGGTGTTCCGTGTGGAGATAGAAGGGGTCGAGCGCGTCGGGGCGATGGACGTTCCAGGCTTTCGTCCAGGCGGCGATGCGGGCGGCCACTTCCGCCTCGGCTACGCGATCGCCGACCGGGGCCGTGCCGCCCCCGCACGCCACGCAGACGGCGCCGAGCAGCGCTCCCAGGATTCGCCGGCGCATAGGTCCTCCTGTGGGGATGTGCCGCCTTAACTAGCCACCGCGTCCGACGCTCGGCAAGAGGCTGACGGCGTTACGTGGTCTTGACGGGTCATGCGGCGCGGCTCAGCATAGCCTGGACCGCGTCGCCTTTTGTTGTCGGCATCCCCCGGGAGGCAAGCATGGCGCCCTGCCGTCGATCCCTGACCACCATGGTCCCGTGGCTGTGCCTGCCCGTGCTGCTCGCGGCGCAGGAGACCGGCGTAGTGCGGGGCCGGGTCACCCATGCGGTCACGGGCGAGCCGCTGACCGAGATCCGGGTCACCGTGGAGGGCACCGCCCTCGCCAGCACCACGACGGCGAACGGCCAATATCTGTTGCCCGCCGTCCCGATGGGCACGCGGGTGGTGGCGGCGCGAGGCCTGGGCTACGCGCCCGCCCGCCAGACCGTGGAGGTCGCCGCAGGCCAGACGGCGACGGCGGACTTCGCCCTCCGGGCCGCGGCTCTTTCGCTGAGCGCCGTCGTAGTCACCGGCACGGCAGGGCCGGTCGAGACGCGGGCGCTCGGCAACAGCATCACGTCCGTGGGCGGCGCGACCGTGGCCGCGTCCCAGGCGGCCACGGTGGACGCCGCCATGCAGGGGAAGATCGCGGGCGCGCAGATCATTCAGAACTCCGGAAACCCGGGGGGCGGTGGGTTCTCCGTGCGGCTCCGCGGCACGAGCTCCATCATCTCGGGTTCTGAGCCGCTGTACATCGTGGACGGCGTGATCGTCGACAATACGTCGGTTCAGCTCGTGGACCTCGGGGCTCGCAGCAACCTCCAGAACCGGCTCGCCGACCTGAACCCGAACGACATCGAGCGGATCGAGGTGATTCGTGGCGCGGCGGCGGCAGCGCTGTACGGCTCTCGGGCGAACAACGGCGTGGTGCAGATTTTCACTCGTCGCGGCCGTCCGGGCGCGTCGCGGTTCAGCTGGCAGACGAAGTACTCCACGGGCGAGGCGCCCCGCCGCCTTGCGATGAACCTGTACCCATTCGACCTCGCGGGCAATCCGCTCCCTCGCTACGACTATCAGGACTGGATCTTCCAGACGGGTTCGCTGGTGGAGAACTCGGGCAGCGTGGAGGGGGGCGACGATCGCTCCACCTACTACCTCGGCGGAGGCTGGACGGAGGAGACGGGCCTCATCCCCAACTCAGGCTCGAGCCGCAAGAGCGGGCGGATCAACTTGAGCCAGACGGTCTCCCCCACGGTGCGGTTGACGCTCGGCGCCAACTACGTGAACACGCACAACGAGTTCGAGCCGAACGGCGAGCAGTCGAACGGGGTGATCACCGCACTGCTGTTCACGCCCACCAATTTCTCCTTCTTTCCGGTAAACGGCGTCTATCCCAAGCCCGCGACAGGCGCGGGGTTCCCGAACCCGCTCGACGTGATCAAGAACTGGAAGGCGCCGCAGGACGTGAGCCGCTTCATCGGCAGTGCCCGCGCCCGGTGGACGCCCTCGGCGCGGCTCGCGTTCGAGTACACAGTGGGATACGACGGCTACCAGATGGAGGTGCGCCAGTTCATTCCGCGCGGCAGCCTCACGGCGGAGCCCACGGGCCGCTCGGTCGCCGTGACGCGCGACTCGCGGATCGTCAACAGCGACGGCCTCGCCACCTACAACGTCCGGCCCAGCGCGGGGCTCGAGCTGACGACCGGGGCCGGGGTCAACTACACGTGGCAGCGCATTCAGACGACGTCGGCCGGGGCGACGGACCTGATCCCTACCGGCGAGCTGGTCAGCGCCGGTGCCATCCCCTCAGCGGGCCAGAGCCTCTTCGAGCTGATCACCCTCGGCTTTTACGCCCAGCAAAGCGTCAACCTCCACGACCGGTTGTACTTCATCGGTGCCGTGCGGACGGACGCGTCATCCACGTTCGGCGCCAACCAGCGCTGGCAGGCGTACCCGAAGGCCTCGGTCTCGTACGTCCTCTCCGACGAGCCGTGGTTCGGGAATTCGGGTCTCGGGCGACGGCTCAGCTCGCTACGCCTACGCGCGGCGCTCGGCTACGCCGGCAACCAGCCCTCGACCACGCTCGCCTATGCGGTGTTCGACGCGTACGGGAAGGCGGTCAACAGCGGCCGCGTGGGCGTCGTGAACAGCCTGACTCGAGGCAATCCCGACCTCCGCCCCGAGCGCCAGCGGGAGTTCGAGATCGGCGCGGACATCGGCGCCCGGAATGACCGCCTGTCGCTCGAGGCAACCTACTACAACAAGCTCGTGACCGACCTGCTCCTCCCGCGCCCGCTCGCGACGAGCGAGGGGTACACCCAGGTGTTCGACAACATCGGCGAAATGTCGAACAAGGGCATCGAGCTGGCCCTCCGCTCCACCAACCTGGAGCGGGAGGGGCTGCGCTGGGAGACGACCGTCACCTACAGCCGCAATCGGAACCGGATCGAGCAGCTCAACGTGGCGCCGTTCACCACGGGGTACGCGAACCGCATCGACGAAGGCCAGCCGGTGGGCTTCTTTTACGGACGCTATTACGAGCGCGATTCGACGGGCGCGATTCGCCTCGATGCGCTCGGCCGGCCAATAGTGAGCGCAACTGCCAGGAAGATCGGCGACCCCAACCCCGACTGGATCGGCTCCCTGCTCAACGAAGTCCAGGTCGGGCGGAACCTGCGGTTCCGCGTGCTGCTCGACGGGACGTTCGGCGGCGACGTGCTGAACTTCTCGCGCCGCATCCTCGAGCGGTTCGGCGCGGGCCGGGACGTCGAGCGGGAGTTGCTGCCGTTCGGGCACCCGGACCGGCTCCCCACCGGCTACTTCGCCGCCAAGTTCAACGCGTTCGAGCCGTACGTGGAGGACGGGAGCTTCGTGAAGTTGCGCGAGATCTCCGCGAGCTACCGCCTGGGCGACGACCTGGCGCGGCGGCTCAAGGCGCAGAGCATCGAGGTGACACTCGCGGGGCGCAACCTCTACACGTGGACCGAGTACTCGGGCTACGACCCGGAGATGAACCTGTTCGGTCAGCTCACCGTGGAGCGCGGCAACGACTTCGGAACCGTCCCGATCTCCCGTACCTGGATGCTCGGCGTCCGGGCCTCCTTCTGACCGGCGGAGGCACGATGCGCTTCTCTCTGGTGGCTCCCCTGGTCGCGGCGACGGTCGCAGCGGCGGGCTGCAACCTGGATCTGACCAACCCGAACGCCCCGACCGAGAAGGAGGTGTTCGGCACGCGCGAGGGCATCGTCGCGCTCACCGTCGGCTTGCAAGCCCGGTACGCTGCCGGGATGATGGACTTCATCTTCCCGGGCGGGCTCGTGACCGACGAGCTGGGTGCGACGCCGGCGGCCCTGGCATCCTACAAGGACCTCGAGACCGCCGCGCCGCTCGTCAATACCGCCGACGCCGTCGAGCTGCCGTGGCGCTCACATTACCGCACGGTCAAGACCGCGAACGACCTCCTCGTCCACGCCCCGAACCTGCAGGCGGCCCTGGGGGATTCCACCCTCTCGGGGATCATCACCGTCAGCTACCTCTTCAAGGCGATGGCGCTCGGCGAGCTGGTCCAGCAGTACAAGGAGATCCCGATCGACACCTACAACGACCCGCAACCGACATTCGTGGATCGCGCCACGGCGCTCGCGTACGTGCTCGCGCTGCTCGACTCGGCGATCACCCAGTTCCGCGCAGTTCGGCCCGGGAGCGAGTTCAACACGACGATTCGGGCCGGCGTGTCGGGCGTGCCGGGACTGGACGTGCGCAACACGATCTTCGCGATGATCGCCCGCTACCAGCGACTCGCCGGGAATGCCGCCGCCGCGCGCGACGCCGCGGACTCGGTCGCGCTCACGGTGATCTCGAACATGCCGTTCAGTGATCAAGCGATCAATCCTATTCACGACCTCTCGAACCGCGCGGGGTACGTGAAGCCCGTGGACTCGCTGCGCCTGCAAGCCGAATCGGCCGATGCCCGAATCGTCTATCTCGTAAAAGACACAGCGATCACGGGCAACGCCCAGCCGCTGGATCGCTTCGGCCAGTACGTGACGAACGGCGCCGCCATTCCGATCTACCTGCCCGGTGAAGTCATGCTAATCCGCGCCGAAGCGTTGCTCGATCTCGCCGACATCGCCGGCGCGCGGACGGCGGTCAACGCGGTGCGCACGAAGTGCGGGGGCGCCGCTGACCAGCCCAAGGCGTGCCTCCCCGCGCTCGCCGATACACTGCTCGACACCGACCCCGAGATCCGGGCCGAGATCTACCGTCAGCGGCGGTTCGAGCTGTTCGCGACCGGCATGCGGTGGGAGGACGCCCGGCGAGAGGGCCTGGTTGGCGTGGGCTCGCTGGCGCACCGCTGCTGGCTGCTGTACCCGCAGTCGGAGCGCAACGTGAACATCAACGTCCCAGCCGATCCCGAGCCGGCGGCGTCGCCGGCGTTCCCGGCGACCTGCTTCTAGAGGGAGTGAGCGATGACGCCGCGTCTCGCCGCCGCCGTCGCGACCGCTCTCGCGCTGGTCGCGTGCAACAAGGAACCCCACGCCCCCTATCAGACGGGCGGGCCGACGGGCCGCTTCCGGTTTGTGAACGCCGCCCCAGACACGGCCAGCGACACGCTCCGCGTGCGCGTCGACGTCTATCTCGCCGGGACGGGTGTCGCAACGAACCTCGGCTATCGCGGGGCCACGACGTATGCCACGGTCCTGGCTGGCCCGTGGCCCCTGCGCGCGCGCAAGACCGTCGACACGGCCGTCGTCGTCATCAACGAGACGTTCACCGCGGCCGCGGGCGTCGATTACACGATCTTCGCCGCCGATACGCAACCGGCCGTCACGACGCTGATCCTGACGGACGTGAACACCGCTCCGGCGGGCGACAGCGCGAAGGTGCGCATCGTGCACGCGTCCCCAGGGCTCGGAGCCGTGGATGTGTACATCACCGCGCTCGGGGCCGACCTCGCGGCCGAGACGCCCGACGTCGCGAATGTCGCGTTCCGAGACGCGTCCGCGTACTTCACCGTCCCGATCGGCGCGCAACGGGTGCGCTTCACGACACCCGGCACCAAGACGGTGGTGCTCGACGTCACGGGCACTGCGTTCCCGGCCCTGGCGCGAGGCCAGATCCGCACCGTCGTCGCGCTCGACCGGCTGCGCGGTGGGGCGCCCTTCACGTTCGTGGCGCTCGCCGACCGTTAACGCGGCGCTCCGGCGCCCCGCAGCACCTCCCAGATCCCCTCGTCCTCCGGGCCGAGCACCCAGGCCGAGAACCCGCGGAGCTTCTTCTCCCGCGCCAGCGCGAGCTTCGCCGCGAAGCTCCGCGCATTCTCGAGAAACAACCACTCGAACGTGCCGCCGTTCTCGTAGTATCCCCACGTCACCGCCTGCACCGAGTCCCACTGCAACCGTGCACCATTCCGCTCGGCCAGACCCGAGCCCCAGGTCCAGGTCACCGTCTCGGACCAC
>DASYRJ010000033.1:0-84120 GCA_036004525.1 Gemmatimonadales bacterium | reverse complement strand
CGGAGCAGCGCCAGGTCGTAATTCGCGTCGGGCATCGTGGCCAGCTCGGGGGAGTGCGTGGCAGGGAGATGCCAACGCCCGTCCTCCCCGCGCTCGACGTAGGCGAGATAGTTCCCGATCGCGCGCCGCAGCAGCGGATAGACCCGCTCGCGCAGGATCCCGTCGTCCATCTGGTAGCGGTAGTGGAGCCAGTAGTAGTAGATCGTCCACGGCAAGTCACCCATCTCGTGCGCGGCGTCGCTCTGCGCGGTCGCGAGGTCGACGGGCCGCACGAGGTCGGGACCGGAGCTGCGGCCGATCGCGGCCGCGTCGCCGCGCAGCCGCTCGGGCACGTTATCGATCAACGCCTGGCGGTTGCGGTCGAGGTTCCGGAACAGCGATTCGGCGAGATCGAGACGGTTCGCCCGGAAGAGCGGCGAATAGGTGAGCTGGATGTTCAGGTTCCACCAGATCGCGGGCCAGGGCGTGGCGTTGAACCAGGGGCCGTTGAGATCGAGGATCGGGCCGCCGGCGCGCATGGCGGAGCCAAGCTTGTAGATCTGGATCCAGTAGTAGCCTTCGAGGCGCGCGTCGGGAAAGGAGAGGAAGCTGGCGGGATAGTAGGTGTGCCACCAATTGCGATGGCCGAGCGTGAGTCGATTGAGCCCCTGCTTGGCGGCGGCCGACGTGGTCGCCCTTGCCTCAGCGAGCGCCGCGGGGCCGTCGTTGCCGTAACCAATGCTGACGTAGAACACGCCGCGTCCTGCGCGCTGAATGGACTCGGCGTGTGCGCCGCCGCCGTTGAACGGCTGCACGCTCGTGATGCCTTCTGCCGACCGGCTGACTGTCGGCGCTGGATGCAGGTCCTCGGGAGCGAACGGGTCCTTCCGGTAGACTTTGCGTGGCGGGCGCGCCTCGGCAGGCGACCAGTCCAGGTCGACGCCACGCTCCCCGCCGCTCGCCTCGAGGACGATGACGATCACGGACGGGTCCGAAGCCGTGAAGCTGCGCCAGCGCACCGCGCCGCGATCGGTCGTCACGGTGCCGCTCGCCTCGGCGTCCCACAGCGTCAACCGCGCGGTCCCACCGGTGACCGCGCCTGCGGTCTTGAGAACGACGCGGCCGATCGGGAAGCGGGACTGGTCGTGCACGACGTCGGTGCGGTTGATCGTCCAGCCGAAGGCGCTGTCCCGGGCGTCGATCGTGGCGCCGAGGCGCCCGTTGCCGATGAACGCGCTCTCGCCCCAGCGCGCCGGGAGCCGGTCCCAGACGAGGTCGTGGCGCGCGAGGAAGGTCGGCCAGTCGATGGCCGGCGCTTGGAGCGCCTGGAAGGCGAAGAGCCACTGGTAGCGAAACAGGGCGCGCATAGCGATCTTGTTCGTTTAGCGAACTAATTCCAACAGGCATTACAATACGCCCCTGGGAGCCGCCCGCAAGGAGCCAGGCTGACGTGAGAAAGATCAATACGCGGGACTTCCGCCGCGCCACGCGCGCCACGCCCCGGCAGGTCAACCGGCAGATCCTGCTGAACCTCGTGCGGGAGCACCAACCCATCTCGCGCGCCGACCTGGCCCGCCGCATGCGGATCGGGCGGGGGATCGTGACGACCCTGGTCAACGAGCTGCTCGAAGAGGGCTCCGTCTACGAGGGCGCGGTCGCCGACCCGCCCCCTCTCCCCTCCCCTCCCCTCTCCACCCGCGGCCGCCGGCCCACGATGCTGTACGTGCGGACCCGCGATCGGCTCGTCGTGGCCATCGACGTGCGCTTCAGCCGCACATACCTGCTCCTCTCCGATTTCAGCGGGACCCAGATCGCGCTGGAAACCTTCGGGACGCTCTTCAAGCCGGATGCGCTATTGGATGAGCTGGCCGGGCGCGTCCGCACCCTGCTCCGAACGCACGGCGCCGAGGGAAGCTGCGAGGGGATCGGCATGGTGGTCCCCGGAATGGTGGACCGGGGCGGCGGGCGGGTGCTCAACGCGCCGCAGCTGGGCTGGCGGGACGTGGAGATCCGCAGCGGCCTGGCGCAGCGAACGGGCCTGCCGGTGCACGTGGAGAACGCGCCCGCGGCCTGCGCGCTCGCCACGATCTGGCTGCGTCCGGGGGGCGGAAGCGGCATCCGCGATTTCGTCTACGTGGCGGTCTCGGACGGTGTCGGCGCGGGCGTGGTAGTCGACGGCCAGCTCGTCCGCGGCCACGGGCACACGGCGGGCGAGTTCGGCCACATCCCCATTCGAGCGGACGGCCCGCGTTGTCTCTGCGGGTCGGCCGGCTGCCTCGAGGCCCACACCTCGAACCTGGCCACGCTCGCCCGCTACCTCGGGCACGAGCTCTCCCCCGCGGTGGCCCGGGAGCTGCTGCGCGGCAGCGGCCTCACCGTGGAAGACGTAATCCACCGCGCGCGTCGCGGAGAACCGCGCGCCCGCGCCGCCCTGGAGGAGACGGGGCGCTATCTCGGGCTCGGCCTCTCGATCATCATCAACGCGCTCAACCCGGAGCAGATCATCGTCGGCGGCGAGATCACCGCGGCCTGGAACCTCGTCGAGCCGGCCATCCGGGCTGAAGCCCAGCGGCGCGCCCTCACCCAGGAAGCCGCGGCGACCCCGGTGATCCCGGAGCCGCCGGGGAGCTTACCCCGCCTACGGGGCGCGATCGCCCTCGTGACGGCCCCGCTCTTTGCCGCACCGCAAGTCGGGTGAGGGCGGCAAGACGAGATCACGGCATCATCTTCCACTGAATGGCTCGGTAGGCAAACGGCTTCCCTTTCGGCGGCCGGCGCACAGTGCCGCGCAGCTTCCCCGCACCGTCACGGTCGACGCTGAGCGCGGTCCACGAGAGCTCGCCGCGCTCGTAGCCGAACGTCACGCCGTCGTCGTCGTACAGCTCGAATCGCCCGCCCGCCTCGCCATAATGCCTGACCTCGAGACCGGCCGAGTCGCCCGCCAGCAGGGGAATGATCCCGCCGTCCCGCACGAACAGCGGAATGCGCTCGAGTCCCGGGTTCACGGTGATGGTCTCTCCGCTGCCGGCGAGGGCGCCCGTGTAGAAATCGTACCAGCGCCCGGCGGGCAGGATTATCCGGCGCGTCGTGTCGCCGGCGAACATGGGCGCGACGAGCAGGTCGTCGCCCACCAGGAATTGATCCTTGACGTCTCGTCCCACGAAGCCCTCGACGAGCGCCATAGCGCGAAACGGCGGCGTGCCTTCGAAATGATAGCGCGCGAATGCCGAATAGAGATACGGCAGGAGTCGGACCCTGAGCCGCATCACCTCGCGCACCGCATCGGCGACGTCGGGAAACGACCACGGCTTCGTCCCGTCGGCCCAGGCGTTGAGCATCGCCAGGGGGGAGAAGCAGACCGACTGCATCCGCCGCACCCATTCTTCGCCCGTCCGGGACGCCCGGACCTCGGGTGTCCAGAGGACGCCGATGAAGCTGCTGCTCACGAGCGCGGTAATGAAGTCGGGATGGCTGTAGTAGTCGTTGTAGATCACGTAGGGCAGCGACGCGGCCCCCGCATTCGAGGCGCGAACCAGGCCGTACGTGCGCTCGTTCCGCCGGTGGAACAGGTCCGCCGTGGCGCGCTGGAGGACGAGACCGTACACCTGCCGCATCTGTTCGCCCGAGAGCCCGGACGGAAACACGGCGTCGTCCGGCCACAGCCAGCGATCGTACCCGTCCACCTCGTCGATCTTGTAGCCTGAGACGCCAAGCGCCAGGTGCTCGCGTTCGAACAGATCGAGCACGGCCGTGCGCGTGTCGGGCAGCGTGAAGTCCGGCACCAGCCCGGTCCACACGGTGTGCGACCCAGACAGCGGCACCAGCCGCTCGTAGAACGGCGCGGCGGGCGCCACGTACGGGTTGAGCCACAGGTTCACACGGATGCCGCGCCGGGTCATGCCTCGCATGAACCCGGCCGGATCGGGAAAGCGCGTCCGGTCCCAGACGAACGTCCCGGGGTACGCCGCGCTCTGCCACCCCGGCTCGAGGCCGACGACGGCGAGCGGGTACCCGCCGGCCCGAAACTCGTCCACCTCCTGCAGCACCTGCTCGGCGCTGTAGAGCGTCGGCACCCGATGGAGGAACCCGAGCCCCCACTTGGGCGGCAACACGCCCCCGCCCGAGAAGAGGTTGTACCGGCGTACCGCGTCGAGCGGCGTGGGGCCGCCAAACAGGTAGACCGTGGCGCCCCCGGCGGGCACGACCATTTCGACGGCGTCCGACAGCGGCATCGACGTCCAACTCCGGTCGGTGTTCCGGTCCTTCACCGGCGGGGGATGGTCGCTGTCCCGGCGCACCGCCGTTCCCGCGTACACGGTGATGTAACGAGGCGCGTCAACCAGGACACCGTAGCCGGCGCTCGACACGTAGAACGGCACGGGCGCATGCGTCCGCCCGTTGTCCGAGCCGCCGTAGTGATCGACGTGCAGCTGCTTGACCGTGCCCCGCTGCTCGACGGCCTTGAAGTCCAGCCCCAGGCCGTAGAGCCGCTCGGTGGCGCCAAGGGGGAAGCGGAGGCTCAGTTTGCCGTCGCGCCGGGAAGCGCGGATTTCCGCTTGGGGAAGGGGAAAGTCAACCGCCCGCATGCCGGCGAGCGCGTCGCGGCGCGGCTCGGCGCCCGCCGCGGACAGGAGGCTCACGGCGTCGGGCTCGCCCACGGTGGCTTTCCAGACGCCCGGCGCCACCGGCGCCCACGTGACGGCCATCTCCTGCGCCGGCGCCGGCCCGGCGAGCACGGCGACGGCGATCCAGGCTAGGCGCACGCGAGGATCATGGCAGGATCGTCGCGACCACGGCGGTCGTCCACTCGCCGTGGTTGTTCTTGTATGTCCCGCGCATCCAGACGAGCGCGGTGCGCGGGTCGCTCCACTTGGGCACGATCGGGCGGAGGTTGTCCGCGTCCGAGTTCGCCGTAATCGGCACCCACTTCCACGTCGCGCCGAAGTCCCCCGTCGTGCCCCGGTACAGCTCGCGGTGACGCCGGCCATCGGCGCGGCTCACGAGCGGCGCGCCGCTAACGGGATCCGCATCGGTCGAGATGTAGATCACGTTCGGGTCCTTGGGGTCGAGAGCGGCGAGGCCGGTGTAGTCGTCCTCCCCTGGATACAGCCGAGTGCCGGCGTACGCGATTTCGTGCACCTGCCAGGCGGAGCCGTCCCAGCGGCCGTAATCGAAGCGGTGGTCCATGCCCCCCTGTCCGCGCGGCAGGCCGCGACCGTCCTTCTGGACCGAGAACACGACGTAGGGCCGCTGCTGCGCATCCAGCTCCAGGTCGACCACCCACGCCACGTTGTCGGGGTCTCCCGAGAAGACCTTCGTCAGGTCCCACGCATTGATGTCCACGCTCGCGCTCTCACTCAGCTTGCCGCGCAGGGTGCCGTCGGAGAGGTACACGTTGCCGTCCCGCACGAACGCGTGATAGACGCTGTTGTCGTAGTTGCGCGGATGGTCCTCGGTCATGACGAAGTGGATGGTGGACCGACCGTCGAAGGCGTACTTGAGGTAGGGGCTGTAGCCGTCGCGGCCGTGCGCCAGGCGGCCGCCATAGCGCCACGTGCGGCCCGAGTCGTCGGAGTACATGTAGTTCGGGTCGAGATCGACGCCGCGGAAGAAGTTCATGATGCGCCCAGACGCCAACCGGAACAGGTTGGAGTAGGTAACGTTGTTGCCGCGGAGCGGGCTGGCGGAGTCGCCCGGCGTATCGAACGTCCCAGCCGGTCCCCACGTCAGGGGATCGTGAGGCTGCGAGAGCCGGTAATAGATCCGGCGCTCCACACCGTGTTGCGTGTACACCGCGAGATAGCGGCCGTCCGGCAGCGCGAGCAGCGCCGGATTATCATGGTCATCCTGCTGCAGATGGCGGTGCAGCACCGTCCGGTGGACATTCCCCGAGGCGAGGTCGTAGACGGCGATCTCGACGTTGCCCCAATCGGGGGCGGCGGCGTTGCGATAGTCGCCCACCGAGCGGACCGACCCGACGATGAGCTTGCCCTCGTGGACGATCGCCCGCTCGTCCATGAACCAGGACCACGCCCCGTTGTCGTTCAGCTCGATCACCGGTCCCCCCCCCGCGACGTAGTTCACGGGGAGATCGGCGGCGCCGGTGACGCACGGCGCCAGGAGACACACGATCCACCGTTTCATGGCGCGAGCGGGTCGGGCCGCAGCTGGAAGTGGAGGACCTTGCTCGTCGTGCCCTTGCCGCCTTCCATATGAAACGGCGCTCGCGTGCTCACGGTCGCCCACAACCCCCTGCCCTTCCAGCCCGCCTTCGGGTCGTCGATCCGGCCGTCGAGCCACTTGGTATAGAACCCGAGCGGATAGGGGACGCGAAGCACGATCCACTTCCCGTCTTTCAGCACCAACAGACCCTCGGATCCGTTGCCCGTGTTGATCGGCACGTTGCTCCCGAGGCCGAGCGCGTCGAACTGGTCGACCCAGGTGTAGTAGCTCGCTTCGGCGCTGCCGGGGTCCGTGACGCCGCGGAGCTGCGGCAGGGGCTCCGGGTAGAACGTCCACCCTTCGGGGCAATGTTGGCCGGTCGCGGTCGGTCCGTTCAGCGGTCCCCGGCACTTGCGCCGGTCGAAGCTCGCGAGGTGGCCGCTCGCCATCGCCGCCCAGTACACGCCATTGCGGTCTACGTCCCCGCCCCGCGGCGAGAACCCTTCGACCGGCTCCCCGCGCGCGTTCAACGGCGGCTCGTACACCTCGGCCAGGGCCGTCTGCGGCGGATTCGATCCGGGACTGAGCCGCACGATCGCGCCGGGGTACCCCAGTGACGTTCCCCACACCGAGCCGTCGGGTGCCGGCGCCACGGCGTAGAACCCGGCGGCGATCCGCTTGTCCTTGGTGGGATCGACCGGCTGATCGGGCTCCACGTACGCGTCCCGCTTCCCGTTGCCATTGGCGTCGAGGATGAGGGCGGTCCACCCCTGGGACTTCTCCTCGTCGCCGGTCTGGTCGAACAGCCGCGTGTTCAGCCAGCCGATCACCTGACCGCCTCCGCTCGTCCACAGCGTGTTATCGGCGTCTTCGGCGAACATCAGGTGATGCGTGCTGAAACAGGTGCTGATGTGCGTGAGCCGCCCGGTTTTCGGATCGTAGACGGCGAGGTGGCGACCGGCGCGAGTGAGCGGGAACAGCTTCGCGGACGGATGATTCGACCCTGCCTTGCAGAAGTCCGGGTTGTCGGGTGGGCGCACGGTGGAGGTGATCCACACCCGACCGCGGTCATCGAACATCGGATTGTGCACGTTGTTCTTGCTGGTCCAGATGGCTTCGTCCCCCCAGTAGGGCGACGGCTGGGGCATCTGCGGGCCCGTCGCCGGCCGCGTGCTCGAATCGCGCACCGTCAGCGGTACCCGGGCTGTCGTGTGCCGCATGGGATCGAGCACGGGCAGGTAGTCCGCGCTCAGCTCGAGCGCCCCGTAGATCTTGCCGTTGGCGTTGAGGGTGGCATGCCGGCGGTCGGTCGAGACCTCATCGTGGAGGTACGCCTTCGGATCGGCCCAGTCCCACTGGGTGATGACGACGTTGCGCTCGAGGCCCTCTGGACGGGGCGGCGGCGGCGGGACCTCGCCGGCGGCGATCCGATCGGTCCAGTCTGCGAACATCGCGAGGGCCCGCTCGCGTCCGAGTTGGGCCAAGGCGCCGGTCATCTGCCCCCCTGCCTGTCCCGACTGCAGCCGCCGTTCCCAGGCGGCCACCGAGCTCTGGAACGGGCCCAGTGCCGCGGGAATCTCCCGCGTGCCCTTACTGCCCAGCTGATGACACGCCCAGCAGGTACCCGACTTGAGCATGCGAAGCCACTCGGCCTGGCTGCGCACGTTCGGCGCGATGCCGTCCGCACCGGCATGGCCGGCGAACTCGCTCTTGTCCGGCACCCGCATCAGGGAGAACCAGTAACCGGCGGGATAGTATTGCGCCGCCGCGCGCGGGTCGGGCGCCGCCACGGCGGTGAGGTCGAGGGTGGTGCCCGGGGCTGCCTGCACCTTCGGCGAATCCACCAGACCGTAGCCGCGCACCCACACCGCGTACCGCGCCTTGGGGAGGTCGGGTATCAGGTAGCGCCCCCGATCGTCCGTGACCACGATCCGGGCGAACCGCGTCGGCAGGTCACGCGTCTCCGCGATCACCCAGACGCCCGCCTCCGGCCCGTTCGGGCCGGTGACCGTACCCGCGATGTCGTCGGCGTCGAGCCGGACACCCGGCCCGGCGAGCACGCCGCCCGCCAACGCGGCGCAGTACAAGACGCTGGTCGTTTTCATGGTTCCTCCCGCCGTTACACGTATGCGAGGTAGCGTTCCTTCATCAGGGGCAGCACGGCATCGAGCGGCATACTCCATACCGCCTCGTTCATGATCTCGACCTCGATCGGCCCCACGTAACCCGCCTCCTGAACGGCGGTCCGGATGCGCTGCAGCTCGATCACGCCGTCGCCCATCATGCCGCGGTTCATCAGGACGTCGCGCACCGGCACGAGCCAATCGGAAACGTGGAACCCCACGAGGCGGCCCGCGGCGCGGGCGATCTCGGTGTACAGCTCGGGGTCCCACCAGATGTGATAGACGTCCGCCACGATCCCGACGGTGGCGGGGTCGAACTTCTGCGCCAGGCAGCGCGCCTCGTGCAGCGTCGTGATGCACGACCGCTCGGCGGCGAACGCCGGGTGCAGCGGCTCGATCCCCAGGCGCACGCCGCGCTCCCGGGCGTACGGGGCCAGCTCGGCGATGCCGTCGGCGACCATGCGCCGGGCGGCCGCGATGTCCCGGTCGGGCGCGGGGCCGCACACGAGGACGAGCACCTCGGCCCCAAGCGTGGCGGCGTGATCGACCGCCCGCCGGTTGTCGTCGATTCGGGCCGCGCGCTCGGCGGCGGTGGCGGCCGGGAACATCCCGCCGCGACACACGCTCGAGACCCGGACCCCCGCGTCGCGCAGCAGGCGCGCCGCCCGATCCACCCCCGTCTCCGCCAGTTTATGGCGCCACAGGGCGACGTACGGCACGCCATGCCGGGCACAGGCCTCGACGGTGTCGGCGAGGCTCGCGCGCTCCGTCGTGATCTGGTTCAGACTGAGGCGCGCGACCGAGTCCATGCCAGTACGCGCCCCATCCGCTCCACGGCGCGCTCGGGATCGGCGAGCAGGCCCGCGGCGTCGGCGAGCCGGAACAGCTCCGCGAGGTGCACGGCCGACCGCCCGCGCTCCCCGCCTCCGAGCAGCCGGAAATGCGACTGATGGCCGTTCAGGTAGGCGAGAAACACGATGCCCGTCTTGTACGCGTAGGTGGGAGGCTCGAAGATGTGGCGCGACAGCGGAACGGTGGGCTCGAGCGCCGTGCGGTAACCTGCCACGTCGCCGCGGTCGAGTGCCTGCAGAGCGGCGGACGCCGCGGGCGCGATCGCGTCGAAGATGCCGAGCAGCGCGTCGCTGTGCGCGCCGCCCCCCCCCGCCCCCTCGCCCAGGATGAGTCGGTCGTAGTGGAAATCGTCGCCCGTGTACATCCGCACGCCCTGTGGCAGGCGCGCACGCATCTCGATCTCACGTTCGGGGTCGAGCAGAGAGATCTTGATCCCGTCGACGTTCGCGCGGTGCTCGCCGATGATCTCGAGGCACACGTCCATCGCCGCGCGAACGTCGCCGGCTCCCCAATACCCGGTGAGCTGCGGGTCGAACATGTCGCCCAGCCAGTGGAGAATGACGGGGCGGCGCACCTGCCGCAGGATCGTCCCATACACGCGCCGGTAGTCGTCCGGCCCGCGGGCGGCCCGCGCCAGCGCGCGGCTCGCCATGAGAATCACCCGTCCGCCCCGCTCCTCGACGTAGCCCACCTGCTCTTCGTAGGCACGCTCGACGGCGTTCAAGGTCACGCGCGCTTCGGGCGCGAGCTGGTCGGTGCCGGCACCGCACGCGATCAATCCGTTCACGGCCCGCGCTTCGGCGAGCGAGCGTCCGACGAGCTCGCGCGCGACGGGCCAATCGAGGCCCATGCCGCGTTGCGCCGTGTCCATCGCCTCGGCGACGCCCAGGCCGAGCGACCAGAGGTGTCGCCGGTAGGCGAGCGTCGCGTCCCAGTCCAGCTCGGCGTCCGAGTGCGGATCGCACACGACGTGGGCGGCGGCGTAGGCCACGCGGCTCCGGATCGGGCCGGTCGGCGGGGGCCACACGCGTGGCTCCCCCACGGTGTATGGCGCGAGCGTACCGTCAGCGCGCGGCAGAACGATGTTCATCGTTCGTTCCCCTCTCTCCCGTTCCCCCTCTCCACGAAGTGGAGAGGGGGTCAGGGGGTGAGGCGAGGTTCGGTACATCCACCCAGCGCCGCTCCGCCCACGACTGCATCGCCAGCTCCGCCAGCTGCACGCCCTTTGCCCCCTCCGTGAAGTCGTGCGGGAACGGCTCGTCCGCTGCGACGTGACGCAGGAACAGCTCCCATTGCGCCTTGAAGGCATTGTCCACGTCGCCTGAGTCCGGGACCTCCTGCCACTGCTCGTAGAAGTCGAAGGGGTTCGGGACGTCGGGGTTCCAGACCGGGCGCGGCGTCGCGGCGCGCGGCTGCATCTTGCAGCCGCGCAGCCCCGCGACGGCGCTGCCGAGCGTTCCGTCGACCTGGATCTGCAGCAGGTCGTCGCGGTACACGCGCACCGCCCACGACGAATTGAACTGCGCCACGATGTCCCCTCCCTTGTCCGCTCCGTCCAGCACGAACGTGGCGTAAGCGGCGTCGTCCGCGGTTGCGGCGTAGCGCCGCCCGCGTTCGTCCACCCGCTCGGGGATGTGCGTCGCGCCCGTACACTGCACCGCCTTCACCCCGCCGAAGGTATGATCGAGCAGGTAGCGCCAGTGCGCGAACATATCGAGGATGATCCCGCCGCCGTCTTCCTTCCTGTAGTTCCAGGACGGACGTTGGGGGGCGGGCCCGCCGGCGTCGCCCTCGAACACCCAGTACCCGAACTCGCCGCGCACGCTCAGGATGCGGCCGAAAAAGCCGCCGTCCACGAGCCGCTTGAGCTTGCGGATGCCGGGAAGGAAGAGCTTGTCCTGAACGACGCCGTGCTTCACACCGCGACGGGCGGCCCGGTGCGCCAGGTCGAGGGCCTCGGCCGTCGTGGGCGCGAGGGGCTTCTCGCAGTACACGTGCTTGCCCGCGGTGATGGCCCGGCGCACGTGATCGGCGCGGAGGCTCGTGAGCGTCGCGTCGAAGTAGATCGCGTTCGCGCGGTCCGCGAGACAGGCGTCTAGATCGGTCGAGACGCGCTCGATGCCATGCTCCTGGGCGATGTCGCGCAGCTTCGCCTCGCTCCGCCCCACCAGCACCGGATCGGGCAGGAGCCTCCCGCCATCCGGCAGGGGCACCCCGCCCTGCTCCCGGATGGCGACGATCGAGCGCGCGAGGTGCTGGTTCAACCCCATGCGGCCGGTGACGCCGTTCATGATGATGCCGATCCTCATGGCCTCACGCTCTGACCCGATGTTCGTCGTTCGTGCCCCCTCTCCACGCAGTGGAGAGGGGGTCAGGGGGTGAGGCGCGCGGCAGAAGGGCGATCGCGATCGCCCCCGTGACGGCGCATCCAATCAACGCCGCGAAGCCGGTGACGTAGCTGCCCGTGGCGTCGTGCATGCGGCCGACGAGCCACGGCGCGACTGCTTCGGCGACGCCGTCGGCGGTGAGCACGACCCCCATCGCGCGTCCCAGCACGCGCACGCCGAACAGCTCGGCCGCCATCAGGGGAATGACCATGTATTCCCCACCCAAGCCGATGCCGAAGATCACGGCGAACGCGTAGATCGCCCCACGCGTCTGGGTGGCGAAGAGGACGGGAATCGCCGACGCGACGAGCAGGTAGATCAGCAGCATCACGTATTTCTTCGGAAAGCGGTCGGCGAGCCAACCCATGCCGAGCCGGCCGGCCAGGCTCGAGAGCAGCACGAGCGACGCGATCCTCGCCGCCGCACCCTGCGAGTAGCTGTGGTCGAGGCTCAGGAAGAGCTTCAGGTGCTGATTCGTGCCGCCGACGGCGGCGATCGAGCACATGCTCCCGAGGAGGAGGAGATAGAAGGCGGGCGAGCGAAACACGGGACCGACTGAACCTCCAGAACTTCCAGAACCTCCACCATCCTCCACCATCCTCGTCGAGGTTGTGGAGGTTGTGGAGGTTGTGGAGGTTGTGGACGTCTCGGGCGATTCCCGGACGACCAGCGCCAGCGGCAGGGCGACGACGAGGATCAGGGCGCCGAGGACCTGGAGGGCGCCCTGCCAGCCGAACCGCTCGATCAGCCGCACCGCGACGAGCGGCACCAGCGCGCCGCCGAGGCCGATGCCGAGGTAGGCGAATCCCATCGCGCGGCCGCGCGCCGCGGTGAACCAGCGCGACAGGAGCACCTGGTTCGGAAGGGGACCGCCGCAGACGTATCCCAGCGCGTTGAACACGTAGAAGAGGTAGAAGCCCGCGAGCGTGTGGATCATCCCCAGCCCCACGAGCGCGATGCCGGCCATCAGGATCCCCGCCACCATCAGGCGGCGCGGGCCGAAGCGGTCCACCATCCACCCGGCGAGAAACCCGAACAGCGGGCCGACGAGGAGCTTGCTGATCGCGTTCCCCGAGGTCACCTGGGCGCGCGACCAGCCGAAGTCGCGCACCATGAAGTCGTAGAAGAACGGGAGGCCGTAGAGCGCGATCCCGACGATCGCGAACAGCGCGAGGAAGGATGTCGCCGCGACGCGCGCCTGCACTCCGCGCGCGCTCACAGCTTGCCGCGCTTCAGCTCGTTCACCGCGTGGTCGGCCGCGCGCGCCGTGAGGGCCATGTACGTGAGCGACGGATTGACGCACGACGTGCTGGCCATGCAGGCGCCGTCGGTGACGAACAGGTTCGGCACGTCGTGGGCCTGGTTGTAGGCGTTGAGGACGGACGTCTTAGGATCCCTCCCCATGCGCGCGGTCCCCATCTCGTGCACGCTGAACCCCGGCGGGCCGTCGTCGTCCCACGTCTCGACGTCCCGGCATCCCGCCGCTTCGAGCATTTCCGCGGCCTGGGTCTTCACGTCCTCGCGGATGGCGCGCTCGTTCTCACCCCAGGCGCAGTGCACGCGCAGCAGCGGGATTCCCCACTGGTCCGTCCGGTCGGGGTCTAAGTCCACGTAGTTGTCGTGGAGCGGCAGGCACTCGCCGTACCCCTGGAGGCTGATTTGCCAGGGCCCCGGCTGGCGCAGCCGCTGCTTCAGCTCGACGCCGAGCCCCGGCTCGTCGGCGCCGCGGTCCCACCCTTGGCGGCTCGCGCCCGCCTGGATCCCGTACCCGCGGAGGAAGCCGACCTTCGCTTCACCGCTGCGCCCGAGGTTGCGGAAGCGCGGGATATAGGTCCCCGTGGGGCGCCGGCCGTAGACGTACTTGTCCTCGAGCCCGGGGACGGTGCCGCGCGCGCCCGCCTTGGAGATGTGGTCCATCAGGTTGTGGCCGACCTCGCCGCTCGAATTGGCGATCTTCGAGCTCAGCAGGATCTGCGCGGTGGCGAGCGTCGAGGCGCAGAGAAAAATGATCCGGCCGAAGTACTCGCGCGTCGCCTTGGTCTTCGCATCGATCACGCGCACGCCGGAGGCCCGGTCCCGCCGCTCGTCGTAGATGATGCTGTGCACGATCGCGTCGGTGACCACCGTCAAGCGCCCGGTCTTGCGCGCGGCGGGGAGCGTGGCGGAGAGGCTCGAGAAGTATCCCCCGAAGCTGCAGCCGCGCGCGCACTGGTTGCGCGCCTGGCAGGGGCCGCGGCCGAGGTGCGCCTGCGTCAGGTTCGCGACGCGCGTGAGCGTCATGTGCCGCCCGGGGAATGCGCGCTCGATGCCCCGCTTCACGGCGCGCTCGGCGCAGTTCATGTCCCACGCCGGCAGGAGCTCGCCGTCGGGGAGATGCGGCAGGCCGAGCCGCTCGCCGCTCACGCCGACGAACCGCTCCACGTACGCGTACCAGGGCGCGAGGTCCCGGTACCGGATGGGCCAATCGACGCCGTGCCCGTCGCGCAGATTGGCCTCGAAGTCGAGGTCGCTCCAACGCCACGAGGCCCGGCCCCAGATGAGGCTGCGCCCGCCGAGCTGATAGCCGCGAATCCAGCGGAACGGCTTGTCCTCCGGCGTGACGTAGGGGTGCTCCCGGTCGCTCACGAAGAAGTGCCGGGTCGCCTCGCCGAACGCGTAGTTCTTGCTCTGGATCGGGTAGTCGCGCTCGTACAGCTCCGGCTCGCCGCGGCCGCGGTGGGCGAATTGCCAGGGCTGCCACCACTCGGTGACGTAGTCCTTGCCGTGCTCCACGTGCCGCCCGCGCTCGAGCACGAGGGTCCCCAGCCCCTGCTCGCACAGCTCCTTGGCGGCCCAGCCGCCGGTGATGCCGGAGCCGATGACGATGGCGTCGTACGGTTCGTTCACACCGCCCACGCCCGGCCGATCTGGGTCAGGGGGACGCATCCCTCGAAACGGCCCGGGACCGGGACGTGCCGCAGCTCGCGCGTGGCGCCCGCCTCCGAGGTGTAGTAGCCGATGAGCGTCAGCTCCTTCACGGTACGAACGAAGGGCTGCGCCTCCCGGTCCAGCACGTCGAGTAGGGCGAACTGCTCCTGCCCCGCACACGCGGCGAAAGCACGACCGTGCGCGCGGCGCGCCTGGTCGTCCAGTCCCTCGAGCCCGGCCAGGAAGCGCCGTCGCTCCTCGGCCGGGTACGCCTCGGCGAGCATCGCGTCGATGAAGCGGTGCACTCCGACGGCGCGGGCCCCCGGCGTGTCGGTCTCGGGCAGGATGTGCTCGGCGATCGTCGCGACCAGCTCCGCCTGGTCCGCGGTAAGCGCGCGGGGCTGCCACGCTCCAGCCGGGGCGCGGCGCGCCTCGCAGCCGGCGAGGACACCGGCAGCCAGGGGCGCCGAGAGCACGCCGCCCAAGATGAGGGTGGCGCGCCGCAGCGCCTCGCGCCGGTCGATCATATGTGGCGCGTCGGGTACAGGCGGGGTCATGGGCCTAGGGCGCAGGGTTCGGATCCGGATAGAGTAACTGCGCCCGGTGCGATAGGACCAGGTCTCGCGGAATCTTGCGCAACAGGTCTCCGTACTCATCGCCGTACGCGATGCGGGCACGCTCGAGCATGAGCACCAGAAAATCCGGCGCATTCCGCGCGATCTCGAGGCCGGGCCACTTCCGCGTCGTGTCGGCGTAGGGTGCCACGTAGTCCAGCGCCTTGCGAATGCTTCCACCGCCCGGCGACTCGTACGACCAGAGGTCCACGCCCACGTGCCGCCCCAGCTCCGCCAGCCGGCACAGGGCCTCGAGGTTCATGACGCTGTATCCGAGCGACCGCGTGCGGGCCAGCTCGTAGGGCTGCCGTCCATCCGGGGTGACCTGCGTGGCGATGCGGCGCGTCTTGCTCGCCTCGATCGTGGACCGCGCCAGCGCCGTGTCGCCGGTGAACAGGGCGAGCGCCGCGACCTGCGCGTCGTACCAGCTGCCGTGGTTGTTCCGGGCGCGCTGCTCGTCTTTCCCGATCTGGCTCGTCAGCAGCCACTCGCGGTACGCGGCCATCCAGGCGCGCATGCCCCGGGCGTCCGCGTCGGTCCAGGCCGGCGAGCGCTCGAGCATGCCGATGGCGTCGACGATATCCACGAGCCGCCGGGTCTCGATGATCCCCGCCGCGCGGCCTTCGGTGATGCCCGGAATGCGCTGCCCGTACCGCAGGTGCGGATGCATGCGCGTGGCGGGATCGAGGAACCACACGCGCAGCAGGAGCGCCGCCCGCGCCGCGTACTTCTCGTCGTCGGTGAAGTAATAGGCGAGCGAGAGCGTCGTGACCGCGCCCGTCAGCGCGCCGAACCGCGGCGCGTCGTAGTCGCTCGCGATCTCGGGATTGCGCTCGCCGTCGCGACGGATGTACGGCAGGCCGTTCGGCTTGCTGGAATCGGGCCACCAGTACGGGCCCATGCTCACGTAATCGTGACGGTCGCCGCTGGGCGGGACGCGATGTTTGTCCATCACCGAGAACGGGCCGGCCTGGAGCGCCGCGTCGGCCTCGCCCACGAGCCGCTCGTACGCCGTCATGCTCGCGCCGCCGCCGTGGATCCGTTGTTTTGCCCGCTCCAACGCGTCCGCGCGCAACGAGTAGACCCTCGGGGGGGCCGGGTGCGCGGACGCCGCGGCACCGGGTGCGTTGTCGAGCGATGATTGCGCGGCACAGCCGAGAGAAAACGCGACGAGGGCAGCGAGCATGACGCTGAAGATCGCGCTGATGGCGGCGGCGGCAAGGTGGTGTTGCGTCCATGCACCTCGCTGCTGCACTCACGCCACACCGGACACCTGGACGGCGCAGCGGTGCGCGCCGGTACATCGGCGCACCAATCACTTGGCGACGACCACTGACGACCAGTGAGGGCATGAGCTTTGCGCGCCCCAACGAGACGAGAAGTGCGCCCACTCGGAGGATCCCATGTGGCTTGTTGGCCGTCACGCCGCTCGGGGGTGTCGTTCCATGTCCGCCTCCACGTCGTCCCCAGTCGCTCCGTTCCGTCTCTCGCTTCTCTTACCGCTGCTCGCTCTGGTACCAATCCAGACCGCCCTCGCTCAGGACACCACAGGTGCCAGGGGCACGATTACCGGGATGGTGCAGGACCAGGCCACCGGGACGCCGCTGCAGGGCGCTCAGGTAGCCGTGGTCGGCACGAAGCTCGGTGCGGAGGCCGGCCCTGACGGCCGGTACACGATCCGCGGCGTGCCGTCCGGGACATACCGTGTGCAGGCCCAACTCATCGGCTACGGACTCTGGCAAGTCCCGAACGTGGTCGTGACGGCGGGGCAGACCGTGACCGCGGACTTCCGTCTGCAGCAGCTGGCCGTCGCGCTGCAGGAAGTGGTCGTCATCGGCTACGGCACGCAGGTGCGCCGCGACATCACGGGATCGGTGGCGTCGGTGGGTGGGAACGACGTGCACGAGGTGCCCAAGGTGAACGCCATCGAGGCGATCAAAGGGCGCGTGCCCGGCGTGGACATCGTGACGACCGGCAACAAGCCCGGCGACGGCGTGCGCGTCCGCCTGCGGGGGACGCGGTCCCTCAACGCGTCGAACGATCCGCTCTACGTGCTCGACGGCATTCCGATGTCCGGGGGCATCGGCGATCTGAATCCGAGGGACATCGAGTCGATCGAGGTGCTGAAGGACGCGTCGGCCACGGCGATCTACGGCTCGCGCGGGGCGAACGGCGTGGTGCTCATCACCAGCCGGCAGGGCCGGGCGGGGACGACCAACATCACCTACGACACGTACGCCGGCTATCAGGAGCCGGTGCGGCGCGTCCGGATGATGAACGGCCCGGAGTTCGCCGAGCACAAGCGGGAAGCGAACCGGACCACGGGAAACTACAAGTGTCCGAGCACCGTCGCGGTCTGTGACTCGGGCGACGCCAAGCTGTTCTGGCCCCAGGAGCTGGCGGCGATGCGGGCGGGGCTCTCGACCGACTGGCAGAGCCTCGTGCTGCGGGAGGGCATGCAGGTCAGCAACGAGGTGGGCGTGACGGGCGGCGACGAGCGGACCCGATTCGCCCTCACGCTGGGCCAGCTGCAGCAGGATGGGATCATCACCGCGCAGGACTTCAGGCGGCGGTCGATGCGCCTGAACTTCGACCACGAGCTGAACCCGCGGCTGCGGGTCGGCAGCTCGACGTCCCTGATCCGCACCGACCAGAACCTGGGCCGCGGCGATGGCGTCTACAGTGAGGCGCTCGGCAACAATCCCCTGGGCGTGCCCTACGACAGCACCGGCAAGATCCTGTTCAAGCCCACGCCCGACGGGCAGCGGGTCAACCCGCTCTCCGACATTCGGAATTGGATGGACGAACGCCAGCGCACCCGGGTGTTCGGCACGCTGTTCGCCGACTACGATCTGGCGCCGGCGCTGAACTGGCGCCTGAACTTCGGCCCCGACCTCACGTTCTATCGCCGGGGCGTGTTCCGCGGCGCCGAGACGCAGGCGATGCAGGGGAGCGGCGCCGACGCGGGATTGTGGCAAAGTCGGACGTTCGCCTACACGCTGGACAATATCCTCACCTTCCACGGACGGCTCGGCAACGACCATCGGCTCACGACCACGCTCCTGTACAGTATCCAGCAGCAGCGAACCGAAGACGACACGGTGCACGTCACCGGGGTGGCCAACGAGCATCAACTGTTCTACGACATCGGGTCGGCCACCAACGTCGACCCCCCCTACAGCAGCCTGGAGGAGTGGTCACTCCTGTCCGTGATGGCGCGCGTCAACTACACGCTCAAAGACCGCTATCTGTTTACCGTGACCACGCGCCGGGACGGATCCTCGCGCTTGGCGCCCGGGCGGAAGTACGGGCTGTTTCCCTCGGTCGCCGTCGCGTGGCGCCTGTCCGAGGAAGACCTCGTGCGGCGCACCCGGATCTTCTCCGACCTGAAGCTGCGCGCCAGCTACGGGGTCACCGGAAACACGTCGATCAGTCCCTATCAGACCGAGGGCTCATTGACCCGGACGATCTACTCCTTCGCCGGTCAGGCGGCCGTCGGCTACCGGCCCGGCCGGCTGCCCAACCCGAACTTGAAGTGGGAGCGGACCGGCCAAATGGACGTGGGGCTCGAGTTCACGGCGCTGAACAACCGCCTGTCGGGATCGGTGGACTACTACCGCGCCGACACCCGCGACCTGATCATGGAGCGGCAGCTCCCGCCGACCACCGGCTATTCGAGCATTCTCGAGAACGTCGGGGCGACGCGCAACACCGGCATCGAGGTGGCCTTCTCCACGCTGCTCGTCCAGGACTGGCATGGGCTGCGCTGGAACGTCGACGTCAACGGGGCCTCGAATCGCAACCGGATCGTCCGGCTGTCGAGCGGCTTGCAGCGCGACATCGGCAACGGCTGGTTCGTGGGTCAGCCGATCGACGTGTACTACGACTACCAGTTCGCCGGCATTTGGCAGCATCAGGACTCGCTCACCGCCCTGGGGTACGCGCAGAAACCCGGACAGATTCGCGTGGTCGACCAGCCGACGGTCTACGACAGCGTCACCGGACAGTGGCGCGGCGACGGCAAGATCGACGGCGCGGACCGCGTCATTCTCGGCACGCCCTTCCCCCGCTGGACGGGGAGCCTGACGAGCCGGCTCGACTGGAAGGGGATCGACCTGTCGGTCATGGCGGTCGCGCGGCTGGACTTCATGGTGCACGACGAGTTCCGCACCGGCCAGAACCAGCTCTTCGGCCGTTACAACAACATCCTCACGGACTACTGGACCCCGACCAACCCGTCCAACACCGATCCCCGACCCAACGCCGACCAGGAATTCCCGCTGTACGGCGACGCGCGGGGCTACGAGGAAGGATCGTTCGTCCGTGTCCGCAACATCACCGTCGGGTATACCGTGCCCGATGGCCGCGCAGGCCTGTTTCGTGCCCGGTCCTTGCGGATCTACGCGACGGCGCTCGATCCGTTCCTGTTCACCAAGTTCAAGGGGCTGGACCCCGAGTCCCGCACCAATCCCGGCGTGCCGAGCTACCGGACGGTGATGATGGGCGTCACCCTGGGCATCTAGAGGCGGAGAGACAGCCATGACCAAGCACACTGCCATGATGCTGGGCGCCGCACTGCTGGCCGCCCTTCCCGGCTGCGTGGACCTGAATGAAGACCCCATCAGCGGACTCACGCCCGGCGCGTACGGCACGCCCGCGGCGTTCAACGCGCTCGTCAACGCCACCTACGAGCCGCTGCGCAGCTTCTACGCGCAGGAGCGCGGCTTCACGGTGACCGAGTTCGGGACCGACATCTACACCAAGGGGTCCGACGGGAGCCACAAGGTGATCAACGATTACACGGCGGGGTTGAACCCCACCGAGTCGTTCTTCCAGGACACCTGGGGCGACTTCTATCGGGCGATCAACACCGCCAACACGGCGATCGACCAGGCCCCGCTCGTCCAGATCGATTCGACGCTCAAGGCCCAGCGCGTGGGCGAATTGCGCTTCTTGCGAGCCCTCTATTACTTCGACCTGGTGCAGATGTTCGGGCCCATAACGCTCAGCCTGCACCCGACGCTCACGCCCAGCACCGAGGCGGCCCGGGCGCCCGTCGACTCGGTGTACGAGGCGATCATCAGCGACCTGCGCTATGCGGAGGCCAACCTGCCGGCGGTCGCGAAGGACTACGGGCGGGCGACGAAGGGCGCGGCGCAGCACCTGCTGGCCAAGGTGTACTTGACGCGCATCCGCGACGCCGACTCCACCGCCGACGAAGCCGCGAAGCTCGCGGCCGGCGACTTCGCGAACGCCGCCGATTACGCGCAGCGGGTCATCAACTCCGGGCAGTACACCTTGTTGTCGCGGTTCAAGGACGTGTTCGACTTCGCCAACGAGCGGAACGGGGAGGTCATCTGGTCGGTCCAGTTCACCCCCGATCCCCTCACCACGGGGAACGGGAACAAGGGGCACCTGTACTTCCTGGCGGAATACGACGTGCTCCCCGGGATGACGCGCGACATCGCCAACGGCCGCCCGTTCAAACGCTTCCGTCCCACGACCTTCTTCTTGAACCTGTACGACCGGACCAAGGACTCGCGCTACGACGCGCAGTTCACGCGCGTCTGGTACAGCAACAACGCAGCGACGATCCCGAGAGACTCGCTGGGCGTCCCCAAGTTCCGGCTCGGCGACACCGCGGTCTACATCTCGCCGACGGATGCCGACACGGTATTGGCACGAACCAAGCCGTACCGCGTCTACACCCCGAAGTCGTATTTCAACAAGATATTCCCGTCGCTGAACAAGTTTCACGACCCCTTCCGCCTCAGCGTCAACGACGAGCGCGGCTCTCGTGACTTCTTCGTGGCGCGGCTGGCCGATACCTACTTGATCGCCGCCGAAGCGCTCCTGCGGGACGGCCGGGCGGCGGAGGGGCTCCCGTACATCAACGCGGTGCGGCGGCGCGCCGCTATTCCCGGGCACGAGCTGGAGATGGAGTTGACGCCTGCCCAGTTCACCCTCTCCGAGGTTCTCAACGAGCGGGCGCGGGAGCTGGCGGGCGAGATGCAGCGATGGTTCGACCTGGTGCGCACACACACCCTGCTGGCCCGCGTGAAGGCATACAACTGGATGGAGTCCACGGGCTCGAACAGTATCAAGCCGTTCCACGTGCTGCGGCCGATCCCGCAGCGACAGATCGACCGGACGAGCAACGTCTACCCGCAGAACCCGGGATACTGAGCGTGCCCGACCGCCGGACCTTTCTGGCGACGAGCGCCGCGGGCGTGGCGGCGGTCCTCGTGCCTCACCCCCTGGCCCCCTCTCCACTACGTGGAGAGGGGGAACGTGGCGGGGAGATCCAGCTCGGCGTGGCCAGCTACTCGCTCCGCAAGTTCACGCGCGCGCAGGCCATCGAGATGGTCAAAGCGCTCGGGACGCGGTATATCAACCTCAAGTCCGTGCACCTGCCGTACGAGCTGTCGGCGGACGAGCTGGCCGCCGCGCGGCGCGAGATCGAGGCCGCCGGCCTCGAGATCGTGGGCGGCGGCACGATCACCTTCGACCAGGATACCGATGCGGGCGTGCGGAAGTACTTCGACTACGCCAGGGGCGCCGGGATGCCGCTCATCGTCGCGACGGCGGACCCCCCCATCCTGCCACGCATCGAGCGGCTCGCCCGGGAGTACGACATCAAGGTCGCGATTCACAACCACGGTCCGGAGGACAAGCGCTTCCCGTCCCCGTACGATGTGCTGAAGCAGGTCCGGACGATGGACGCCCGCATGGGGTTGTGCATCGACATCGGTCACACCGCGCGGACGGGCACCGACGTCGTGCGTGCGATCGCGGATGCCGGGCCCCGGCTGCTGGACATGCACGCCAAGGATCTGCGCGACCTGACCGCGAAAGGGAGCCAGTGCATCGTCGGCGAGGGCGCGATGCCCATCGCCGCGATCTTCCAGCAGCTCCAGGCGATCCGCTACGCGGGGTACGTCAACCTCGAGTACGAGATCGACGCCGACGACCCGTCGCCGGGAATGCAGCGGTCGTTCGCCTACATGCGCGGCGTGATCGCCGGGCTCGCCGCCGCCGGCCGCCGCAGGGCGGGAGCGGCGGGTTGACCGACATGCAGCGTCCACTACTCATAGAGGAGGGGAGATGTCCAAACGCAAAATGCCCCGGCGCGACTTCGTGAAGCGTACCGCAGCCGGCGTCGCCGGCGCCGCCCTCAGCTCGCTGCCCGCCGCCGGTTATGCCAGGATCCTGGGCGCGAACGACCGCGTGCGGGTCGGGATCGTCGGCTTCTCCGACCGGTTCCGGCAGGCCCTGCTCCCCGCGTTCAAGGCGGCCGGCCCCGCGCTCAACTTCGAGATCGTCGCCGTGTCGGACATCTGGAACCGGCGGCGCGACGAGGGCGTAGCGGAGATCGAGCGCGTGATGGGCGCGAAGCCGCGCGCGTTCCGCAACAACGAGGAGATGTACGCCGCGAAGCTGACCGATGCCGTGATGATCTCGACCCCCGATTTCCTGCACGCCTACCACGGCGTCGAGGCGATCGGGGCCGGGAAGGACGCCTACATCGAGAAGCCGCTGGCGCACAGCATGGACCAGGCCGTCGCGATCCGCGACGCGGTGAAGAAGTCCGACCGCGTCGTGCAGATCGGCACCCAGCGCCGCAGCGCCGCCAATTACCAGGCCGCCAACGAGTTCATCCGGTCGGGCAAGTTCGGCGATATCGTCATGGCCGAGATGACGTGGAACGTGAACCAGCCGGGCCGCTGGCGCCGGCCCCAGCTCGTCTCCACCATCAAGGAAACGGACACCGATTGGAAGCGCTTCCTCGCCTACATGCCGTACGAGGCGTGGGATCCGCGCAAGTACCTCGAGTACCGGCTCTTCTGGCCGTACTCGTCCGGCATCCCCGACCAGTGGATGGTGCACCAGATCGACACCGTGCACTGGTTCACGGGCTTCCCGCATCCCCGCAGCGTCGTGGCCAACGGCGGCGTCTACCTGTGGAAGGACGGCCGCAAGAACTGGGACACCGCCACGATCGTGTTCGAGTACGGGCCGCTGGACGATCCCTCAAAGGGCTTCCAGGTCGTGTACGCGTCGCGCATGACCAACGGGGCCGGCGGCACCAAGGAGCTGTACTACTCGAACGCCGGCATGCTGAACCTCGACACGAACGAGATCTCCCCCAACGGCGGGCTCACCGAGCGCTACGCGGCGGAGATGGGCATGAAGGCCAATCAGCTGCCCACGATGAAGCTGTCCGAGGTGGCGCCGACGGAGACCGCGGCGAACACGGGGGGCGACTCGTCCACCACCGCCAACGTGCGGAACTGGATGGAGTGCGTGCGCTCGCGCAAGCAGCCCAACGCGTCCATTGACGCCGGCTACAGTCATTCCGTGGCGCTGTGCATGACGGTCGCCGCGATCCACACCGGACGGAAGGTTACGTTCGACGACGGCAAGCAAGACATCGTGATGGGTTGAGGCACACATGCGCAAGGCTTGGTTGCTGCTGTGCGTGACTCTCGTCCCCTTGTTCCCCCTCTCCACGGAGTCGAGAGGGGGTCAGGGGGTGAGGCAGCCTCGCGTAGACGTCGTGGCACGCGAGGCCGACCGCCGCGTCGACGTCACGGTCGACGGCAAACCCTTTACGTCGTACATCTGGCCGACGACGCTCAAGAAGCCCACGCTCTACCCGCTGCGGGCGGCGTCTGGGGTGGTGGTCACGCGCGGCTGGCCCCTCGAGCCCAGGCCCGGCGAGCGCGTGGATCACCCGCATCAAGTCGGTCTGTGGTTCAACCACGGGGACGTCGGCGGGCTCGATTTCTGGAACAACTCCGACGCCATCCCCCCGGCGCGCGCGGACAAGATGGGGACCATCGTCCAGCGCTCGGTGCGCCGCGTCCACAGCGGTGAGGGAGAAGGCACGCTCGACGTGACGGCGGAGTGGGTCGACTCCCAGGGCAAGGCGCTGCTGCGCGAGGACACGCGCTTCATCTTCCGTGCGGCCGAAGGCCTGCGCGAGGTCGACCGCATCACGACGCTCACGGCCGTCGGAGGTCCCGTGACCTTCACCGACAACAAGGAAGGGCTGATCGGCATGCGCGTGGCGCGGGCGCTCGAGCAGCCGTCCAATACGCCCGAGGTGTTTACCGACGCCGCCGGCCACGCCACGACGGTGCCGATGCTCAACAACGACGGCGTCACCGGCCGCTATCGCAGCTCCGAAGGCCTCGAGGGCGACTCCGTGTGGGGCACGCGCGGTCGCTGGACGATGCTCACCGGCACCGTGGAGGGTGAGCCCGTGACCCTCGCCATCCTGGACCACCCGCAGAATGTCGGGTTCCCGACGTACTGGCACGCGCGCGGCTACGGTCTGTTCGCCGCCAACCCGCTCGGCCGCAAGGTGTTCACGAACGGGAAGGAGGAGCTGAACTTCCGGCTCGCGCGGGGACAGTCCACCACGTTCCGCTATCGTGTGCTGATCCTTTCCCGCACCGCCACACCGGACCAGATCGAGACGTACTACCGGGACTTCACCCGGTGAGCGTGGCCGCACAGGCGCTCAAAATCCACCCGGCGGACGACGTCGCGGTGGCGATTCGGGCGCTCACCGCGGGGAGCGAGGTCGTGGTCGAGGGGGCAGGGGCAACGCGCGCGTTACCCCTCCTGGAGGACGTCCCCGCCGGCCATAAGGTCGCGCTGCGCGCGCTCGCGCGGGGCGAAGTGGTCGTCAAGTACGGCTTCCCGATCGGGGCCGCCACCGCCGCGATCGCCCCCGGCGCCTGGGTCCATTCGCACAATCTCAAGACGTGCCTGGAAGGGGTGCTGGAGTACACATACGAGCCGTCCTCACCCCCACGTTCCCCCTCTCCCGAAGAGCCTGCCCTGAGCGCAGCGAAGGGGAGCGGGGGCCAGGGGGTGAGGGCGACGTTCATGGGGTACCGCCGCGCCAACGGCCGCGTGGGCACGCGCAACGAGGTGTGGATCCTCAACACCGTCGGCTGCGTGAACCATGCGGCGGAGCGGATCGCCCGCGAGGGCGCGGCGCTGTTCGGCAGCCGGATCGACGGGGTGTACAGCTTCTCGCACCCCTACGGCTGCGGCCAGCTCGGCGACGATCTCCGCAACACGCAGCGCGCCCTGGCCGGCCTGATGCGCCACCCGAACGCCGGCGCGGTCCTGGTACTCGGCCTCGGCTGCGAGAACAATCAGATGGACGAGCTGGTCCACCTCGCGGGGAACGTCGAGCGCGAGCGGCTCCGGTTCTTCAACTCGCAGGACGTCACGGACGAAGTCGAGGCGGGGCTCGAGGCCCTGGGGCAGCTCGTCGCCGTGATGGAGCGCGACCGGCGCGAGGAGTGTTCCGCCGCCGATCTGATCCTCGGCCACAAGTGCGGCGGGTCGGACGGGTTGAGCGGCATCACGGCCAATCCCCTCGTCGGGCGCATCGCCGACCGGCTGACGGCGCTGGGCGGCGGCGTGATCCTCACCGAGGTCCCGGAGATGTTCGGCGCCGAACGGGTGCTGATGAACCGGGCGGCCGATGAGCGCGTGTTCGAGGGCATCGTCGCGCTGGTCAACGATTTCAAGGGATACTTCCTGCGCCACGGGCAGCCGATCTACGAGAACCCGTCGCCGGGCAACGTCGCAGGGGGCCTGACCACGCTCGAGGAGAAATCGCTGGGCGCGATCCAGAAGGGCGGCCGGGCGCCGGTGACTCACGTACTGCGCTACGGCGAGCCGGCGGTGATGCGGGCGGGAGGGTTGGCGCTGCTCGAGTCGCCGGGCAACGACGGCGTGTCGTCGACGGCGCTGGTCGCGAGCGGCGCGACGCTGCTCCTCTTCACGACGGGCCGTGGCACCCCGCTCGGCTTTCCGGTGCCGACGCTCAAGATCTCGTCCAACACCGCGATCGCCGAGAAGAAACCGCACTGGATCGATCTCAACGCCGGGGCGCTGCTCGACGGCTCGGCCACCATGGACCGGCTCGCCGATGACCTGTTCGCATTGATCCTCGACGTGGCCTCGGGACGGGAGCTGGCCAACAACGAGAAGCACGGCTATCGCGAGATCGCCATCTGGAAGGAAGGCGTGACGTTGTGACGTGGACCGCCGCTCCGGCGCCGGTCCGTACCCGCCTCTTCGGGTACCGCTGGACGATCTGCGCCCTGCTGTTCGTCGTCACCACGATCAATTACGTGGACCGGCAGGTGCTCGGTATTCTGGCGCCGACGCTGCAACGCGAACTCGGGTGGTCCGAGGCCGCGTACGGCGACGTCGTGTCGTGGTTCAGCCTGCCCTACGCGTTCGCCTTCCTCGCGGCCGGGCGGCTGTTCGACCGGATCGGCGTGCGGCGCGGGTTCGCGGCGGCGGTCGTCGCGTGGAGCCTGGCGGCCATGGCGCACGCCTTTGCCCGCACCACCGCCGCGTTCTCCGCCGCGCGGGCGTTCCTGGGCGTCGCCGAGTCGGCCAATTTTCCCGGCGCGATCAAGACCGTCGCCGAGTGGTTCCCGAAGCGCGAACGGGCGCTCGCGACCGGCATCTTCAACGCCGGCACGAACACGGGCGCGATCCTCACGCCGCTCATCGTCCCCTGGATCGCGCTGACCTGGGGCTGGCAGTGGGCCTTCATCGCGACGGGCTCACTCGGCTTCCTGTGGCTGGTCTTCTGGCTGGCCGTGTACCGGAACCCCGAGCAGCATCCGCGCGTGTCGGAGGCCGAGCGCGCGCACATCCTGAGCGATCCGCCGGACGCGCCGGTGGCCGGCGTGCCCTGGGCCCACCTCCTGACCCATCGCCAGACCTGGGCGTTCGCCGTCGGGAAGCTGCTGGCCGATCCGGTGTGGTGGTTCTATCTGTACTGGCTGCCGAAGTTTCTGGACGCCAAGTACGGCATCAAGTTGGCGCAGGTCGCGCTGCCGCTCATCGTCGTGTATGTGATCGCGGACGTAGGCTCGGTGGGCGGTGGGTGGCTCTCGAGCGCGCTGATCAAGCGGGGCTGGACGGTCAACCGGGCGCGCAAAACTGCCATGCTCGCCATGGCGCTCCTGATATTGCCCACGGTCCTGGCGCCCCTGGCGGGGAGCATGTGGACCGCCGTCCTGATCGTCAGCGTCGCCGCCGCGGCGCACCAGGCGTGGTCCGCCAACGTCTATACGCTGGCCAGCGACATGTTCCCGCGCGCGGCGGTGGGCTCGGTGGTCGGTATCGGGGCGTTCGCCGGCGGCATCGGCGGCTGGGCGTTCCAGCGCGTCACCGGCCGCATCCTCGACGCCAACGGGAACGACTACACACCCATCTTCATTGTCTGCGGGCTCGCCTACGTGACCGCCTGGACGATCATCCACATTCTCGCCCCGAGGCTCGAGCCCGCCCGGCTGAAGGAGACGCCATGATCACGCCACTCATCCTCGTCCTCGCTTTCCAAACGAGCGGGCCCAATGAACTGACCGCCCCCGAACGTGCCGCCGGCTGGCAGCTGTTGTTCGATGGACGCACGCTGGCCGGCTGGCGCGGGCTGGGCTACGACACCGTGCCGACCGGGCACTGGGTCGTGGTGGACGGCGCCATCAAGAAGATCGCGAGCGGCGACATCCCCCGGGTCGCAGACGGGCGACCCCTCAACGGCGGCGACCTGATGACCGTGGAGACGTTCGGAGACCTCGAGCTGACCTGGGAGTGGAAGGTTACGCCGGGGGCGAACAGCGGCGTCAAGTACAACGTCTCCGAGGAAATGTCGATCGCCCAGAACGGCGCGATGACCCCCACGGCCGTCGCCCGCGGCGCCATCGCTCCGAACCACTCGGCCCTGGGGTTCGAGTACCAGATGATCGACGACGATCGGCACGAGGACGGGAAGCTGCCCACCCACCGCTCCGGCGCGTTGTACGACCTGATCGCGCCGAGCGACGCGAAGCAGCTGCGTCCCGTGGGCGAATGGAACCGGGCCGCCGTCATCTTCCGCGGCAACCACGGGGAGCACTGGCTCAACGGCCGGAAGATCGTCGAGTTCGATTTGGGCACCGCGCGCATGGACTCCCTCCTCGCGAAGAGCAAGTACCGCTCGATCCCCGGCTTTGCCGACCGCCGCCGGGGACACATCGTCTTGCAGGATCACGGCGATGAGGTCTATTTCCGCAACATCAAAGTGAGACCGCTGTGAAGCGCCGCCACTTCGTGAAGACCGTCTCGGCGACGGGCCTCGGGCTCGCGGCCGCCCGCGCACCCTTGCTCGCGCTCCGCGGCTCGCCGGCCGAGAAGGTGGTCGTCGCGGTCATGGGCCTGAACGGCCGCGGCACCGTCCTCGCCCGCGTGTTCGCCAAGACGCCCAACACCGAAGTCGCCTGTGTGTGCGACGTGGATGCGCAGGTGCTCGCCAAGGGCGTGGCGGCCGTCGGCACAGCCCAGGCGAAAGGCGCCCCCCCCAAGGGGCTGGTCGACTTCCGCCGCGCCCTCGAGGACAAGACGATCGACGCGCTGGTGATCGCCGCCCCCGACCATTGGCACGCGCCCGCGGCGATCCTGGCGCTCTCGGCGGGCAAACACGTGTACGTCGAGAAGCCCTGCGGCCACAATCCGCGCGAAGGCGAGCTGCTGGTGGAGGCGCAGCGCAAGGCCAAGCGCGTGGTCCAGATGGGCACGCAGCGCCGGTCTTCCCCCCGCGCCCAGGAGGCGGTCCAGGCTGTCCGGGAAGGGGCGATCGGACGTCCCTATCTGGCCCGTGCCTGGTACGCGAACCGGCGCCGCTCGATCGGCCGCGGCAAGGCCGTGCCCGTCCCGTCGGGCCTAGACTACGAGCTGTGGCAGGGACCGGCGCCCCGCACGCCGTACCGGGACAACGTCATCCACTACAACTGGCATTGGTTCCGGCGCTGGGGCACCGGCGAGATCTGCAACAACGGGACCCACGAGATCGACGTCGCCCGCTGGGCCCTGGGTGTCGACTACCCCGTGCGCGTGACGTCGGTGGGCGGTCGGTATCATTTCGAAGACGATTGGGAGTTCACCGATACCCAGGAAGCCGGCTTCGAGTTCGAGGGTCAGCGTGCGATCGTGTGGCAGGGCTTGAGCTGCAATCCGTTCCCCACGGAGAATCGCGGCCGCGGCACCATCGTGCACGGGACGACCGGGACGGTCGTGATGGACCAGGACGGCTACACGGTGTACGATCTGGACCGCAAGGTCGTGAAGGAATCGATCGCGCCCGCGGTCGCCGATCCCCTGGCGCCGAGCGGGGACGACCTGCTCACCACGCTCCACATCGCGAATTTTGTCGAGGCGATCCGCACGGGCGCGCCGGTGACCCAGCCGATCGCGGAGGGGGCGAAGAGCGTGCTGCTGTGTCACCTCGGCAATATCGCGCAGTGGACCGGCCGGGCGCTCCGCACCGACCCCCAGTCCGGGCACATTCAGGGCGACGAACAGGCCATGGCCTTGTGGCAACGCGAGTACGCTCCGGGCTGGACGCCGGCCGTCTAGACGCCGGCGTCCTCTCCGAGGATCGCTGCTTCGATCCCGACCCTTCGGTTCGTCGGGTCGCGCGCGCGCTGTACGAGGAGACGCGCGGCCTGCCTATCATCTCCCCGCACGGCCACGTCGATCCCCGCATCCTGGCGGAGGACACACCCTTCCCCGAGCCGGCGGCGCTCATCGTTCAGCCCGACCACTACATCCTGAGACTGTTGTACGCGCACGGCGTCCCGCTCGAGGCGCTGGGCGTCCCGCGCCGCGACGGCGCCCCGGTGGAGGCCGATCCCTGCAAGGTGTGGCAGCGCTTCGCGGACCATTACCACCTGTTTCACGGCACGCCGACCGGCGCCTGGCTCGATTACGAGCTGCACGAGGTCTTCGGCATCGGCACCCGGTTGTCGGGCGAAACGGCGCCGCGCATCTACGACGAAATCCGGGAGAAGCTCCGCTCGCCCGAGTTCCGCCCGCGGGCCCTGTTCGAGCGCTTCAACATCGAGGTGTTGGCCACGACCGATGCGGCGAGCGACATGCTCGACCACCACCGGGCGATCCGCGAATCGGGATGGAAGGGGCGCGTGGTCCCGACCTTCCGGCCGGACGCCCTGTTTCGGATCGCGGCGCGCGGCTGGTCCAAAGCGCTGGACGCCCTGGGGCGTGCCGACGGTGAGCCGGTGCGCGACTACGTCGGGTTCGTGCGGGCGCTGGCCGATCGCCGGGCCTATTTCAAGAGCCTGGGCGCCACGGCGACCGACCACGCCGTGCTCGAGCCGTTTACCGGGGCCCTCGAGGGGGGGGGCGAGGAGGCGGAGCGCCTGTTTCACCTGGCGTGCCAGGGCGAAGTCACGCCCGCCGACGAGCGCCGCTTCACGGCGCATCTCCTCATGGAGATGGCCCGGCTGTCGCTGGAGGACGGGTTGGTGATGCAGATCCATGCCGGCGCGCTGCGCGACCACAACCGCCTGGTGTTCGAGCGGTTCGGTCCCGACCGGGGCGGCGACATGCCCGTCGCCACCGAATTCACGCGCAACCTGCGCCCGCTGCTGAACGCCTACGGCAACGACGCGCGGCTCTCCCTGGTGCTCTTCACCCTCGATGAGTCCACCTACAGCCGGGAGCTGGCGCCGCTCGCGGGGCATTATCCGGCGGTCCGGCTCGGGCCGCCGTGGTGGTTCTTCGATTCGATGGAAGGAATGCGGCGGTTCCGCGAGCGGACGACGGAGACGGCGGGGATCTACAAGACGGCGGGGTTCAACGACGACACGCGGGCGTTTTGCTCGATCCCGGCGCGGCACGACCTGGCGCGGCGCATGGATGCCAACTATCTGGCGGGGCTGGTGGCGCGCCACGTGATCGACGAGAGCGACGCGCGCCCGATGGCGCGCGCGCTCGCGTACGATCTAGCGAAGCAGACCTACCGACTGTGACGACGCGGCGCCCCCGCCTCCGCCGCCGTGCAACCGCGCGGCGGCGCCGAGCGTGAGGGCCCAGTTACCCGTGTAAAACACGAATGGACTGTCGCTCGACGGGTGGAACATGACGTCGAGGTCGAGGCCGAGCCGCATCCACACCCGGTTGGTCGCCTGGTAGCGCAGGCCCAGGAGCGCGGACAAGCCGCCGTCGCTCGCGTCCAGCGAGCCCCCGTACGAGTTGTGCACGTACCCCCCGCCCAACGCGGCCTCCACCCGTGGGCCGGCCGTGAACGTCCCGACCAGCCGGGCGTGCATCGGCGTGTAGGTCGCCGAGCCGCTCCCGCTCTTGTAGTCGGCGGACGTGTGGGAGAGGTCCAGCTCGAACGCGAGCCCGGGCCGGATGGCGACCGATGCCCATCCACCCACCCCGATGGTGCTCTTCATCCCCAGGCTGTTGTCGAAATGCGTGCGGCGCGCGAACGCGCCGACTTCGACGGCGCCGGCCCCGCCGGCCCCCTGTGCCGCCGCGGGAGCGGCGCAGAGCAGCGCCGCGGCCGCCACCAGCCGACTGATGCGAGACGTCATGACGATCCCTCCTATCGTGCCCGCTTGGTGGTAATCACGATCACGCCGTTGGCGCCGCGTGATCCGTACATACTCGTCGCCGATGCATCCTTGAGCACCTCGATCCGCGCGACGTCGCGCGGCGCCAGGTCGGCCAGCATGCTGCCGATGGATTCGTTCGGGATCGGAATCCCGTCGATCACGAGCAACGGATTGTCGTCGCCCGGGTTCCCTCTGATGCTGCGCGGGCCCCGGATGCGCAGCTGATAGTTCCCGTTCGGCAGCCGCGTCACCTCGAGACCCGGCACGCCGCGCAGCATCTCTTCCACCCGCGGTACCCGCGCATCGGTCTCGCTCGGGACGATCGTGGTCACGGCGGCGGTCCCGGGCGTGGAACTCCCCGGCGGCGGCACGGCCGTCCCCCCGCAGGCGAGCGCGCCGGCGACGGCCAGGCGGGAAGCATGGTGCGGGTTCATCGCACGCGCCAGCCTAGCGGCCCCGCCGGGTCGTGATGAGGATCACGCCGTTGGCGCCCTGCATGCCGTAGATCGCGGTGGACCCGGCGTCCTTCAAGACGTCGATCCGCGCGATGTCGCGCGGGGCGAGGCCGGCGAGCGCGGCCCCGATCGCGCCCCGCACAGGCACGCCGTCGATCACGAGCAGGGGCTCGTTGTCCCCGCTGGTCGAGTGCTCGCCGCGGATCCGCAGGGAGACCTCCCCGTTGGGCAGCCGGATCACGGCGAGGCCCGCCACGCGCCCCTCCAGCATGTCCACGACCCGCGCCACGCGGGCGTCCGCGTCCTCGGGCGACAAGGACGCCACCGACCCCGCCACCTCTTCGGGCGCCTTGGTGCCGTAGCCCACGGCGACGCCCGCCGCCCCCGCCCCTTCGTCGGGCGCCGGAGCGTCCTGGCGCGCCGTGCCGCCGCCGCAGCCGATCAGCAGCGCGAGCCCGATCTCCCCCAGCCCTTTGCTGCTCATCGCTTTCCTCCTGTAGCCCTAGTATCCAGGATTCTGCCTGAGCTGGCTGTTGCGGTTCAACTCGTCCCGGTGAATCGGCATGAAGTACATCTTGTCGTTCCATGCCCGGTCCTGGATCTTCAGCGTGTCGTAGCGGTAGTTCCGCCAGGTCGACCGGTCGATCCGGTTATCACCCTCGAGGAAGATGTTGATGCCGACGGCGTTCTTGCTCAGCACCTGGGGCGCGATCATCCAGCGGCGCACGTCGAAGAAGCGCTGCTCTTCGAACGCCATCTCGACACGCCGCTCGTTGCGGTATTCATCCCGCAGGGTCGCCTGATCGAGGCTGGTCGAGAACTCCGGCATGCCGGCGCGGCGCCGGATCTGGTTCAGGACGCCGAGCGCGTCTCCCAGTTCCCCCAGCTCGATCGATGCCTCGGCGTAATGGAACAGGATCTCGGCGTACCGGAAGAAAATCCACGGCACCTGCTGCCTGGTGAACTGGGCGTTGTAGGACGGATCGATGAACTTCCGGATGTAGTAGCCGGAGTAGCTGCCGTTCCAGTCCTCGATCGGGCCGTCGCGCGTATCGAGGCCGCCCACCACGCGGAAGCCGCCCACCGCCGTTGAGTCGGGGACCTTGAGCTCCCGGAACCCCTGGATGATGCCGTACGGGTCGAGCGCCTTCACGTCGGTGGGACGCTCCCGCCATTGGGCGCCATCGAACAGGATGGATCCATAGAACCGAGGATCCCGGTTCGCGTAGGGCGCCGCGGCTTCCACGGGGTTGGCCCAGTCGAACTTCGAGCCGTCAGCCATGCGATAGTCGTCCACCAGATTCTGGATCGGCGTATTCCCGCCCCAGGTGTGGTAGCCGTTCGGGCCGTTGTCCCGGCCGGGATGGTAGCCGTCGGCCCCGCCCCGGCTGGTCAGGAAGAAGCGGCTCATGATCGCTTCCGGGCTGGTCTGCTGCAGGAACAGGTCGGCGTAGTTCTTGGCCGCCTCCTGCGGGCTCGCCGGGGCGGGCCGGAACAGGCTGTAGATCCCGAGGTCCATCACCGCCTTGGCGGCGTTCTTCGCGGCCCTCCAGAGGGCGGTACGATCCTGCGGGCTGGTATACCCCGTCTCCGGCTGGCCGCTGGGGTTCACGTTGTACAGGTCGCTCGCCGCGTAGAGCAGCACCCGCGCCTTGAGCGCCAGTGCGGCCCCTTTGGTCGCGCGGCCGAGGTTGCTGGCGGTGTGCACGAGCGGCAGCAGGGCGGCTGCGGAGTCGGCATCGGCGACGACGAAGTCGACCGTCTCCTTGAAGCTGTTCCGCGCGACCTGATAGTCCTCGTTCAGGCCGTAGACCTTCGTGATCAGCGGCACGCCGCCGTACATCCGCATCAGGTTGTGGTAGAAGTACGCCCGCAGGAAGAACGCTTCTCCCTTCATCCGCTGCTTCCATGCCGGGTCGAAGTCAGTCGCGTCGATGTGACTGAGGAAGATGTTCGCCTGCCGGATGCGGGAGTAGTTATCGTTCCAGTCGAAGTGATTGAACCGGTCGTCGTCGATGGCGCCCCGGTCGCTCGAGGTGATGAGCGACTGCACGACCGGTTCGGTGTTGTAGTTGTGGATGAAATGCGACTCGTCGCTGATGGAGCTCAACATGATCTCGTAGAGCCCGTGCCCCAAGCCCCGATAAATGTCGTTCAGGAAGGCTTCGGCCAGATTGGGGTCGTTAAAGACGGCCTGGTCCGACAGCTGATCCTTCGGGCTCAGGTCGAGGATCCCGTTGCAGCCCGTGAGTCCGAGGAGAACGAGCGCCGCCGTCAAGGTCCTGCGGATGTGGAGTCTCATGGTCGTTGTCCCCGTTAGAACCCGGCAGACGCGCCGATGTTGATGACGCGCTGCTGGGGGTAGTACTGGCCCTGTGAGTCCCGCGTCTCGGGGTCCACCACCTTGAACTGGTCCCACAAGAAGAGATTGTATCCGCTGGCGTATATCCGCATGTTCCCCACACCCATGGCGCGCGCCAGGCGATCCGGCAGCCGGTACCCGACCTCGACGGACTTCAGGCGGATGTAGCTCGCATCGCGCAGGAAATAGGTGTTCGCGTTCGCGACCCAGTACTCGTCGAGCCGGTTGAACGTTCGCGGGTATTTGTCGCTCGGATGCTCCGGCGTCCAACGATGTTCGGCGAATTCCCGGGTGAAGTTGCCGATGTCGCCGGATTCCGTCCGGAAGTACTGCACGGCATCGAAGGCGGCCTGGAAGAACACGGTGACCTCGAAACTCCTCGCTTGCGCGCCGAGCTTGAGGCCGCCGGTGAAGGTGGGATCGCCGTTCCTATCGTTACGGACGCGGTCGTCTCCGTTGATCCGGCCGTCGTGGTTCACGTCCTCGAAGATGATGTCGCCCGGGCGCGCTCCGTCCCAGTGGGGGTAGGCGTCCACGGCGGCCTGGTCCTTGAACACGCCGATCGCCCGGTAATACAGGCCGGTGTTCATCCGGTGGCCCGTCGAACGCTGCCACGGCGGCGCTCCCGGGGGCTCGTCCCAGAACAGGATCTTGTTCTGGGCATAGCCGCCGGTGAACGTCACATCGTAGGACACGCCGCTCGCCAGCCGCTGCCGCCAGGTGAGCGATCCGTCGTAGCCCCAGCTCGAGACCACGCCGATGTTCTCGCGCGGCAGGCTCAGCCCGGTGGTCCGAGGCACCGAGGCGTTCCGGCGCAGGAGAATGTTGTTCCGCTGCTCTTTGAAGACGTCGAATACAAACGAGAGCCGGTTGTCGAACAGGATGCCCTCGAGACCGAGGTCGCGCTGGGTCGCGACCTCCCAGGTCACCGCGGGATTGGGGGTCCGGGTGGGGAAGATGCTCTTCACTTCCCGGTCGCCGCCGAAGACATAACCGCCGCCGAATCCATAGGTGGCCAAGTACTGCCATTCTTCGATCCGGTCGTTGCCGGTCTTGCCCCACGACGCCCGCAGCTTCAGCTCGTTGAAGAGCGGCACGTGGTCGCGGAAGAAGGGCTCTTCCGAGATACGCCATCCCGCCGAGACGCCCGGGAAGAAGCCGAAGCGCGTATCCTTCGCGAAGATATACGACCCGTCGGAGCGCCCGACGAACTGGAGCAGGTACTTGTCCCGGAAGGCGTAGTTGAGGCGGGTGAAGTAGTTCTGCCGCGCTCCAACGTAGGCGCGGCCGTCGTTGGTCTTTTCAGCATCGCCGCCGGCGAAGATCTCGTCGAGCTGGTCCGAGATGAAGTTCTTCCGGAAAGCGCTGAAATACGCGCTGTCCGCCTTCTGTCGTTCGATGCCGCCCAGGATGCCGACGGTGTGCTCGCCGATGTTCCGCCGGTATTCCGCGATCAAGTTCAGCAGGATACCGGTGGACTGCTGGTCATAGTCGGTGAGCTCGGGCGCGCTGTAGCCCCGCGTCGCAGGCTTCAGCACCGGCTGGCTGTCCGCGCCGCGCGTCCCGTCCCAGGTGTACAGCGTCCAAGGGGTCCGCCACGACTTCCGGTTCAACATGCGCAGGTCGTAGGCCCCATTGTAGCGGAGCGTCAGGCCGCTCACCCACGGCACCTTCAGGTCCACGCGCAGGTTGCCCTGCAGGTAATACCGCTCGTCGTTGTCGTATCCCGTCGCCTGCGTCGACGTCACCACGGGATTGTCGCCGAACTCGATGTCGGGTCCGGGGAGCCCGTTGGGCCAATACCCCGGGAGGTTCGGCTTGCCGCGTATGAGCGCCCGGAAGATCGAGCCCGCGCTTCGGGCCGGGAAGTTGCGGTCCTCGAGGCGTCCGGAGACGTCGAACTGCACGCTGACGTTTTGGCTCAGCCGGCCGTCGATGTTGCTCCGGAAGCTGTACTGGTTGTACCGGGTCCCGCTGTTCCGGTAATAGCCGTCCTCCGTCAGACCGCCCAGGGAGAGATAGTACCCGATCCGGTCGGCGCCGCCGGTGAGGGCCACATGTCCCACACTCTGCAGCGAGATGGGCTTGATGACCTCGCCGAACCAGTCGGTGTTCGGGTACAGCCAGGGGTCGGCGCCTTCCCGGAATTTCTGGATCAGGTCCTCGGAGTAGCGTGGGGTCCGGTTCCGGTACAAGTCGATCTCGTTGAGCATCGTCATGTACGTCGCTGCGTCGGCCATCTGGGGAAGCCGCGTGGGGTGGATCACGCCCTGGTTGAAGCTCGCCGTGACCTTCGGGGCCGTGCCCTCCCCGCGCTTCGTCGTGATCAGGATGACGCCGTTGGCCGCGCGTGAGCCGTAGATGGCCGCCGTGGCGTCCTTCAGGACGCTGATGCTTTCGATCTCCCGCGGGTCGAGCCGCTCCAGGCCGCCGGCACGATCGGGGACGCCGTCGATGACGACGAGCGCGTCGTTGTTGTTCAGGGTGTGACTGCCCCGGATCCGGATCGTCGCCCCGTCGTACCCGGGCTCGCCGCTCTGGTTGATCGTGATCACCCCCGGCAGCTTGCCGGCGAGCGTGTTCGCCACGTTGACGGTGGGCACCGCCTCGAGCTCCTCGCCCGGGGCGGCGCTGACCGCCCCCGTCAACGTCGCCTTCGTCTGCGTGCCGTAGCCGACGGCCACGACCGCTTGCAGCTCGATCGCCTGCGCGGCGAGCTGGAAGTCGGCGGTGGTCACCTGGCCCGCGACCACGACGACGGCGCTGTCGTCCAGGGTCTTGTAGCCGATGAATCGGGCCCGCACGCGGTAGCTGCCGGCGGGGACGCCGGCGATGGTGTACCGGCCGTCCGGCCCGGTGTTGGTGCCGAACCGCGTCCCGAGGACCGTGACGCTGGCGCCGGGCAAGGGAGCGCCGGTCTCGCGACCCTTGACTGTCCCGGCAATCGTGCCCGCGTCCTGGGCGCGAGCCATCGGGACCGCCACCAAAGTGAAAGCGAATAGAACGACGGAGCGTGTCATGAAACCCCCCGGGCAAGGGGTGACGGCGTGGATGAAGCGGCTGGCTAGACTCGGGAGCTTGCTGCGGTGAGAGGTCGCGGCAAACCGCGTGCCCCCCGTTTCCGACTGAAGCCTTCCGGCTGTGAAGTGGATCACCAGCGACGGATCGGTGTAGGCCGCGGCCGCGAGTGGCGCGGACGCGACACCTGCTGAACAAACGCCACACCCTCCCCAACAAGCACGTGCGTCTTGCGGCCGCGTCACGTGGACCTCACGTTCAAGCCCGGCCATGTCCGCGCGATTCCCGACGCTACTCTGCCTCGCCCTCGCCCTCTCCTTTGAGGGCCGCCCCGCACTCGACAACGGCCTGGCCCGCACGCCCCCGATGGGATGGAACAGCTGGAACCATTTCCACTGCGACGTGAGCGCCCAGCTGATCAGGGAGACCGCCGACGCGCTGGTCGCGAGCGGAATGCGCGACGCAGGCTACCAGTACGTCGTCATCGACGACTGCTGGCAGGTGGCGCGCGACCGCGCCGGCCGCCTCGTGGCCGACTCGGCCCGATTCCCGGGCGGCATCAAGCCGCTCGCCGATTACGTCCATGCCAAGGGACTCAAGTTCGGGATCTACACCGACGCCGGGCGTCGCACCTGTCAGGGCCGCCCGGGCACCTACGGCTCCGAGGAGATCGACGCCCGCACGTTCGCGGAATGGGGCGTCGATTACGTGAAGGAGGACTGGTGCAACTCGGAGGGGCTCGACGGGCCCACGCAGTACGCCAAGTTCCGTGACGCGCTCGCCAAGGCGGGCCGGCCCATCGTCTTCAGCATCTGCGAATGGGGCTCGAACCACCCGTGGGAGTGGGGCCCGCGCACCGGCAATCTGTGGCGCACTACCGGCGACATCGGCGACCGCTGGGCCAGCATGATCGCCATCCTCGATCTCTCGAGCCAGTATGCGCTCGCCGCCCGTCCGGGCGCGTGGAACGATCCCGACATGCTGGAGGTGGGCAACGGCGGGATGACCGACGACGAGTACCGCGCCCACTTCAGTCTCTGGGCCGTGATGGCCGCGCCGCTCATGGCGGGGAACGACGTCCGCGCGATGCCACCCGCGACTCGCGAGATCCTCGCTAACAAAGAGGTGATCGCGGTGGACCAGGACTCGCTCGGCGTGCAGGGGATGCTGGTCCAGGAACCCGGGATCGATCTCCAGGTGTGGTCGAAGCCGCTGGCCGACGGCTCGCGCGCCGTCGTGCTGCTCAACCGATCGGGCCTACAAACGGTGATCGCCGCTTCCTGGCGGGCGATCGGCATCAGCGGCCCCGCGCGGGTGCGGGATCTCTGGACGCACACCGACGTCGGCACGGTCACGGGCCGCTTCAATGCGACCGTTCCCGCGCACGGCGTGGTGATGGTGCGGATCACGCCCGCGACGGGTGGGTGAGACTGGGGCGGGAGGACTCGAACCTCCAACTTCCCGGTTAACAGCCGGGCGGTCTGCCAGTTGACCTACACCCCAAAAGACTAGACGCCGAGGCGCCGAGACGCTCAGACGCCAAGGGCGCCATGTGTTCCAAACTAGCTAGCTTACGCCGATGCGCTACTTCGTGACCGGGGCGACCGGGTTCATCGGCGGGCGGCTGGTGCGCCAGCTCCGCGCCGCCGGCCACGAGGTCCGCGCCCTGGTCCGCTCCCCCGCCCACGCCTCGGAACTCGCCGCCCTCGGCGCCTCGCTCCATACCGGCGACATCACGGACAAGGATTCCATGCGCACGCCGATGCACGGCGTGGACGGCGTCTTCCATCTGGCCGCCTGGTACAAGATCGGCGGGCCCGCGCGGGCCCGCGGCGACGCCGAACGGATCAACGTGCAGGGCACCCGCCACGTCCTCGAGCTGATGCGCGAGCTGCACATCCCGAAAGGGGTGTACACCAGCACCGTTGCCGTCTTCTCCGACACCCACGGCTGGGTCGGCGACGAGTCCTATCGCTTCGACGGCCCCTGGCTCTCCGAGTACGATCGAACCAAGTGGGCGGCCCACTACCAGGTCGCGCTGCCGATGATGCGGGACGGGCTGCCGCTCGTGATCGTCCTGCCGGGCGTCGTGTACGGCCCGGGCGATCCGAGTGTGATCGGCAACCTGCTGCGCCAGTACCTGAAGCGCAACCTGCCCATCCGGCCGCACGGCGCCGCGTTCTGCTGGGGCCATGTGGACGACACGGCGCACGGGCACGTGCTCGCCATGGAGAAGGGACGCCCCGGCGAGAGCTATATCCTCGCGGGCCCCCCGCACACGCTCGAGGAGGCTCTGGAAATCGCGGAGCGCATCACCGGGATCCGCCCTCCACGGCTCCGTCCGCCGGCGATGCTGCTGCGCGCGATGGCGGCGGCGGCCGGCGTGGTGGAAAGGGTGGTCCCCCTGCCCCAGACCTACAGCGCTGAGACGTTGCGGATCGCTGCCGGGGTCACCTACCTCGCGAGCAGCGAGAAGGCCCAGCAGGAGCTGGGATTCAGGGTGCGTCCGCTCGAGGACGGCCTGAGGGAAACGCTGCAGCACGAGCTGCAACGCATCCCGCATCCCGCGTCTTGCATCCCGAGCCGCATCGCTCCGGCGACCAGCCGCGACCTGCCGGAGATCGTCGCGCTGCTCGAACAGAGCAAGCTCCCCACGGATGGGCTCGCGGACCATCTGGCGACCACGCTTGTCGCGCGGGACGCCGGCGGGATCGTGGGGTGCGCGGCGGTCGAGGTCTACGGCAGGGCGGGCCTGCTGCGGTCGGTGGCCGTTGACCCCAGGCGACGGGGCGAGGGACTGGGTCACCGGCTCACCGAAGCGGCGCTCGAGCTGGCCGTCGCGCGCGGCGTCGAGAACGTCTACCTGCTGACCACGACGGCGGGAGACTTCTTTCCACGGTTCGGCTTCCAGCGGATCGACCGGAAGGAGATGGACCCGGCGCTGGAGCGCTCGGCGGAGCTGCGCGGGGCCTGCCCGGCGAGCGCGCTCGCGATGCGGGCGGCCTTGCGCACGTGAAGCAGCTCGTCATCCCGCGCTACGGCCCTCCCGAAGTCCTGGAGGTGCGGCAGGCGCCGGACCCGCCCGTCGAGCCCGGTACCGTGCGGATCCGCGTGCACGCCGCCGGCGTCAACTTCTCCGATCTCCTCGCCCGCCAAGGGCTCTACCCCGACGCCCCGCGCCCCCCCTGTACCGTCGGCTACGAGGTGGCGGGCGCGGTCGACGCCGTGGGCGACGGGGTCACGACGCTGCGCCGCGGGGAACTGGTCGTCGCCACGACGAAGTTCGGCGGCCAGAGCGAGCTCGTGGTCGTCCCCGCCGCCGCCGCGTTCCCGCTTCCAACGGGATGGAGCTTCGAGCAGGGAGCCGCCTTCCCGGTCGTGTATCTCACCGCACACCACATGCTCGTCCGCGTGGCCGCCGCTCAGCGCGGCGAGACGGTGCTCGTACACGCCGCCGCCGGTGGAGTGGGGCTCGCCGTCGCGGAGCTGGGGCGCCTGCTGGGTTTCCGAGTGCTCGGGCTGGCGTCCACGGGCAAGCACGATATCCTGCGCCAGTACGGCGTCGAGCCCCTCGACAGCCGGGACCCGCGCTGGTTCGAGGCCGTCCGTGCCGTCGCGCCAAATGGCGTGGACGTCGTGCTCGACGCCGTGGGCGGCGACTCGTGGCGGCACGGCTACCGGCTGCTCGCGCCGGCCGGCCGGTTGGTGTGCTACGGCGCGTCGGCGCTTTCCGAGGGATCGGGGCGGAACCTGGTGAAAACGCTCTGGCGGGTGCTCCGCTTTCCGCGCTTCGGCCCGCGCGCGCTCATGGACGACAACCGGAGCGTGGCCGGCGTGAACCTGGGCCATCTCTGGAATGAGCGGGCGTTGCTCGAGCCGCAGATCGCGGCGCTACTCGGGTACGCGCGGGAGGGGAAGCTCACGCCCCGAGTGGGCCGCACCTTCCCGCTGGCGGACGCCGCAGGCGCCCACCACTACATTCACGAGCGACGCAACGTCGGGAAGGTTGTGCTGGTATTCTAGTATTTCAGCCCCGTCTTGTCGGCAAACGCCCGGATCGCTTCCTCTTGCTCCGCCGTGAGGTGCTCGGGGATTTCGACGTGCACCTCGACGTACTGGTCGCCGCGGCGCCCGTTCTTTTCGATCCCCTGCCCCGGAATCCGGAACTTCTGCCCGTGCTGCGTGCCGGACGGCACCTTGAGCACCACGCGCTTGCCGTCGAGCGTCTTCACCTTGATGCGCGAGCCGAGCATCGCCTGAGCGAGGTTGATCGGGACGACGCAGATCACGTCCAGCCCGTCGCGCCGGAAAAAGCGGTCGGGCTCGATGCGGATCTCCACCACGACGTCGCCCTTGCCCTTGGGGCCCTGCCCCTTGAGGCGCACCTTCGTTCCTTCGTCCGTGCCCGCGGGGATGGTGACGTTGATCCGTTTCTCGACCCGCACCTCCCCGCTGCCCTGGCAGGTGCCACAGCGTTGGGACGGAACGGTGCCCTTCCCGCGGCACACGGGGCAGGGCCGGTTCACCGCGAACCCGCCTTGCCCGAACGAGATCGTGCCGCGCCCCTTGCACTCGGGACACGTCGAGATCGTCGCCCCGGGCGCCGCACCCTTCCCGCCGCAGGTGGGGCACACCTCCGACATGGTCAGCGTGATGGGCACTTTCCCGCCCAGCGCCGCCGTCCGGAACGGGATCGACACCGTCGTCTCGATCTCCTCGATCTCCGGCTCGCGGGTGGCCGCCCCCCCCCCACCCCCCCCCCCGGCCCCCCCGCGGCGCCCGAAAATCGAGGAGAACAGGTCGCCCAGACCCCCGAACGAGCCCAAGTCGGAGAGGTCGAAGTCCACGCCGCTGTCGGCGTCACCGGCCGTGGGACCGCGCCATCCGCCTGCCCCTGTTCCCGCGAACGCCCCGTACCGGCGCAGCTGATCGTATTTCCGGCGCTTGTCGGCGTCGCTGAGCACGTCGTGCGCCTCGTTGATCTCCTTGAAACGCTCGGCCGCCTGCGGATTGTTGGGATTGCGGTCGGGATGGTGCTGCTTCGCCAGCCGGCGAAACGCCTTCTTGATCTCGTCGGTCGTGGCGGTCTCGGCGACGCCGAGCACCTGGTAGTAATCGCGCTGTTGAGCCATCAGCTGTCAGCCATCGGCCGGTCGATCCCCTGCCACTGCAGCACCACGACGCGCGCCGGCCGGAGCAACGCATCGCGCAACCGGTAGCCCGCCTGGAGCACGGCGCCGACGGTATGGTCCTTGGCCGGGTGATCGGCCGGCTGCGTCGTCACCGCCTCGTGGAGATTGGGATCGAACGGCACGCCAATCTGATCTACGCGGGTCACCCCGAGGGCTTCCAGCTCCTTCCACAGCTTGCGCTCCACCAGGTCCACGCCGTCGTGGATCGTCTTGGCGTCGGTCTGCGCCGGGTCCACGTGCGCGAACCGCGCCAGGTCGTCGAGCCCGTCCACCAGCCGTTGCACCACCTCCGCCTGCGCCCGCATCCAGGCGTCGGCACGCTCCTTCGTCGTGCGCTTGCGGAAATTGTCGTACTCGGCGGCAAGCCGGAGGTACTTGTCCTGGAGCGCCGCCAGCTCCCCCTCCAGCCGCGCGATCGCCTGATCGGGCGGCTCGACGGGGAGCGCCTCGGCGCCCGGGGGGGGCGGGGCGGCGGCGGCCTCCTCCCCGGCATCACCCACCGGCTCCATGGGCTCCGGTTCGGTGGGACGGTGCTTCCTGTCGGTCATGGTCTCCGCTGGGTTAGCAACCAGCGTGCCGCCTGAAGCCCGCCGTTTTGGCGGAGTCAGCGGGTCAGGTGCGGCACCGGAACTTTCGGTTTGGCAACAAGATAGACCGATGCAAAGAACGTGTCGAGGTCCGCCCGGTCCGTGCGCTGAAGCGCCGGCTCGGCCAATACGCGGGTCCTTAAAGGATTCAAGCCACGGACATAACGGAGCACGAGATGGCTCAGTTCCAACCTCGGTTCACAGCCCCCGCCTCCCCAGGAACTCCACCACATCCGCGACGACGCGCTTCCCCTGGGGGTCGTTCAGCACCTCGTGGTGCATTTCCGCGTACCAGCGCATTTCGACGGCGCCCCCTGCCTTGAGCCCGTCGGCAAAGGCGCGCGCCAGGTGTGCGTCCGCGACGCGATCCTCTCCCGCGAGGAGGAAGAGCAGCGGACAGTCGATGCGCCGGCCATCCGCGACGACGGCGCGTTGTGCCCACCGAATCTCGGCCCACGCGCCCGGCGTCATCACGTCGTGGCACGCGGGGTCCGCCGCCCACGCGGCGTTGACCGCCGGGTCGCGGGAGAGGTGGTCTGCGTCCACGCCGGCGCGCAAGGTCAGGGTGGGCCACAGGTCGGCCAGGAGCCGCGCGACGAGGCGCTTCCACGCCGGCGCGGGCGTCGCGAGACCGAGCCACGGGCTCGATACCACCGCAGCGGCCGGCGGGTCGCCCGGCTGGGTCTCGAGATAGCGCAGCACGACCAGCGCGCCGAACGAGTGGCCGACCAGCACTTGCGGTGCGGTGGTCCCGAGGCGCACCGCGCGCCGGAATGCCTGGAGGTCGCCGAGCAGCTGGCTGAAGCGCGACAGGTGGCCGCGCCGGCCGCCCGAGCGCCCGTGGCCGCGTTGGTCGAGGAGGTAGGCGGCGAAGCCGGCGTCGCGCAACCGCCGGGCCGTCGCCGTCCACCGGCCGGCGTGGTCCGACCAGCCGTGCAGGAAGAGCACGGCCGCTCTGGGGCCCGGAGAGGATGACGGGAGCTCGTACGCGTCGAAGACGAGGGGAGTCCCGTCGGGGGCGTTGAAGCGGTTCACGGGGACTCGTGCAGCAGGCGGCGCAGCAGATCGAGCGCCGCCTGCGCCGAGCGGGCCCGGATCTCGGCGCGGTCCCCGGGGAAGACGCGCCTCAGGGCGCGCGTCTCGGCGCCGAGCCGCGCCGCGAGCCAGACCGTGCCCACCGGTTTGTCCGTCGTCCCGCCCGTCGGCCCCGCAATCCCCGTGACCGCCAGCGCGGCCCAGGATTCGAAGCGGCGCTGGGCGCCCTCGGCCATGGCGCGAACGGTTTCCTCGGAGACGGCGCCGTGCGCCTCGATCGTCGCCCGCGGCACGTCGAGCAGCTCGGTCTTGACCGCGTCGTCGTACGCCACGATGCCGCCGACGAAGACGTCCGATGCCCCGGGGATGGCGGTCAGGCGCCCCGCGAGCAGCCCGCCGGTGCACGACTCTCCCACCGCGAGCCTGCCGCCGCGCGCGCGCAGCACCTCCAGCACGACCGCGGCGAGATCGGCGCCATCTTCCCCGTAGCAGTGGTCGCCGAGGCGCCCGCGGAGGTTCTCGACGGCGGCGGCGAGCTGCCGCTCGGCGTCCTGCCGCGGCAGCGCCCACGCCGTCACCCGCAGGTCCACGCCGTCCACTGAAGGCAGGTAGGCCAGGGTGAGGGGCGCGATCGCCTCTTCGATCGGCCCGATCCGCTCCGCCAGCGCCGACTCGGGGACGCCGGTCGTCCGGAGCATCCGTGACAGGACGACGCGCGTGGGGTCGCCGGCGCGCCGCACCAGGCGGGGCAGCACTTCCTCGACCAGCAGCCCGCGCATTTCGGACGGTACGCCGGGCAGCAAGACGGCGACGCGACCCTGCCCGTCCTCGAGCCACAACCCCGGGGCGGTGCCCCGTGGGTTCGGCAGCACGGTGGCGCCTTCGGGGACTTCCGCCTGGCTGCGGTTCACCGCCGGCATGGGTCGGCCGAGGCGGCGGAACCGGGCCTCGAGGGTGCGGAGCACTTCCTCGTTCAGCCGGAGCGGCATCCCGAACAGGGCGGCGACGGCGTGCTTGGTGATGTCGTCGCGCGTCGGGCCCAGGCCGCCGGTGGCGACGACGAAGCCCGTCCGCGCGAGCGCCTCGGCCACGGCGGCGCGGATCGCGTCGGGACGGTCGGGGACGGCGACGTGGCGCGCGACCTCGGCCCCGGCGGCGGCGAGGCCCCGGCCCAGCTCCGCGGCATTGGTGTCGGGCGTGAGGCCCAGCACCAGCTCGGTGCCGATGGTGACGACCTCGAGCTTCACTTGCCGGCGGTGAAGAGGGCCCGGTAGCGGTACAGGTAGACGCCGAGGGAGTACACGGTCAGCACGATCGCGCCGGCCAGCGTCACGGCCACGAAGATCCCGTGGAACTGGTCCCAGAAGTTGCGGAACGTCCCGGCAAACTTGTGGGCGGCGATGGCGTCCTTCCAGGCGAACCACGCGATCGTGGCGCCGATGAAGATGTTCTGCACCAGCGCCTTGGCCTTTCCCGCGCCCACCGCCGGGATCACGACGCCGCGCCGTCGCGCAAAAAAGCGGAATGCGGTGATCAGCACCTCGCGTCCCACGAGCAACAGCGCGACCCAGACCGGGAAGCTCCCCCACCAGGGGATGCGGTAATCCACGAGGATCGTCGGATGCCGGGTGATCCAGAAGATCGGGATCAGGGTGGCGAACAGCAGCAGCTTGTCGGCGATGGGATCGAGGAGCTGGCCCAGCTCGCTCACGGTGTTGTAGCGGCGCGCGAGCCAGCCGTCCACGGCGTCGGAAAACGCCGCGACGAGGAAGATCACGAACGCGATCACCTTCGGCCAGAGCCCTTCGATGAACGGGAGCAGCGCGATGACCGGCGTGAGGCAGATGCGGGCCAGGGTGATGATGTTCGGCAGGGTCCAGCGCACGGGACCGGCGCCTTTCAGCTCAGGGTCTTCAGAACCAACTTGCTGACCGCCTTCAGCGTGTCGAACACGCCGTCCCCGCGCACCGCCACGGCCTCGTGGTAGGCCGCGTGGCCGACCCACTCGGCGCCGGCCTTCTCGATCAGGTTCTCGCCCGGGTGCGCGGGGTCGGGGGTCACCTTCTGCTGCGCGGCGTCTTCGATCGGCCACCCCGGATTGAGCGCGGCCTGGAGCTCCCTGATCGGGGCGGCGTTGGGGAGGTCCCGCTTGTTGTACTGGATCACGAACGGGATCTTGGTGAGGTCGTAGCCGTATTCGGCCATGTTGTCGTACAGGTTCTGCATCGATTCGACGTTCGCTTCCATCCGCTCGATCTGGCTGTCGGCCACGAACACGATGCCGTCCACGCCCTTCAGGATGAGCTTGCGGCTCGCGTTGTAGTACACCTGGCCGGGCACGGTGTAGAGGTGGAACCGCGTCTTGAAGCCCCGGATCGTGCCCAGGTCCACGGGGAGAAAGTCGAAGAAGAGGGTGCGCTCGGTCTCGGTGGCGAGCGAGATCATCTTGCCGCGCGTGTTGGGCGAGACCTTCCCGTAGATGTGCTCCAGGTTGGTCGTTTTGCCGCCGAGGCCGGGCCCGTAGTACACGAGCTTGCAGTTGATCTCGCGGGACGCGTAGTTGATCATCGACATGGGCGCGTCCCCTTACCCGAAGAGTTTGTCAATTTCGTCTTCCGCCCCTTCGAGCAGACCCTTCTTCTGGGTCGGCCCGGCACCCACCCGATTGAACATCTCCTCGAACACCTTGTTGAGATTCTCCACCACGCCCCTGGCCTTGATCTTCACGAGGCCGAGCGTGGCGCGCTGATCGAACAGCACCACGAGAATGACGCGTTTCGCGACGTCGGCGAGATACATGGATTCGCGCTCGCCCTGGTGGACGAGCGACGCGAATTCCGGCTCGCCGATCATCTTGGCGAGCTGGTCGTTGGCGCTGAAGTCGGCGGCGGTGAGCGAGGCGAACGCTGTGGGGTCGAACTGCGGCGTCTCCCCCACCGTGGCGACGAGCTGGCCGTTCCGGTCCACGAGCAGGGCGCAGCGGGCGTTGCAGTCCCGGAGGAACGCCTGCAGGTGGGCCTGAATCTGCTTGAAGTCGTTCTCGTTAAACGACCAGCTCGCCGCCCCCGCCATGCGCCTCCTCGCTCACTCGGTCTCGGACATGTCGCGCCGCGCCGCCAGGGCCTGGGCGATGGTAACCGCGTCGGCGTACTCGAGGTCGCCGCCCACGGGCAGGCCGCGCGCGATCCGCGTGACGCGCACGCCGGTCGGCCGCAGCACCTGCTGCAGGTACGTCGCGGTGGCTTCTCCCTCCATCGAGGGATTGGTCGCCACGATCACCTCGCGGACGCCGGAGCCGTTCCCCAACCGCGCGAGCAAGCGGTCCACATGCAGATCATCCGGACCCACGCCATCCAGGGGCGAGATCCGGCCGCCCAGTACATGGTATCGGCCGCGGTAGCGGCCGGCGCGTTCGATCGCCCCGACGTCGGCCGACTCCTCCACCACGCACAACAGGGCGGCGTCGCGGCGCGGATCGCGGCAGATGGGGCACGGGTCCTCCTCCGCGAGGTTCCCGCACACCCCGCAGGCGGTGACCTGCCCACGGACGCGCCGCAGGGCCTCCGCCAACCGCTCCGCCGCCTCGGCGGGCTGCTTCAGCAGGTAAAACGTGAGCCGCTGCGCCGTCTTCCGCCCGATGCCGGGGAGCTTGGCGAGCTCCGCCACGAGCTCCTCGATGGCCGACACGGCGTGTCCTACGGCGGCGGCAACTGAAACGGGAACGGCAGGCCCGACGCCAGCTTCCGCACCTCCGCCTGGTACAGCTCGGACGCGCGCTTCTGCGCCTCCGCCACCGCGGCGAGCACGAGATCCTCCAGCATCTCGACGTCGCCCTGGCTGACCGCCTGGGGGTCGATTTTGATGGCGCGAATCTGCCCGCGCCCGTCGGCGGTGGCCTGCACCATCCCCCCACCGGCCGACACCGTCACCGTCTGCTGCGCCAGCTGCGATTGAATCTCCGACAACCGCCCCTGCATCTGCTGGCTCAGCTGGAGCAGGCTGGATAAATCCGCCATACGTCGAAAGTTACCCCTCGCCGGAATGGGTGGCAAGCTACTCGAGCAGCTCCAAATCCAGGGCATCGACCGCCGCGTTCAGACCGGCGTCTTTGGCACGCAGCGCCCGGAGGCGCTCCGCGTTGGCGCGCTCCTCCGTCAGGCGCACGGGCCGCTCCGGCGCCGCGCCCCGCTCCCCGGGCGGCCCGGTCACGGTGACCCGGACAGGATCCGTCACGTAGCGCCCGATGAGCTGCCCGATCTGGTCGCGCTGGCGCTCGAGCCCCTCGGCATGGCCGGCCGTCCCCGGCCGCAGCGTCACCGTGGTCCCGGCGACTGCCGTGACTTCGGCTTCGGCGAGCAGGCTCCCGAGGAGCGGCGTCCTGGCGCGGGCGTCGGAGACGATCTGGGGCCAGGCGGCGCGGAGGTGGTCGAGGGAGAGGGGACCCTTGGAGGCGGGGCCTGGGGCCTGGGGACCGGGGACCGGCACCGACGGGACGGAATCGCGGAGCTGCGGCGGGGGGTTCGGAGCACGCGCGGACGGCGGCTCGCTCAGCCCCTGGCCCCGGTCCCCGGTCCCCTGCCCGAGCGCCTGCAACACCTGCCCCAGCTCCACCGTCCGGTCCGCCATCGCCCACCGCAACAGGAGGACTTCGACGGCGAGGCGGGTGTTGCCGCCGCGACGGATCCGCTCCTCGGACTCGCCGAGAATCGTGAGGAGGCGGAGGACGTCGGGAGGCGGAAGGCGGGAACCGTGCCGGCGAATCACGTCCTGCATGCCCTCGGTCAACCCCTCGGGCTGCCCTCCCACGCCGGCGAGCAGCAAGGCGCGCAACGTCTCGCCCGCCCCGCTCACGAACTCACCCAGGTCGGCGCCGGATTCGACGAGGCGGTCCACGAGGGGAAACACGGCGGGGGCGTCCGCCTCGGCGATGAGGCGCAGCATCTCGCCGTACAGGTCGTCCGGGATGAGGCCGAGCACCTCGCGCACCCGCGCCGCGGTGACGGGTCCCTCGCCGAAGGACAGGACCTGATCGAGCAGCGACAGGCCGTCGCGCATCCCACCGTCGGCGCTCTTGGCGATGAGATGGAGCGCGTCGTCGTCCGCGGCCAGGCGCTCCGCCTGCAGCACGTCCCGGAGCCGCGCCACGATCGCGTGCGGGCCGATGCGCCGGAAGTCGAAGCGCTGGAGGCGCGACAGAATCGGCGCCGCGGTCTGGGCGATCTTTTGCGGCTCGGTGGTGGCGAAGACGAACACCACGCGCGGCGGCGGCTCCTCGAGAATCTTGAGGAGCGCGTTCCACGCCTCGCGCGTCAGCATGTGGGCTTCGTCGACGATGTAGACCTTGGACCGCGACTCACCGCTCGCGGCATACATCGCGCGCTCGCGCAGGTCGCGGGCGTCGTCCACGCCGCGGTTCGACGCGGCGTCGAGCTCCACCACGTCGAGGTTCGCGGCGCCGTTCCAGATGCGGCGGCACGAATCGCATTCGCCGTCGGGCTCGCCGGCGGGCGTGCGCCGCTCGCAATTCAACGCCATCGCGAGGATGCGCGCCGCAGTCGTCTTCCCCACCCCGCGCGGACCGGCGAACAGGTAGCCGTGCGCGACGCGGTCCGACGCCACGGCGCCCCGCAGCGCCGCCGCGACGTGGTCCTGGACGATGAGGTCGGCGAACTGCTTGGGGCGGTATTTGCGAGCCAAGGCAATCATGGAGGGGAATCTAATGACGTGCGGCGTGGGGCGTGCGGCGTGCTTCACGCCGCACGTAAAATGCCCCAGGCTCCCCGCAACGAATCCCGGCATCGCTTAGCGCTGCTCCCTGCGGGGGCCTGACGCGATTCACGAGCGGAAAGCCTGCGGACCTGGGGCGAGGGAAAGATACTCCGGGGAGGGAGCCGCGCCAAGCGGGCTAGCGCACCTGCACGACCTCCAGCCACACGAAGGTGCTGATGTCGGCCGTGCGCAGCTTGACGTTGGCGCGACCGGGCCGGATCGCCCGGAACGTGAGGGCCACCGCCGACGGTTCTTCCTGGATGCTGACGAGATGCGCGATCGGAATCCGCGAGTCGAACGGCGTCGCGCGCAACATGCGCGCGAGGCTCGCTACCCCCATCGAGTTGCCGTCCGCGTCCCGCGCCCGCACGCGGAGCACGAACGTCGAATCGAGCCCCACCGTCAGCCAACGGCCGTCCACGCGAGCGCCGTTGCGCTCCAGGATCAACTCCGTCGGAGGCCCGGGCTCGACCTGCAGGGTCACCTGTTTCTCGATGGAATCGATCGTCGCCACGATCACCGCAGGGCCCACTCGATCCCCCAGCGTGACCTCGACGCGCGCCCGCCCGTCCGCGTCGGTGTTCGCCGTGGCCGGCGACACGGTCGCGTTCAGGGCGCGGAACGACACGGGGCGCCCCACGGCCGGACGACCGAGCCGCGTGCGCGCCTCGAACACGAGGGGCGCGCCGAGGTCGGTGTGGACCGCGCCGCCCGACAGCGGCGTCGGCAGGAAGCCGGTGGCGCCTGCAAGCACCGGCGTCCCCACGATCACGTCCACCCAGGCGAGTTGGCGCCCGCGCACCCTGATCTGGAGCGTTCCACCCCGGCGGACGCCGCCCCAGGCGAGGAACAGCCGCGCGCGCCCGAGCGAATCGGTCACGCCGGTGTCGGGCCGGAAGCCCGCGCCCTCCGGATTGCCCCCCAGCACGACCGGCTCCCCGGCCACGGGATGGCCGATCGAATCGCGAACCGTCGCGAGGACCGGCACGATGGAGTCCAGTCCCTGGTCGAACACCACCTCCCGCGGCTCGGCGTACACCGACGCGGGGGGGCCGGGCCGTACGACAAGCTCGACAACCGGCCGGCCCGGCAACGTCCCCCCGGACGCCGGCGCGACCTCGAGGCGGTACGTGGCGAGACGCCGGCCCACGTTCAGCGAGAAGACGGCAAATCCGCTGTCGTCCGTGGCGACCGTAACGTCGCGGCCGGAGCCGCCCTCGATGCTCCCACTGCCCCGCAGCACGATCGCCACGCCTGCTTGCGGCATCCCGCCCTGCGCCGCGAGCACCACCAGGCGCTCCTGGCCGCCGGCCGCGGCGACGATGCGCCGCTGGCGCACCACGACCTGCAGCGTCGCGGGCGCGGACGCGGCCGGTGCCGCGACGGGGCGAGCGCTCTCCACGACACCCGCCGGCGGCGGCGCCGCACATCCGGCGATGCTCGCCACGAGATCGGCCGATGCGCCGAGGCTCCGGAAGTCCGCGAGATCGCGCTGGGTCGGGCGGAACGCCAGGCAGTTGCGGCGCACCAGGTCGGCGATCTCCCGGCCGGGGATCACCGGGCTCGAGAGCAGCTCGATCAGATCCGTCTTGAGGAGGGGCGCGCCGCGCTGGGCCGACGCGACGCCGGCGAGCGCGCCCAGAAGCACCACCGCCCGCATCCCGTGACGCCAGGCGTTCATGGCCGCGGGCACCCCGTGCTCGCGAACCGATCTTCGACCGCGTTCACGTCGGCATGCAAGCGACGATCCCTCACCACCTGCGCCGCGTCGAGCGTTCCCGCTCCCCCGGCCACGCCCCGCGCGGCGCTGTACGCCGTCCACCGATCCTCCACCTCGACCAGGCCCCGCCCCAGATCGGCGCACGCCATCTTGCGGCCGTCGAACAGGCGCGCGCGGATCCCGAACGCGGCGACGGCAAAGGCCGTACTGTCGGCGAGGCGTTGGACCCGATCCGGTGTCACGGCGTTTCCCTCGACCGCGGCCGCGCCTCCCCCGCCTCCCCTGCCCGACGCGAGCGCTCGGTACGCCCCGAACAGCACCCCGGCCGCCGCCAGGGCCAGCACCCAAGGACTCGCCAGGCGGGCGAGCGGGCGCGCCGGGAGCGCCTTCGCCTCGACCTCGGCATCGTCGACTTCAGCATCCTCGGGCAGGAACACGCGCGGCGGCGGAGCACCGGCGGGCTGCGCCACGCCCTCCAGAGAGAGGGCCAGCGCCTGCGGCCGGTAGTTTGCCCAGGGCAATCCGGTGTCGCTGTTCGCACCGCGTCCCGCCGGCTCGGGCAACTCGTAGAAAGGCAAGTACTCGTTGGACCTCGTCCCGTCCAACCCGGTACGAAAGACGCCCCCCGTGACATCGAGGCCCCGTGCGACGACCAGCGCGACGTGCCACGGCTCCTCGAAGCAGGCGAGGTGGGCCTCCACGTCCGGGGCGGAGAGCCGGGCGCGCAGCGCGGTATGGCAGTGGTACCAACCCAGGAGTTGTTCCCCCGGCTGCAGTTCTTGGAGCGCGATATCGCGGCCCTGGAGTAGCGCGGACTTCAGATGATCACCGCCGATCGACCACGGCATGTCGATCGTAGACTCCACGATGATGTATGGGATGCGCGTCTCGGGAGACAGATACAGCCCACCGACCAAAAACCCGACCGACGCTGCGCCCTCCGACCGCGCCGCGAGCTGGGCGTGAACGGCGGCGAGCGCGGCGCGGGTGATCATGATCGGATAGGTGGGGTCGGCTCCCGGCTGGCCGATCGGCGTCCAGAAAACGGCGGAGGCGACGGGCATGGGCCGTTCGACGTAATCCCCGCCGCGGGCGGGAATGACGCCGGTCAGCGAAAGGGTCGCGTCGGGGACGCGATGCCTCACGGGGATGCCCCGGACGACGTCCATCGCCCTTTGCGCACGCAACTTCCTCGCCGCGGGCACGTGCTGCGGGCGTCGGACGGGCGCAGGGCAAGTCGCTTATCGTGGGGCAGTTAGACCGGTCGGGGGGAGTAGGGGCAACCCTTGAGGGCCGCGATCCGATGACTCTCGATTGCAACGGCCCACACAACTGTTTCAACCCTGTGACAGCGGCGCCGCGGTGCTTTAGGGGCAATCCGCCGGCTCGCGGGCGCCTCGCGGCAGCACGGTCAGCGTCAGGTACTGCCGCAGCCCGTTCGCGATCACCGCCAGGCTGGTCGTGCCCGGTTGATCGGGTTTCAGGGTCACGGTCCCCTCCCCACCGCCACTGTCCTCGGCGATCCGCAGCACGCGGAAGATCCGCGCGTCCGCCACCGCCGCCCGCAGGCCCGTGAGGGGTGCCGCGTTCGCGTACGCGTCCTGCGCGGTCACGCGCAGCCCCACCACCGTGTCGGGGCGCAGCACGGCGCGGCCCGCGAGGGTCGCGCCGCGACACGCCACGACGAGCTGCGCCGCGGGTCCCACCGCCACGGCGAACGCCGCCTGCTTCTCGATCACACCCACCGCGACGATCACCGTGGCGAATCCCACCCGCTGCCCCAGCGTCACGCCCACTTGAACGCGTCCGGCCGCATCCGTCACGGCGGTGGTGGGCTCCACCCGCGCGTTGACGGCGACGAGCTCCACCGTCTGCCCCACGACCGGCGAGCCGGCCGAATCGCGGGCCTCGAAGACGAGCGCCCGCGGGAGCCGGGTACCCGCCGGCCCGCGCTGCCCCGCCCCGGCGACGAAGCCGCTCCGCTCCGCCGCGATCCGGATCACCGGAGGCGACGTCGCGGAGGGAACGGGAGGAGGCCTGGACTGGGGGCGGGGGGGCGCGACGCGCGCAGCGGAAGGTGGGGGGGCGGGAGGACGCGGCGCGGCCCGCGCCGCCTCCCGGCGCGCACACCCATCCACGGCGCTCAGCAACACGGCCTCCGCACCCAACCGGCGCAAGTCCTGGCGGTCTCGCTCGGTCGCATCGAAGGTGAGACAGTTGCGGCGCACCAACTCGGCGATCTCCTGCTGCGTCATGGCGGAGCCGGAAAGTAGCCGCACCAGGTCGCTCTTGCGGAGCGGCGCGAGTCCCTGGCTCGCCAGCAGCACCGCGACGAGCAAGGTCACGGCCGGCGGCAACGCGACCGCTCGAACTGGCCCTCGACCGAGTCCACGCCGGCGTACAGCGTCTGGTCGCGGGCGGCGCGGCGCGCATCGAACGATGCGACCTTGCCCCGCCGCTCGTCGTTGTAGGTGATCCACAGGTTCTCGATCGCGACGAGTCCGCGCGCGAGAGCGGCGCAGTCGATCTGCCGGTTCGCGAACATCACGGCGCGATCGTTGTAATTGCGGACCGCGCGGAACAGGGTGTCGCTCAGCCGGTCGAATCGCGCGAACGCCGTGTCAGACCGGGGGGCGCGCGCCGTCGGGCGGGTGGGCGGAGACGTCCCGGCGGGCTTCACGCGGTCCAACAGCCGCTGCACGACGGCCGGGATCGCAACCGGCCGCTGTCCCAGGACGAAGTACCAGTAGCCGGCCGCTGCCGCCCCCCCAACGATCAGCAGCAGTACGAGCCGGGTGAGCCAGCGTCCGCGTCTCCGGCGCCCGCGACGCCGGGCGGAGGGCTTCTGGTCCAGCAGCTTGAACGATGGAGCCGGCGTCCGCCGCGGCGCCCGCGACTCCGGAGAACGAGGAGGATGAGGGGGAGGTGGCGGCGATGGGCGCCGCGCAGGCGGCTCGTCGGGGACGAACACCGGCGCCGCCGGCCGCGTCGCGTGAGGAGCGGGCTCGTCGTCGGCACTGGTACGGATCAGGGGCAGATCGTCTGCGGCCGCCGCGGCCGCCGGAGGATGCTGGGGGGGGGGCGGGGGCGGGGGCGGGGGCGGGGGGGGCGGGGGGGCCGGGGGGGGCGGCGCCGCAGCCGAACCGGACGGCCGCTTCGCGCTGACCGGATTGTACGCCTTGTAGTTCTTCCAGGTGACGAACGACCGTTTCTTGCCGTCGCTGCGGATCGAGTCGGGCTGCAGCAGCTCGTAGAACGGCAGGGGCGTCTCGGCCCACGACGCCGTGGCGCTCGAGCGGAAGAACGCACCCACGACCCCTTCGGCCTGCGCGGCCACCAGCACCGCCACGTGCCACGGGTCGGTGAAATACTTCTCGTGCGTCTCGACGTCGTGGGTCGAGAGCGACAGGTCGTGTCCCGGGTGGCTGTGATACCAGCCCAGCAGGCGGCCCGAGGCGCGCGCCAGCTGCTCTTGCATGCGGTCCCACAGCCGCGCCACGACCACCTCGGTTTTGTCCCCGTAGATCGCCTGGTTCAAACGCAGCGTCTTGTCGATCACGGCGTACAGCACGCCGGCTTCGGGATCGCGAAACACGTCCCCCGCCAGGAAGCCGAAGATCGCCTGCTCCGGCGACGCCTTCAGGTGTTCTTGCAGCGCCACCACGGCCTCTTGCTGGAAGAACACCGGGTAGGGCGCGCGCCCCGACACGCGGGCTCCGGGCCCTCCCTCGTGGCTCATGGGGTTCCAGAGGATGGCCCGGGCCATGGGCATGGGCTGAGGCCGGGGCTCAGGTTGGGTGGTCACCGCAGCGCCTCCGCAATGAGCCGCACGGCGCGCTCCACGTCCGACCGACTCACGTCGAGGTGGGTGACGGCGCGCAGGTCGATCGGAACCCTCATCCGAGCCGCACCCGCTGTTGGCGCCGCATCCGCATCAGGTCGTAGGTCTCCGCCACTTCGCCCCCCAGGAGGAAGACGTAGGCCGTGTAGTAGATCCACAGCAGGAACAGCAGGAAGCCGACGACGTTCGCGTCGGAGGCGACGCGATCGAACGTGGCGAATCGGGTCACGTACAGGGCGTACAACCGTTTCGCGATCTCGAATCCGACGGCGCAGAACACCGACGCGACGAGCCCGGTGCGCCAGTAGATGCGCCGGCTCGGCAGGAACTTGAAGATGACGAAGAACAGCAGGGTCCCGAAGCCCAGCGCCGCAAGCTCGGCGCCGAAGCGCCAGACGAACGAGTCCTTGCCGCCGCCGACGGCGGAGAGCACGGCGTTGGCGACGAGCAGCGCCCCGGTGGCGAGCACCATCGCCAAATCGAGCAGCTTGGCGACGGGCCAGGGGCGGCGCTCGTCGGTGTCGAACACCTCGTTCAGGGCGGCGCGCAGGCCGCCGAACAGGCGCGTCGAGAACCACAAGAACAGGGGCACCGCGAACAGCGTCAGGCGCGCGCGTTGCGCCACCACGCGGCTCAGCGCCTGCTCGACGGGACCGAACGCATCCGCGTCGCTGGCCGCCGCGGGCAGGAAGCGCGCCAGCAGCTCGTGCACGTCCACCTGATGCGTCGTGATCTGGTGCTGCGCGAGATAACCCACGACGGCGAGCGCGAGCCCGACGAAAGGGATGGCCGTGAGCAGCAGGTCGAACGAGAGCGCGCTGGCGAGAAAGGGGATGTTGTCTTCGAAGGCCGCTTCGAGGGTGCGGCGCACCACGCCGGTCACCGATCGGTGCCAGCCGCCCTCGCCCTTCACGCGACGGGCTCGTCCTCCTCCTCATGCTCCGACGCCCCCTCCGCCGCGCCGGGCGGGCGGCGGCGCCGGCGCCGTGCGGCCTCGAGGCGCCGGGTCAGCTCTTCGCGGGTGGAGCGCGGCTCCGCGCCCTCGTCCGGCTCGGCGTCGAGCAGGCCGCGCACCTCCTCCGCCTTTTCTTCGGCGGCGTCGCGCAGGTCGCGCAGCCGGCGCGACAGCTTGTGCCGTGTCCCCTCGCCCGTTTCCGGGGCGAACAACAGGCCCACGACCGCCCCCACCGCCACGCCGAGCAGGAAGCCGCCGAACCCCGATCCGCCCCCGCCCCCGCCCCCGCCCCCTCCGCCCCGTTCGCTCATTCGCCCGCCTCCGCGTCGTCCGGCGCGGCGACCAGGGCGGCGCGCGGCGCGGGATGCGAATCGAGCGGCGGCTTGACGTAGCGGTCCGTGGCCGCGCGGGTCCCCTGCACGCGCAGCTGCTCGAACAGGAACGCGAACATCTTCTCGAGGTCGGCGCCGATCGCCGCCCGCACCTCGGCCGGGAGGTCCCACAGCCGCCGCTTGAAGGGGGCGATCGCCTTCTTGCGGCTCTTGTAGATGAACTGCTCCTCGGTGTCCCCCTTCTTCCACTCGTCCTTGCACTCGACCTTGACCCAGTCGTTGATCTCGCGGCGCACGTCCGCCGGCAACTTGGGGTGGTCGAGGACGATGTTCTGGAAGTTGGTGGCGAGATGGATTTCCACCGCCTCGCACGCGGGGAAGCTGCCGAACGCGTCGGCCGGCAACGTCGAGGCGCCGTGCTGCACCGCGCCACCCAAGCCGTACTTGGCGCGCGCGTCGCGCGACAGCGCCTTCAGGGCCTCGAGATCGAGCTGCACCTTGGCGATCGAGCCGTCGGGCAGGACCACGCCCCCGTGGCTCGTCCCCGTCTGGACCGAGATCTTCGAGATCCCGACGTACCCGCCGAGCTGCTTGAGCGTCCGGTTGTACCCGTCCATGAAGGCCTGCAGCTCGTGGACGTCGGAGTTCTTGCCGCCGACCTCACCGATCTCGGCGCCCACGGAGACGGTGACGCCGTCCGGCTCGCGCTCCCGGATGAACTGGGTGAACTGCGCGGCGCGCTCGTAGTTGTCGCGCTGCTGCTCGTCCAGGTTGGGCTTGGAGAGGTCCACCAACGTGGAGGTGTCCACGTCGATGTTGTAGAACCCGGCGTGCAGCTCCTCTTCGATGAGCGTCCGCAACGCTCCCAGCTCGGCCTCCGGATCGGCGGCGTACTTCTTGGCATTCACCTGCACGTGGTCGCCCTGGACAAAGAGCGGCCCGACGAACCCCTCGCGCAGCGCGGCCGCGGTCATCACTGCGACGTACTCCGCGGGCCGCTGGTCGGTGTAGGCGATCTCGCTGCGGGCGATCTCGCAGATCACCGCCCCCACGTCGAGCCGCCGGGCGGCCCGGAAAATCGCGCGGCCGGTGTCGTACGCCATCACGCGGACGTTGATCGCGGGGGTCGTGAAGGGCGGCACCTCACCCCGGCCCCGGGCCAGATACAGCTCGTGGATCGAGGCGGGCCGGACGCCCGCGCGCTGGCCCATCTCCCAGATCTGCCAGCGAGCCCGCTCCTTCTCGTCCGCGGTCCCGAATACCGCCTGACGCACCAGCTGGTCTACATCAGCGCTCTGCTTGCTCACGTAAGCCTCCCTGCCGGAGCAATTTAGGCCCCGTCCACCTCGATGACCAGCCCGTCGTACGCTGGCGCGATGCCGCGGGGCAGCTGCGCCGCAAGGTCGGCGTGCGGCGCGTCGTGCGTCAGATGCGTGAGAAAGGTGCGGCGCGCCCCGATTCGCTGCGCCGCGGACACCGCCTCGGGGATCGAGAGGTGCAGCGGGTGTGGCCGCGGCAGCAGGGCATTCAGCACCAGCACGTCGAGCCCCGCCAGCTCGCCGGCCGCTTCGGGCGGGATCGCTTTGACGTCGGTCAGGTAGGCGATGGGCCCGACCCGGTAGCCGAAGACGCTGTGGTCACCGTGCGGCAACCGCAGGGCCAGCACCGGCACGCCGGCCACCAGCACGCTCCGCCCCGGCTCCAGCGCGTGGGCAATCAGCTCCGGCTTGCTGGTGCCGGCGGCCGCCACGATCGCCGGATCGAAGATGTAGCGAAACCTCGCGACCAGCTCCGCCATCGTCTCGGCGGGACCGTAGGCGGGCAGGCCTGCGCCTTGCCGCACCGAGATCGCCCGCAGGTCGTCGACGCCATGGACGTGGTCGGCGTGGGCATGGGTGTAGAGCACGGCATCCAGGCGATCCACACCGGCCGCCACCAGCTGGAGCCGCAGCTCGGGAGGCGTGTCGATGAGCAGGCGCTTGCCGCGTGTTTCGATCAGCGCCGCGGTGCGGCTGCGCCGGTCGCGGGGGTCGGTCGAGGTACAGGTGCGGCACTGGCAGCCGATCTGCGGGACGCCGAACGAAGTGCCCGTCCCGAGGAAGGTCAGCCGCACGTCACACTTCCTCGACCTTGATGAGGTTCGTGCTGCCGGACACCTCCCAGGGCACGCCGGCCGTCATCACAATCTTGTCGCCCGGCTTCGCGAACTCACGCTTGAGAATGAGATCGCGCACCACCGCGAGCATCGCGTCGTAACTCGGCACGCGGTCCACCAGCACCGGCAGCACGCCCCACACCAGCGCCAGCTGGCGGTAGGTCGCGGGCTCCGTCGTGACCGCCAGGATCGGGACGGGCGGCCGCAGCGCCGCCACCTTGCGGGACGTGAATCCCCCCTTGGTGAGCGTGACGATGAGCGGCGTCTTGAGCAAACGGGCCACGGCGTGCGTCCCCCACGCGATGGCATCCTCGACCATGACCTCCTCGCGCGGCGCCACGCGGCGTTGGTCCTCCCGCCCCGTGGAATGTCGCTCCATCTCCCGAATAATCCGGTCCATGGCGCGCACGGCTTCGACGGGGTATGCCCCCGCGGCCGTTTCGGCGGAGAGCATCACCGCGTCGGTCCCGTCGAGAATCGCGTTGGCCACGTCGGACGCCTCGGCCCGCGTGGGCCGGGGATGCTGGATCATGGACTCGAGCATCTGGGTCGCGGTGATGACCGGCCTGCCGTGCCGGTTCGCCTCGCGGATCAGACGCTTCTGGACGAGGGGCACCTGTTCGAACGGCAACTCCACGCCCAGGTCGCCCCGGGCGACCATCACCGCATCGCAGGCCGCGAGGATCCGCTCCAGGTCGTCGAGGGCGGCCGCCTTCTCGATCTTCGCCACGAGCTTCACGCCGGCGGGAACGAGCCCCCGCAGCTCGGCGAGGTCCTCCGCCCGCCGGACGAACGACAGGCCCAGGTAGTCCACGCCGTTGCGCACGCCGTCCAGGGCGTCCTCGCGGTCCTTGTCAGTGAGGGCGGGCGCGGAGACGTGCACACCGGGCAGGTTCATCCCCTTGTGGGCCGTCAGCGTGCCGCCGTCCACGACGCGAGCGCGGACCCGCGGCGGGTCCACCGCCGTCACCTCCACCGACAGCAACCCGTCGTTCAGCAAGATGCGGGCGCCGACGCGTGCGTCGTCGGCCAAGCGTGCGTAGGTGGTGGGCAGCTCGTCCCCCCGCGCCACGTCTTCGGGAGCGAAGACGACGGTCTGGTCCGGCTCGAGCTCCCGCGGCGCCGGCAGGTCGCCCACACGAATCCGGGGGCCTTGCAGATCGAGCAGCACGGCCACCGGGAGGCCCTTCGCCTCCGCCACGCGGCGCACGGCGGCGATCCAACCCGCCCGAATCTCCGGCGTGCCGTGGGACGCGTTGACCCGGACGACGTTGACGCCGGCGTCGAGCAGGGCGGAGATCACCGCTTCGGTCCCGCTGGCGGGGCCGAGCGTCGCCACAATCTTGGTCCGGCGTATCATGCGCTGGGTCTCATGGCTCGGAGTCGCAGAAGATAGCTCCGCCACCCTTCTTGGGTGTCGCAAGGGGAGTTTTCCACAATTCCCTGGCGCCCGGGAGATGTGGAAAAGTGGTCTGCCGCACCGTGTGGGAAACGGCGGCGCGCGGCACTCAAATCGGCGGCACTCGCGCGAGGCTAACGCGTTGCTCCCGGGCCGGATATGGCGTGCACTTCAAGCCACGTGTGAGATGCCGGCCGCTTGCCGCCGGCGGTCGGCGACGGTGCATAAAGATTCGCACATCCGTATACGCGGGTACGCGCGGCTCAGCGCACCACCTCGAGCTGTTTCTGGTCGAGCCGCTGCCGGAATTCCTGCAGCACATGGATGGTGCGCGCCATCGCCGAAGCCGGGATCCCTTCGATCGTGCGGGCCGCCAGGCGCCGCTCGAGTTGCCCGACGCGCAGCAACACCTCCAGGCCGTGGCGTGTGAGGGTCACGCGCACTCCGCGGTCGTCTTCGGGGTCGGTCGTCGTCTCGACCAGGCCCTTGGCCTCGAGGCGCTGGATGAACGTGGTGGCCGCGGCGCGCGACACGCTCAACTGGCGGGCGATGTCGCTGGGACGGGCCCCATCAGGGCCGCCCTGGTCCACCGCCGCCACGACCGCGTGCGCCCGGTGCGACAGCCCGAACGCGCGAAACGCGCGGTCCCCAGCCCGTTGGATCGCCTGGTGGGCAGCGGCGACGGCCTCGGTGAGCTGGAGCGATAGCTCGGCGCGATCGGCCATCGGGAATCAGGCCTCGGCCGGCGTCGGGGTGAATGTTAACATGTTGATAGTTAACATACTAATATCAAACGGCCCTCGTGGCAAGGGCCGCGTCAGCAGGTCTGCGACCAGTCGACTTCCGACACCCGGCCGCAGCGCGTGCACTTGAGGGTGAGGGGCTTCCCTTCGTAATCCTGGCGCTCGTAGCAGGCGGGACAGACGGCGTACGTGGTGATCACGTCCTGCCCTCCCCCGAGGGTGGGACGGAGGACGCCCGTGCGGGTGACGACGCTCCAGCGGTCGGGTGGGGTCTCGCGAATCTGCACGTCCACACGGCTCAGCCGGACGGGCCGGTGGCGCACCTCGAGCACGACTTTGCCGTCCGGCGTTTCCTCCAGGATGGGATACCAGGCGCCGCGGCGGAGGACGTCCGCCACATTGTCGAGGCACCGGGCCCAGCGCAGCGGACGGTTCATGAGGGGGCCCAATGTAGCACAAACGCTTAAATTCCGTTATGCGCACGATCGGAACGATCGCTCGGCTGCAGATCCAGCGCTCCTCGCTCAAGACCGGGGACAAGCCGGACCGCGTCTACGACCCCGGTCCCCTCCTCACCGTCTCGCACCTTGCCGTGACACCGGACGGCGTGTTGGGCGCGGGGCCCGATGGCGGGTGGCTGGTGGACGTCCATCATCGGGCCCATCCCCAGACCAAGAACGAGGACGGCCTGCACGGCGTATCGGTCGGGTTCACGTCCCATTACGCCGCGATGCGGGACCACTTCGGCGACCGGATCGTGCTGGGGTGCGCGGGAGAAAACATCATCGTCGCCACCGACCGCTCCTTCACCTACGAGGACCTCGCCGGCGGCGTCGCCGTCGTCGCCACCGACGGGAGGGAGAACGGAGAACGGGTGCGTTTGCGCGTGCTCCAGGTCGCCCACCCGTGCCGCCCGTTCACCGGCTGGGCGCTGGGCGGCCGGGTGGAGGCGGACGTCCTCAAGTCACACCTGCAGTTTCTCGATGGGGGAATGCGGGGATTCTACTGCGTGGGTGAGGGGGCGGGGACGGTCGAAGTGGGAGATCAAGTCGTGCTGCTCTGAACGGCGCGGCAATGCAACGACTAGACGCACAGACGCATCGCGGTGAACAGTCAAAAGCCGGGATCAGGACAAGCATCTCCTGATCCCGGCTTCCTGTTTTCCGCGGTGCGTCTGCGCGTCTAGCTTTTGCCGGTCCGCGGTTGGTCTATGACAGCTCGTCCCACGCGAGCCCCGCCTCTTTGTGGCATTTGTCGCACGTCATCTGGTCGATGCGGGCTTCGAAGCCCTGGCGGTGCCGGCAGCTCGGGCAGACGGCATACGTCAGCGGGAACGTGCGGCCCAGTTTCTCGAACACCCGCGGCTCGCACTTGACGATGGTCCAGCGCTCCGGGGGATGATAGCGGATCTCGAGGAAGCGGCGGTCGACGGGGATGTTGTGCCGGTTGACGTCGAGCACCACGATGTTGCTCGAGGAGATTCGCACGACGGGATACCACGCCCCGCGGCGCAACGTGTGCGCGCCCGCCGGGCCGACGCGGGCCCATCCCTTCACCTGCAGGCGCGTGGGAGTGATCGGGCGAGGATCCATAGGTCTCTACACTAAGCTCGCCGCTCGGGGGGTGGCGTGACAACTGTCACACGGGCGCCGGTCGCCTCACCCACACTCGGAGAACCCGCACACGTGGCACTTGGCGCACCCCTCGATGAACGCCAGCTGGGAGCCGCAGTCGGGGCAGGCCCCCATGAAGTCCTGCTCGGGACCGCGGCCCACGCGCAGGCCCGCTTCGGCGCCCCCGCCCCCGCCCCCGCCCCCGCCCCCCCCCCCATCGACCACCTCCCGCGGCGCCACACCGAGCAGGTCCTGCTGCACTCCCTGCTTGTCCTGCATCCACTTTTCGAACGCGATGCCGATGGCGTCGGGGACCGAGAGGACCTTGTTCGGACCCAGGCCCACGGCGCGGTCCGACGAGATGCCGCGCAGCTGGCGGTAGATCTCCTTGAGGGGGATCCCCGAGCGTAGCGCGAGGGAGATGAGCCGGCCCACGGCCTCCACGTCGGCCATGAGCGCGCCGCCTGCCTTGCCGAGGGAGATGAAGACCTCGAACGGCTGGCCCTTGTCGTCTTCGGTGATGGTGACGTACATGGTGCCGAGCGGCGTCTCGACCCGGCGCGTGGAGCCCTTGAGGAGGTCGGGGCGCGACCGTTTGGCGCGCCGCTGGAGGTTCTCGGCCTCGACGTCATGCAGCTGGGCCCGGGTCCGCGCCAGCTCGGTTTCGAGCTCCGCGATGCGTCCCAGCGCCTCGGCGAGCAGGTCCTGCCCCTGCCCCGCTCCCTGCCCCTGCACCTTCTTCGCGGTCGTCCCGGTCGAGAGCACCTGGTTCTCGCGCGCGCCGTCCCGGTACACCGTCACGCCCTTGCAGCCGAGGCGGAAGGCCAGGCGGTAGATCTGCTCGACGTCGTCCTCGGTGGCGGCGTTCGGGAAATTGCAGGTCTTGGAGATGGCCGAGTCGGTGAACTCCTGGAACGCGGCCTGCATCCGGATGTGCCATTCGGGCGTCACGTCGTGCGCGGTAACGAAGACGCGCTGCCATGGCGCCGGGACCGCGTCGAAGTGGATGTGGCCCGCTTCGGCGATCTGCTGCATCAGCGCCTCGGAGTACCATCCCTCGCGCCGGGCGATCGCGACGAACTCCTCGTTCACGTCCGGCATCAGGACGCCGGCCTGGTTGCGCATGAAGGCCACCGCGAACAGGGGCTCGATCCCGGAGGAGCAGCCGGCGATGATGGAAATCGTGCCGGTAGGCGCCACCGTCGTCAGGTTGCAGTTGCGCAGCCGGCGCATCGGGCGGACGCGCTCCCCGCGGGCGTCCCGCGCGCAGGTCGCGTCGGGCCCCCAGATCGAGCCCTCCCACTCGGCGAACACGCCACGCTGCTCCGCCAGGCGCTCCGACGCCACCTTGGCCTCCTCGTCGATGAACGCCATCAGGCGCCGGCCCAGCACGACCCCCTCCTCGGAGTTGTAGGGGATGCCGAGGCGCACCAGCAGATCCGCCCAGCCCATGATCCCCAGGCCGATGCGCCGGATCCGCTTGGCGAGGAGGTCGATCTCCTCGAGCGGGTACTTGTTGGCGTCGATGACGTTGTCGAGGAAGTGCGTGCACAGGTGGACCGCGGTGCGTAGGCGCTCCCAGTCCACCCCGCCGTCCCGCACGAACAGGCCGACGTTGATGGAGCCGAGGTTGCAGACGTCGTTGGGGAGCAGCGGCTGCTCGCCGCACGGGTTGGTGGCCTCGTAGCTGCCAAGGTGCGGCACCGGGTTGTAGTGGTTCGCCCGGTCGATGAAGAACACGCCCGGCTCGCCCGTCTTCCACGCGCCGTGCACGATCTTGCGGAACACCTCCCGCGCGTCGAGCTGCCCCACGACCTTGCCGGTGCGCGGGTGGATAAGATCATACGCCGTGCCCGCTTCGAGGGCGGCCATGAAGGCATCGGTCACGGCCACGGAGATGTTGAAGTTCGTGACCTGCGTGAGGTCGTCCTTGCAGGTGATGAACTCCAGCACGTCGGGGTGGTCCACGCGCAGGATGCCCATGTTGGCGCCGCGGCGGGTGCCGCCCTGCTTCACGACGTCGGTCGACGCGTCGTACAGCTTCATGAACGACACGGGGCCCGAGGCGACTCCCATGGTCGAGCGGACGACGTCGTTCTTGGGCCGCAGGCGGGAGAAGGAGAACCCGGTCCCGCCCCCCGACTGGTGCACCAGGGCCATGGCGCGGAGCGTGTCGTAGATGCCCGAGCGGCCGTTGGAGAGCGCGTCCTCGACCGGGAGCACGAAGCAGGCCGACAGCTGGCCGAGCGGCCGGCCGGCGTTCATCAGGGTCGGGGAGTTCGGCATCCACACCCGGGTGGCCATCAGCTCGAAAAACGCCTCGGCGAGGCCTTGCGTCGCGCGGTCGGAGGCGCCGTACGTCCGGTCGGGGGCCGCGACGGTCCGAGCCACCCGCCAGAACAGATCCTCGGGCGACTCCGCCGGCGCCCCGCGATCGTCCTTCACGAGGTACCGGCGCTCCAGAACGGTGAGGGCGTTGGCGCTCAGATCGAGCTTGCCTTTGGGCGTGGCAGTGGTCATGCTGGCTCGTCCCTCTGCGGTGAGAGCGATCTCACTACTGACAGGTGCAATGGATGAAGTTAACGGAACGCGAGAGGTCAAGGTATGCGCGCGAGTGAGACCGGGCAAGTCTCGCAGCAAGTCGCGCCCGCGCGAGGGCCCTTGACTATTCACATCACAAAGTTGGTCGCTCGAGCGGGAACGTCCCGGCGCGATGCCGCTCGGCCTCCGCGACGTAGTGCTCCCAGGTCCCCCGAATCCGCGCCCGCAGCGCGTCGTCCACCGCCCGCACCACGCGCCCGGGCACGCCCAGCACGAGCGACCCCGGCGGGACTCGAAGCCCTTCCGGCAGCACCGCCCCCGCTCCGACCACGCTGCCCGTGCCGATGTGCGCCCCGTTCAGCAGCACGCTGCCCATCCCGATGAGGCAGTCGTCCTCGACGGTGCAGCCGTGGAGGATGACGCGGTGCCCGACGCCCACGCGCGCGCCGATGAGGGCGGGTGTGTCCTCGTCCACGTGCACGATCGTGCCGTCCTGAATATTGGTCGCCTCGCCGATCACGATCGGCGCCATGTCGCCCCGCAGCACCGCCTGGTACCACACGCTCGCCCGGGGCCCGAGCGTCACGTCCCCCAGCACGACGGCGGTCGGGGCGATGAATGCGGTGGGGTGAATGCTGCGGCTTACTGTTGTCTCACGGGCTGAAACGGCCACTGTACCCAGGCCTCCACCGGGTCGCCGTTCTTCTGGGCGGGGTTCCAGCGGAGCGTCTTCGCCATGTCGAGCGCCCGGTCGGTGAAGGTATCCACGTTGGACCGGACGTACGGGCGCGCTTCGAGCGTGCTCCCTTCGCGCGACACCTTGATGAGCAGGATCGCCTGGCGCGGGAACACCGGTTCGTCGCTCGACACCGGGATCAGCGTCGGCGACAGCGGCACCGGGCGCGTGTCGAAGCACATGTTGTCCTGGTTATACGCCGGGCCGAACTGGTCGCAGGGACCCATGCTGGCGTCGCCGCTCTCCTGCAGCGCCACCGTGACCGTGCTCGTTTCTCCCGGCATGATCGCGACCTGGCGATCGTAGGCCTGGTATCCGGCGGCGCGCACCGACAGGCGGTGCGTGCCGGGCGGCACGTCGATCTGGCTGCCGCGGACCGGCTGCCCGTCGATCGTGACGCGGGCGCCCTGGGGCACGCTGCGCAGCACGAGCTTGCCCGGCGTTCCCGGGGGCACCGACGGCCGGCGGATGGTGTCGCGGCGGGTCGAGTCTGCCGCGGCGAGGGTGGAGTCGGCGCGCTTCGTCGTGTCGGGGGCCGCGGTGGTGTCGCTCCCCTTGGCGCTGTCGGCGGTCGAGCGGGGGGGAGGGGGGCCGGCGGACGCGAACAGCCATCCCTGCCGGTAGGCGTAGAACCCGCCGCCCCCGAAGACGGCGCCCACGATCACGAGCCAGACGACGAGGGCGGCCGCCACCGACCGGCGGTGCTCGCCGCCGATCGCGGGGGGCCGGGTCCCGGTGGCGCGCGGCAGCGGCGTGGTGGGCGCCGCCGAGAGCCGCACGCCCGCCAGGGACGGCATGGCGACGGTGGCGTCGGTCGTGAAGCTGACGGAGCGGCCTCCTTCCAGCACCTGGATCAGCTCGTCGGCGTTCTGGAAGCGCTGCTCGGGCACCTTGGCCATCATCTTGCGGATGATCTCGAACAGCTGGCGCTTGTCGTGGCTGTCGATGGGCGGCGTCGGCAGCTCCTCCATGATGTGCTTGTAGCCGATGGAGAAGGAGTCTTCACCGTCGAACGGCACGTTGCCCGTGAGACACTGGTAGGCCACGACGCCGAGGGAGTAGATGTCGCTGCGGCCGTCGAGCGCCTGCGCCTTGGCCTGCTCGGGGCTCATGTAGTGCGGGGTGCCGATGGACATCCCGGTGCCGGTGAGCTTGCCGCCGGTCGCGGCCTTGGCGATGCCGAAGTCGGTGACCACCGCGTGCCCGTGCTCGTCGAACATGATGTTGTCGGGCTTGATGTCGCGGTGGACGATGCCGCTCTTGTGGGCGTAGGCGAGGGCGCGGGCGACCTCGGCGAGGATGCGCCGGATCTCCGCGGGCGGCAGCGGGCCGCGCGCGGTGAGCACGCTCGAGAGCGGCTTGCCGCGCAGGAACTTCATGATGAAGTAGATCACGCGCCCGGATTTACCGACGCGGTAGATCGGGATGATGTTGGGATGCTCGAGCTTGGCGGAGGTGCGGGCCTCGCGCTGGAACCGCTCGACGAACTCCTTGTCGAAGGCGAGGGAGAAGGGCAGGACCTTGATGGCGACGTCGCGGTCGAGCTCTTTTTCCTTCGCTTTGAAGACGATCGCCATCCCGCCGCGGCCCAGCTCCTGGAGAATCTCGTACTCCTTCTCGAGCTCCTGCCGGACCATCTCGATCTCCGTCATCTCCGGGGCCTCTTTGAGCGCGCCGACCGGAGTCGTCGCCGTCAAGTCGAGGCCGCAGGAGTCACAGAACTTCGCGGAGTCCTTATTCTGAGTGCCGCAGCGGGAGCAGTACAAGCCCGTCTCCGAGGGAGCCGGTCAAACTTAGGCCCGCGTCGGAGCGGGTGTCAACCGACTAACGCGCCACGACTTGAAAACGGCGCGCGCGCGTGACGCCGGCGCCGCTCGCGGGATCGGTGATGACCACCGTGAGACGGTACGTGCCTTTCGTCACGTCGCGCAGCTCCACCGCGCGGTGCACGCGCGTGACGGGCCCGTCGGCGGCGGCGTCGAACTCGAGCAGGACGGGCGCGCGGCCGCCGCCGAACAGGCGGCCGATCGCGCCGAACACCGAGCGGCCGCCCTCGCGCTCGAGCCGCACGACGGTGTGATACGGGGCGCCGCGCGTCAGCCCGTAGATCTCGTAATACAACTCGGCGGCGCTCCCCTCGGGGAACCGGTTCAGCGGATTGAGGCGCACCGTGTCGCCGGGAGGCGCCCACACCAGCCCCGAGCCCTCCCGTCCCACGACCACGTCGCTCACCGCGAATCGCGCCCCCCCCCCTCCCCCTGCGCCCCCCGCGCCGCCCAGCGCGTCGACCGCGAGCGAGTCGTACCGCACCAGGTCGCCCGCGGTGCCGTCGGGGGTCACGACCAAGAGGCGGTAGCGGTAGGTGCCCGGCGGCACCGGCAGCGCGAGCCGTCCGACGAGATACGCGCCTCCGCGCACCGCCTGCCGCGCGGCGAACACGCGCAGCGTGTCGAGCCGCGCGATCACGTGGTCGGCGGTGTCGGACACCAGGAGCCGGAAGCGGAGCGGGTAATAGCGCAGGCCGTCGGCGGCGGGCTCGCCCGCGAGCCGGTCGCCCGGGATGGCGAAGACGACGTGGAGCGTCTGGCCGCCCTCGGCCCCCTTCCCGCCGACCACGAATTCGCTCGCCACGACGTCCAGCGACTGCTCGAACCGCTGCGCATAGCTGTCGCTCGTCGTACCGAGGGCGATGCTGCGGCGGCCCAGGGCGCGGTCGCGCGCCAGCTGACCGGCGGGAGGGCGCGGGCTGTGGCCCACGCGCCCGTACAATGAGCCGAACTGGTCGCGCGTCGCGTACAGCTCCGAGACCTGGGGATCCACCAGCGCCTCCGCCCGCACCGCGCGGCTCAACCCCAGCACGTCCACGAGACTCTCGACGAGCTTGAAGTCCTGCACGTCGCCGCGCGCCGCGAAGTGGAAGATCAGGTCCCCCCCCTCCCCCCCCCCCCCGCTCCCGCGTCGCGGTGGTACAGCCAGCTCTCGTTCGCCGCGCAGCCGTCGCCGTTGGGTTGGTCGATCTCGGGGCAGGTGAACCGCGCGCGCCGGTCGGGCTCGCCGTGGCGCAGGTAAATCACGCCCCGGTCATCGAACTCGACCTGTTTGGGGCGGTAGACCTCGGTGATGTCGTAGTGCCGGTGCCGGCTGACGAGCCGGAAACTGCGCCGGGCATAGAACCAACGGCGGTAGTGCTCCGCTAGGCGCTCGCCCACGTCGCGTGCCTCGACCACGTCGCGCCGCGTCCAGAACTCCTCCAGCCAGCGCACCCGCGTCGCCGGGTCGGGGAGGGCGTCGAACGCCGCCAGCTCGGCGGAGTCGGCGATCCAGGAGAGGTCGGTGCGGTACAGGGTGAGCGCGGGCGCCGAGGTGGCGGTGCGCGCGCCGGCGAAGTACGCGCGCCAGCCGTCCCCCGGGCGGCGGGCAAAGTAGTACGTGCGCGCCAGCTCGAGCAGACCCACCCCCGAGTCGCCGCCGACTCCGAGGTAGGTGGTGAACCCCGCGAGCGCGGAGTCGGCCTCGCCCGCCTCGCGCTCCACCCGCCCGCGCACCAGCTGTACCTCGGCGTGCCGTCCCGCCGGCGACGCCGCGGCAAGGCGCACGGCGCCGAGCGCGACGTCGAGCCGGGGGCGGATGCGCTGGGTGAGCGCGGTGTTCGCGAGGTCGACCACCGCGGAGGCGAAGGCCGGGTCGGCCTCCGTCGCGCGCGCAAACGCCTTCGCCGCCTTCGAGAGGTAATCCTTGCCGAGCATCTGACGGAGGTTCTCGATCGCGAGCACCGAGTGCTCGCCGATCGCCAGCTCCGCTAATCCCAACCCGTACCAGGGGTAGGGCCAATCGGGCCGCAGCTCGGTCGCCCACTCGAATTCCCCCGCGCCGTCGTCGTAGTGGGATTTGGTGGTGGTCAGCTCGCCGAGCCGGTAGGCGATGAAACCGAGGCGCAGGTGGATGAGGGGATCGTCGCGGCGCTGCCTCGCGACGACGATGGTCGAGGCCTCGAGCTGCTTCAGCGCGACGCTGTCCTGCACGCCCGCGAGCGAGTCGCGCAGCGCCCCGAGCGCCGCTCGATCGGCAGGGGACTGGCCGGCCAGCGGGACGGCGGCGCCGGCGAGCACGGCGAGGACGATGCGGAGCGCGCGGGACATACCTCGCCTCATTATACGCTGGCCACGGAGCGCGGTTCGAGACGAGGGAGGTTCGCGCTGCGTCAGAAGCCGCAGCCCCTTTCGACGCGTGAGTTTCCCCAATAGATTGGCCTACCTTACTTTATGCGCCTCGTGGAGCACCCCCGCGCGTGAGCGCCTGCACCTTCTGCGGCCGCCAAAATGAGGCCGGCGCGCAGTTTTGCGCCGACTGCGGAAAACCCCTGACGAAAGCTGCCGCGATAGGTCTGGCGGACCCGCCCATCTCGACCCCGCCGGGGAAGTCTCCCGCCTGTCCGTTCTGCGGCTCGCCCGCCAGCGATCAGCTGCCGTTTTGCCCGCACTGCGGCCGCCGGCTCACGGCGCCCGGCTCGGGCCCCACCTGCTCGCGCTGCGCCTCGCCGGTCACGCCGGGAACCCGGTTCTGCGCCACCTGCGGCGCCCCGCTCGGCGACGTCGCGGCGGGCACGGGAGCGCCCTCCCGCCTCACCCCGGATAAACGCGGTGACTACTCGCTCACCCTGGTCCTGCTGGACGATGCCGGCAAGGAAGTGAAGCGGTTCGAGCGCAAGCACGCGTCCACGACGATCGGGCGCCAGGAAGGGGACATCCGGTTCCCGGATGACGCCTTTCTCTCGCCGCTGCACGCCAAGGTGTCGTGGGAGGAGGGCCGTCTGGAAGTGCGCGACCTGGGGAGCCGGAACGGGACGTGGGTGTTCCTCGAAGAACCCTACCGCCTGGTGGACGGCGACCTGGTGCTGATCGGGTCGCAGGTGATCCGGTTCCGCCGGCTCGGGTATCCGGGGCCCCACGCGCCCGATGCGGACGCGACCCGGCGCATGGGAAGCCTGGTCCCGAGCGCCGACATCGCGAGCCTCACGCAGCTCCGGTCCGACGGCAGCTCGCGCGACATGATTCAGCTGTCGCCCGGGCGCGACGTCCACATCGGACGCGAGCGCGGCGACTGGATCTTCCCGTACGACCCGTCGATGAGCGCGCAGCACGCTACGGTCCGCTCCGAGGACGCCGACTTCGTCCTGCTCGACGATCACAGCCGGAACGGCGTCGCGATCGCGGCCCGCGGGGCCATGGTGTTGCGGCACGGGTCGCGGATCATGGCCGGCGATAAACTCCTGCGCGTCGAGCTGCCGTCGTGAAAATCTGCCCCGTCTGCTCGACCGAGTACGCCGACGACGTGAAGTTCTGTCCCAACGACGGGCAGACGCTGCGGGCGGCCGCACCCGCCTCCAACCTGGTGGGCCAGGTGGTGGCCGACCGCTACCACGTGCTCAAGAAGCTGGGCGAGGGCGGGATGGGCCAGGTGTACCTCGCCGAGCACGTGAAGATGGGCCGGCGCAGCGCCATCAAGGTGATGAACCCCTCGATGGTGCACGACCCCGACGCCGTGGCCCGGTTCAACCGCGAGGCCGCGAACGCGAGCCGCATCACGCATCCGAACGTCTGCGCCATCTACGACTTCGGCGAGACGGCCGATGGCATCATCTATCTGGCGATGGAGTTCATCGAGGGGGAGCCGCTCACCGACCTGCTGGAGCGGGAGGGCGTTCTCCCGGTGCCGCGCGCCGTTCACATCTTCAGCCAGGTGGCCGACGCGCTCCAGGCGGCGCACGACCTCGGCATCGTCCACCGCGACCTGAAGCCCGACAACATCATGCTCGCCCGCCGGAAGGACGGCGCCGACGTCGTGAAGGTGGTGGACTTCGGGATCGCCAAGGCGGTGGGGGGGGAGGGGGGCGACGAGTCGGGCCAGAAGGTCACGAAGACCGGACTCGTGGTGGGGACGCCGGAATTCATGAGCCCCGAGCAGCTCTCGGGAGACAAGCTCGACGGGCGCAGCGACCTCTACTCGTTGGCGCTCGTGTTCTATCGCATGCTCGCCGGCAAGCTGCCGTTCGAGGCGACGACGGTCCAGGAGACGATGATCAAGCGGCTCACCGACGAGCCCACGCCGCTCGCCCAGGCGCGCCCCGACCTGCGGTTCCCCGCGGGGCTCCAGGCCGTGCTGGACACCGCGCTCAGCCGGACGCCGGTGGATCGCTACCAGACGGTGGCGAAGTTCGCGGCCGACGCCGGCGCCGCTGCCGGCGTGGACCGCGGCCGTACCGCCGTCGTTCCCCAGACCCGGGGAGGGAGCGGCGTCGACGCCAAAACTCAACTGCTCGAGGTGGCGAAGCCCGCGGCGCCCAAGAGACGGTCGCGCGTGCCGGTCATCGCCGGGATCGTGGCCGTGGTGGGGCTGGGTGGCGCGGCCGCCGTGATCTTGCAGGGCGGCGGGGCGAAGACCGGGGGCCCAGACTCGATCCCCGCCGTGCTCCAGAACACAGCGGGGAACCCGGCGAACATGCAGACTGGGGATTCTCAGAAGGCTCACACGGTCACGACGCTGGCGAACCGAGACACGGGAACGCGGAGACCCCCGCCCCCGCGGACCGGCATCGACCCGGCTCGGGCGGGCGACATCCTCGATGGCTTGATCGAGAGTCCCTCGGTGATCAAACGAGACTCGGCGACGAAGGTGTTCAATACGGCCGGGGTCGCCGTTGGCGAGCGCGCCTTCGCGGCGTGCATGATCGCCCAGGCGGAGCAGGATCTGGGGAATCGGACTTCGGCGCTGCAATGGGCTCGCACCGGGCTCGGCCTCAACGCGGCGCTCACGTCGTGTCAAAACGTCGTTCACGCGTTGGGGTCCTAGGCGACATGTTCGGACGCTCCTCTCCCAAGGCCATCCGGGTCCAGGTCTTCGGCAAGACCGACCTGGGCCGGACGCGGGACCACAACGAGGACCGCTTCCTCGTCGCAGACCTGAGCCGGCAGGATGCCTCGCTGCAGCCCCAGGTGCGCCAGCACGACCTGGGCGACCGCGGCACGCTGTTCGTCGTCGCCGACGGGATGGGTGGGGCCGCGGCCGGGGAGCTGGCGAGCCAGATGGCGACGGAGACGATTTACCAGCACCTCACCAAGACGTGGAACGCAGAGCACGAGCCGACGCCGCAGCGCTTCGCCTACCGCCTCAAGGAGGCGGTCGAGGTCGCCAACGCCAGCATCCACGCGCACGCCAAGGCGCATCCCGAGGTGCGCGGGATGGGCACGACCACGACGGCCGCCGGCGTGCTCGCCGACCATCTCTATCTCACGCAGGTGGGCGACAGCCGCGCCTATCTCGTCCGCCACGGCGAGGCCCACCAGCTCACCAAGGACCAGTCGCTGATGCAGCGGCTCGTCGAGGCCGGCGAGCTGACCGAGGAAGAGGCCGCCCACAGCGAGCGACGCAACATCATCCTCCAGGCGCTCGGCCCCGACCCCAAGGTCAAAGTCGACCTGACGCACCAGGAGGTGCGGCGCGGGGACATCCTGGTGCTCTGCTCCGACGGCCTCTCGGGCCAGGTGAAGAAGGAAGAGATCGCGCAGATCGTCAGTGAGGGAGGGGGGCGGGAGCTCGGCGCCGCGTGCGACAAGCTCATCGCGCTCGCCAACGCGCGCGGCGGCCCCGACAACATCACGGTCGTCATCGCTCGGTTCGACGGCGAGGGCCTGCGGTCCTCCGGGGAGCACGAGGCCGTCGGGCACCAGGTGTATCCGTTGATCGACACCGAGACGAGCACCGAGCCGGTCCCCGTGTACAAGGGGAGCCGGGCGCCGGTGCCCGCGAAGGAGGCCCGCGGCCGGCTGCTCACGGCCGTGCTCGCCATGCTCGCCGCGGCGGCCGCCCTCCTCTGGTACCTCACGCGGAACGGGTGAAAGCTCAGTTCCGGTTCCTGTCGGGCGCCCGCGCCGGGCAAGTCGAGGCCTTCCGGAAGGCCTACATCGGCCTCGGCCGCCATCCCCTCTCCGACGTCCGCTTCGACACCGAGCGCGATCTCGACGTGTCGTCGCGCCACGCGGCCATCGTGCGCAAGGCGGAGGGGTTCGTGTTGCAGGACCTCGGCAGCCGCAACGGTACCTTCGTGAACGGCCGGCGCATCGACGGCGACACGATCCTGCAGGACGGCGACGTGATTGGCTTCGGCCCGACCGGACCGGCACTCGAGTTCCACGCGATCGCCGGCGAGTCGGGCGAGCAGGCGGCGATGACTGCCGCCGAGGGGATGGCGCAACGTGCCTCGACGCCCCGCGAGCTGTTCCGTGCCACGCCCGCTGCCCCGCCCGCGCCCCCTCCCCCGCCCCGCCGCTCCAGCACCGCGGTGCGGATCGCGATCGAAGTGGCGCAGCTGCGCCGGACCACCAAGGTGCTCATCGGGTTACTCATCGTGACCGCGGGGGCCTTCGGCTGGCTGCAGTGGGAGGCGCGCCAGCGGGCCCGCGAGCTGATCCGGCTGCAGGCGCGCGCCGACAGCCTGGTGCACTCCGCGCAACAGTTGTCGGCGCGCTTTCAGTCGGAGTTGCGGGGGGTGCGCGACGCGCTCGCCGAGTCGCAGGCCGAGACGGCGCGCCTGCGGCGCGAGCTGGCCGGCTCGGGCGGCGACGCGACGTCCATGGCGCGCCTGCGCAACCAGCTCGACGACGCCGAGCGCCGCCAGCGCGCCCTGATGGGCGCCGTGGGGGGGGGCGTGGACTACCGCGCCATCTCCCACAACAACCAGGACGCGGTGGCGATCGTGATCGTCGAGTTCTCGGACGGGGAGCGGTTCAGCGGCACCGCGTTCGCGGTGGACTCGAACGGCACCCTGGTGACCAACAAGCACGTCCTGCTGGGCGAGGACGGCACGCGCACGCCTCGCCGCATCGCGGTGATCTTTTCGGGGAGCGTGCAGGCCTGGCCCGGCGAGCTGGTCGGCGTCTCCCCGGAGACCGACGTCGGCGTGCTGCGGGTGCGGATCAAGGGCGGGACGCCGCGGGTCACGGCCCTCGCCCGCTCGCGGCAGGGGATCGAGCGCGGCGACCCGGTCGCCATCATCGGCTATCCGCTGGGGTTCGACCTGCCGATGGAGGCGGTCGGCCAGCGCCCCATCGCCGAGCCCACCCTCACCGTCGGCACCGTGAGCAAGGTGTTGACGGCCGTCGTTCAGGTGGATGGATACGGCGCGCCCGGTTCGTCGGGGAGCCCCATCTTCGATCGCGAAGGCCGGGTGATCGCCGTGCTGTACGGCGGCCAGGGGGAGTCGCAGGGCAAGATCATTTTTGCGCTGCCCGCCTACATCGTGGCCGACTACCTGAAGACGCTCGGCCTGCTGCACTAAGCACCGCGGCGAAGGGGTCCCCAACGCGGAGCCTTGGGATGGACGAGACGCTGGAGCCGGGCGTAGTACTGGTGCGCGGGAGCGCGGCGGGGTTCGCCCAGGAGATCAGGGCCGGTCGCCATCGCCTCGTGGCCGACGAGCCCGTGGCCGACGGCGGCACCGATACGGGCCCCGGCCCCTACGACCTGCTGCTGGCGGCGCTCGGATCCTGAACGTCGATGACCATCGCGCTGTATGCGCGACGGAACCGCTGGCCGCTGAGTGACGTAAGCGTGCGGCTGCGGCATTTCAGAATACACGCCGAGGACTGCGCCGACTGCGAGACGAAGCAGGGATTGCTGGACGTCATCGAGCGGGAGATCTCGCTCGGCGGTCAGCTTTCGGAAGACCAGCGCGCCAAGTTACGGGAGATCGCGGACCGTTGTCCGGTCCACCGGACGCTCACCTCGGAGATCAAGATCCGCACCCGTCTGACGTGACCCTCATCTTCTTCCACAGGTCAATCGGCTTCGCGATGCCTGTCGGGCGGAAGGGCAGCATGACCTTCCGGCCGAGTCCGGCCGACGCGTAGGCGGCATAGAGCACCTCTTGCACCACGCGTCCCGTCTCGCCGTCGGAGATGGGCGTCTCCTTGCCGCGCACGCAGCGGGCGAAGTGTCGCAGCTCCTGCGGGAACCCGTAGTTCCAGTGCTCCTCGAACACGGGATACGTCCAGCCTCTGGTCGTCGCAGCCTTTTCCACGGCGTAGCCGAATCCGACGTCTGAGTACGTCGGCAGGGCGTTGCCCATGAGGAGGTCGGCGTAGGTCTGTCCCTTGTCGCCGAACACCTCGATGCAATCGTCCATCCCGCCGGGCCGGTTCCAACTGCTCTCGACCATGCCGATGGCGCCGGTGTCGAATTCCATGATCGTCACCGCCTCGTCGTCACCCTGCGTGCGCTGTTGGTGCACTTGCGTCGCCATCTGACAGTAGACACTCGTGATCTGCGGCTTGCCGAGGAACCACCAGCAGAATGCGACCCCATGGCACCCCAGGTCCATGACCGCGCCGCCTCCCGACTGCTCCACGTCCCAGAACCACTCCGCGTGCGGACCGGAGTGCTTCTCGCCCTGCTTTACCAGATGCACGCGACCGAATGCGCCCTCGTCCGCCATCTGCTTCGCCTTCACATACTTCGGCGCAAAGAACAGCTCCTCGGCGTAGAGGAGCAGCACGCCCGCCGTGCGGCAGGCGTCGATCATCGCATCGGCTTCCTCGATCGTCAGGCACAGCGGTTTCTCGCACACGACGTGCTTCCCGGCCTTGGCGGCGTCGATGGCGATCGGTGCGTGCAGCCGATTGGGCGCCGTGATCCAGATCATCTCGACGTCAGGATCGCGCAGGAGCTCGCGGTAGTCGGTATACGCGCGCGGGATCCCGTGCCGCTTCGCGAAGCCGGCCGCGTGTCCCTTGGTCGGCGAGGCCGCGGCCACGACTTCTGCTTCCTCCGGTACGGCTTTCGCCGCCCCCGCGACGCAATCCGCCTGAAAGCGTGAGCCGACGATCCCGATTCTCACCTTCGACATGATGCCATCTCACTCCTCGCGGATGGGCACGAAGTAGCCGTCGCCGATCGTCTCGAAGATGACGATCAGCAGGGACGTCGCGACAACCTTCACCGGCGGTAGCGGCGCCCAATATTCAGGGGAGGACCACCGTCCCGAAGTCGACACTGTCTGCCGGCCACGCAGCGTCCGCGTAGGTGTGAATTGCGCGAACGGCGTACGACCCGACCGGAGGATCACCGATCGTCGCCCGGTAGAAAAACGTCCCGACGACGTCCAGGGGACATCCGCCGGTGGCGTCGCCGTGCACGATCAGCCGAAAAACGCCGCGGTCGACGCTCACGGCGGCCGTGGCATCGTAGGGCTCGCACGGCGTCGGGAAGCTCGCCTGGATGATCACCTGCCCGTCCACTCCGAAGACCTGAGGGGTAGGAGGCGGGTTCGGGTTTTGCAGGCGCTCGAAGGCGACGAGGCGAGGCCCGGTGGGGTCGGTGCATGCCAGCATGCTGCTGGTGGCGAGGGCGATCGCAAGAGGAAGGTTTCGCATAGGTCTAGCCTCTCCGACTCAACGCGGGGTGGTCAGCGTGCTGATCGGGGTCAGCAAGAGCTTCCGGAACTCGACCTCGGACCCTTCCGACTGCAACGCGATCCGGCCGCGATCGGCGGTCGCGTCCGACCCGTCATTCACCAGGTCGCCGTTGACCCAGACTCTGATCGAGCGGCCCACGGCCTCGATGACCATGGTGTTCCACGCGCCGACCGGCTTCTCGGAATCGTCGGTCAGGTTGCGGATGCGCCGCGCCTTGCCCTCGGTGGTCCCCCACTGCGCCGGTGGTCCACGCCGGCGTTCCATGTCGGGAACATGGATGTCTTCCAGGATACACCAGAAATCGCCGGCGTTACCGTGCTCCATCTGTACCTCGACGGAGCGCGGGAACATCCGGTACAGCGCGCGCGGCGTCGACGCGTGCACCAACACGCCGGCGTTCCCCGGCGCCCCGGCGAAGCGGTACTCGACCTCCAACCGGTAGTCGTGGTAGCTGGAATCGGTGATGAGATGCCCGCGAGGCTCACCCAGGCTCACGAGCACGCCGTTGCGCACGAGGAACGGACTGCCGAGCCGCGCGTTGGTGTCGGCGGCGGGGACGTCGGCGTGCCAGCCGGTGAGGTCCTTGCCGTTGAAGAGGCTGTGTGGCTCGTGCTGCGACGCGCAGGGAGACGTCCAGCCGAACTCCGTGGCCACGCAGACGGCGAGAATGAGGAACGGGGTGACGTTCATCGGCTTCGCGCAGCTAGTTGTGGATGACAAAGTGAAAGGCAAGTCTCTTGACGTTCGTAGGCGGACTGGCACCGTCAGAGCCGGTGAGGATTTCTATCTCGGCGTAATCCGAGCCGACAAAGCCAGCCGCCGGCTGATAGACGTAGGTCACGACCCAGTTGGTTTCCGCGTTCCTACGGATCTCGCTGATGCGGTAGTGCGTGGCCTGAGTCGAGATCGTTGCGCCGTCTTCGTCCCCGCCCACGGTTGGGTACTGATACATCTCGGTGTTCTTCAACGAGACGCTGACGGTCTCGAGGGGGTTCGACTCCTTGCAACCCTGGACGTGGACGACGACGGGAACTAGAAAGGCCAGGGTGACGGATTTGAGGAAGCGTACGCATGTCATGTGAATTTCTAACGGACCCGCACGCTGACCGGTCGAGTCGTCAGCTCCACTTCCTCCGCCGTGAACGTCGCATGCACTGTGTAGACGCCCGGGGCGAAGGAATCCGTGCCCCAGACGAACGCTCGCGAGAAACGCTCCCCCGCCGCCAGCACGCGGCGCTGCAGGAGCGCGATGCACAGCCAATCACCACCCGGCGGGATCACCGTGACACCGCGGGGGTCGGTGACGTAGCCTCGAGGCTGACACACGTCCCCACTGAGCGAGACCGCGTGGCGATTCGTGTTCGTCAGCGTCATCGTGATCGTATCGGCTGCGCCGCGCTGCAGCTCTGTGGGCGCGACCGTGAGGGAGAGCGTCAGCCCCCGGTCTGAGCTCGGGGCGAAGGGCTCGTGACAGGCAAACAGGACACCGACGGCGAGGAGAGCGAACCAGCGAGGCGTCATAATAACCTCCGGCGGTTAATGAAGAGGACACTGCACCGCGAAGGGGCCTCGCGCTAGTGTGGCGGGGCCGCCGCAGGGTATCTCGGATCCCGAGACCGCTCCAGAACTCACGAGGCCCCGACCCAGGAGGCTATCTCACGCCCCACGGCTGCCAGCGCGCTGTCGCGCGCCTGCGTGCCCGCGTCAGTCTCCGTCAGGTACGCGGCCACGAGCACCGGCTCTCGTCCGGGCGGCCACATGATGGCGACGTCATTCGTGGCACCGTGGGCGCCGGTCCCTGTCTTGTCTGCGACGCGCCAGCTCGACGGTACACCCGCGCGCAACCTGTCGCCGCCGGTGGTGCTGCCGAGCAGCCAGCGAACGAGTCGCTCGCGAGACGCGACGTGAAGCCGATTCCCGAGGATCAGACGTTCGATGTTCGCCAGCATGGCGCTCGGTGTTGTGGTGTCACGCACGTCGCCGGGTTCAGCACTATTCAATGCGGGCTCGATCCGATCGAGACGAGACACGCGATCCCCGATGCGCCGCAGGAATGCCGTGAACGATGCCGGACCGCCGACGGTTCGCAGGAGCAGGTTCGCAGCCGTGTTGTCCGACGTCTGGATCGCCGCCATGGCCAACTGTTCGACGGTCATTCCTCCGTCATGCACGTGCGCGCGGGTGACTGGCGCGTAGTCGAGCAGATCCGCTTCTCCATACGGCACCACGCGCGACAGCTGCTCCTCGGCGGCGTCAACGCGGGACAGTACCTGCGCGGCGAGCAGCCACTTAAACGTGCTGCACATCGGGAACCGCTCGTGCGCCCGATACCCTAATCGCCGACTCGCAGCAACGTCGAGCACCGCGACGCCCAGACGTCCAGCAGCAGCTTGCTCGATTGTTGCGAAGTTCGATCCGGAGGTGCCCTCACGCACCCGGAAGCATGACGCGAGCAGAATGGGTCGCGCGAGTCCGCCCAGAAGTACAGCTACAGCGTCTCTACGCTGCATCGTGACATCATTCGCCTGCAAGAAACGGTGAATGCCGCCGATTACGCTGCAGCCTCACACGCCGCACCACACCACGTGGCGACTCTTACCATCGCACGAGCCACGGCCGGCGTGCAGCAGGAACGTACTCCAAGCCGGTATGAACGAAGGTAAAAGCACGGGGTGCTGACCAGTCGATGACGTTGCCTTCGAATATCTGACTCGCCAATTCGGGGAGCCGCGTCCGGGCGCTGGCAACCAGGGCCCTGCATCTACTTGATGCTCAGCGTGTATGCCCCAGTCTCGGTGTAGTCGAAGCCCCCGACGTACACCAGGTAGTCCTCCGACGCGAGCAGGGTCACACCCGAGATGAGGGCGTTCGTTCCTCCGCCCGAGTCGTCGTCCGCGCTGACCGAGGAGCCGTACACCTGGTCCCCGATTACACTGTCCACAGTGTAAAGCTCCAAATAGGTATCGAACACCGTGGACGTCAGGAGCATATCGGGGGCGCCGTCGGCCCCGACCTTGAGCTGGTACATCTCATAATACTGCGACCCGCCATCGCAGTCCGTGCTGGCGAGCGAGCCACTCACCGACTGGTGCCGCGTGACCTGCCCGCGCACACAGGCTTCCGTTCGAAAAGAGGCCGGAAGGTTCACGAACTTCGGGCCGGTCGCGTCCCCACATGCGGCGCCGACGAGCAACCCAGCCATTGCTGCCGATTGAACCACGCGCGTCACGATCATGTCGCCTCCGAAGGAGAAGCTACGTGAAACAGACGGTACCGCGCGACCTCTCGCGCCAGGCCGCGCCGCTCGACGGCCGTGAGGCGGCGTGCCGGCGCTACCCTGACTTCCGCCATGCCGTCGTCGGCCCTCGGGCCCGGACGCCACGTCCCCACCACCTGTCCGGCGATCACGAGGGGGTGTTGAAACTTCACGTACCCGGCGACCCTCGCGGGAACCATCGCGGGCCCGTGCGGCACCACGATCCGATCCCGGTAGGCGACCAGGTACTCGTCGTACACCGGCAGGAGACTGACCTGTGGCGCCCGCGGCCGGCCCATGCGCGTGCGACCGAGAGTCCAGTACGTCTGGCCATCGAACTCGACCTTGGTGGCGCGGTGCATCTCGAGGCCGCGCCGGGCGTCCGCGGCCTTGAGACCCGACCACCACACGAAGTCGCGCAGCGTCGCCGGACCATGACTCCGGAAGTAGCGCTGCGCCAGCTCCGCGAGCGCCTCGTCGCGCGGCAGGCGCCGTGCATCGGGAGCGCGCTCGGCCAAGAGCGCGTACGTCGACTGCTTCCCGCGACGCGGACCACTGCAGATAACGCCTTCGACCTCACAGTACAGCGCCAGGTGGCCGACGCGGTAGCCGCGATGCGGGAGGCCCGCGCGGGCAAAGTGCGTGCTCAGCTCCTGGCGCGTCAGGAATTGGCCACCCTCGAGCACGTGCTCGCACACGTTCGCGGCGCGGACGAACATCCCGGAGTCCAGGCCCATCCGGCGATGATAGGTGGCCATGCGCCGGTGGACGCTCGCGCCCGTCAGCTCCAGCATCCAGCGGATATCGGCGGGGGCCACGAAGTGCCAGGTGGGGCGCATGACGTGCGTCCGGAGGAGGCGACCGGCGTCGAATGCCCGCTGAATCTTCGCGTCGGTGACGGCAGCGGGCAGCCGCCGGCCGAGGCCCCACTTGGCGGGCCCGAACTCCTGCGCCTGGACGGCCCCCAGCCACTGTACGAGGCGAGCGGGGTCGCTGCGCACCGTCCGGGTGATGCGCTGATTGGCGAGCCGCTGCTGGATCAGCGCGTCGAGGCTCAACGCCCCTCGCCCCACCTGCGGAGCGGTCATCCTGCCATCCTCCGTCGCAATCGTGTCACGGCTACTGCATGCTCGTTTGCTGCATCGCCACCGCCTGCCAGGGCCCTCCCCGTCGGCGCACGAAGATGCGCGTGTACCGGATCTTGCCGCTGAACGGAAAGCCGCGAAACACTCCGGTGTTGTCGGCGATGCCCTGCAGCACCGCCACATCTCCGTAGATCCGCACCGAGAGACTGTCATAGCGCACGCTGGTGAGTTTCAGCGCCCCCGTGGCGATCTCGCGCATGTTGTCCGCCTTGGTACGGACCGTTCCCAGCCGTGAAATCTCCACGAAGTCGTCGGCGATGAGACGAGTCAGGGCCGCGGTATCCGCCTGCAGCAGCGCCTGCGCGCGCTGCGACTCGAGCGCGCGAACGGAATCCTCCGGACTGCCTGGGCCTTGCGCGCGAATTGGCGCGGCGCTCAGGGCGGCCATTATTCCCGTGATGAGTATAGTGCGGTGCCTCCCCATACTTCCTCCCCTGTAGCTCCTACGCTTTGCGGGTCCGAAAGAAGGCAAGGACGTACCCGTCGGCGTCGGTGACCTCGAAGCCCCAAAGGCCGTCGTCGATGAACGACAACTCCTTCACGAACGATGCACCCCGCCGCTTGAACTCGTCGAACAGCGTGTCGGGGTCCAGCGTGTAGATGTAGGCATCCCAGCGAGCCCATTCGTGCCGGGTGTGGTTTGGACATGGCAGCACGTCGGGAAGGATGGTCTTGAGCATGATACCGATCCCGTCCCGGCTCACGTGGCCATAGTACACGTCGTCGGGGGGGCCCTGGAAGTCCAGCTGGAAACCGAAGCGCTCGATGTAGTAGGCGATCGAGGCCTGTAGGTCCTTCACGATGAAGAACGGATTGATTGAAGACAGGTTTCGTTTCGCTCCCTCGGGGTTTGCGTTCATGTGAGCCTCCGCGCCCGGCTGCGAAACGCCAACACGCAGGCGATCGCGCTGCCAGGCAGCACGAGCGCACTCGCGACGACGGGCAGTCCCGCGACGGCCTCCGCCGGTGCGTACGTTGGATCGTGTGTGGCCCCAGCCACGTACGGCGGCATGGCGCTCAGGTTGATGAGAAACCAAACTGCAGACCACCCGAGGACGAAGGTCGTCAGCACGGTGTAGGTCAGGGCGGGGCGGACCCGCGTCATGCTTCGATGAACGAGATCTGCCGCCGCGCGACCGACCACCACGGGCGGGATCCAGAAGCCGACGAGGAGGATGAGGCTTGGGAGGCGATCAGGCATGGCTACCTCGCGTGGTAGGCGGCTTCGCGCCGGCAGCTTCAAGCGCATGTCGGTCGGCCGGACGGCCCCACGGCCGGTCGGCCTGTTGACCTCCGGTTGCACGACCGGGGTTAGGCTCCGCAGGATGAACTCCTACGAACGCCTCGACGCCTGCCAAGCGGCCCATCGCCTTGTCCTCCTCATCTATCGCACCACCCAGTCCTTTCCACCAGAGGAGCGGGCTCTCGTCCGCCTCGTGCGAGACCTGCACCTGATCTCGGAGGCACAGTGGCAGGAGCTCGAGACGCTCCGGGATCAGGTTGGGCGTCTCACGTGGGGGCTCTACGCGTCCATGCGGCGAGCCATCGCTCGGAGTGAGTAACCCGGCCGTCAGGCCGTCTCGGCCGTCCGGCCGTCAGTGTCCGCGCGCCGCCAGCTTCCAGCGCTTGTTAGGCCGCAAACGACCACGCGCACCCCTTGAGTAACCAGAATCTCTTCCCATTAGGTCTCGCGGACAGGCTCGTAGGTAAGGAGGGCGAGGTCGCCCGCGACGGTCTTGTTGCCGACGAGGCGCATGGGTTTCTTGTCGCTGGTCTCGGCGAACAGGCGCTTGCCGATCCCGAGTACGACTGGGTAGATCATCAGCCGCAGCTCGTCGACGAGATCGTGGTCGAGCAGTGTGTGCAGGAGCTGGAAGCTCCCGGCGACGACGATGTCGCCGGTTACGTGCTGCTTCAGTCTCGAAGCCTCACTCACCACGTCGCCCCTGAGCACCGTCGTGTTGTTCCAGGCGGGATGTTGGAGGGTCGAGGAGACGACGTACTTGACCTTGCGGTTCAGCCTGTCCGCCAGGGCGCCAGTCCGGGATGGCCACCGCGCAGCCAAGAACTCGTAGGTGCGTCGACCCAACAGCATGGCCTCGGTACCCAGCGCCTCGTCGAGCGCGACCTTGGCTGCTTCTTCACGGCCCCGGTCGCCGATACGCCCGACCCAACCGCCGTGCCGGAGGCCCTCGTCACCGGCTGGGTCCTGGATGACACCATCGAGCGTTACGTTTTCGCTAATGATGATCTTTCCCATTTCGGTTCTCTTCTCGTTGCTGCCGTTGGCTAGATGGTATTGTTCATCTGCACTTGAGAGTCCATC
>DASYRJ010000032.1:0-24439 GCA_036004525.1 Gemmatimonadales bacterium | reverse complement strand
GGCCAGCCCGATGCGGCGCATCGCGGCGGCGAACTCCGCCCGGTCTTCGGCCATCTGGATGGCGCGGGCATTGGCGCCGATCAGCTCGACGCCGTGGCGCGCCAGCGTACCGTCGTTGGCGAGCGCCATGGCGACATTGAGGGCCGTCTGGCCACCCATCGTGGGGAGCAGCGCGTCCGGGTGTTCGCGCTCGATCACCTTGCGCACCCAGTCCGGCGTGACCGGCTCGATGTAGGTGCGGTCGGCCAGCTCCGGATCGGTCATGATCGTGGCCGGGTTCGAGTTCACGAGGACGACCGCGTACCCTTCCTCCTTGAGCGCCTTCACCGCCTGCGTGCCCGAATAGTCGAACTCCGCCGCCTGCCCGATGATGATCGGGCCGGAGCCGAGCAGCAGGATGCGGTGCAAGTCAGTCCGCTTGGGCATCGCGCCTGGCGGTCGCGCGGGGTTGCCGCTCCGCGACCGCTCCCTTAGCTTTCGGCCGCTCCGCAGTCTCCGTCGTTGGACTCATTAGCGCGGCGAATGCTCTATGGCTCGAGTGTGTGAGATTTGTGGCAAGGGCCCCCTCACGGGGCACAACATCAGCCACGCCAACAACAAGACGAATCGCCGCTGGTACCCCAATCTGCAGCGCGTCCGCGCCGTGGTGGGCGGCACCGTGCGCCGCATCCGCGTGTGCACCCGCTGCCTCAAGTCGAACCGGGTGGCGAAAGCGTCCTGAGCCGCACAAAAAAGGGGGACCCGCCGGGGTCCCCCTGTCGTTCGCGGCCCGCCCGCCCCCCCTCGCTGCCTCACTCACTCATTAATTCGATCCGGGCCGTGTCGGCGCCGTCGCCGACGCGGTGCCCCAGCTTCACGATCCGCGTGTAGCCGCCGGGCCGGGCGGCGAAGCGTTTGCCGATCTCGGTGAACAACTTGTGCGTCACGTCCTTGTCCTTGAGGCGGCGCTCCACCAGCCGTCGCGCGTGGAGGTCGCCGCGCCGGGCGAGCGTGATGAGCCGCTCGGCGAACGGGCGGAGCTCTTTCGCTTTCGCCACGGTGGTGCGGATACCACCGTGCCGGAAGAGGTTCGTGGCGAGCAGGTTGAGCGTCGCCCGCTTGTGGCTCGCCGTGCGCGAGAGCTGGCGGCCCTTGGCGCGGTGCCGCATTACTCCTCGTCCCCCACCGTCGCCTGCGCCTGCGGCGCGCTGCCGGGATCGAGGATGCGGACCTCCCCGGTCTCGGTCTCCTCGACCCGCATCCCGAAGTTCAGCCCCTCGCGCCGCAGCAGCTCGGCGATTTCGCCCAGCGCCTTCTCCCCCACGTTCTTCACCTTGAGCAGGTCCTCTTCCTTGTACTGCACGAGGTCGCCCAGGGTGCGGATGCTGGAGTTCTTGAGCGAATTGATCGAGCGCACCGACAGGCCGACGTCGTCGATCACCCGCGCCAGCACGTCCTTGAGCCGGCTGGTCTGCGTGCCGCCGTTGCCCGGGACCTCGGCGGCCACCATTGGGACCTTGCCGAAGTCCACGAAGAACCGGAAGTGCTCCTGCGCCAGCGCCGCGGCGTACGCTACGGCGTCCTCGGGGGAGATCGTGCCGTTGGTTTCGACGGTCAGCGTGAGCCGGTCGTAATCGGTGCGCTGGCCCACGCGCGTCTCCGCCACGGTGAAGTTGGCACGGCGCACGGGATTGTAGATCGAATCGATGCGGACCACGTCGACCGGCATCGTGCGGTCCACAGGGTGCTGCTCCGCCTCGACGTAGCCGCGTCCCTTGTTCACGTACAGCTCGGCCGCGATGTCGCGGTCGTCCTGCACGGTGAAGAGCAGCCGCTCGGGGTTCACGATCGTGACCGAGCCGTGCGGCTCCACGTCGCGGGCGTACACCGGCCCCGCCTTCTCGACCTTGAGCCGCAGCACCGCCTCCTCCACTTCGGGGGCCAGCACCAGCGTCAGCTGCTTCAAGCCCTGGATGATCTGATGCACGTCTTCGACCACCCCCGGGATCGTCTGGTGCTCGTGCACCACGCCGTCGATGCGGAAGGCCCACACCGCGGCGCCGCGCAGGGACGACAGCAGGAGCCGGCGCAGGGAGTTGCCGAGCGTGTAGCCGTAGCCCCGCTCGAGGGGTTGGAGGCGGAACTCGGCGGCATTCGGGTTGTCCTCGCGCTTGGTCATCTCGACCAGATGCGGCCGGACCAACCCCGTCAAATCGAGAGTCGTGATCACTTGGAATAGAGCTCGACGATTAACTGTTCTTGCGCGGCGATCGGGATGGCGTCGCGGGTCGGCCGCTCCGTCATCTTGCCCAACGCCTTGTCGGTGTCGACTTGAATCCACGAGACCGGCTGTCCCCGCTGGAAGTGCTCGAGCGCGGCCCGCACCTGCACCTGCTCGCGGCTCGCGTCGGCGACTTTGACTTCATCCCCGGGGCGGATGCGGTACGACGGAATGTCCACGGTGCGCCCGTTCACCTGGATGTGCCGGTGCCGGACCAGCTGGCGCGCCTGGCGCCGCGACACGGCGAACCCCATCCGGTACACCAGATTGTCGAGCCGGCTCTCGAGCGCGACGAGCAACGCCTCGCCGGTCACGCCCGGCTCCTTCAGCACGCGATCAAACACGTTGCGGAACTGGCGCTCGGAGAGGCCGTAGATCCGCTTGACCTTCTGCTTCTCCCGCAGCTGCTTCGCGTACTCCGAGGCCTTGCGGCGGCGGCCCGTGGACTGGCCGTGCTGGCCGGGCGCGTAGGCGCGCCGCTCGATGGCGCACTTCTCGGTGAGGCAGCGCGTCCCCTTGAGGAAGAGCTTCGTCCCCTCGCGGCGGCACAGCTTGCAGGCGGGACCGGTGTAGCGCGCCATCGCTCAGACCCGCCGTTTCTTGGGCGGCCGGCACCCGTTGTGCGGAATCGGCGTCACGTCGCGAATCGAGCGGATCTGCAGGCCCGCCGTCGCCAGCGCCTGGATCGCCGACTCGCGCCCCGACCCCGGGCCCTGCACGCGGACGTGCACACGTTTTACGCCGAGGTTCAGCGCCTCGCGCGCCGCCTGCTCGGCCGCGACCGTCGCGGCGAACGGCGTCGACTTCTTGGAGCCCTTGAACCCCGCCTTGCCCGAGGAACCCCATGTGATGGCGTTCCCCTGCAGGTCGGTGATCGTGATCAGCGTATTGTTAAACGTCGCCGTGATGTGGGCGATGCCCTCCGCCTCGACGACCTTCTTGGCGCGCTTGGCGCCCGTCGGTTTGGCCTGTGCCATGTCCTCTACTTTTTGAGCAGGGGCTTCTTCTTGCCCGCGATGGCGCGCCGCGGCCCCTTCTTCGTGCGCGCATTGGTATGCGTGCGCTGCCCGCGCACCGGCAGGTTCTTGCGATGCCGCCCGCCGCGATACGTCCCGATGTCCATCAGCCGCTTGATGTTCATCGCGACTTCAGTGCGCAGCGCCCCCTCGACCTTGTAGTCCCGCTCAATCACCTGGCGCAGCCGCGCCACCTCGGCGTCCCGCAGGTCGCGCACCCGCGCGTCCGGGCTCACCCCGGTCTCCGCGAGGATCTTCTTCGCGTTGCTCGGGCCGATGCCGAAGATGTAAGGGAGAGCGTACTGAATCTTTTTGTCGCGCGGCAGATCCACGCCTGCAATCCGGGCCATGCGTTAACCCTGCCGCTGCTTGTGCTTCGGGTTGCGCTTGCAGATCACGCGGATCACACCCCGGCGCGTGATGATCTTGCAGTGCTCGCAGATGGGACGCACGCTCGAACGTACCTTCACGGGGCCAACTCCGGAAAAAATTCCAATTAAGTCTCGAAGTATAGACGGGCCCGTAAGTGCACGCAAGGGGCCGAATTACGGCGCGCTGCGCAGCTCCGCCAGCTCCCATCGCCCGGCCCGCAACCGGAACCCCAAAAACAGCGTCTCGTGTCGCAGCTCGGCCGTCCCGGCCACCACATAGCGCCGGGTCAGCTCCACGAATCCCTTCCCCGGCTCGACCTCCCGGATCACCGTCACATCCATCCCCCGTTCCTCCGCCGGCCGCAGGTAACGCCGCACCAGCTCCACGGCCTGCGCCCGCCCCAGCGGCGAGGAAGGGTCGGCTCCGGGAATCTGGAGGACGAGGCTAGGGCTTTCGCCGACAAGCGCTTGGGCGTCGTGCGCCAGCCACGCCTGCTTCGCCCGATCGGCTGCGGCCGGGAGGGTACCCTGTGCGGCGGCCAGAAGGCAGAACGCGAGGGACAGCGACGCGGACACCATGGTCCTCCTTATACCCGGGAACCGAGAGCGTCGACGACGCGCCGGTAGGCGGACACGGGATCGCGGGCGGCAGTGATCGGCCGCCCCACGACGAGGTGCGTGGCACCGCGCCGCACCGCCTCGTCCGGCGACACCGCCCGCGCCTGATCCCCCGCGGCGTCGCCCGGAAGCCGGACGCCGGGAACGATGATCCAGGGATCGGCCCCGAGCGCCTCGCGGAGCAGCGCCAGCTCGTGCCCGGACGCCACGATCCCGCGTAGCCCCGCCTGGAGCGCCATGCGCGCCAAGCGCTCCGCCTCGAACCCGAGGTCGGGCACGCCGCGCCCGAACACAGCCTCCAGGTCCGCGGCGACGTGCGAGGTCAGGACGGTGACGCCGGCCAGGGCCAGCTCGGCGCCGGCGGCCCCGGCCGCCGCCTCGAGCATCGCGCGGCCGCCGAGACAGTGGACGGTCGCGAGAGCCACGCCAAGCTCACGCGCCGCGGTGACGGCCGCGGCGACCGTGCTCGGGATGTCGTGCCATTTGAGATCGAGGAACACCCGGACACCGCGCGCCGCGAATTCCTGCACCAGGGCCGGCCCTTCGCGCACATAGAGGACGGGACCGAGCTTCGCCCACGTGAGGCCCGGGAGCCGGCTCGCCAGCGCGAGTGCGTCGCGGCCGCTCGGCAGGTCGAAGGCGACAACCAGCTCAGCCACGAGGGTCCCGTCCCAGCTCCCGCGCCAGACGACCCGGCACGCGCGGGTCCGCGAGCGCGGCGGTCCCGACCGCGATCAGGGTCGCTCCGGCCGCGAGGTACTGCCGCGCGTCGGCCGCCGTGCGGATGCCGCCGACGCCGATCACGGGCATCCCAACACGCTCCGCCACGCGTCGCGTCGCCAGCACGCCGATCGGGAGCAGCGCCGGGCCACTCAGCCCTCCGGCGCCGTTGCCGAGCCGGGCGTCGAGCATCCCCGGCAACGTGTTCACCAGCGTCACCGCTTCGGCGCCCGCCTCCCGCGCGACCGACGCCATGGCGGGCAGGTCGGGCAGCACGGGCGAGAGCTTCACGCTCAGCGGGCGCGTCGACGCCCGGCGGCAGGCCCCGACCAGGCCGGCGAGGCCGTGGGGCTCCGCTCCGAACTCGAGGCCGCCCGCGCTCGTGTTGGGGCACGACGCGTTGATCTCGAATGCCACGATTGCTTCGAGCGGCGTGAGCCGTTCGATCACGCGCACGTAGTCAGCGACGGTCGCGCCCGCGACGTTGACAATGACGCGGGCACGCCGCAGGCGGTTCACGAGCCAGGGCAGTTCGTGGCCTGCGACCGCTTCCACTCCCGGGTTCGCGAGTCCGACGGCGTTGAGCATGCCGCCCCGGAACTCCGCAACGCGCGGGGCCGCATGGCCGCGGCGCGGCTCGGGCGTGACCGCCTTCGTCACGATGCCGCCGAGGGCGTCGAGGTCGATGACGCCATCGACCTCTCGCCCGAACCCGGCGGTGCCGGCGGCGAGCAGAACGGGATTCTGGAAGGTGACGCCGAACAGCCGGGCCGCGGTCACGGGTCCGGCCGGGCCGGCCGGTCGCGCTCGGCACCAGGTCGCCGGCGGGAGGGAGGGGCGGGCTCGACGCGCCGGACCGGAGCATCGTCGAGCCACGGCCCGCGCGGACCCGTCAGCGGTCCCGCGAAGCGCGTGCCCTGGGGCGGCGCGGGCGCGGCCCGTCCCCTCTGCACCCCCAGCGCGCGCGCCAGCGAGTCTTCGGCTGCGGCGTACGCGACGCTCGCTTCGCCGTGCAGGGCCCGGGTGTAGGGGGATGCGGCATAGGCGGCGTCGAGCGCGCCGACGATCGAGTCGTGCCGGTCGGGGAGCAACGGCAGCGCCGCGATGAGCGCCTTGGGCGCAAACAGGGATCCGCTGTCGGCCGCGGCGAGGTCGAGGAACAGCCGACCCGCGAGACGCAACGCGTTGAGCGAGTCGCGCGCAAACTCGGCGGTGCGGAACGCCGCGCCGGACGTGCCGGCGGTGGGTGGCGTCGTGATACGTGCCAGGAGATCGAGGAGGCGGCGGGCCTCGGCCACGCCCGCCCCTCCCCCCCCGGCATCCGGCCGCGACAGGCGGGTCAGCTCAGCGATGACCGGGGCGAGCTCGGCGGGCGCCGCCGCCCGCGCCACCAGCGCGCGCTGCCGCCGGACCCGGGCCAACCCTGCCTCGCCCGCCGCCGCAGCAACCGCCTCGGCCTGGCGGTATCGAGCCACGGCCCCGTCGGGCTCCCCCCCCGCAAGCAACCGGTCACCATCGGCGATCAGCAAGCGCGCCCGCGCCGGCTCGGGGACACGGCCTTGCGCCAACATCCGGTCGAGCGCCTGGGACGCCGCCGGCGCGGGAGCGATCGCCGCCAGTGCCTGGAGCAAGCCGGCCCATTCCGCTTCGCTGAAGCGGCGGGTCGCGGCGACGGTGTCCAGCGTCGCCGCCGCGGCGGCCGTGCGGCCGGCGGCGAGCAGCGCCCGGACCCGGGCCGGCAGCGCCGCCGACTCGCGCGAGCGGCCGAAAAGCGTCACGGCGCCGTCGTAGTCCAGCCGCGCGGCGGCCGCCCGGCCGGCGAGGTAGTGCGCACGGGACCGGCGTTGCGCATCGTCCGACGCCAGCGCCTCCGCCAGCGCGCGCTCAGCCTCGACCGGCTGATTCGCGGCCAGCGCGCACTGCGCGGCGGCGAGCCCCGCTCGCTCGTGCAGGCCCTGGTCGCTCACCGTGGCCAGCGCCTTGGCGATCGGAGCCGCGGCCGCGGCGCAGGTGCCGGCGCCGGCCAGCCCTTCGGCCCGCAGGACCAGCGCGTCGTCGGCCCAGCGGCTGCGCGGATGCCGCGCCATGACGGACTCGGCCTTCACCGCCGCGCCGGCCCATTGCGTGCGCGCCTCGGGCTCTCGGTCGTGCGCCTCGAGACGCCGCGCTTCCCGGGCGAGCCGCTCCGCGCTCCACATCGCGTTGTAATAGGCGCACCCCGACAACACCGTGATGCACAGCGCCGCGCCGGCGGCTCGCTTCATCGGCCGCCCCCTCCTCCCGGCCCGCCGACGGCCAGCCGGCGCTCGAACTCGAGCAGGTAGGCGACGATGCCGTCCGCGATCGCGTTGGCGATCTTGCGCTGTCCCGCGGCCGAGGCGAGAAACGGTCCGTCCTGCGCATGCGTGGCGAAGCCGGTCTCGACCAGGATCGCGGGCCGGCGCGCCGCCGCGAGCACCAGGAACGGGCCCTGCTGCACGCCGCGGTTCTCGCCGGGATGCACCGCCGCGACCCGCCCCTGAACCAGCTCCGCGAGACGCGCCGATTCGCGCAGGTACTCGTTCACCTGGAGGTCACGGAGGATGAAGGCAAGTGGCCCGTCGAGCGCGGGGGAGGCGGTCTCGAAGCGCAGCGCGTCGTTTTCCGTCTGCGCCACGCGTTTCTGATCTTCGGTCTTCGCGTCCGAGAGGAAGTAGGTCTCGATACCGTTGACCCGTTCCTGCCGGCGCCCCACCGGCATCGCATTCACGTGGATGCTCACGAAGAGGTCGCAGTCGGCGCGACAGAACCGCGGCCGGTCGGCGAGGTCGACCAGGGTGTCCGTCGAGCGGGTCAGGATCACCGCCAGCCCCCGGCGGATCAGCTCGGCGCGCACCAACCGGCCGATGGCGAGCGTGATGTCCTTCTCCACGAGCCCCCCCGGGAGGTGCAGCCCGGGATTGCCCGGGTCCACGCCGCCGTGCCCCGGATCGACGACGACGGTGTGCGCCAGGCGCAGGCCGGTGATCGGATGCGGGGGGCCCACCGACGCGGCCGCCGGCGCGACCAACGGCGCGGTGGCAATGGCGGGCGTCAGCGGGGTGAGGGGCGCGGGCGCGATCTCGTCGAGCCGGGCGAGGCGGGCGTCCCATCGATAGCGGCCCGAGGTGAGCTGCGGCACGTACGCCGCAAGCCAGTGGAGCGGCAGGAACAGGGTATCCCGCGCGACGTAAGGGGCGCCCACCAGCGGGTACGCCGCGCTGTCGGCCCGGACGAAGGGCGCCCCCAGCTCGAACTCGAAGGTGCGGCCGCTCAGGACGACGCGGACCGCCGTTCCCTGGAGCGACGCCGCCAAGCCGAGCGGCCGCGCGAGTCGCGGCGCGGCGACCGCCGCGGCTCCGCGCTCGATCGTCACCGGGACACTCACCTGGCCGCGCGGCGTCGCGATCAAGACCTGCTGCGGCAGCAGCGCGCCCAGGAGCCACAGCACGATCACGTTCGCTTCCCCTTCGCGACCCGCGCCATCTCGCGCTCGGCGACGCGTCGCTTCAGGTCCTCCCGCTTGTCGTGCGCCTGTTTGGCTTTGGCGAGCGCGATGGCGACTTTCGCGAGGCCATCCTTGAAGTAGAGCTCGAGCGGAACGAGGGTGAGACCTTTTTGCGTCGTGGCGCCGATCAGCTTGCGGATCTCACGCTTGTGGAGGAGCAGCTTGCGGGAACGGGCGGTGGGCGGGTTGTTGTAGCTGCCGGGCGCGTACGGCGAGATCGACAACCCCTCGAGCCACACCTCGCCGTTACGGACGTGCGCGTAGGCCTCGCCCAGGCTCGCCTTGCGGTCCCGCAGCGACTTCACCTCCGTGCCGGTCAACACCAACCCTGCCTCCCACGTCTCCAGGAGGTGGTAGTCGTGTCGCGCACGCGGGTTGCGGGCGATGGAGACTTTGTCCAAGGCTGGCCGCCAAGATAAGCGTTGACTTGAGGTTATACAACGGTCTATATTCGCCGTTCCCACCTGCCGAAGTGGTGGAACTGGTAGACGCGCTGGCTTCAGGAGCCAGTGGGCGCAAGCCCGTGTGGGTTCGAGTCCCACCTTCGGCACTCAATAGCGCGGCAATGCCGGGTCGACCTCGACGCTCCATGCGTCGATCCCTCCTTTCAAGCTGCGTACCTTCGCGAATCCCGCCGCCTTGAGAATCTCGAGTGCCTTCATCGAGCGGACGCCGTGGTGGCAGTGCGTCACGATTTCCGCGTGGCCGTCGAGCTCGTTCAACCGGTTGGGGAGCTCGCTGAGCGGAATCAGTTTCGCACCGTCGATGTGGCCGATCTCGTACTCGTGCGGCTCGCGCACGTCCACGACCACGAGCTGGGGATTCTGGTCCCACTCAGCTTTGAGCTGTTGAGCCGACACTTCCGGACCGGCATACGCCGGTTCGGCGCCGATGCCACAGAAGGCCTCATAGTCAATCAGCGTCGTCACGGTGGGATGGGCGCCGCACACCGGGCAATCGGGATCTTTGGCGAGCTTCAGCTCCCGGAACTGGAGCTTCAAGGCGTCGAAGAGGAGAAGCCGTCCGATCAGCGAGTCGCCCCGGCCGAGGATCAACTTGAGGGTCTCGAGCGCCTGGATCGAGCCGATGATGCCCGGCAGCACGCCGAGGACGCCCCCCTCGGCGCAGGACGGCACGAGGCCGGGAGGAGGCGGCTCCGCATAGAGGCAGCGGTAGCACGGCCCTTCCTCCGCATAGAACACGGACGCCTGGCCTTCGAATCGGAAGATGGAGCCGTACACGTTGGGCTTGCCGAGCAGGACGCAGGCGTCGTTCACGAGATAACGCGTCGGGAAGTTGTCGGTCCCGTCGGCCACGATATCGAACTCGCGGATGATGTCCAGCGCGTTCCCGGAGGTAAGCCGCGTCTCGAACGTCCGCACGCGGACGTTGGGGTTGATGTCGCGGATGCGTTCCGTGGCGGACTCGAGCTTCGAGGTCCCGACCTTCGACGTACCGTGGAGGATCTGCCGCTGGAGGTTGGTCTTGTCGACGACGTCGAAGTCCACGAGCCCGAGCGTCCCGACGCCGGCGGCGGCCAGGTAGAGCGCGGCGGGCGAGCCCAGGCCCCCCGCGCCCACGAGCAGGACCCGCGCCGCCTTGAGCTTGCGCTGCCCCTCCGTACCCACATCCGGCAAGATGAGGTGGCGCGAGTAGCGCAGGATCTCGTCGTGTGTCAGCTTGGGCAGGGCCTCGGCCACCGCCGTGCCTCCCGCGATGCTCGGAACGATCGACACCGTGTCGCCCGGCTGCACCGGCGTCTCCCGGTGGGAGAGCTGCCGGATGTCCCGGTCGTTCACGTACACGTTCACAAAGCTGCGCAGCCGGCCGTCATCTGCAAAGAGATGTGGTTTGAGCGCGCCGTGCTCGGCGGTGAGCCGATCCAGCAGCTCGCCCACGTTCGTCGCTTCCACGTGCAGGACACCCCGGCCGGCGACATACGGACGCAGCGGCGTCGGAATCAGGATCGTGACTGCCATATGGTCTCCTCCGCAAAGGTGCGGCGGTCGTCCGCCAACACCCAGCTCCTGTGCTCTCCCGCCCGGCCGGCACGGACCTCGACGATCACATAACTGAGCCACGGCCAGGCGTGCTCCCGGTCGAATGCCGACGGCACGGGAGGATGATCGGGATGCGAATGGTACACACCGATCACCTCGAATCCGCCGCGGTCGAGCGTATCCTGCGCGCGCCGGAAGGCGTCGGGATCGATGAGATAGCGATTGTGCGGCGCGTCGGCCCGCGCGTTCCGCACCGGCACCAGCGTGAGGCCGACTTTGCGACCGTCTTCGGCCGTGCCGCCGATCAGCCCGCATGCCTCGTGCGGATAATCCGCTTCCGCGTGCCGGTGGATCGCCTCCACGTGACTGCGCTCGAGGACCAGCGTCATGGCCGCCTCGCCTCGCTCAGATACCGCGTGCCGGCGTCGGGCGCGATGACAACGACGGCGGTCGGGCGGTCGGGTGGTCGGGCGGTCAACACCCGTTCCGCCGCCGCTACCGCGGCACCTGTCGACCAGCCCACGAACAGCCCTGCTTCTCGCGCGAGGCGGCGCACCACGGCCTCCGCCTCCTCGGTAGAGACGAACTCGGTCCGGTCGGGGAGTCCGGGATCGTAGATCGCCGGCATGATGGCCGTCTCCAGGTGCTTCAACCCTTCGAGCCCGTGGAACGGGCCGTCGGGCTGGACGGCGATCAACTGGACGGCCGGATTCAGCTCCTTCAGACGGCCGCCGGCGCCCACCAACGTCCCGGTCGTGCCGAGCCCCGCCACGAAGTGGGTGATCCGGCCATCGGTCTGCCGCCAGATTTCTTCCGCCGTCGTTTCGGCATGCGCCTCCAAGTTCGCCGGGTGGCTGTACTGGTCGGCGTACCAGTAGAGATCCGGCTGGGCGGCCGCGAGGTCGCGGGCCCTGCGGATCGCGCCGTCCGACCCCTCGAGTGGATCGGTGAGGATGACGTCCGCCCCGTACGCTTCGAGCAGGGCCTTGCGCTCGGTGCTGGCATTTGCGGGCACGCACACGGTAACGCGGATGCCGGCGGCGGCGCCGAGCATCGCGTAGGCGATCGCCGTGTTGCCGCTCGACGCGTCGAGCAGCCGCTTTCCGGGAAGCGCGCCGCGCGCGAGCCCGTCGCGCAGGATGAACAACGCGGGGCGGTCCTTGACCGAGCCGCCCGGGTTGAGCCACTCGCACTTGAGAAAGACCGACGGTAAGGGACGGTAAGCGGCGGTAAGGGACGGAAGAGGAATGAGCGGCGTATTCCCCACCAAGGCCCACAAGGCAGGCTCGGCCTGCACACGCCTTACCGTCTCTGACCGTCTCCTACCGTCCCTTACCGTCGCTTTCACGGTGTTGCCCCCTTTGCGATCGGCGCTCCGACCAGGTTCCCCCACTCGGTCCACGACCCGTCGTAGTTCTTCACGTTCTTGATGCCGAGCAAGTATTTGAGGGCAAACCAGGTGTGACTGGACCGCTCGCCGATGCGGCAGTAGGTGATGATCTGCTCCTTCCCATCGAGGGCGCCCGCGTCGCGATACAGCTGCCGGAGCTGCTCGCGCGGCTTGAAGGTGCCGTCGGCGCCGACCGCCTGACTCCAGGGCACGTTGCGGGCGCCGGGAATGTGCCCGGGCCGCAGCGCGGTCTCCTTGAGCCCCGGGGGCGCGACGATGTCGCCCACGTACTCCGCCGGCGAGCGCACGTCGACGAGTGCCGTCTTCTTGGCGCGCAGCGCGCGCTCCACGTCGGGCCGGCGGGCGCGCAGCGCGGTGTTGATCCGCTTGGGCACGGGATAGACGGACGGTCGGACGGCGGGACGGTCGGCCACCAGGACGCGGCCCTCCCCGGTCCATTTCGCGCGACCGCCATCCATCAGCTTCGCCCGGGTGTGCCCGTACAGCTGCAGCACCCAAAAGCCGAACGCGGCAAACCAGTTGTTGTTGTCGCCGTACAGGACGACGGTGGTGCGCGGCGTGACGCCCGCCTCTCCCAGGAGCCGGGCGACCCCGGCGCGATCGGGAATATCCCGCCGCACCGGATCGTTCAACTGCGACTGCCAGTTCCAACCCACCGCGCCGGGGAGATGCCCCGTGTCATACGAGGTGGTGTCGACGTCCACTTCGATCAGACGGACCGCGGGATCGTTCAAGTGCTCCGCCACCCATGCCGTGGAGACGAGCACTTCAGGCTGTGTCTGCGCCATGACGAACCTCCAAAAGTTAAAAACCCGACGGGTGTCGTCGGGTTTCCGTTGAAAGAAAACAGCGCTGGCGCCGGGACTAGGTCTCGGCCGCGACTCCGACGATCTGGTAGATCTGCGCCTCTTGATGCATCAGGTCGGCCAGCGTGATGCCGGACAGCAGCTCGTTGATGCGCCGCTCCAGCAGCCGCCACACGGGCCTGATGCTACACGAGGCATCGGCGCTACATCGAGTGGGATCGACCGGGTGGAGGTCGCAGTTGACTTCGAACGTCACGTGCTCGGACGCCTCGATGACGTCCTTGACGGTCACGCCCTGCGGGTCGCGGGCAAGGGCGTAGCCTCCCTTGGCGCCGCGGGCGGACTCGACCAGTCCCGCGCGCCGCAGGCGCAGGAGGATCTGCTCGACGTAGTCGTGAGGAAGCCGTTCGTGGTCGGAGAGCTCGCGCGCCGCCACCGGCCCCTCCCCCGCTCGCTTGGCGAGATGGAGGGAGACGATCAGCCCGTACTCGCCCCAAGTGGTGATGCGCATGGCTGCAATATGGGAGAATCGGTATCGGGATTCAATGGCCCAGCTGCGGGCTCAGGCTCACTCCCACCTGAAGCAGGAACACGTTCTCCCCGTTGTGGCGCTGCAGCCAGAGCACGCGGCTACTGACGTTCCACATCAGCGACCGGCCGCTGAAGATGTCGGCGCCGAGGCCGCCCTGTAGGCCCTGTGCGACACCGCGATCGACCGTCTGCGAGGGGAATCCGGCGAGCAACCCGCCCAGCTCGCCGTAGAGTCGGCCCCACGCCGGGTGCACCGATACCTCGTATCCCGGGGCGAACAGGATCGCGCTCGGCTCGCAGCCCGTGGGGCACTCAGCCGGAACGCGCAGCGGCGCGTAATCGATCTGCAGCCCCAAGGTGCCGCCCTTCTTCGTGTCGCGCCGGAACCGCACGCCCAGCGTCGGCCCTCGTCCTTCCATCGGCCCACTGAGAGCGAAGAGCATGCCGATCGCGGGCCCGAGGGTCCCGTTCGTGAGCTGCGTGCGAGGCGGTTTCCCGAACGCGATCGAGACGTTCGCACGGGCCTCGAGCGACTGGATCGCGCTGTTCGGCACCTGAAAGAAGCGGCCCTCGACGAGCCCCGCGGCCTGGTTCCCCAGGTTCACCCGCACGCCGAGCCCATACGCGAGGCCGATTTCGCTCGTCGTCGCCGTGGTCGCGAGCAGGCCGCAGGCGAACCGCGGGTTCGACTCGGTCACGCGCGCCAGGCCGATCTGGGTCGAGGCGAAGGGTGCGATGCCCTTCGGCCCGATCGGATAGTAGTACGAGTCCACGCTGTAGAAGGTGAGCGCACGCGTGCAGGCGTCGGAGGAGAGGTCCTTGTAGCGGGCGACGGTGACGCCGATCTCGCCGTCGTCGCCGGTGATGAACGCGAAACTGCCACCGAACGAGGGGTACGCGTGACTCGCCCCGCTCCCGTCCTCGATCGACAGGCTCGAGACGGTAGGGCCGATTCGCGCGCGGCCCTGCGCCGCAGCGACGGCGGTCTCCCCGACCAGCGCGAGCGCAGTCAGGCACGACAGAATAGTGCGCATGAGGAACAGTTCTACTCTTCCGGCGGAGCCGGTGCCGTGACTCCGGTCACTCCGTGATGAGCAATCCTACCACGAGGCCGGCGGCGAGCAGCCGCGCCAGCCACACCCAAAACGTCGCGTTAAACAGCGGACGGACCTTGGCATACCACACCCCGCCGCCCAACGTCTCGAGCGCGATCGTGGGGAGCCACAAGACGGCGCCGAACTCGAGCCCCGCGAGCGGGCCGCCGCCCTGCACCCAGAGACTGCCCCGGAAGCGGGCGTACAGAAACGCCAGGAGCACGCCGAACACGAGGCTGAGAACGCCCGACTTGGCCAGCGCCGGCCCCATGAACCGCTTCATCTCCTCGGGAGACATCGGCGTGACGAACGCATCCATCCCCTTCCGGAACACGTAGCTCCACATCACCCAGTCCACCAGGTAGGCGACGACACCCGCGACCACTCCAGCCACCACGATCCGGCTCATACGCGCTCCTCCTCGATGAAGAGTGAGCTACTTCCGCTCCCCCGGCACCCCCAGCTCCGTCATCGCCCTGAGGTCCAGCACGGCGTCGAGCTCCTTGTCCTTCAGCAACCCCTTCTCGATCACGAGCTGGCGCACCGTCACGTTCTTGGCGACCGCCTCCTTGGCCAGTTTCGCCGCCTCGGCGTAGCCGATCTTCGGCGCCAGGGCGGTCACGAGCGCCGGACTGCGCTCGAGCCAGTGCGCGCACTGCGCCGCGTCCGCCTCGATCCCCTCCACCGACCGCTCCGCCAGCACCCGGCTCGCGTTGGCGAGGATGCCCATCGAGAACAGCAGGTTGTGCGCGATCATCGGCATCATGACGTTCAGCTCGAGCTGCCCCGCTTCGGCCGCCGCCGCGACCGCCACGTCGTTCCCGATCACCTGGAAGCACACCATGTTCACCATTTCGGCGATCGAGGGATTCACTTTGCCCGGCATGATGCTCGATCCCGGCTGCACCGGCGGCAGCACGATCTCCGCGAACCCGGTGCGCGGACCCGAGGCGAGCAAGCGCAGGTCGCTCGCGACTTTCCCCAGGTCCACCGCATAGGTCCGCAGGGCGCCGGAGAACCCCGTCGCATCGCCCATCGACTGCATCAGCTGCACGCGGTCCTTCCCCTCTCGCAGGTCGAGGCCGCTGATCGCCTTCAGGTGTTTGACCATCAACCCGGGATAACGCGGATCGGCGTTCAGGCCCGTCCCCACCGCCGTCCCCCCGATGCCCAGGTCCCGCAGGTCGTCCGCCGCGCGGGCGATGCGTTCGCGGTTGCGCTCGACGGTGCGGCCGTAGGCCGTGAACTCCTGGCCGAGCCGGATCGGGGTCGCGTCCTGCAGGTGGGTGCGCCCCGACTTCACGATGCCGTCGAACGCCTGCCCTTTGGCGAGGAAGGCACGGGCCAGGCGGTCCAGGGCTTCGAGCAGGGCGGGCAGCTGCGCCAGGGCGGCGAGACGGATGGCGGTCGGGATCACGTCGTTGGTCGACTGCGCCATGTTCACGTGGTCGTTCGGGTGCACGGGCTTGTACGCGCCGCGCTCGCCGCCCAGCAGCTCGTTCGCGCGGTTGGCGAGCACCTCGTTGCAGTTCATGTTGTGGGACGTACCCGCCCCGGCCTGGTAGGGGTCGACCACGAACTGCTCGCGGTGGGCGCCGCCGAGGATCTCATCGGCCGCCCGGACGATCGCGTCGGCGAGCCTGCCGTCCAGCCGGCGGGTTTCCTTGTTGGTGAGCGCGGCGGCCTTCTTGATCCAGATACCCGCGTCGACGAAGGAAGCGAGGGGCCGCAGATTGGAGATGGGGAAGTTGTGCCGCGCCCGCTCGGTCTGGATGCCGTACAGGGCGTCCGCGGGCACGGGCAGCTCGCCCAAGGGATCGCGTTCGATACGCGTCGCGCTCATCGCCTCGTTCCGTTCCGTCACACTGCCGTTCGTCTCGAGCCAGGAATCGCCCATGGAGCTCCGAGAGCTGGTCCAGCACCTCCCCGGCCGCGCCGCTTTCCGGGCCGACCAGATGACCAAGATCGACTGCTTCCGCTCCGAGCGCCTGCTCGCGGGGCTGAACTGTTTCGAGCCCGGCCAGGCGCAGGCGGTCCACGCGCACGCGGACGCGGACAAATTCTATGTAGTCGTGAGCGGAAAGGCCACTTTCGTCGTCGGCGAGCAGTCGGTCACGGCCGGGCCCGGCGATCTCGTGCTCGCTCCCGCCGGCGTCCCGCACGGCGTGCGGGGGGCGGAAATCCGCACGGTCGTGCTCATGGCGATGACTCCGGCACCGTAGGGCGGCGCCGGAACCAGCCGATGGTGAAGAGCTCTTTGGCTGCCGCCGCCCCGTGCGTGCGCACCAGGAGGTAGACGCCCAGCAGCGTGAGCAGCACGGCGGTATAGAACCGCCACAAGAGCAGCACGATAAGCTGCTGCGCTCCGAAATCCCCCGCGAACCCCGAGAGGAACGCGACCTCGATGCCACCGCCCCCCGACGGGAGCGGCAAGAGCAGCGCCGCGTGAATCAGGGCCAGCGCCCCGAAGAACATCATGGAAAGGGGCGGTGCCCCGGGGTGGCCCCAAACGAGCGCGGGGAGGATCAGGGCCCGCGCGGCGAAGCTGACGACGGTCAGCAGCGCCCCCCCACCCAATACCCACGACGGCGCGCGCCGCACGTGGGCGAGGGCCACGCGCCATTGCCGCCGGACCCGGTGGCGGATCGTGCCGGCGCGTACCATGCGCTGCAGCCCGTAGATGGCCAGCAGCGCCGCCAGCGCCACCAGCTCGATCGTGAGGAGATCCCGCGCCAGGTTGTGCCCCAACCAGCGGGAGGCGAAGGCGCCCCAATCCGGGATGTAATGAATGGCGAGGGCGCCGATCACGAGTCCGAAGACGGGCCACTCCGCCGCCACCTCCACGCCGAGCGCGACGAGCGCGGTCACCGGCCGCACGCGCGACCAGGTCATCCCGAGGAAGCGGGCCGGCTCGCCGCCGAGGCGGTTGGGCGTGAGGGTGGAGGCCGCCTCGCCGTACAGGTTCAGGCGCAGGGCATCGCGGAACGAGAGCGCACCACCGGCCGCCCACGTGGCCAGCTGGATGCGCCAGGCGCGGGCCGCACAGTCGATGGCCAGGAGCAGCAGCGCGAGCAGGTGATTCACAGATCGGTCGGAGGCGGGCGCTCGACGGTGAGGTGGCCGGCGGGCACATGTTGGCAGGCGAGCCGCCAGCCGTGCGCCACCAGCGGACCGAGCCGGGCGTGGTCCGTCCGCCCCGGCGGCAACTCGCCCGCGACGATCCGGACGCGGCAGCTCGTGCAATTACCGATGCCGCCGCACACCGAGCGCAGCGGCGTCCCGGACTCCTCCGCCAGCTCGAGGAGCGTACGGCCGCCGCCCGCGGCGACGACGGCGCCGTCGGGGAGAAACTTCGCGCGGACGTCAGTCAGAGCAGTCGCCCAGCGGATAGAGGAATCCGCAATTAGGGCAGGGGTTCTTGCATCCCCACGGCTTGGGCCGCACCTCGGCGCCGCAGCGCAGGCAGGTGGGCCGGGGACGCGGCTTAGGGGAGGCGGACGGCCCCCGTGAGGAAGGGGTTGGAGCGGCGCTCGCGTCCGACGGTGGTCTCGGGTCCATGGCCGGTGTACACGATGGTTGCATCGGGCAAAGAGAGCAACTCGCGCTCGATGCTCGCGATCAGGGTATCGAAGTCACCCCCGGGAAGATCGGTGCGACCGATGGACCCCGCGAACAGGACGTCGCCGCCGAACACGACATCCGGCCCGACCAAGCAGACACTCCCGGGGGAGTGGCCGGGGGCATGCCGCACCTCGAATGCGATCTCGCCCACGCGTACCGTCTGTCCGCGGCCAAACGACCGGTCCGGGGGGGGGAGGGGCGGCGCGGCCATCCCGAACCACGCCGCCTGCTCGGGCACGGCGTCGTACAGCGGCCGGTCGGCAGGATGGAGCCACACCGGGGCGCCCGTCTCAGCGGCGACGCGGGGCACGCCCAGGACGTGGTCGATGTGTGCGTGCGTGAGCCAGATGCCGACCGCCTTCGCTCCGGTGGCGGCGAGCTTGTGGAGAACCAGCCCCGCCTCCTCGCCCGGGTCGACGATCGCGCACTCGCCGGCCTCCTCGTCCACGACGAGGTAGCAATTCTCGACGAACCGGCCGTTCGGGATCTGGACGACTTGCATCAGTCGCCTTTGCGGAGGGCCTTGAGGTACTTCTCGACCGCGATCGCCGCGGTCGTCGCGTCGCCGACGGCGGTGGTGATCTGCCGCGTCAGCTGGCTCCGGACGTCTCCCGCGGCAAACAGGCCCGGAATGGACGTCATCATGCGCTCGTCGGTGATGAGATAACCGCCCGGGTCATGCTTCGGGTGTCCCTCGATGAGGTGGGTGTTCGGCTTGAAGCCGACGAACACGAACACGCCGCCGACATCCAAGTTCGATCGCTCGCCCGTGCCGCCGTCCTGCAGGATGATGTGTTGCACACCCTTCTCGTTGCCGACGATCTCCGGCACGGTGGTGTTGCGGATCACCTCGATTTTCGGGTTCGCGAAGGCGCGGTCCTGCAGGATCTGGGAAGCGCGGAAGTCGTCGCGCCGGTGGACGAGGTGGACCTTGCTCGCGTACCGCGTCAGGTAATCGGCTTCTTCGACCGCGGCGTCGCCCCCGCCCACGACGGCCAGGCGCTCCCCCTTGAAGAATGCGCCGTCGCACACCGCGCAGTAGGAGACGCCCTTCCCCGCGTACTCTTTTTCACCCGGGATGCCGAGTTTGACCGGCGTGCCGCCGGCGGTGAGGATGACGGCCGGCGCGCGGTACGTCCTGCCGTGCGCCGTCTCGATGTCGAACCAGCCGTCGGACGCTTTGCGCACGCGCTCCACGGTATCGGTGACGAGCTGGGCGCCGAATTTCTTGGCGTGGGCGGCCATCTTCTGCGCCAGGTCCCACCCTTTGATGCTCTCGAACCCGATGTAGTCTTCGATCAAGTCGGTGTTCAGCAGTTCGCCGCCCGGCGCGCCCCGCTCAATGGTGAGGGACTTGAGCATCCCCCGCCCGGCATACAGCGCGGCGCACAACCCGGCCGGCCCCGCACCGACGATGATGACGTCGTATTCTCGCGTCTCGTGCTCAACCATGCGCTCGGAATTCCAGTCGCGGGGGATCGCCTTCCCCCCCCAAGGCGCGCGCCAGCTGCGCGCGGAAATGAACGGTCTCGAGCTCCACCTCGGCCTGCTGCGGCCCGGCGAGCTTCTCGAGGGCCGCCGCGCCCACCACCACGGTGCCGTGGCGGTTGCCGCGTTCGCGGTGCAGCAGCGCGGCGGCGGCTTGAATCAGGCCCTGAAAGACGCGGGCCTCGTTCTCCTTAATAATAGAACGCCACACGGTTTCCAACGCTTCGTGCGCGAGCCAATACTCCCCCGTGTTGAACAGCCCGCAGGCGTGCTCGAGGTAACGCCGGCGCTCTTCGGGGCTCACGCCCGTCCCAGACTCACCAGGTTGAGCGCCCCGTGGCACGCGCTGATGGTTCCCACGAGCACCGCGGCCGGCTCTCCGCTCGCGCCCGTCTCTTCCACCAGGCGGTCGCCCGCGAGCACCGCCTCGGCGGCGAAGGTGCCGACGCCGAAGACGTGATGCCGGCAGACGAACAGGGCGGGCCCCGCGACATGCCTGCCCTCGCCTCGCAGCCGGTCGGTGAGGGCGCGGACGGCTTCGCTCATCTCCCACGTCCGCGGCGCCCCGATCGCGGGACAGAGGGCGGGCTCGATGCAGTGCGTGGGGCAGATCCAGTCCGCGAACGAGACGTAGCGCGTCCCGTCCTCCGCCGTCCGGTCGTACGGCGTGCCGAGCACGCCGGGCACCGGCTCGACGCCCACCGCCCGGCTCGGCCAGCGGCGGCGCGCCCGCGTGAGCACCCACTCGAACATCAAATGAGGCATATGCGGCGACGGAACGATGTGATCGTCAACTGCGTCGAGCAGGAATGCGTCGAAAAACGGCGTCCATTCCTGCGTCACGAAGCGCCGGTCGGCGGCGTCCCCCAGCTCGCGCCGGGCGCGGCAGGCCGGGTCGCGGTCGACGACCATGACGGTGCGATAGTCCACCTTCCCGCGAGCCTTGGCTTTGGCGAGCTGGGACGCGTAGAACGTGCCGTAACAGCCGCCCCCCACGACGACGACGTCCCTCAGCGGATCAATCTCCCGCCGTCCACGACGAGGACGGTGCCGGTGACGAAGTCGCTGCCCTCGAGCAGGAACCGCACCGCGGCGACCACGTCGGCGGGCTCGCCCAGGCGGCCGAGCGGCGTCGTCGCGCGGATGTGATCGCGGGTCGCGCGGTCCCATCCCTCGGGAAGGAGCACGGGACCGGGGGCGACGGCGTTCACGGCGACGTCCGGAGCGAGCGCGCGGGCGAGGGCCTTGGTGAGCATCACGACCCCGGCCTTGCTGACGCAGTGCGGCAGGTACGCGGGCCACGGCTCGAACCCCGCGACGTCGGCGAGATTGACGATCTTGCCCTTGGCGGGCCGGAGGTGGGCGACCGCGCCCTGCGCCACGAAGAAGACGGCGCGCAGGTTCAGGTCGAGCGTCGCGTCCCAGCTCTCCGGCGTGACGGTCTCGACCGGTTGGTGCACCATGATCGCGGCCGAGTTCACCACGACGTCGAGCCGGCCGAGGGCGTGCGCCGCTCGGTCGGCGAGCCCGCGGGCGGCGGCGGCGTCGGCGAGGTCGGCGGGGAGCAGCTCGGCGCGGCGGCCGGCCGCCCGCACGTCGCGCGCGGTCGCCTCGGCGCCGCCTGCGGAGCCGCGGTAGTGGACCGCCACGTCGCACCCAGCGCGGGCGAGCCCGACCGCGATGGCCTGGCCGATTCGGGTCCCCGCCCCCGTGACCAACGCCACCGCGCCGGCGAGGCGCACGTCAGTACGCCTTTCCCGTGATCGGCACGATCTGGCCCGTGATGGCGCTCGCCTCGCCGCTCGCGAGGAAGAGCACGGTGTTCACGACTTCCTCGAGCTCGACGAGCGGCGTCTTCGGATCGGGCTGCATCTGGGCCACGTTGTCCGCCGTCCGCACCGTGGCGGGCGCGACCGCGTTCACCCGGATCCCCGCGTCGCGGTATTCGCGCGCCAGCGCCCGGGTCAGCCCGGCGACGGCGGACTTGGCCGCGCTGTACCCGGCCATGTGCATCAGGGACCGCACCGCGGCAATCGACGCGAAGTTGACGATCGCGCCGCCCCCGCGCGCGAGCAGCGCCGGCACGGCGGCCTGGCACACGAAGAAGGCCGTCTTGAGATTGATCGTCAGCTCGCGATCGAGCGCGTCGGGCTTCACCTCGGTAAACGGCCCGAAACTGAAGAACCCGCCCGCGACATTCACCACGATGTCGAGCCCGCCGAACTGCGCCTGCGCCAGCGCCACGGCCCCCTGCCCCGCTTGAGGCTGCGTCAGATCGCCGGCGAACGTCTTGGCGCGGATCCCTTCCGCGGTGAACTCCTTGAGCCGGTCCGCGAGGCCGAGCGCGTTCACGTCCGCCAGCAGCAGTTTCGCGCCGGCGCGGCCCAGCCCGCGCGCCACGGCGTGGCCGATCTGGCCCACGCGGCCCACGCCCGTGACGAGGGCGACCTTGCCGCCGAAGTCAGCGGGCACGGGGCGAAGGGGGCGCCACCGCGGCGACGATGTCGTCCGCGGGCGGCGCGCCGCGCTGCGCGTAACGCACCGTCCCGTCGCGGCCGATCACGTACACCGTCCGCTGGATGCCGCGCCCGTCTTCCTTGAGGGCGTGGTACGCGCGCGCAATCGCCCGGTCGGGATCGGAGAGCAGCGGGAAGTTGAAGCGCATCTTGTCCACGTAGCCGCGATGGGCCTCCACGCCCGCCGGATTCACGCCGAAGGGCTGGATGCCCGCCTGCTCGAACTTGGCCATCTCGTCGCGCACGGCGGAGAGTTGGCGGTTTCAGCCGGGCGTGTTGTTGCCCGGATAGAAGACCAGCGCGACGTGCGTGCGCTTGAGCACGTCCGCCAGCGTGTACGTCCGGCCGTCGGACGCCCCGGCCGTGAAGCCGGGGGCCTTGCTGCCCACTGCCAACGGGTCGCTCATGCGGTCGTCCTCGCTATGGGTCCGCGCCGCTGCTCGAGCTGCTCGAGCCACTCCAGCGGTACGCGCATCCCTCCCAGCGGCGCGTGGGAATCGCCGAACTCGGCGTCGCCGTGCCAGTCGGAGCCGCCGCTGATCCCCAGCCCCAGCCGCTCGGCGATGCGGGTGAGCCGCTGCTCGACCGACGGGGCGTGACTGGGGTGGCGCACCTCCAGCCCGTCGAGCCCGTGCTCCTGGAACTGGCGGATCTGCCCTTCGGTGCCGTGGTCCCCGAGATGCGCGGCCACGGCGACGCCGCCCACGGCGTGCACCAGCGTCGCGACTTCGGCCAGGGTGGGGAGCGGCTTCTCGACGTAGGCGGGGCGCCCGCGGCCCAGGTAGCGCGTGAAGGCGTCGCTGATGTCGTCCGACGCCCCGCGCTCCACGAGGGCCCGGGCCACGTGGGGACGGCCCAGCGCGCCGTCGCCCGCCTGGGCGTGCACGTCGTCGAGCTCGATCTCCACGCCGAGGTCCTGCAGCTTGGCGACGATCTGCTCGCCGCGGCGCCGGCGGGCGGCGCGCGTCGTGCGCAGAAACGTCTGCAGCCGCTCGTCGTCGGGCGGGAGAAAGTACGCCAGCAGGTGGAGCTCGCCCCACGGCGCCTTCACGCTGAACTCACAGCCCGGCACGACGCGCACTCCGAGCGTCGCGCCTTCGCGGGCGGCGGCCGCGACGCCGTCGGTGGTATCGTGATCGGTCAGCGCGATCGCCGCCAACCCCGCCGCCCGGGCCCGGCGCGCCACTTCTCCCGGCGCGCATTCCCCGTCCGAGGCCGTCGAGTGGCAATGCAGGTCAACGTGCGCCGTAGGCGGCCTCCGGCGCGGTCCAGGCGGGCTGCGACTGGCGGAACAGCTCGTGCAACTGACGGTCGGACAGCTCGGCGAGGGCGCGGTCGGGAGACCGGTGCCCGACGGGGGCGTAGCGGGTCACGCGCCGCCTGGCCTGCGGCCCGGTGCCGAGCCGGAACACCAGGCTGAACTGATCGCGGCCGTAGACCGTGACACGACCGGAGGGATAGACCTCCCACGTCTCGCCGTCCACCACGATGGTGCGCCGGAGGGTGGGAGGGGAAGGCGGGGCCATGGCGTGGCGCTCCTAGGCCTGAGACGGCGCAGCGAGCGAGACCTCACTCCACAGCTCCCAGGCATCGGGGGCGTAGGTCGCGATGCTCTGCAGCCGTTTTTCCAGGGTGATCTCCTCGGGCAACCGCGATGCCTGCGCGCGGTGCGACATCTCGGTGGGGCTCTCCGAGAACTCGATGAACAGGCGGGGGTCCTTGGCGTTGCGGAACACCCAGATCCGCTGGCCTCGCGCTTCGGCGAACTGGCACAGTTCCCGGAGCGTGCTCAAGTACTCCATCTCGTTCGGCGCGGGGACGCGTACGCGCGCCGCGGTGAGGACTTTGGGCATGGTCAGAGGGCTCCCTCCGGGAATTCCTGGAGCATCTGCTTGACGTCGGCCAAGAAGCGGTCCGCGTCGGCCCCGTCCACGACACGGTGGTCGTACGACATCGAGATCATCCCCATGGTGCGGATCGCGATCGTGTCGCCGCCGTCCGGCAGGGCCACCACCCTGGGCCGCTTCTCGATCGTGCCGACGCCCAGGATGGCGACCTGGGGCTGGTTGATGATCGGGGCGCCCGCGTAGGAGCCGAAGACGCCGGGGTTGGTGATCGTGAACGTGCCCCGTTGAATCTCGTCGGGGGTGAGCTTCTTGGAGCGCGCGCGCTCGCCCAGGTCGCTGATGGCGCGCGCCAGGCCGATCAGCGACAGCTCGTCGGCGTGCTTGACGACGGGCACGATCAGCCCCCAGTCGAGCGCGACCGCGATCCCGATGTTGATGTCGCGCCGGTAGATGATGGTGTCGCCCGAGACGGCGGCGTTGACCACGGCGTGCTTGCGGAGGTTCTCCGCACACGCCTTCGCGATGAATCCGAGGAAGGTGAGGTTCGCTCCGCGCTCGGCGTAGGATTGCTTGTGCTTGCGCCGCAGCTCCGCGACGCGCGTGTAATCCACCTC